>CAVRDN010000011.1:0-35988 GCA_963719675.1 uncultured Alphaproteobacteria bacterium | reverse complement strand
AGCGTAATATGCATGGGTTCGAGGTCAACTGGTTGGTGGTTTCGAGCGCGGCTGTGGTGAAATTCGTGGTTGGTGGTGTGTGGTTATCACCCCCCCGTGTTCGGGCCGCGCTGGCGCGCGCTGGTCGGCGTCATGCCGGAGGCGTTTCGGCAACGTAGCGCCGCGGCATGGTGACCGATTTTCTGTCGGGCTTCGTGCTGGCGTGGATTTTGGCGAACGTGCTGAAATTCACCGGCGCGGTGGGACTGATCCCCGGTGCCCGCGTGTTGTTCTTTCTGTGGCTCGGCTTCGTCGCGACGACGTTGATTTCGACAACGGTCTATGAGGGCCGGCCGATCGCGTTGTTCGGCATCAACGGTGCCTATTGGTTGATTTCCATGCTGCTCATGGGCGGGCTGATCGGCGCCTGGTAATCGCCGGATTTGTTTGAAGGACGAAAGCTTATTGGGCTTCGCGACAAATGGGACCGTTCAACACTGATCCCCCCGGCGGCGCCGGCATGCGCCGGAGCCGGACCATTCACGAGACACGCGACGCTTTCTCACGCCATCGCTACGACAGGATGTCGTCGATCTCCGCCTCCGAGCAACCGGCTTCGCGCAGCACCTCGCGGGTGTGCTCGCCGAGCGTGGGCCACAGCCGCGTCGTGTTCGGCGGCGACTTCGAAATTCGCGCGGGGACGGCGGTCATCAGCGCGCGACCCTCGACCGGGTGATCGACGGCTTCGAAAAACCCGATCTCCTTAGGTACGGATCGTCGAACAGATCCGCGAGCGTGCCGGCCCGGCCGCACGGAATATCGGCGGGCTGCAACTCGGCGATCCACTCGTCGGTGGTGCGATGCCGCATGCCATCGGTCAGCGTGGCGTACAGCGCATCGACGTTGGCCGTGCGGCCTTCCGTGAACTGAAGCGCGGATCGTCGATCAGATGTCCCACGCCCATCGCGTCGAACAGCTTTTTCCATTGCGCGTTGCTGACGGCGATCACGCTGATATAGCCATCCTTCGTCTTATACGGCCGGCGATGCGGCGACAGCACGCGTGGATAGCCGACGCCCTTTTCCGGTTCGTTGAACATGCCGTGCCAGAAATGTTCCACCAGCGTGAACGACAGGATCGTTTCCAGCATCGGCACGTGGACTTCCTGGCCCTCGCCGGTGCGTTCGCGATGGAACAGCGCCATGCCGATCATCGAGGCGAGGTTCGCCCCGGTCAGCTTGTCCACCACCACCATCGGGAAATAGCGCGGCGCGCCGTCCGGACCGGCGTTCAGCGAGGCGATGCCGGACAGCCCCTGGATGAGATCGTTGTACGCCGGGAACTCCTGCAGCGAACTGCCTTTACGGAAACCGCTGGCGCAGGCGTAGACCAGCCGCGGGTTTCGTTTCGATAACGACTCGTAATCGAGCCCCAGCCGCGTCGCGGCGCCAATGCGCATATTGTGCACGAAGACGTCGGCGTCATCGATCAGCCGCAGCAGCGCCGCGCATCGCCGCCGGCTTCTTCAGGTCGATGGCGAGGCTGCGTTTGTTGCGGTTCAGCGTGGCGAAATACGAGCCCCATGCCTTTGGTGCGGCTCGGCCCGATGTAGCGCGTGGTATCGCCCGCTGTGGTCTCGACCTTGATCACGTCGGCGCCCATATCACCGAGCACCTGCGACGCGTACGGGCCGAGCACCACGGTCGTGATATCCACCACCTTGATCCCCGCCAGCGGACCTGTCGCCTTCGCCTGGGTTTGCGTCACCTTCATCTCCCCATCAACGCGGCGAACCTGAACGGAGCGGGCCGCGGTGGCAACTGGCGGGCGGGCGGCGTCCGCGTTGCGAACTATCGGCCCGTGACGGCCGCGGCCTGACCGCCGGGACGCTCCATCCGCGCGACCGGCCGGCCGTCCTCCAGGCTCACCCGGATCGCGAAGTCGTACCGATCGATGTCGAGGGCGATGTCCAGGTCCGCCGGATACAGATGCGGCGGGTTCGCGACGCGGAACCGTCCGCGCCTCGCCGCCGGCGAGGATCATCCGCCGCACGGCGTCGCCATCTCCCGGCCGGCCTTCCAGCAGGTTGCGCAGGTGCAGACCGCATAACTCGTCCTCGTCGGTGCGATCGCGCGCGTTCTTGCCCATCGCCACGATGGTGATCCGGTCCGGCTGGCCGGCGCGCATGGCACGCGCCGTGGCCGTCGCCGTGACGAGGGCGGCGGCATACAGACGCTCCGCCTGACGCGCCGCGGCGATCCCCTGGGTGCCGGCGCTGGTGCGCTGGATGATGGTCTTGCCGCGAAAATCCACAGTCGAAACGGCGAACGGGGAGTTGGCGAAGTCGAAGCCCTCCGGGCGTCGCCGCCGGATCTGCCCATGCAGACCTGGCCGATGCCATTGTTTCGCAACGCCAACGCTTCCTCGACCGTGCCGACCATGATGATCCGCGCGGCGCCGTTGGCCAGCGCCACGGCGGCGGTCGAGAACGCGCGGAACACATCGATGATCCCGACGACGCCGCGCGCGTTGGTGGCGCCGGTCAGCAGGCTTGCGAGGCGAATTTCCATGATGGCGGCGGTCCTGGATTGGTCCATACCGGAGTTTGCCGCGATCGCGCCCGGCCAGCCAGGGCCGTCGCGTGTTTGAGGCTGGCGCCGGGGCGTTGCCCCGGACCCGACCAAGGGGCGCTGCCCCATTGGATCCCCGCCAAGGGCGGTGCCCTTGGAACTATTCATTTTGGTGGTGGGATGAGAGGGGGCCGATCATGGCGTTTCCAGGTCGGGTCGGCCCCCTCTCATCCCACCACCAACGGACAGATCTCAAAGGGCCTCGCCCGGCGCCTGCCCTCGGGCTTGACCCGAGGGATGGGGGGTCCAGGGGGCAAAGCCCCTGGCGGGTCCGAGGGCAGCGCCCTCGCGCCAACCTCATTCACGCGCCAACCTCATTCACGCGCCTGCCGGACTTGCCTTCCGCGGCTGCCGGAAGCACTGTCCGCCGCCATGTGGTTCGCCCCTCCGAAAGAAATTCCCACCCGGTGCTGACCCGCGTGCCGGATCGTTTCCGCCGCCTGGAACGGTCCGAGTGGGCGGACGGCAACCGCGCCGGCGTGGCGACCGACTGCTTCCTCGAAGGCCCGTGCTTCGACGCCCAAGGCCGCGTGCATGTCGTTGACATCCCGTATGGCCGGATCTTCCGTGTCGAGGACGGCAACTGGACCCTGATCGCCGAGTATCCGGGCTGGCCGAACGGGTTGAAGGTGCAACCGGACGGGCTGTTGCTCGCCGCCGATTACCGGCATGGACTGGTCCGGATCGATCCCGCGACCGGCGCCACGTCGGCGGTCATCCAGACCGTGCTCAGCGAGAGCTTCAAAGGCCTCAACGACCTGACCCTGCACGACGACGAGTTCGATCCTGTTCACCGATCAGGGCCAGACCGGGCTGCAGGATCCCACCGGGCGCGTGTATCGGCTGCACAAGGACGGCCGGCTCGATCGGTTGATCTCGACCGGGCCGAGCCCGAACGGGCTGGTGCTGAACACGGCGCAAACCCATTTGTATATCGCGATGACCCGGTCGTGCGAGGTATGGCGGATCGCGTTGCGCAACGATGCGATCGTTGGCAAGGCGCAGTGTTTCGCCCGCGTGCCGCCTGGTCTTGTCGGACCGGACGGGCTGGCGATGGACCGGTACGACCGGCTGTATATCTCCAATCCCGGCCATGGCTGCGTGTGGATCGTCGATCCGCACGGCGTGCCGTTGTATCGCGTGCAATCCAGCCACGGCCGGATGACCACCAACTGCGCCCTCGCGCCGGACGGACGAACGCTGTTCATCACCGAATTCGAAACCGGCGCCATCCTCGTAGCGGAGATCCCCGAACCATGAGCGAATTCGTTTCCATATGCGACGTCGGCCCGCGCGACGGGTTGCAGATCGCCAAGACCCGCATGACGACCGATGACAAGGTGAAATGGATCGCCGCGATCGCCGCCGCCGGCGTGCGCGAAATCGAGGTCGGCAGCTACGTTCCGCCGCGGGTCATTCCGCAACTGGCCGACACGCCGGAGATCGTCTCGCGCGTGCTGTCGCTGTTGCCTGGGCTGACCGTGCAGGCGCTGGCACCGAACCTGCGCGGCGCGCAGAACGCCTATAACGGCGGCGTGCACAAGATCGCCATGCCGATCTCCGTCAGCGAGGGGCATAGCCGCGCCAACCTCAATCGCACCCCGGCCGAGTCCATCGTGATGATGCGGGAGGTGATGGACTGGCTGAAGGCGCAGCCGCGGAAAGTGCCGGTCGTGGCGGGTGCTTCGACGGCGTTCGGCTGCTCGATCGACGGTGTGGTGACGACGAAGCAGACGGTGGCGCTGTGCAAAGGGCTCGCCGATGCCGGCGTGGATCAGATCATGCTGGCGGACACCGTCGGCTACGCGCATCCGGCGCAGGTCAGGGAAGTCGTCCGCGCGGTGCGCGAGGAGATCGGCCCGGTCCTGTACGGCCTGCATCTGCACGACACCTGCGGCCTGGGCATCGCCAACGCGCTCGCGGGGTTGGAGGAGGGAATCCGCGCCTTCGACTCGTGCCTCGCGGGGCTGGGTGGCTGCCCCTATGCGCCGGGCGCCTCGGGCAACGTGGTAACCGAGGATCTGGTGTTCATGCTGGAGAGCATGGGCTTCACCACCGGCATCGATCTGGAGAAGCTGCTGGACGCGCGCGAGGTGCTGCACGCCGGATTGCCGGCCGAGGAATTGCACGGGCAACTGGCGAAAGCGCGCATTCCCCCGACGTTCCGCAAGGCCGCGTGACAGTCGGACCACCAGGCCGGGCCTGACTACCCCTGGGTGGCCGCGTTTCGGCGCGTTCCGCCGCGGGCCGGGACCGGCCACATGGGGACCGCCATTGGCCTTCTGAATTAAAAATAAGACAAAAATAATTATAGATACACAACGTCTGATCTAAATCAATGAACTATCTACTCAGGGTTGTAGGAATCGCGCGAGCGAAAGAGCTCGTTTATTTTATACCAGGCGGCGGAAGGATTGCCTCTTTACCAGACACGCCATGAGCCAGCCGCCAGGCCGGCCATGACGGTGAGCCGACAATACGTCATGGCTTCGGCCGGTTGGTATTCATCGCTGAGATCGTGGTGTCGGTCATGTCTAGCATTTGTTGGACGGTTTTTCATCGCGGCAGCGCGCCGGTCGCGCATGGGACCGGGGCGCACGCGGCGCACCATGTCGGACCTACGGTGGGCCATGTCATCCGGCCGATCGTGCATCATGGCGGCAAGCTGCTGCGATCCGTGCCCACGACACCCGAGCATCTGCGCGCCTGGATCGAACTCGTCTGTCGAGTTATCCCCGCTGTCGTCGCCGGGGGCGGATTGTTGCTGCCGCACCCATTGAACCCGACCCCACGGATTGATCGGCCGGCGTTGATCGCGCCCGCGCCTTCGCAGGGGATGTCCGGCGGCTGGTTTGGCTGGCCTGTCGCCTCCAGCCGATCATCCGATCTGGACTCATCCGGTCAGACTGGGGCGAGCCAGGGCCAGCCGGGCGCAGGCCAGTCGGGCGAGGGCCAGGCGGGTCAGGGGCAGGCTGGCGGAGGCACGGCGAACCAAAGCGTCCCGGAACCACCGTCGGGCAGCCTGTTGCTCGCGGGAGCGACCGGTCTGCTCGTGCTGCGGTTCACGCTGAAGGGACTGTCGTATTCAACTGTTTCGCGCCCCGGAGGAGCCCGCGTCCCGTGGCGCCACCGGTTAACCGCCGATTTAGGGTATGCCGTCAGTTTCGCGCGGTTCGGGCGCGCGGCGGACAAGTTTCACCAGCGTGCTGTCCCGGGACCGACCATAACGGAATCGTATCGATGACACGCCCTATGTCGCCGTCTCGCATGCTTCGAAGGCTCACGCTGATTGGCGCGATCGCGCTTGGCCCGTCTTGCTTCGCTCAGGGTATGGACGGTTCGGGTCCGGACGAACCTTTGGCTATCGCGCCGCCGCGCGCCAGAGCGACGAACGAGCGGCATTGCGCGCCACCCGGCCGGGACCGGGTCCGCGCGCTGATGCGCGGGGTGCCGTGGCATGGCGCCGACGCCCGGCCCGCGGCGAAAAATCGTGATTGCACCTGATCGCTCGCGGCGTTGGCGTATTCCGCTGACGGAACGATGGACCACCGGCGGCGTTGGCTTCCGGCGGTCGTCCGGCCGCGACGGTCCGCGCGCCGGGAAACCGTCCCAGGGGTCGCGGTTTCAGGGATCGCGGTCCCAGGGATCGCGGTCCCAGGGGTCGCGGTCCCAGGGGTCGCGGTCCCAGGGGTCGCGATCAGAGGGGTCGCGAGGCGGGGCCGACGGCGAGCATCCAATAGGGGGACACGCGATGATGGATTCGCGACGGTGGTTTCCGAGGCTAAATCCCGCTGACAGGCGCGGGGTTTCGGTGCGTGCCACGACACCGCGATGCCCATGACGCCGACGCCGGATCCGTCACCCTCGCCGGTCGCGTCACCCTCGCCGGTTCCGTCACCCTCGCAGGACCGCCGCGCGACCCGTTTGTCGTCGCGAGGCGGACCTCCGAGCGGCCAACCGCAACCCCAGGCGTCCGGCCCGGACATCGCGGCGTGGCGGCTCGCGGTGCTCGCGCTCGGCGTCGTGTTCGGCGACATCGGCACCAGCCCGCTCTATGCGTTCCGGGAGAGCTTCATCGGCGTGCACCGGCTGCCGATCGACCGGCTGCACGTCATGGGCGTGCTGTCGCTGATCGTATGGGCGCTGATCCTCGTCGTGACGGTCAAATACGTCCTGATCACGATGCGGGCCGACAACGACGGGGAGGGCGGGTCGTTCGCTCTGCTGGCCCTGATCCGGCGCAAGGCACCGGGAGGGGGCGTGCTGCCCGCGATCTCGGTCGCCGCGCTGATGGCGACGGCCTTGTTCTACGGCGATGCGGTCATCACGCCGGCGATTTCCATCCTCTCGGCGGTGGAGGGCGTGACGCTGGCCGATCCCAAATTCGCCATCGCCGTGCTGCCCGTGACGGTCGGGATCACGCTCGGCCTGTTCGCGATCCAGTCTCGTGGCACCGGCGTGGTCGGGCGCTTCTTCGGACCGGTGATGCTGCTCTGGTTTATCGTCATTGGGGGGCTCGGACTGCTGAACATTCTGTCCCGCCCGGAGGTGATCGAGGCCGTCAGCCCGCGCTACGCCTTCGCTCTGCTCGCCGAGGACCCGTTGCGGGCCTTCCTCACCCTGGGCACCGTCGTGCTGACCATCACCGGCGCCGAGGCGCTGTACGCGGACATGGGGCATTTCGGCCGCATCCCGATCTCCTGGTCCTGGATGGGCGTCGTCTTGCCTGCGCTGCTGCTGTGTTACGCCGGCCAGGCGGCGCTGGTGCTGACCAACCCGAAAGCGATCGATCAGACGTTCTATCTGCTGGCGCCCGGATGGGCGTTGTGGCCGCTGCTGGCGCTGGCGACCGCGGCGACCATCATCGCCAGCCAATCGGCGATTACCGGGGCGTTTTCGGTGACCGCCCAGGCGATTCAGCTGCGCTATTTGCCGCGGCTGAAGATCGTGCATACGGCGGCGGATTCGCGGGGGCAGGTGTTCGCTCCGGCGGTCAACGCGATCATCTGCGTGGTGGTACTGGGCCTGGAACTGACGTTCCGCTCGTCCAACGCGCTGGCGGCGGCGTATGGCTTCGCGGTGACCTCGACCATGGTACTGACCACGTTGATGATCGGCTATGTCATGTTCCGGATCTGGCGGGTGCGGCTGATCTGGGGCGTGCCGGTCTACGCTGTCCTGCTGAGCTTCGATCTGGCGCTGTTCGCCGCGTCGAGCACGAAAATTCCCGACGGCGCGTGGCTGCCGCTGGCGATCGCGGCCCTGATGATGCTGATCTTCTCGACGTGGTCGAAGGGTTTGCGACTGCTGGCGGCCGCTTTGGGGCGCGACCGGTTGTCGGTCGATCAGTTCCTGAAGGGCGTCGCCGACCTGCCGCGCGTTCCGGGTCTCGCGGTTTTTCTGTCGCGCGAGGTGGACAGCGTGCCGCATGCGTTACGGCAAACGCTGCTGCATTACCACGCGCTGCATAAGTACGTGCTGTTGCTGACGATCGAAACCGGCGACGCCCCATACGTTCGCCCCGACCAGCGATTGCGGTTCGAG
Organism: uncultured Alphaproteobacteria bacterium; assembly: GCA_963719675.1. Taxonomy (GTDB): domain Bacteria; phylum Pseudomonadota; class Alphaproteobacteria; order Acetobacterales; family Acetobacteraceae; genus Rhodopila. The sequence continues at coordinate 27,835 of CAVRDN010000011.1, read as the reverse complement.
GAAGCGGCGCCGGGCATGGGCCGCGCGGTGGTCACCTTCGGTTTTTTCGACGAGCCGAACGTGCCCGGTGCATTGCGCCATCTGCCGGATGGATGGCGCCATGAGACGGAGGATACCAGCTACGTCGTCGGGCGCCTGATCGCGGTTCCCGCCGCGGCGCCGACGATGATGCGTTGGCGGCGAATGCTGTTCCGCGTGATGTTGCGGCTCGCCGGCTCCACGTCGGAGTATTTCCGGCTGCCGCATGGCCGGGTGATCGAAATCGGCAATGAAGTCGAGATCTGACGGCGGCAGGGGGGATCAGATGTTTCGATCAGGTGTAGGCGGCTTCCAGCATGCGCCTGATGTGCTCGGGGAGGAGATCGGAGGAGTGGCCGGCCCCGGGTGCCGGTGGCGTCGAGCCATCGGATGCCACCGCCGCCGTATCCGGTGCGACCTCCGGCACGTCCGGCGGTAAGGTGCCGCGGGCTCGCGGCTTACGGCGAGCAGTCGGACGAGGCTTCACGTTGGACACTCCTGCCGCCGGATCGGGATCCACTGAACCAGAGAAGGCCCGGCGCGTTAGTGAAGGCGCGTTAGTGAAGGCGCGTTAGTGAAGGCGGGCGGAGAGCATCGCCGCGGCGGCATTCGCGTCCGCTCGCGTTCGTCCGCCACCTGAGGCGACCCGCATGACGAGTGCCAGGACCCCCAGGAATAACAGGTACGACATCAAGCCGAGCATCCTCGCCTCCATGCGATCGGGTTGCTCGGTATTTAGGCTTTGCCAGGATCGTTATCAATGCGCGGCCGCCGCCCGCATTTCACCGGCGACGATGGTGAAGCAGGCAACCCGGGCGTCACGGGTCGCGGGCGTGAAGTCGGCGCCGAGCCCTTGCTCCAACGTCCACAACGGGGCGGTCGCCACGGTGCCGTGGTCGGCTGGCCTGACACCGTCGCCGGTGTGGCGCTGGCCAGGTTCGCGGAGCGCCGGAACGATGTCGTCCAACCGGTGCAGGTTGGCGACGGCGGTGCCGATCATCGCCATGAGTTCGCGGCCCTGCTCGGTCATGTCGCCCTTGAACAGGACCCGTAACGATGGGTCGAGCACGAACAGGCGATCGTAGAACATCGTCCCGGCGGCGGGTGCGATTGGGGCGACTTTCGCGAAGCTGTCGCGCGGGCACGGGGCCGATTGGTTTCCGGGTCGAGTTGATCGAGGACGTCGGGGCAGTGTTCCTCGTTCGCGCTGCCGTCGCGGAAGCTGACGGCGGAAAAGCCATTGCGTTCATAAAATCGTCTGGCACCGGTGTTTTGCCGGAACGTGTGCAATGTCGCATTGTCGATGTCGTGGCCTCAGCCCCGATGTGGATCGCCCTCCGGCAGAATGTCGCGTAGATAATCACGGCTTTTCCATTCCGGCGCCGGCGGTTCATGCCCAGGTGAGGGGACGTAAACGGACAGGCGGTCGTTCGGCAGATCGTGTACCGCGCGCGGGCAATTGGAAAACAGTTCGCATTCCACGCGGATCACCAGCTTCGCGGCATGATGGCGCGCCAATGTTTCGGCGTCATCCAGGATGGCCGCGCGTCCGCTGATGCGAATACGGTAGCTCTGGCCATCGAACTTCACGAACAGCAGACCGACATTGGGGTTGCGGCTGATATTGCCCAACGTCCGGTACATCGAATTGCCGTCGTATTCGGGGAACTCCAGCGTGCCCGGCCCGACGATCCGGATGAACCCTGGCGCACCGGAGCGCATGCTGCAATCGACATGCTCGCCGTACGCGGTGGCGATGAAGAAGAACGACGCCTGCTCGATCATCAGGCGGTCCTCGTCCCAGAAGTCGTGCCGGATCCGATGCTTCGCGAGAGCGTCGGCGACCCGCCTGCCGTCGAACCGGTCCTGCAATGACCGCATTCCCTCGTGATAGAATGAACGCGACGTCATCGTTGGCTCGCTCCCGCGTGAGATGTCGGTCAAATCACCTGCCTGACCCAGCGCACTCGTAGCAGGAGTCCGGCGATCCAGAAGCATGCGAGGCAGGCCAGCGTCCCGGTCACCGCGAATTTCACCAGATGCGGGGCCGGCACATCGCGCCAGGCGAGCGCCACGGCGACCAGAATGGGCGGATGAATGATGTAGATCGTAAAGGCCCGGCGGGCCAGCGCGGCCCAAACCGAGCCGAGCGTCCGGAACCGGCGATCGAACGAACGCACCAAGGCGAGGATGAAACCCCAGGCGACGAACGGTTCCCAGAATGCATAGACCACCGCCTGGATATTCCAGCCGCCGCTGGTGTCGCCGCGCAATGCCGGAACCGTTGGGGCGAGCAGGGCGACCGCCGGCAGCACCGGCAACGTGAGCCACGCGATGGTCAGCCAGGGGTGCCGGCGGCTGTCGGGTATCTCGGCCAGCCAGCGTCCGGGCGCGGCCGCGCAACCGGCGGCGAACAGCACGATGTAGCTCGCGAAATATCCGATCTGCAGGTTGCACACCGTGGTGCCGACCGGCCAGGCCAGACGCAGCGCGAAGGCGCCAAGGCCAGTGACGACGGCCGCCACGAAAAGCGTGACATTCGACGGAAACGGACGCGCCCTGGGCCGCCCGGGAACAGATCGCGCGCCACATCAGGTAGCCCACGCAAAAGATCAACAGCGCGGACGCGAACCAAAGTGGCCCGTCCTCGAACACACCATGGCTCCAAAGGCGCGACAGAGTGGTGGCGAAGGGGCGGCCTCGCGCGGTTTGCGCCAGGGCGATCGTCATGGGCCCGATGAAGACACCGTACACCAGCAGCGGCAGGCCAAGCCGGATCAGCCGGTCCCGCATGAACAGCCACGGGCCTTTTCGGTCGTACGCGGCGGGGGTGAAATAGCCGGCGAGCAGGAAGAACAGGCCCATGAACCAGGCCTGATTGACCGTGCAAAACAGGACCAGCAGCCGCGTTCCCGGCCGGAAATCGCCGGGAACCTCACGGTAGTACCAACTGCCGATCGCGCCGTAGGTGAGGGCGGTGTGGTGCGACACCACCAGCAGCGTGACGGCGGCGCGCAAGGCGTCGAGCCCGGAATCGCGACGCACCGCGGCGGACACCGCGCGAACGCCACTCAATTCCGCGCTCGAAATCTGGGCTGACATGTCCGTCCGGCGCGTGCCTCCGCCCAGGTCGCGCCGAGTTTACTCTACCGTCACCGACTTCGCCAGATTGCGCGGTTGATCGACGTCCGTGCCCTTCAGCACCGCGACATGATACGCCAGCATCTGCACCGGGATCGCGTACAGGATAGGTGCCACGAACGGATCGACCGTGGGCAGCACGATCGTTTCGCTCGCGATTCCCGCCAGCTTCGCCGCCCCGGCTTCGTCCGAGAACACGATCACCTGACCGCCGCGCGCCGAGGCTTCCTGCACGTTGGACGCCGTCTTCTCGAACAGCGGTCCCGAGGGAACGATCGCGATCACCGGCACCGACTTGTCGATCAACGCGATCGGCCCGTGCTTCATCTCGCCGGCCGCGTAGCCCTCGGCGTGGATGTAGCAGATCTCCTTCAATTTCAACGCGCCTTCCAGCGCGATCGGAAAGCAGGCGCCGCGCCCGAGGTAAAGCACGTCGCGCGCCTGCGCGATGCGGCCGGCCAGGCGGTGGATGGGCTCCGACTGCTCGAGGATGCGCGCCGCCGCGGCGGGAACCTGCAACAGCGCATCGGTCATCGCCGCTTCCCGCGCCGCGTCGATCACGCCGCGCGCGCGTCCGATGGCGAGCGCCAGACACGCCAGCACGGTCAACTGCGCGGTGAACGCCTTGGTCGAGGCGACCGCGATCTCCGGTCCCGCCATCGTCTCCAGGACCGCGTCGCTCTCCCGCGCCATCGTGCTTTCCGGCACGTTCAGGACCGACAGCACGGGTATGCCCTGCTCATGCATGTATTTCAGCGCGGCCAGCGCGTCCGCCGTTTCGCCGGATTGGGAGACCAGCAAACCCAGCGTGCCGGAACCCAGCGGCGGATTGCGATAGCGAAACTCGCTGGCGACATCGATATCGGCGGGCAGGCGGGCGAACTCCTCGATCCATTGCCGCCCCGCGAGCGCCGCGAAATACGCGCCGCCGCACGCCGTCAGGCTGACGCGGCTGAACGAGGCGAGATCGAACGGCAGGTCGGGCAGAGCGACCGCGCGCGTGGAGGGGCTGACCATCCGATGCAGCGTGTCGGCGATCGCCGCCGGATGCTCGTGCAGTTCCTTGTCCATGAAATGGCGATAATTGCCCTTGCCGATCGCGGCGCCGGTTTGCCGGGTCAGCTTGATCTCGCGCTCGATTTCGGCACCGTTCTTGTCGAAGAACTTCGCGCCTTTGCGGCTGACCACACTCCAGTCGCCGTCCTGCAAATACGCGATGCGCCGGGTCAGCGGCGCCAACGCCAGCGCGTCCGAGCCCACGAACATCTCGTCGTCGCCATAGCCGACCGCCAACGGGGCGCCGTTCTGCGCCGCGACCATCAGTTCCGGATGACCCGAGAAGATCATCGCCAGCGCGTAGGCCCCCTCCAGCCGGCGCAGCGCGGAGCCCGCCGCCTCGATCGGCCGCATGCCGTTCTTCAGATTCAGATCGACCAGTTGCGCCACCGTTTCGGTGTCGGTCTCGGTGCTGAACTCCTGGCCCGCCGCCTCCAGTTCCTCGCGCAGTTCGGCATGGTTCTCAATGATGCCGTTATGCACGACCGACACGCGGGAGGTGCCGTGCGGATGCGCGTTGTTCTCGGTCGGCGCGCCGTGGGTCGCCCAGCGCGTGTGGCCAATGCCGGTGGTGCCGGGCAGCGGCGCGCGTTCCAGCGCGGCGGAAAGATTGAGCAGCTTGCCCGAGGCGCGGCGGCGATCGATGTGGCCGTTCACCAGCGTGGCGATGCCGGCGCTGTCGTAGCCGCGATATTCCAGCCGCCGCAACGCGTCCAGCAGCAATGGCGCCGCGTCCCGGCCGCCGATGACCCCGACAATGCCACACATCAGGCCAGGTCCTTTGGTTTGGCCGCGCGATGCCGCGCGGCGTGTTCTTTGGTCGCGCGAAATTCAGCGGCCCAGCCGGGCTTTCGCGACTGCCGGCCGCGGCCGAGCGCCAGTTCGTCCGGCGCCACGTCCTCGGTGATCACGCTGCCGGCGCCGACGATGGCGCCGTCTCCCACCGACACCGGCGCCACCAGCGCCACGTCCGAGCCGATGAAGGCGCGCGCGCCGATCGTCGTGCGATGCTTGTCGTAACCATCGTAATTGCAGGTGATGGTGCCGGCGCCGATGTTGGTACCCGCGCCGACCGAGGCGTCTCCAAGGTAGGTCAAATGGTTCGCCTTCACACCGACGCCAAGCGTCGCCGCCTTGACCTCGACGAAATTGCCGACGTGCACGTCGCGTTCCAGCACCGCGCCGGGCCGCAGCCGGGCGAACGGGCCCACGATGCAATCCGGTCCCACCGCGCAGCCGTCCAGATGGCTGAACGCGCGGATCACCGCGCCGCGCGCCACGCTCACGCCGTCGCCGAACACCACGTTCGGCTCGATCGTGACGTCCGGCTCGAAATCGCGTGTCGGCGCGCAGGAACACCGAGGACGGGTCGATCATCGTCACGCCCGCCTCCATCGCGGCGTGGCGCAGCCAGCCCTGCACGACCGCCTCCGCCGCCGCCAGTTCGGGACGCGAGTTGACGCCCATCAGTTCGGCGGCGGGCGCCTCGACGGCGGCGACCCGAACCTGCTCGGCGCGGGCCATTTCGACGACATCGGTGAGGTAATATTCGCCCTTGGCATTGTCGGCGCGCACCGCCAGCAGCCAGCGCGTCATGTCCTCGGCGGCGGCGCAGAGGACGCCGGCGTTGCACAGGTCGATCGCACGTTCGGAGTCGGTGGCGTCGGCCCACTCGACGATCCGCTCGACATGGCCGTCGCGCAGGATCACGCGGCCGTAACGGCCCGGATCGGAAGGCCGGAACGCCAGCAAGGTCAGGCCCGCGTCGCCCGCCCGCCGCCGTTCCAGCAGGCGCTGCAACGTATCCGGCCGGATCAGCGGGTTATCGGCGTAGAGTACCGCGACCTCACCGGAGCCGAAATGGTCCACCGCCTGAAGCGCGGCGTGCGCGGTGCCTGACCGCTCGTGCTGGATGACGCAGGTGTGCGGCGCCGCTTCCCGCGCCACCGGATCCATGTCCGGGCCGAGCACCACGACGACGCGATCGAACGCGGCCTCGCAACTGGCGAGCAGATGGCGCAGCATCGAGCGGCCGGCGATTTTGTGCAGGGTCTTGGGCAGCGCCGATTTCATGCGGGTGCCCAGACCGGCGGCGAGAAGAATGGCGGTTGCTTGCATACGGATAGCCTGCTTCGCTGCGTTCAATCGGTTAGCTGTTGGAACTCCCGAATGTCAAAGCTTCATGGCACGGGATTGGTTCAATTCAGATTACGGAGTGCTTCACGGTGGCGCGAACCCTGTTGCTCGATCTCGACGGAACGCTGGTCGATACCGCGCCCGATCTGGCCGGCGCCTTGAACCGGCTGATGGTCTCGCGGGGGCTCGCCGAATTCAGCCTGCGCGAAACCGAGGCGATGATCGGCGATGGCGTCGCGGTGCTGGTTGGGCGCGCCTTCGCCGCGCGTGGCGCCACGCCGGATGAGCGGGCGATGGCCGACTTCGGCCGCGATTATGGCGCCCATTTCGCGGTCGCGAGCCGCGCCTTTCCCGGTGTCCCGGAATTTCTGCGGGACCGCGTGGCGGAAGGCTGGCGGCTGGCCGTTTGCACCAACAAGACCGAGGCGGTGGCCCGCGCGTTGCTGGAAACGCTCGGCCTGATGACGCTGATGAGCGCGATCGGCGGCGGCGACAGCTTCCCGGTGCGCAAGCCCGATCCGGCGCATTTGCTTTCGACGTTGCGGCTGGCGGGCGGCGATCCGGCCGATGCGCTGATGGTCGGCGATCATGCCAATGACGTCCGCGCGGCGCACGGTGCCGGGGTGAAGGTGGTGTTCGTCACCTGGGGTTACGGCCCGATCGAAATGGCGGAGGGGGCGGAAGCGGTGGCGCGGGATCTGCCGGCGCTGCTGGATGCGATCGAGCGCCTGATGCCGTCCGTCCGTCGCTGAGGCGCGAACCGGTTCCTGGGTTGGGGGCCCGGTCCGACATGCCAGCGGGTTTCCGGGTCGCACGCGGTTTCCAGGCGACCGGTCCGCTGCCGGCTACCTGTTGGAGCCTGATCTTCCGACAAATCGGTCGCGGACAGGACTCTCCCTGGTGGAAACCAGGCGAAAGCCGGTCAGTCCCGGAGTTGGCGGTCGAGGAAAGCGCGGACTCGGACGAAGCTGTCCTCCGCCGCCGCCCGGTCGTATTCCAGCACATGGCCGTCGTAGACCATCCTGGTCGCCGGACCGGAATCGAAATCGTGATAGACATCGGGATAGGTGTGGATTTCGAACGGCTGACCGGGCCGCAACGCGCTGCCATAGGCGCGGCATCGCTTCGCCGGATTGCCCCAGTCGTCAGCCTCGCCGGCCAGCACCAGCAACGGCACCGCGCCGTGCAACCGGGGCTCGAAGCAGGGCCCGTAATAATCCACCGCGGCCCGCAACCGCATCGCGGCATACGGCGCCTGCACCGCGAGCGCCGCCGTCGCCCCGCCATGGGACAGACCGAGCACCCCGATGCGGCCCGGGTCGATCTCCGGCTGGCCGCGCAACCAGGTCGCGGCGGCTCCGACATCGCCAACCCGGTCCCAGGGCGTAACCTTGGGCTGATCGGCCGGATCGCACACATTGCGCACGCCCCGCGGGGTCATGCTGTCCGGCATCAGCACGGCGTAGCCCCAGGTGTTCAGGCGCGGCGCCCAACCGGGCACGCTGGTAAACGGCCCATCGCATCCATGCAGCAGAATCACCGCGGGAAACGGACCTTTGCCGTCCGGTAGCCGCATCACGCCGGGCAGCGGACCGGCTGGCATGCGCGGCTGACGCACCAGGATGGGTGGCGGCGAGACCGATCCTCCCGCCGCGGCGGGAGTCACCACGGCGGGGAGGCCGCCAAACGCGGTTGCGACCAAGGGCGGCGGGATTGGCGGGATCGAGACTCTCCACAACCGCGCCGGCGCGGGTCGCACCGCGGCGGACGGTGGTAGGCGCGGCGCGATGCCCGGGCTCGCGATGGCCGCCTCAGGCCCGGCCGGCGACCGTGCGTCCGGCGACCGCGTGGCAGGCGACCGCGCGTCCGGCGACGGGGGGACTCTGGTGGGGACTGGCCCGGCTGGACCGTCGCGGGTTGAGCGGGCTCCGGCGGCGGGATTACGCCTGGCACCGGGACGATCGCGGGCGGTGTGACCGCGCGGCTGGCGAGTGGCGTGCCCGGCGCCGGCGGCCGCGGCAGCACGAACGCCACGCAGAAGGCGAGTGCCGCGGCCATCGCGATCATCAGAGTCTTCACCGCCGGTGCTCCGGTACCGTGCCGGCGACGGATGCCGTCCGCGACGGCATGACGAGGATCTGGGCCATGGCGTTAACCGGGGCCATGACCATGATAGGGGACAAGACGGTAGCCTGGCCGCGGCTTCCGCTCGCGCGGCCTCCCGAGCCCGGTTTCGCGCCGCGACCCGGACCGTTCATGGCGTCCAGCCCAGTCGGTCCATCGCGTGGTTCCCAGGTTGCGGTTTTCGGTTATCGCCGCGATCGGTTAAGGCATGGTTTCAACCGGGTTTTTGGCGGATTGAGGCCGGATTCGCCGGCGATGCGCGCGCGCCGATCCCAAGGTTGACACGGCGAAGCGTCCATCGTGATACTCCAGGCATCGCCAAGAAAAACGCCACGGGGATGTCACGATGTCGGATCGCTTGCCAGGCGGCGGAATTGGACGCCGACGCCTGCTCGAACAGACCGGAAGCGCTGGATTAACCTTGGCGACCGCGGCGTACTGGACCGCGCAACGCGCCGCGGCCCAAACGCCGGCCCATGCGCGGGGGGCGGGACAGGCTTCGGGCGCTGCACAGACGCCCTCGAAGTCGATCGAGCTGCCCTTGCCGGGAGGGCCCGACGAACGGCCGCTCACCAGCGATTTCCCCCAGAAGGGAAGCATGATCCTGCAGCGGACCCGGCCGCCGCTGCTGGAGACCCCATTCGCGGTGTTCGACCAGGGCGTGTTCACACCGAACGACCGCTTCTTCGTGCGATGGCATTGGGCCGTGATCCCTACCGAGATCGACGTCGATAGTTTCCGCCTCAATGTCCACGGGGCGGTCAATCAGTCGGTTTCCCTGTCGCTGAAGGACATCATGAGCCTGCCGCGCGTGGAAATGGCGGCGGTCAATCAGTGCTCGGGCAACTCGCGCGGATTTTTCCAGCCGCGTGTCCCCGGTGGCGAGTGGGGCAACGGCGCGATGGGCAACGCGCGCTGGACCGGCGTGACGCTGCGAAGCGTGCTGGACAAAGCCGGGGTCAAGGCCGGCGCGGTCCAGGTCCGGCTCAATGGGCTGGACCAGCCGGTGGTGCCGGAGGGGCCGGATTTCATGAAATCGCTGGCGGTCGATCACGCCCGCGACGGCGAGGTGATGATCGCCTACGCCATGAACGGGCAGCCGTTGCCGCTGCTCAACGGCTTTCCGCTCCGGTTGGTCGTGCCAGGGTGGTACACGACGTACTGGGTCAAGATGCTCAACGATATCGAGGTGCTGGATCACCCCGACGACAATTTCTGGATGAAGAGCGCCTACACCATTCCCGACACGCCCAATGCCAATATCAGGCCTGGGCAGACCGGCGTGCCCATGGTGCCGATCAATCGCATGAACCCGCGCTCCTTCATCACCAACCTCGCCGACGGCGCGCGCATTCCCGCCGGCCGGGCGGCGCTGGCGCGGGGTATCGCGTTCGGTGGCGACAGCGGCGTGAAACAGGTCGATTTCTCCAGCGACGGCGGCAAGACCTGGCGGGCCGCGTCGCTTGGCCAGGATCTCGGCAAGTACGGGTTCCGGCGCTGGGAGGCGCGGTTCACGCCGGCCGCGAAGGGTGGCTACACGTTGATGGTGCGCTGCACGAATACCAAGGGTGAGGCGCAGCCGGACGAAAGCAACTGGAATCCCGCTGGTTTCATGCGCAATGTCATCGAAACAACCTCCGTCACCGCGGCCTGAGGAACAGTCAGACATGGCCCGATCAGGATTGCCCATGCCGTTCCCCTCGGGCCCGGTGGTACGGAATCCGACCTTGGCGGCCGCTCCGCGAAGTCCGGCCCGCACGATGCTGGCTCCGGGAGCCGATGATTCCCCGGCCCCGGGCTCCCCGGCCGCGGGCTCCCCGGCCGCGGGCTCCCCGGCCGCGGGCTCCCCGGCCGCGGGCTCCCTGGCGGCGGGCTCCCTGGCGGCGGGCTCTCTGGCCTCGGGCTCCCTGGCCGCGGGCTCCCCGGCGGCGCGCTCCCGGGTCGGGGGCGAGCGGGGCACGGGAGCGGCGGGCGGGTTCCGGTTCGTGCTGGGGCCGTGCCTCGCTCTGCTGGCGATCCTGGCCGCGGCGCCGCGCACCGACGCCCAGACGACGATGGTGCTGAAGTCGCTCAAGGTCACGCTGCCCACCAGCACCGCCCGGTTTCCGGCGGGGGCCGGCGCCGACGTGGCCGAGGCGAATTGCCTCGCCTGTCATTCGGTCGGCATGATCCTGAACCAGCCCGTCATGCCAAGGGCGGCGTGGGAGGCCGAGGTCAACAAGATGCGCAACGTCTACAAGGCCCCGGTCGAGGCGAGCAGCGTCGCCGCGATTACCGACTACCTGACCAGCATCAAAGGCCCGAAACAGTAGCCGCCGTCGCCGCGCGCGGGCTGTCCGCCGCGGTTGGGCTGTGCATCCGACGGACTGCCGAGGCGATCCCGCGGGCGTCCGGTCTCAGGGCAAAACCCATCGATCCAGGAACGCGTGGACCCGGGCGAAGCTGTCCTCGGCGGCGGCCTCGTTGTATTCCATGATGTGGGATTCGCTGACCGTGCGCTTCACCAACGGATTGTCGAACGCATGGTAAACGCCCGGATAAGCATGCAGTTCGAATACGTCACCCGGAGGGAGCGCGCGGCCGTACGCCTCGCATCTCAGGGCTGGATGGCCCCAGTCGTCCTCAGCCCCGGCGAGCACCAGCAGCGGCACATCCCCGTGCGCGGAGGGATCGACGCAGGGGCCATAGTAGTTGATCGCCGCGCGCAGTCCGAGCGAGTCGTAAATGCGATCCGTCGCCATGACCGCGGTGGCGCCGCCGTGCGACAAGCCCAGCACCGCGATGCGCGCGGGATCGATCCGCGGCTGGGTTCGTAACCAGGCGACCGCGGTGGCCACGTCGCCCACGCGGTCCCTGGGTGTGACCAGGGACTGCTCCGCGGGATCGCAGACACGCGCGATACCGCGCGGGGTCATGCTGTCCGGGATCAGCGCGGCGTAACCCCAGGCGTTGAGGCGGCGAGCCCAGATCAACTGACCCAGGCCGCGACCGCCACAGCCATGCAGCACGATGACGGCGGGAAAGCGGGCCTTGCCGTCCAGCGGCTTGCCGGCGGGCAATTTGAGCGCGGCGGGGATCGGCCCTTCCGGCATCCGTGCCCGGGGCACCTGCACCGGCGGCATCTCGACATCGTCGCCGGCGAATGGCGACGGCAGTGGTTGTGGCGTGACGCAACCCGCCAACAGCGCCAGCGGGATCGACAGCGCCATGGGGATCGACAGCGCCAGCGGGATCGACAGCGCCAGGCGGATCGACAGCGCCAGGCGGATCGACAGCGCCACGGGGATCGACAGCACCGGGGGGATCGACAGCGCCTGGGGGATCGACAGCGCCGGGGGGATCGACAGCGCCAGCAACCGGAGCAGCTTCACCGGCGTGGTCCACCCCGGGCCGCGCCGGTGCGATTCGTCCCGGCGGATGTCGCCTCCTCTTGCCACGTCCGATGGATGCGTGCCTCCCAGCTCACGGCGCGACCGACGTCAGATAGATCATCGCATCGCCCAACCACCGGGTTTCGACCGAGGCGCGGACCGGCAATTGCTGCGCACCCGGCAGGATCCGCGCCAACCAGATCGTCCCGCGATGCACGCGCGTGTCTTCGTCGCGGCCGGCGCCGGTGCGGAAACCGGCCAGGGTCCGGTCGGTGAACTGACAGCGCAGAGTATGGCCGGCGAAACTCGACCGGCCGGACGGCCCGATGTCTTCCTCGCCGTCGGTGTGGGCATCGAGCGCCTGCAGCCGGCGGCCGTCATACGCCCGGGCGGAGCCCTCGCAGCGGCCATTCCGGTCCACCTGATGCAGCAGAAACACGATCGCGTCGAGCGGATCCATGGTGTGGCCCAGCAGCGCCGCCGGCACGTCCTCGCGTTCGGCCGCGTTCGGCGGGGTGATCGCGCCGATCGTGGGGACGCCGTCGTGCCAGGTCATGGTGACCAGGCGATCGCGGCCATGCAGACGGCCGTTCGAGACGTAGTCCCGCGGTTCCGGCTGGCCGTCATCGAACAGACCGGCCGAATGTTCCTCCAACCGATCGCCGGCGAACACGTCGGCGATGCCGGTGGTGTGGAAGCGCAGCGTCACCTGGTAGGTCGTCGCCGCCATATCGACGCGCAGCACGGCGTCCGCCACCGGCAGGCCGAGCACATAGATCGAGTAGTTGAGTTGGGCGGCGTCCGCGGCGACGGCGGTCGAAGCGAGCAACAGAGTGGCGAGCAGCGCGGCACGAGTCATCCCGCCAGTGTATGACCGGCACGGCGGCAATGAAATGTTCCGCCGGAACAAATTCGTGACATGAAGGAAATCGTGATGAGTGTGACGCGGATCTCGCCGCGGGCGTCTCGATCGCGCCGATGGTCCGGCGGCCGATGGCGCGTCCAATACGCGGCGCGCCGCCGGGGACTGGCGTGTGCCGCCGGCGTGTATTGCCGGCGCGGCGTCACCGACGCGTCGTTCACCGGCGTGCATCGCCTTGACACCCGGGCGAGCCGCCGCTTATTCCTCCGCGCCCAACGGAGGGGCGCGTAGCTCAGCGGTAGAGCATTCGCTTCACACGCGAGAGGTCACAGGTTCAATCCCTGTCGCGCCCACCATTGGATTTCCCCGCGAAGGTCATCCCTGGCTCGCCGATGCGTTCCCGGCGGGCGCACTCGGGAGCGATGACGTGGAGTGGAACCCGGACCCGCGCGCGGCGCCCGGGACATGCTTCGCCGCCGATGCTTCCTCGATCGCCGGCGGGGCTGCAAATCCCGGTGTGCCCTCGACTACCGCCGCGCCGCCAATCGCGGACACGGTGGCGCGCGATGACGCGCCGGCAATGGTCCTCGCGTCTCGTTGGTCGATCGGCCGCCCGGCCGCCTGGCCCACGATCGCGACCGCCTGCCGCAGCGAGGTCACGACGGTATCCGCCGAGATATTCTCGAGCGCCGCGGGACTTCGCGTGTCAGCCGCGCTCCAGGTCCAGAAGCCGGCGACAATGCGCGCGTTTGGCCACCGGCGGCGTAACCGGCGCGTGAGATAGCGCGCGTTGGTGAAATCGCCCGGCTCCAGATACGACAGGCACACGATGCCCACTCTGGCCGCGTCCAGCCGCGCGAGATTGGCGGTCGAAACAGCCGCGCTCGCCACCACCCGGGCGCCAATGCCCGCCTGGGCCAAAAGCTGCGCGAGCATGCCGGCGACCGCCTCATCGAGCGAACCGCGCCCGGCGATACAGAGCACCGCCGGCTGTTCCGCGGCGAGGCCCGACGACGCCGGTGGGCCGGCGATGCCCGACGACGCCGGCGTGCCGGCGATGCCCGACGACGCCGGGGTGCCGGCGATGCCCGACGACGCCGGGGTGCCGGCGAGGCCCGACGACGCCGGCGTGCCGGCGATCCGATCGCGTCGTTCGGCCATCTCACCGCTGGCGTCGCGCGTTTCGTCGTCCCCGGCCGTCTCCGGCTCCGCCGCTTCCGGCGGTGCCGCGTGGTCGGACAGATCGTCGATCAGCGCCTCCATCGTGTCTTTGATCAACACCCGGCGCTCATGATCGAGCTCGCCGCGGTTCACGTCCATTTGCGCGAGCCGCAGCCCTTTGACGGCGACGTCATCGTAGTACGCGGACAGCGGATTATCCTTCAGGAACGCCTCGGCCTGAAACGCCGCCTCGCTGGCGTCACCGGCCAGCATCCGCTGGTAAAATTTTTCCTCCGGCGCCAGCGCCGGTTCATCGCCGAGAAGAATATCGAGGAACTCCAGCGCCGCCACATGCCGTCCGAGCACGACCAGGCACAGCGTCAACGGCATCGACAGCAGCAATCCGATCGGTCCCCACAGCCACGTCCAGAACGTGGTCGCCACGACCACGGCCACCGCCGAGAGGCCCGTGCTGCGGCCGTAATAAAATGGCTCGATGACCTGACCGGTGATGCCTTCCACGACGAAGAACAGGGCCGCGGTCCAAAGCAGCGTGGTCCAGCCCGGATCGATGGCGATCGCCAGCGCCGCCGGGAAGCACGCCGCGATGACCGCGCCGATGTACGGCACGAACCGCAGCAGCGCGCCGAGCACGCCCCACAACACGGGGTTGGGAATGCCGATGAGCCACAATCCGCTACCGACGATCAATCCGAAGCCGGTGTTGATCGCGGTCTGCGTCAGCAAATAGCGCCCGAGCCTACGGAACGCATCGTCCAGCGCCTCGCTGGTGTGGCGCAGATCGCCCGCTCCCACGAGGCGAATGAACCGGTCGCGCAATTGTTCTCGTTGCAGCAGGAAGAAAACCACGAAGACGATGACGATGCCGGCGGTCGCGAACGGACCCAGCAGCGGGCTCAGGACATTGAGAATGATCGCGACAGGGGTGGCGGCGGGCTGGTGGATTTCCACCAGGACCGGTTGGGGCGCTTGCTGACCCGGCGGCTTCGATATCGGCGTCTTCGCGGCGGAATGCCCGGATAGCGAGGTCTGACCCGGGGTGGTTGTCGGGCCGGGCGTGGTCGATTTCGCCAGCTCGCCGCCGATACGGTCGAGCAGCGCCGAGGTCTGGCCGATCAGGCCGCCGCTGGCGCCGATGCCTTTGACCGACTGGATCTTCTGAATGATGTTGTACTGATATTCCGGCAACGCCTGGGCCAGTTCGCCGAGCTGAGACCCAATCAGGGTGGCGCCGCTGACCAGCGCGAGCATCGCCAGCAGCACGACGGCGAACACCGCCGGCACGCGGCCGAGATGCGCCCGGCGCAATCCCAGGACCAGTGGCCCCAAGGCGAAACTCAGCAGGATCGCGAGCGCCAGGGGAATAAACAGATCGCGCCCGAAATAAAGTCCCGCGATAACGATGGCGGCGACCGCGAGCTTCGTCAGGCCGGACGATGGTTTCGATGCCGTATAGAGGGCGCGGCGGCGCAGGTGAATACCGTGCGCCGCGTCAGACAAGGTCGGCGCGGACAGACTGATCACACTTGCCCTCCTGGCATGCCGCCACCGCTATCGGGTTCCCGGCGTATACGTTTTTTCTGGCATGTTCGTTTTTTTCTGGCGTGTGCGTTTGGAGATCCCGCTCGCGGACATGGCACGACCCCGCCGCGCACCATGCGCGCCGCGCGTTCGTAACGCGGCAGGCCAAAACTATCGCCGCGTTCCGTCGCCCCCGGGCGGGCGGGCCGGGCAGCCTTCGCGTCCGAACGTGATGGCCGGAACGACACACAGTGTCACGTTTGCCAATATGGTCCGTTGCGCGCGGCTGGACCAGGATCGGAATCTACTCAATCGGTCGCGCGCCATCGCCGTGCGCCGGATCCGCGTCCCGCCCGGTATCGGACGCTCCGGGCCGCCGCGGCGCATAGGCCCGCAGAAACACATCCGTGCCCCGCGCCGCTCGCCGGCCGATCTCCTCCGGCGTGCAGGTGCCCGTCAGACCGAACGCGATCTTCGCCGGCATGCCGCCTTCCCACAGACTGACCAGGTCGTCGGCGGCCTGATCGGGATCGTCCACTTCCAGTTCGCCGCGCGCCGCGCTCGCGCCGATAATCGCCGCCAGTTCGGCGCGCAGGCGGCCCGGGCCGGCGGCATAAAACCGGTCCGCCAGCGCCCGGTTGGCCCGTAGCGCGGCCGGCAGCGTGTGCGACATCGTGCAGATGTCGGAGCCCAAAACGACGGTCAGGGTCGCAGTGCCGGCCGCGATCAGGCGCTCACGCAATCCGCCGGCCTGGCCAGGGGAGGCGAGGGCGTTGATCATTTGGTCGGAGGTGGCGAGAACGATGGTTTCGAACAGCGTCTCCTTGTCGTGGAAGTGGCTGTAAACCGTCATTTTCGACACGCCGGCGCGCATCGCCACGGCATCCATGGTGACGAGGTCGAACGGTTGGCTGGCGAACAGGTCGCGTGCGGCCTTGATTATCGCCGCTCGCCTGGCGATGTCTTTGGGACGGCCGGGTCGTTGAGCGGCCGGCGAATGTGCCACGAATGTCTTCCCCCGGGTTAATACTGGACTTATTGGTCCAGGATGCCATATATTGGACCCGTTGGTACAGGAATATAAGGGAGCAATGGCCCGCGTCGCAATCCCCTCGCGGCGTCCATTCGTGGGCGTGGCCGCTTTATCCGCGATTTTGACTGGCTGCGCCGTCGGGCCGAACTTCCACGCCCCGAGCCCGCCCGCCAGCACGCGCTTCACGGAAACCGCGTTGCCCGCCCGCACCGCCGCCGCCGCCACGCCGGGTGGCGAGGCGCAGCATCTGGTAGTGGACCGCGACATTCCCGGCGAATGGTGGTCGCTGTTCCATTCGCCCCAGATCACCGCGCTGGTCACTCAGGCGCTGAAGGCCAATCCCGATGTCGCCGCCGTGCAGGCGAGTCTGCGTCAGGCGCGTGAAACCAGGCGTGCCGAGCAGGGGGCCTTCTTCCCGCAGGTGTCGGCGGGCGGCCAGGTGGAACGGCAACGTGAATTGCTCGCCGGCTTCGGGATCGGCAATGGCGCCGAGACGTTCACCACCTACGGTGCGGCGCTGAACGTTTCCTACACCTTGGATGCGTTCGGCGGCATTCGGCGGCAGGTCGAGCAGCTGGGCGCCCAGGCCGAGTATCAGCGCTTCGAACTGGAGGCGACCGATCTGACGCTCGCCGCCAACGTGATCAACGCGGCGATCAACGAGGCGGCGCTCCAGGCGCAGATCGATACCACGCACGACATCATCAAGGCCGACACCGACGCCCTGAACCTCACAAAAAGCCGCTTCCAGCTGGGCGGCGTCAGCCAGGTCGACGTGCTGCAGCAGCAATCGCTGCTCGATCAGCAGACCGCGACGCTGCCGGGTCTCGAGAAGCAGCGCCAGCAGGTCCGCAACCAGCTCGCGGTCTATCTGGGTGGCCATCCGGATCAGTACGCGATGCCGACGCTGGACCTCGAACACCTGACCTTGCCCGCCGATCTGCCGGTCTCCTTGCCGTCGAAACTGGTGGAGCAGCGGCCGGATATCCGCGCCTACGAAGCCCTGCTGCACGCGGCGACGGCGTCGGTCGGCGTGGCCACCGCCAACATGCTGCCGAACATTTCCCTCAGCGGCAGTTATGGGCGGGATGCCGGCACGCTCGCCGGCCTGTTCACGCCGGCCGGAATTGTCTGGACCATCGCCGGCAGCCTCACGCAACCGATTTTCGAGGGCGGCACGCTGTTGGCGCGGCGGGAAGCGGCGAAAGCCGCGCTGGACGTCGCCGCCGCGCAATACAGCAGCACGGTGAATACCGCGTTCCAGAACGTCGCCAACGCGCTGGTCGCGATCGAGCGTGACGCGGAAACCCTGCGCGCCGCGCTCGCCGCGCAGCGAACGGCGGCGTCGAGTCTCGCGGTCGCGCGCTCCCAGTACGCGGCGGGCGCCGGCACGTATCTGAACGTGCTGACCGCCGAGCAGGCGGATTTCACCGCGCGGCTCAATCTCATCACCGCGCGGGCGGCCCGCTTCACCGATACCGTCGCGCTGTTTCAGGCGTTGGGCGGCGGTTGGTGGAACCGCGCCGATGTGGACACGAAAGTCGCACGCTGCTGTGGAGTGGTCCCATGAACGATTTCACCCCGCTGCCTCGCACCACCACGACGCGCCGGCCGCGGACGTGGCTGCGCCTGACGCTGATGCTGTTGCTGGTTGGGCTGGTGGCCGGCGGGCTGATCTTCTTCCAGCATTTCAAGGCCGGCATCCTGAAGCAGGTCGTCGCGAGCATCCGCTCCGAGGTGCCGACGGTCGCCACCGCGACCGCCACGATGCAGCCGTGGCAGGCCAGTCTGACGGCGGTCGGCAGCGCGCGCGCCTCCAAGGGCGCCGATCTGGCGGCTGAGATCGCCGGCGTCGTGGATCAGATCGATTTCGAATCCGGGCAAACCGTGCCGGCGGACACCGTCCTGCTGCGGCTGCGTCCGGACGACGACGAGGCGAAGCTGGCGCAACTGCGCGCCAGCGCCGATCTCGCCAATGTGACCCTGCAACGCGATCAGAAGCAGTTGGCGGCGCACGGCGTGGCGCAGGCGACGGTAGACGCGGATGAGGCGAACCTGAAGGTGACCCGCGCGCAGGTGGCCGCGCAGCAGGCGTTGATGGCGGAGAAGACCGTGCGCGCGCCGTTCGCCGGTCGTCTGGGCGTGCGGCAGGTCGATCTGGGCCAGTATATCGCCGCCGGCACGCCGATCGTGACGTTGCAGCAACTCGATCCGATGTTCGTGGATTTTTATCTGCCGCAGCAGGCGATCGGGCAGATCGCCGCCGGCCAGCCGGTCGAGGTGACGGCCGATGCGTTCCCCAATCGGGTGTTCAAGGGGACCATCTCCTCGTTGAATTCCAAAGTGGATCCCAGCAGCCGCATGCTGCAGGTCCGGGCCAGCCTGCCGAACACCGACGGCGCGCTGTTGCCGGGGATGTTCGTCAACGTTTCGATCGCGACCGGACAGCCGCGCCCGCTGGTCACGATCCCGAACGCGGCGGTCGCGTATAATCCGTACGGCTCCCTGGTTTACGTGGTGCATGACGAGAAAGACGCGAAAGGCGCGGACCAGCACGTCGTGAAACAGCAATTCGTCACGACCGGCGCGGCGCGCGGCGATCAGGTGAGCATCCTGAAAGGCATCGCCGCCAACGACGTGGTCGTCACGGCGGGACAATTGAAGTTGCACAACGGCTCGGTCGTGAAGATCGATAACGCGGTGCGGCCGTCCGATAATCCGGCGCCGCGGCCTCAGGATCACTAAGCGTCACCGGCCCTCGGGATCGCACCACAGGATCGCGCCATGAAATTCACCGATATCTTCATCCGCCGGCCGGTGCTGGCCAGCGTGGTCAGCCTGATGCTGCTGGTGATCGGCCTGAAGGCGTTTTATTCGCTGCCGATCCTGGAATACCCGAAGACCGAGAACGCGGTCGTCACCATCACCACGGTCTATTACGGCGCCGATCCGGAAACCGTCGCCGGCTTCGTCACCACGCCGCTGGAGAACGCGATCGCGCAGGCGAACGGCATCGACACGCTGGCGTCGAACAGCGGACCCGGGATCAGCACGATCACCGCCAACCTCGTGTTGAACTTCGATCCGGACAAGGCGATCACCGAGATCACCGCCAAGATCAACTCGGTGCTCAATCAGTTGCCGCAGGGCGTGCAGCAGCCGACCTTGTCGGTGGCGATCGGCCAGTCGCTCGACGCGCTCATCATCGGCTTCGCCAGCGACGACCTGTCGCCGAACCAGATCACCGATTATCTGGTGCGCAACGTGCAGCCGCGGTTGCAGGCGGTGCCGGGCGTGCAAACGGCGGAGCTTCTGGGCGGGCAGAACTTCGCGTTGCGGGCCTGGCTGGATCCGGCGAAGCTGGCCGGATACGGATTGACCGCGACCGACGTGACCAACGCGCTCAGCGCCAACAACGTGATCGCCGGGATTGGCAACACCAAGGGCGAGATGGTGCAGTTCAATCTCACCGCCTCGACCAATCTGCATTCCGTGCAACAGTTTCGTGATCTGGTGATCAAGCAGGTCAACGGCGGCATCATCCGGCTGAGCGATGTCGCGCATGTCACCCTCGGTTCGGACGATTACGAGTCCAGCGTCGAGTATAACGGCAAGAAAGGCGTCTACATCGGCATCCAGACGGTGCCCTCGGCGAGCCTGCTGGCGGTGATCGACGGCGTGAAGGCGGTGCTCCCCTCGATCCAGCAGCAACTGCCCGCCGGACTGCACGGCGACGTGATCTACGATTCGACCGTGTTCGTGAACAGCTCGATCCATGAGGTGGAACGCTCGCTGGCCGAAACGGTGCTGATCGTCACCCTCGTTGTGTTCGCGTTCCTGGGCTCACCGCGCTCGGTCGTCATCCCGGTGATCACGATCCCGCTGTCGCTGATCGGCACCTTCGCGGTGATGCTGGCGCTGGGCTTTTCGATCAATCTGTTGAGCCTGCTGGCGCTGGTCCTGGCGATCGGCCTTGTCGTGGACGACGCGATCATCGTCGTCGAGAGCGTCAATCGCCATCTGGAGGACGGCATGCGGCCGCGCGATGCCGCGATGCAGGCGGCGCGCGAACTGGCCAATCCGATCATCGCCATGACCGCCGTGCTGGTCGCGGTCTATGTGCCGATCGGCTTCCAGGGCGGACTGACCGGCGCGCTGTTCACCGAATTCGCCTTCACCGTGGTCGGCGCGGTGACGATGTCCGCCATCGTCGCGCTGACCTTGTCGCCGATGATGTGCGGGTTCCTGCTGAAGCCGCACTCCCGCGGCGTCGCGCGCGGCTGGTCCGAACGGCTGACCGATTTGATCGACCGCGGCTTCAGCCGATTGCGCGCGCTGGTACGAGCGCCGGCTGCTCGGCAGTCTGCGCACGCTGCCGGTGACGTTGCTGTTCGGCGCGCTGGTCATCGGCGGCATCTACTTCCTGTACAACAGCGCCAGCAGCGAGCTGGCGCCGCAGGAGGATCAGGGCGTGGTCATTCTGCTGCCGACCTCCGCGCCCGATGCGACCTTGCGACAAAAGGAACTGTTCGGCGATCAGGTGCAGGACATCATGTCGAAGGTGCCGGAAGCCGATCAGAGCTTCCAGGTCTCAGCCCGACCCTGTCGATCGCCGGCATTACCCTGAAGCCCTGGGATCAGCGCACGCGCGACGCGACGACGATCCAGCGCCAGTTGCAGGGCCAGCTCAACGTCGTCGCCGGCCAGAAGATCGCGGCGTTCCTGCCGCCGGCGCTGCCGGGTGCGCAGGGACTGCCGATCCAGTTCGTGCTGAAGTCGTCGCAGCCGATCGCCGATCTGTATCCGCTGGCGCAAAAGTTCCTCGCCGATGCGACCGACAGCGGCATGTTCCTGTTCATCGACAGCGACCTGAAGATCGACTCGCCGCAACTCGCGATCGAGATCGACCGCGACAAAGCCGCGCAACTCGGCCTGTCGATGACCCAGGTCGGCACCGCGTCTGGGCGGCCTGCTGGGCGGCGGCTATACCAATTACTTCAGCCTGGGCACGCGGTCCTACAAAGTGATTTCCCAGGTGCAACAGCGGTCGCGGCTGACGATCGATCAGGTGATGCGGTATCAGATCGCGACGATCAACGGCACGCCGATCCCGGTGTCCGCCATCGCCACGGTGCGCCAGCAAACCGTGCCGCAGTCGATCACGCATTTCCAGCAGCAGAATTCCGCCACGATCTCCGGCGTCCCGGCGCTTGGCGTGTCGCAGGCGGACGCGCTTGCAAACGTTGCGCGACCTCGCCGCGCGGGATCTGCCGGGCGACGTGCTGATCGACTACGCGGGTCCGTTGCGCCAGTTCGTGCAGGAGTCGAGCGGCTTCGTCGGCACCTTCGCGCTGGCGCTGATCATCATCTTCCTGACCCTGGCGGCGCTGTTCGAGAGCTTCCGCGATCCGCTGGTCATTCTGGTTTCGATCCCGATGTCGGTCGCCGGCGCACTGATCTTCATCAGTCTCGGGATCGGGGTGGCGCGTCGCTGAACATTTACACCGAGGTCGGCCTGGTCACGCTGATGGGTCTGATCAGCAAGCACGGCATCCTGATCGTCGAGGTCGCCAATGAGGCGCAACGCGCGGGCCGGATCGAAACTGGATGCGATCGTCTACGCGGCGGGGTTGCGGTTGCGGCCGATCCTGATGACGACCGCGGCGATGGTGCTGGGCGTGGTGCCGCTGATCACCGCGTCGGGCGCCGGAGCGGCGTCGCGCTTCAACATGGGGCTGGTGATCGCCAGCGGCCTGTCGATCGGCACGCTGTTCACGCTGTTCGTGTTGCCGGCGGTCTATCTGGTGGTCGCGGCGCGGCATACGACCGAGGAGGCGGCGGTTCTGGGCCACGCTTAGCACGGAAGCGCGAGGGCGCTGGCTCCGGACCCGCCGAGGCGCCGGAACCCCGGCAACGGGCGAGGCCCTTTGCGATGTGTCCCCCGGCAAAGGGCCGGGCCCTTTGCGACTGCCCATTTGGTCCGCGGGGACTGTCCTTAGGTCAGCCGAGCAGGGCGCGGATGGCTTCCAGTTCGGCCAGTGTCTCGACGAGCACGGCGCGGAGCCGCTCGGCCTCCGGGTCCGCGCGCCGGCGCGGGCCCGTGCGCGGCAGCGCAACCGCATCCCCCGGCGTCGCCGCGGGCGCCAGATCGAGGCCCGGAATCAGCGGATCGGGAAGCATGTGCGGATCGCCCGAACGCGACAGAATGTCGTCGTGCTCGGCTTCAGCGGCGGCCCGTTCATCGGCGGGAGCGGGCGGGATATCCTCGGACAGGCGTCCGCCGCCCTCGCGCAACAAGCGTTGTACGCCTTTGATGGTATAGCCTTGAATATAAAGCAGATCTGAGATCCGGCGCAGCAGGGCGATATCGTCTGGCCGGTAGTAGCGGCGGCCACCGCCACGCTTCATCGGCTTGACCTGATGGAACTTGGTTTCCCAAAACCGCAACACATGCTGCGGGATATGAAGATCGTCCGCGACCTCGCTGATCGTGCGGAAGGCATTCGGCGCTTTCTTCAACCTGGACCGAGCGGTCGCATCGTCGCCGGCGTCCAGACCTTCCGCCGGCGCATCCTCGTTGAACGGCGCGGGATGCGCGGCACGCGGGGTGCCATTGCCGATACGATCCCGCCGCGCATCGTCCGATCGGTCGTCGCGACCGGAGATGTCAGCGGCGCGCGCATCGTCGGAGCGCGCGCCACCCGATTGCGCACCGGCGCCGCGATCCCGCGGATCGCCCGAGGGGGCGTGACCAGAGGAGGCGTGAGGGGAAGTATCGCCAGGGGAAGTATCGCCAGAGGGGGCATCGCCAGAGGGGGCATCGCCAGGGGAAGTATCGCCAGAGGGAGTTTGACCGGCGGACGCGTCGCCGGAGGAAACATGGCCAGAGAGACCATCGTCGGATCGGCCGTCGTCGGAGGGGCCGCCCGCCGAAGCACCAGCCTGTCCTCCGCGATCAGCCGTCATCGTCCGCGTCGCTCGCGGTGCCGCCGTTGATCCGGGTTTTCAGAACGTGACTTGGCCGAAACACCAGAACCCGGCGCGGCAGGATCGGCACTTCCTCTCCGGTTTTCGGGTTGCGCCCGACGCGGCGACCCTTCTGCCGCACAGAAAAGGTTCCGAACCCACTGATTTTAACAAATTCTCCACGCCTCCAGCGTCGCGCTCACACGGCTCAGCACGCTCTCCAGCAGATCGGCGCATTCGTTTCGCGACAGGCCCACTTCCGCATGGATCATCTCAGCCAGGTGGGCGCGCGTTACGGTGAGCATACCCGAACATTACGGGAGCCATCGCGCCCCGTCAATGAAATCGCGAGAAAATCACTCAGGATCAGATGCTTGGCGGAGTTTCCCGGCGGATCTGTGGCGGGAACGGTTACATCCGCACCAGCGCCGAGCCCCAGGTCAGGCCGCCGCCCAGCGCCTCCAGCAGCACGAGATCGCCGCGCTTGATGCGCCCGTCCCGCCACGCCTCGGCCAGCGCCAGCGGGACCGAGGCGGCCGATGTATTGGCATGCCGATCCACCGTCACCACGACGCGGTCGTGCGCCAGCCCCAGTTTGCGCGCCCATCGCGTCGATGATGCGCTGGTTGGCCTGATGCGGCACCAGCCAGTCGATATCGCGCCGGGTCAGGCCGTTGGCGGCCAGCGCTTCGTCCACCGCCTCGGCGAGCCGGGTGACCGCGTGACGGAACACCTCGCGCCCGTTCATCACCAGATGGCCGGGCTTGTCGCGCTGACCGACCGCGCCATCGACATACAGGATGTCGCCCAGCGTGCCTTGGGCGTGCAGATGGGTGGACTGAGAATGCCCTGATCGGAGCCGCTGCCGTCGCCGGCGCGCAGGAACACCGCGCCGGCGCCGTCGCCGAACAGCACGCAGGTGCCGCGGTCCTGCCAGTTCAGGATGCGCGAGTAGACCTCGCTGCCGATCACCAGTACGCCGCGCGCCTGGCCGGCGCGGATCATGCCGTCGGCGACCGACAGCGCGTAGATGAACCCGGCGCAGGCGGCGGACAGATCGAAGCCGAACCCGTCGGGCACGCCGAGCGCCGCCATCACGCGCATCGCGGTGGAGGGAAACGCCTGGTCGGGTGTGCTGGTCGCCAGAATGACCGCGTCTACGTCGGCCGGCTCGGCTTTGGCGTGCGCCAGCGCCTCGCGCGCGGCGGCGGCGCCCATGAACGTCGCGGTCTCATGCGGGCCGGCGAAGTGCCGCTGACGAATGCCGGTGCGCTCGCGGATCCATTCGTCGGACGTATCGACGGTGCGCGCCAGCTCATCGTTGGTGACGACACGTTCCGGGAGATAACCGCCGACGCCGGCGAGAATGGAGCGGATGGGCATCTGCTGTCCAACTGGAGAACGTGTCAGGCGGTCGCGAGTCTGCGATCGCCATCGTTCTTGTCCGCCCCGCTTCGCTTGTCCAGCCCGATCCGCGCGAGATCCTCGCGGATATGGTCGTTGAAACGGTGCACCACCATGTCCATGGCGACGTCGACGGCATGGGCGAAGCCTTTGGCATCGGTGCCGCCGTGCGACTTCACGACGACGCCGTTCAGTCCGACCATGACGGCGCCGTTGTAGCGCCGCGGATCGAGCCACTCGCGCAGCCGGTCGAGCCCGGGTCGCGCGATCAGATAGGCGATTTTCGCCGAGATGCTGCGGGTGAACACGTGACGCAACAGATCGCTGATCAGCTTCAGCGCGCCTTCGCCGGTCTTCAGCGCGACGTTGCCGGTGAAGCCGTCGGTGACCACGACGTCGGTGGTGCCGACGGTGATGTCGTTACCCTCGACGAAGCCGTGAAACCGGCTGCCGATGTGGCTGGCGCGCAGGATCTCCGCCACCTGGCGGAGCGTGTCGTCGCCCTTCATCTCCTCGACGCCGACGTTGAGCAAACCGATGGTCGGCGCGGTGAGGCCAAGCACGGTACGGGCGAAGGCGTCGCCCATGATGGCGAATTCGACCAGGTTGCGCACGTCGCAACGGACATTGGCGCCGAGATCGAGCATGACGACGTCGCCGCGCGCCGAGGGGCCGATGCCCGCCATCGCCGGCCGGTCGATCCCCGGTAGCGACTTCAACACGATCTTGCCCAGAGCGAGCAGCGCGCCGGTATTGCCGGCGGAGACGACGCCGGCGGCTTCCCCGGCGGAGACCGCGTCGATCGCCAGGCGCATGGAAGACTGGCGGATGCGGACCGCCGCCGCCGCCTTGGTATCGTTGGAGATCGTCTCCGGCGCATGGCGGATGGTGCAGGCGGCTTTGGCGCGGCGGCGCTTCGCCAGTTCCGGACCGAGGACCGCCTCGTCGCCGATCAGCAGGAAGCGCGCCCGGGGATGGCGCTCGGCGGCGAGTTCGAGCCCGTCCAGAACCATGCCGGGCGCGTTATCGCCGCCCATGGCGTCGATCGCCAGGGTGTACGTTTCGGTCGAGGCCAGAGATGGGTCGCTCAAGGCCGGGATTGCGCCATGCAGACCGAGGTCACGCGTGGCGTGACGTCAGGCGCGGACGGCGTGCTGAAGCGCCTTGCCAGCCGCCACCACTTCACGGCCATCGTAATGGCCGCAATGGCTGCAGACATGATGGGGACGTTTCAGCTCGCCGCAGTTGCCGCACTCCGCGTGGGCTTCATGAGGCAGAGCCTGATGGCTGCGTCGCATTCCTCTGCGTGAGGGCGACGTCTTACGTTTCGGAACAGCCATGGCACCGAGTCCTTTGTTAGCCGATACAGGAGGGGATCAGAGTAGCCGCGCCGTCTAGCAGACCGGCCCCGCCGTCGCAAGGCGGATCTCGGCAGGCGGATCCCGGCAGGCGGATCCCGGCAGGCGGATCTCGACAGGCGCATCCCGGCGGGCGGATCCCGGCGGCATCGCGCGGGCGCCCAAATCCGCCGGAGGCACCGTCATCCGGTGGCGCCGGCCCGATGGCCCGCCGCGAACACCAACTTTGTCTCCGCCAACTTTGTCTCGGATTGCAATCAGACGCCATGATGCTAAGGAGCGAATATACCGGCGTCCGAATCTGAAATCGGCCGTACAGGTCAACGGGAAGAGCCTGAAACAGGTCACCGCGCAATTGGGAAGGGAAACGGAAGCAATGAGTGGATCCATGTCGCAGACCGGCGCCGCCGGTCATACGAGGCCAATGACCGGAGAAGAAAAGAAAGTCATTCTCGCCTCGTCGCTCGGCACGGTTTTCGAGTGGTATGATTTCTACCTTTACGGTTCGCTGGCCGCCATTATCGGCGCCAAGTTCTTCAGTCAGTTTCCAGAATCGACGCGCAATATCTTCGCGTTGCTGGCGTTCGCGGCGGGCTTCCTGGTGCGCCCGTTCGGCGCGCTGGTGTTCGGCCGCGTCGGCGATCTCGTCGGCCGCAAATACACCTTCCTGATCACCATCATCATCATGGGCTCTTCGACCTTCATCGTCGGCGTGATGCCCACATCGGAGCAGATCGGTTTCGCGGCCGCCGGTCATCCTGATCGCGCTGCGCATGCTGCAAGGCCTCGCGCTGGGCGGCGAATACGGCGGCGCCGCGACCTATGTCGCCGAGCACGCGCCGCAAGGCCGCCGCGGCTTCTACACCAGTTGGATCCAGACCACGGCGACATTGGGCCTGTTCCTGTCGCTGCTGGTCATCCTGTTCACCCAGGCGATCGATGAGCGCGGCCGACTTCAGGCAGGTCCTGGGATGGCTGGCGCATTCCGTTCCTGGTGTCGATCCTGCTGCTGGCGGTCTCGGTCTGGATCCGGATGCAACTGTGCGAAAGCCCGGCGTTCCTGAAGATGAAGGCCGAGGGCACCCATTCCAAGGCGCCGCTGAGCGAGGCGTTCGGCCAGTGGAGCAATGCCAAATGGGCGATCCTGGCGCTGTTCGGGCTGGTCGCGGGCCAGGCGGTGGTCTGGTATCCGGGCCAGTTCTACGCGCTGTTCTTCCTGACCGCCGTGTTGAAGGTCGATGGTTTCACCGGCAACCTGCTGGTCGCCTGGTCGCTCGCGCTCGGCGCCGGCGGGTTCATCCTGTTCGGCTGGCTGTCCGACAAGATCGGCCGCAAGCCGATCATCCTGGGTGGCTGCCTGATCGCCGCGCGTGACCTATTTCCCGGTCTTCAAGTGATGGCGGAAACCGCCAATCCGGCGTTGACGAAGGCGCATGAGACGGTGAAAGTGGTGGTCGTCGCCGATCCGGCCGACTGCTCGTTCCAGTTCAATCCGGTCGGCACCGCGAAGTTCACCACCGGATGCGACGTCGCGAAGGGCACGCTGGCGCGGGCCTCGGTGGTCTATTCGCAGGAAAACGCCCCACCCGGGACGGAGACGAGCGTGAAGATCGGCGACAAGTCGATCAGCACCGGTGGCCGGCATTAATCATCGTATTGCTGG
>CAVRDN010000010.1:0-14421 GCA_963719675.1 uncultured Alphaproteobacteria bacterium | reverse complement strand
GTAACTCGACGAAGAAGAAGAAGGCAACCACCACGTATTGCTGCGAAGTTTTTCACTTCGTGTTCCGACACGCGCCGCGAAAATGCGCGGGCGCGGAAATCGGTCGGATGATCGAGGCCCGCCGCCGCGACCAGCTCGGCAAGCGATTCGATGTGGCGCGGTGGAAATTGTAGACGCGCTCTGACTTGTCGGGCACGACGAGCGCACGCTGGCGCCCGGATCCTGGGTCGACACGCCGGTCGGGCAACGGTCGGTGTGGCAGCTCTGCGACTGGATGCAGCCGAGCGCGACATGAAGCCGCGCGCCGAATTGCACCAGTCGGCGCCCAGCGCCATGACGCGGGCAATGTCGAAGGCCGTGATGATCTTGCCGCTGGCGCCGAGCTTGATGCGGCCGCGGACGTCGATGCCGACGAGCGCGTTGTGCACGAGTCAGGCCGTCGCGCAGCGGCATGCCGATATGATCGACGAATTCCAGCGGTGCCGCGCCGGTGCCGCCCTCCGCGCCGTCGACCACGATGAAATCGGGATAGATGCCCGTCTCCAGCATCGCCTTGCAGATGGCCGAGGAATCCCAGGGATGGCCGATGCAGAGCTTGAAGCCGGTGGGCTTGCTGCCGGAGAGCCGGCGCATGGCGAGAACTGCATCATCTCGATCGGGGTCGAGAATGCCGAATGGCGGACGGCGAGATGCAGTCGACGCCGACCGCATGCTGCGGGTGACGGCGATTTCGGGACTGACCTTGGCAGCCGGGCAGCACGCCGCCATGGCCGGGCTTGGCGCCCTGGCTGCTTGAGCTCGACCATTCTTGAAGCAAGCACGAACTGTCAGGCAAGAACGTATTGCTAGGACGTTCACCGGGGTTTGTATAATCAGGTCGGCCTTGCCTCGTTTGGTTCTTTATTGGATGAGGTGGGGTGGGACCCTCGAATTATGCCGTTACTCGGCTTCGGGTTGCTGATTCGTTCTGTATGGCGTGGACTCATTCATGGAATCCCTCAGCAACTTCGCTTACAGCGGGGGCCAGGTTCGGCAAGATCGCAGCTCCGGCCGTCTGCCTGGGCATGGTCCTTCATTTCGTCTCCGGTTGAGACAACGGGATCCTGGCACTGGATATGCGGAACTGCTCGACCATCCGCCATGCCGAACCCGTCCTGGCCCGCTCATCGCCATCATCTTCACTATCTTGTTCGTGCGCTACCGCATGGCTCTCCGGCCGCGTTCATTTTCCGCTTATCTTTGTCCTGACCTTTGCCTTGGCCATTGCGCAGCATCACGTCTCGTTCCCTCGCCCACCTTCCGCAGCGGGCTGGATCTCTTCCACGTTTCCACTCTGCTGTCGGGCTACGCCATGCTCGATCTCAGCTTCCCCTCCAGTCGCTCTACCTGGTGTCTTGCGCTAGCTCAAGCGCAAGCAGCCCTCGAGCTGGGCGGCGCGGCTGCCCCGCTGCAGGAGATCGACGAGCTCGGCGACAAGGCGCTGGTGCTGGGCTCTCCCTTTATGACCGTTGGATCGCTGCCGCGCGGTAGTGGCCACGGAGCGTTCCGGGCCCACGGTTTTCGCCTATCTGGAAGTCCTGCTCCCACCGCCGACGTGGACGATCTATCCGTTCCTCCTCTACAGCCGCTGGAGTGCCGGGATGCGCGGCGTCAAGGCTGCCGATCTGGCCAGCTTTGGATTTACGTTGCGGTTTGCGCCTGGGGGTCAAACGACATGAGCAAACTGCATAGGTTCGTTGCCGATGAATTTTTCCGAATCTGGGTGTCAATCATAAAACGGGCGCCGGTTCAAGTGCGGTATGTTTTGCCAGCAATACGTAACTCGCAACCAGTAAATAATGACATAAACATAACGGTACGTATTGCTGGTGCCCGGCAGGCTGACCTGCGCGCCGCCCGCGGTATTGGTGATCCCCAGGTCGGCGAGCGAGAAATTGCCCGTCACGTTCAGGTTTACCGCGCCGGCGGCATCGGCCAACGTCAGCACGCCGTTGGCGTAGCTCGACCCGGTCACGGCGATCCCTGCCAGCGAAATCGTGTCTCCGGCGCCAAATCCGCTGATCGCGCCGCCGGTGACCGACGCATTGCCCAGAGCCAGCAATCCGGCGGAGGCGAAGGCGACCGAGGCGCCGGACGGCAGGCCGCCATCCAAGGTCAACGTCCCGCCCGGCGCGATCGACATGGCCCCGGCGCCGGTGCTGAGCTCCAGCGCACCGCCCGAGGCCGTGACGGTCCCCGCGTTGTTCAGGCCGCCCAGATTGATCACCTGGCCGTAGCCGCTTAGCTGGCCGCCGGCGGCGACCGAAAGCGCCGTGTTGGATCGCAGGTCCAGCAGGCCGCCGCTCAAGGTGACGGTGCCGTTGTTATTGACCGCGGCGGCGCCGGCCAGATCGACCGCGCCGCCGGCGCCAATGGTCAGCACGCCGGTGGCGGATTGGCTGGCGGCGGGGTCGATCGCCAGTGACGCCGCGGTGATCGTCCCGCCATTGACGGTGACGGTACCGTTGCCGCTGGCGGAGGTGCCGATGTCCAGGCCGCCACCGAGACTGACCGAACCGCCGTTGCCGACCGTCAGAAGCCCGCTGCCCGTCGCGCCGACGAAAATGGCGCCGGCGGTGCCGGTCCCGGTGGTCCGGATCAACGAGCCGGCGCCTTGCACCGTGATGGTGCCGCTGGAGCCGGCGGCGGTCACGCCGACGCCGATATTGCCGCCGGCGATGGAGACGGTGCCCCCGTTCAGTACTTGCAATGTGCCAGGTGCGCCCGCCGCCTCGCCCACGCCGATACCCTGATTGGTCGCGGATTCGGTGACCAGTCCGCCGGACACCGTCATCAGGCCGGA
This sequence comes from uncultured Alphaproteobacteria bacterium, assembly GCA_963719675.1. Lineage (GTDB taxonomy): Bacteria > Pseudomonadota > Alphaproteobacteria > Acetobacterales > Acetobacteraceae > Rhodopila. Next base: position 11,579 of record CAVRDN010000010.1, on the reverse strand, counting down.
CGCGCCCGCCGTGTGGCCGAAGCCGATGCCGTTGGTGCCGCTCAGACTGATGGTGCCGCCGGTTCCCACCACCACGGTGCCGGGCGCGGCGTTGCCCACGGTCATGCCGGTGCTCAGGCTGCCGAGGCTGAGCAACGCCGCGGCGCCGGTGCCACCGACGATGATCGTGCCGGACGCGCCGGCCGCCGCGGTCTGGCCGAGGCCGATGCCGCCGCCGGTCACCAAAACAGTGCCGCCGTTCTGAATGTCCACGGCGCCCTGGCCGGCGCGCCCGATCGAGATGCCGTCCGCCGTCGACACCTCGGACCCGGCGCCGTTGACGTTCAGCGTGCCGGTGGCGCCGAGCGAGTTGCCGATCCCGATGCCGCCGGCGGTGAATGTCGTATCGTTGTTGTCGAACGTGCCCACGTTGCCGACCGCGACGCTGCCGCCATTCAGCACCGACAGCACGCCGGCGCCGGACTGCCCGACGGCGAGGAAGCCGGTGCCGTTGTTGGCGATATTCCAGAACCCGCCGGCTGAAACCGTGACGGTGCCCGAACTGTTCGCCAACTCGCCGATATAGCCGCCCTCCTGATCGGTCAGGGTCGCGCCATCGGTGACCAGCAGTTGCGCGGCGGCGAACGACGCGGGAGGCGCGAGGCCAGCCGGCGTGTTGGACGCGACATCGTTGTAGCCGACCAATATGTAGCCGGTGTTGTGCGCGGTATCGGTGGGGTCGATGGTGTCGGTCCAGCTCGCGCCGCTGCCGCTGATCGTCAGCGAGGCGGCGGAGGTCGGATCGGACCCCAGCGTGGTCCGGGTGTCGGTGACCTTCGCTCCGGCGTTGACGACGACATTGGCCGATTGGCCGGCGCTGTCGTAGCCGATCGTGGTACTGCCGCCGCCACCGCCCGTCGGCGCGGGCGCGTCGAGCAGCGCGCCGTTCACGGTCAGCAGCCCGGCGCTCACATTGACTCCGTAATTGTCGCCAACATTTGGCGACAGGGTGCCGGCGACCGCGGCGATCGCGGTATTCAGATGACCGGTGAGCGAGACCGTCGCGCCGCTATCGATGGTGATCGCCGCCGATGCCTCGGTCAGCGACAGCGACGCCGCGGTGACGGTCCTGGACGCGGTTACCTCCAGCGTGCCGGACTTGTTGGCGATGCCGTCCGGCATCGCCGTGACGTTGCTGGTGATGGTCACCGTCGCCTGGGGATCGGTGATCGTGAACCCCGCCACCGACAGCGGAGCGGAGCCGGTCGTCAGCGTGAATCCGGCGCTGGTCCCCTGCCCGATCAACGGCGTGTCGGAGACGCCCGGGACCTTGCCGTTGGCCCAACTCGCGGCGGTTTGCCAGGCGCCGGACGTGCCGCTGGCGACCGGCGTGACCAACGTCGTGGTCAGCGCGGTATCGGTGGTGCCGTTGGCGACGACGCTGCCCAGTACGAAGCCGTCGGCCGTGCCATTGTTGACCGCGAACGTACCGTTGGCGAACGCGCCGGTCGTGATCAGCAGGGAGGCCAGAATGACGCCGCCGTTACTCTCCAGGTTCAGAATGTTGGTCGCCGTGCTGTACGCCAGCGTCCCCACCGCGAGCAACTCGCCCAGATCGATCGTGTCGCCGGCGGAGAATCCGGTGATGCGGCCACCGAAACTCCCCGGATTGTCGATCTTCAGCGTGTTACCGGTGGCGGAGTTGGCGAAGTAATAGATCGGATCGTTGCCGCCGACCGCGGCCGCATACGCGGCGGCGGTTTCCAGCGTGCCGCCGCCCTCGACGATCCACTCGCCGCGCACCGGCGCCGCGCCGCCGGCGATCGCGGATGGGCTGGCGGTGACGCGGACCGTGCCGCCGTCGGCGACGACCGAGCCGGTGTTCAGCAACTCGGCCGCCGCACCGATCGCGACCGTCAGCGTGTTGCCCGCCGTCGCCTCGATCAGGCCGGTGTTATAGGCATAGCCCGCCTCGGTGACCCCATTGATCACGGTGGTACCGACATTGATCGTCAGCGAACTGCCCGCCGCGCCCGCCGCCAGGATGCTGCCCTGGTTCAGGAAATTGCCCAGAGCATCCACCGTGGACGCGGTCACGCCGCTCGGCGTGGTCGCGGTGGTGATCAGGCTCGCGCTGTCGATGGACGGCGTGCCGAAGGCGACAAGGCTGTCCCCGGCGAACGAAATCCGCCCGCCGGCGAGAATAACCGTGTTCGACTTCAACGGACCGTCGCCCGCCAGCACGGTCCCATTGAGGCCGATGACGGCGGTATCTCCGGTGGCCGGGGGACCGCCGAACGGCGACCAGTCCGCCGCGATCGTGCTCGCCGCCGCGCCGCCGGACGGGCCAATCCAGGTATAGGTCTTCGGCATGATTGTTTCCCCCGTGATCGCCAGGCCGGAGATCGGTGTAACCGCGCCGCCGCCAGTGGTCAGTTCAGCGCCGTATCGACTCGTCCTGGAACATTGGCCCCAAGAACCGAAGTCTCGCGGCCCGCTCCCGCGCCGGCCCCGCCGGAAAACTTTATCCGGAGACGCGGTCGCGGTGAAGAGCACGGCGCGGTGCCCGGAACAAATCGCCTGGTCGGGAAATCAGCAGCCGGCAGCAGCCGGAATGGCGAGGCACGGGGACGACGAGCGCCTCCGCGCCGCATGAAAATTGTAACAGCGCGCACACGATCCATCGCCTTAGCCAACCAGCGCGTCGTGAACGGCACGCGCCAGTTCCTCCAGATCATACGGCTTGCCAAGCAGTTTCGCCGGGGTTCGCAGGCCGTCCAGGCGCAGGTTCACGCGGTCGCCCGAAAATCCGGAGGTCAACAGCACCCTGACGGCGGGCCATCGCGCGCGCACGCGTTCCGCCAGCGCGAAGCCGTCCATGCCGCCCGGCATCACGACATCGCTGAACAGCAGAGCGACCGGCTCGGTTTCAAGTTTCGCCAGCGCCACCGCCGCGCTTTCCGCTTCGATGACGGTGTAGTTGAGTTCCGTCAGTTGCCGCGCGACCACGCGGCGCATGGCGGCGTTGTCCTCGACCACCAGCACCGGTTCGCCGTCGCCGCGCACGCGCGCGCCCGCCGCGAGCGCCGTTCGCGACGCCGCGGCCTCGGCGGATCTCGTTGTCCGCGGCAGGAACAAACGGATCGAGGTGCCTTCGCCGGGCTCGCTGTAAACGCTGACGTGGCCGCCGGACTGGGTCGCGAAACCCAGCACCATGCTCAACCCGAGACCGGTGCCCTTGCCGACTTCCTTGGTACTGAAAAACGGCTCGAAGACTTTCGCCGCCACCTCCGGCGGCATGCCGGTGCCGGTGTCGGAGACCGCGATCATCGCGTAGTCCCCTGGCGTCACCGATGGGTTGAGCTTCGCGTAATCCGCGTCGAGGTGCCGATTGCCCGTGGTGATCGTCATGCTGCCGCCGTTCGGCATCGCGTCGCGCGCATTGGTGGCGAGGTTCATGATGCACGCCTCGAGTTGCGACGGGTCGGCGATCACCGGCCAGACATCGGGAGCGCAGCGCAGGACGATCTCGATTTCTTCGCCGAGAACGCGAGACAGCAGCCGGTACATGCCGCGCACCTTATCGTTGACGTCGAGCCGCGTGGGATGCAGCGACTGCCGGCGCGCGAAGGCGAGCAGATTGCGGATCAGTTCGGCCCCGCTTTCGGCGGCACTCCTGGCCTCGGCGACAAAGGGTTTCAGCGGGTCCGGGTCGGGCATCTCGGTTTGCACGAAGTCGAGGCTCAGGATGATGGCGCCCAACAGATTGTTGAAATCGTGCGCCATGCCGCCGGTCAGGGCGCCAATCGCCTCCATGCGGGTGGCGTGGCGCAGCAATTCCTCGGCACGCTTGCTTTCGGTGATGTCGCGCGACGACGCGACGCGATAGAGCAAGGCTCCATTGGCGTCGTGCACCGTGACGACATCGAACGCGGCGAGGAAGGTCGAGCCGTCCTTGCGCAGGCGGCGCACCTCGAACGTCACGTGACCGGTCCGGTCGGCTTCGGCGTACAGCGCGGAGAGGCGCGCTTGCTCCTCTTCCGGAAAGAACATCGCGGTCGGCATGCCGAGCACTTCATCGGCGGTCCAGCCGTGCATTTCCGCCCAGGCTTTGTTAACGAACCTCAATGATCGTGTGTTGGGGTCGGTGATGGTGAGGCCGACGGCGGCGTGGGTGAACGCGTCAGCCCAGACGCGCATCTCATCGGGGCTGTGCGTGGGTCGCGTGTCCTGGCCCGGATGGCGCCGGTAGCGGTCGAGGGCGGCGCGCATCGCACCGGCGGCAATGGCCACCGGGGTCGTCGCCACGACGAACAACAGCGAAAGCGCCGCCTGATTCTGGGCTGACGCAGGCAAAACAAAATACCAGGCGCTCAATGCGCCCAGTACCGACCGCGAAAAGGCCTGGCCCGATCCCGCCGGACATCGCCGTCGCGACGGCGGCGAGGCACAGCAGAAGCACGCGCGCCTCGGGCAGGATCGTGGACAACGCGTTGCCCAGAGCCGTCGCGACGGCGACCAGACCGACCGCCAACAGCCAGGTGGCGGGCGATCCGGGCCGGAGGTGCCGAAGGACACAATCGAGGGACTTAACGCGCGGCATGAAGCATGGTCTGTTCTGCTGCGGTGGAAGTCAATTTTTGTACGGGAATCGGGCTTCACCTGACGCGTCCCCGTGCAGCCCTGGCCGGCTCCCGGCGCGGTGACGCGACGCGCGGGCGCGATAATGAGGGTTTTTGGGACCATTCAGCCGTCGCGGCCTCGTCGCATGACGCGGCCGGCCCCACGGACCCGGCCGGCGCGTTTCCGCGCGGCGGTCCGGGTTCGCAAATCCCTGGACTTACGAACGAGCGGTCGCGCCGCTCAGGCCGGCGCGGGCGCGGCGGCGTATTTTTCCAGTTCGCTCTCGTTGATCACCGAGGTCATCATGAACTGGAAGATACCCGCTCCGATCAGGGTGATCACCGCGCCGATCGCCAGCGCCACCACGAACGATCCGGTCACGTCGACGATAAAACCGGTCAGGATCGGCGACAGCGTGCCGCCGAGGAAGCCGGCGAAGTTCTGGTTGCTGGCGGCGGACGCGGTGTAGGCCTGCGGTGTCACCGCGGTGACCAGGATCCATTTGCAGGTGATGCCGAACTGCATGAAGAACATCGCCAGCGCGATACAGGCGATGGCGCCTCCGGCGGTGGAGGCGTTCGCGGCCAGCCCGGTGAACGCCGCCGACGCCAGCAGGCCGAGGATCAACGGCCGGCGGCGGCTGGCGACCAGCTCCACGCCGCGTTTGACCAGCAGGTCGGACACGTAGCCGCCGCACAGCGCGCCGAAGAACGCGCAGATCAACGGCACCGAGGCGAGGAAGCCGGCCTTGGCGATGCTGATATGCTGCTGCATTTCCAGGTACGCCGGCAGCCAGGTCTGATACATCCAGGTGATGTAGCCGGTGCAAAACGCGCCGAGCATCAATGCCCACATCGCGCGAAACCGGAACAGCGACGTCCATTGTTTCAGCGTAACGGATGACTGCCCCTCGCGGTTCGAGCGCAAATATTCTTCGTCCTGGGGCTGCAAGACCTGGGTGCGCGGCTCGCGATAGATCAGGAACCACACGCACGGCGGCCAGCATGCCGGCCACGCCCATGACGATGAACATCACACGCCAGTCGAAGGCGAGCATCACCGCGGTCAGGATCGGCGGCGCGATGGTCGGACCGATATAGGCGCCGGAGGTGTACACGCCGCTCGGGATGCCGCGGTCCTTGGTTTCGAACCAGTCGCTGACCGATCGGGTCGCCGACGGGAAACACGGCGCCTCGGTCGCGCCGAGGCCGATACGAGACAGCATCAACAGAACGTAGCTGGAGGCGATGCCGCCGGCCGCCTGGAACACCGACCACACGATCATCGAAAGCCCGACCAGCACCTTCGGTCCCATCCGGTCGAGCAGATAGCCCGACGGCAACTGGGCGATCCCGTAGGTCAACGCCCAGGCGGAGCCGAGCGCGCCGATCGCGGTCGCGTTGATGCCGAACTCCTGGCGGATCTTTAAGTTGCCGATCGCCAATGTCGAGCGATCCATGTAGTTCAACGCGATGGCGGCGGTGACGAGAATGATCGCGACCCACTGCATACGTCGCAACTGGGGTGACGGACCTTTGACAGACATATTGGCTCCCCTTCGATCGCGCACGGCTCAGGCCATGCGTCGTTGAGGTCAGGATACGCGAATGCCCGCATAAGTAAAACCGTGGGGTGGTGGCGGCTGGTTGTGTTTGTTCGATGTCGGGGGATATTGATACGGGACGTAATGGCTCCTGGGCAGGATGACACGGCGCGGCTTCATCGTCAGGGCCAGGTCAGGCCCGGCCGTGACGGGTACGGAACGGACTACCGGGATCGGCAAATGCGCCGTCGACGTGGACAACGCGGCAATCCCTCACACCCGTCATGGCCGGGCACCGACCCGGCCATCAATCGCCGCACGCGCGGCGACAGATCACCGAGCCGTCATGACGTGGGCAAACGGTGTGGCCGCCGCGACGACTACCCCAACTTGCCCGCGTACTTCTCCAGGATCGCGAACGGCTCATCGCCCAGTTTCTCGCGCCATTCCTTGTAGAAGCCGCCGGTGCGCAGGCCCTCACGGAAGCTGGTCGTGTCGGCGGTGTTGAAGATCAGGCCTTTCGATTCCAGGTCGCCGCGCACCGACGCATCACCGGCGGCGATGTCGGCGCGCTCCTTCAGGGCCGCGTCGTTGAAGCCCTTGGCCACGACGGCCTTGACGTCATCCGGCAAGCCATTCCAGGTCGCCGCGTTGCACACCCACCAATGACCGTCCCACACGTGACTGGTCAAAGAGCAATACTTCTGCACCTCGTACAACTTCGTCGCCTGAATCAACGTCAGCGGATTTTCCTGCGCGTCCGCGATATGCGTCTGCAACGCCGAGTAGAGTTCGGTGAACTGCATCGCCAGAGGCGCCGCCTTCAAGGTCTTGAACAAGCGTGACGAGGCTCGGCGCGACCGGCGTGCGGATCTTCAGGCCGACCAGATCGTCGGCGGTGCGGATCGGCTTCGTGCTGGTGGTGATATGACGGAAACCGAGGTCCCACATGCGATCCATCGGCACCAAACCGGCCTTGGCGATGATCTGCTTGCGGACATAGGCGCCCAGATCGCCGTCCATCGCCGGCCACAATTTGTCGTAGCCCGACCATGCGAAGCCCAAGCGCTGATCGCGGTCACCGGCAGGATGCTGGCCAGGATCTGCCCGGTCGGCTGACAGAAATCCACCGCGCCGCTGCGCGCCTGCGACAACAGGTCGTTGTCGCCGCCCAACTGCGAATCGGGAAAAATCTGCAGTTCCACCCGGCCGTTCAATTCTTTGGCGATCTGATCCGCCGCCTCGGTCACACGGATGTGCAACGGGAACCGCAACGGCGCGGTATGCGCGACCCGCAACGAAAACTCCGCCGCCCGGGCGAAGCGCGGCAGCAGAGGCGCCGCCAACGCGCCGGTCATCAGTAAACGTCGTGTTGTACGCATGAACGTCGTCTCCTTGTTCGACGGCTTCTTCTCAGAGGAAGCCAATGGATATCCACGGGATCGCGGCGACGATCATCAAACCGACCATCAACGCGGCCAGATAGCGCCAGATGTGACGCATGGCGTCATCCGGATCGCAGCGACCGATCGCGCACGCCACGTAATAGCCGACCCCGAACGGCGGCGCGAACAGCCCAACGCCCATCGCCAGGATGGCGACCATCGCATAGTGCACCTCATGGATGCCGACCTGATGCGCCATCGGAAACAGCAACGGTCCGAACAGCACGATGACCGGGATGCCCTCCAGGATGCTGCCCAACACGGTAAACAACAGGATCGAGATCCCCATGAACACGACGGCGCCGCCCGGCATGCCGACGATCCAGCCGGCGACGACGCGCGAGAAGCCGGATTGGGTAATGGCCCAGGCCATGGCGGTGGCGGCGCCGACGATGAGGAGGATGGCGCCGGAGAGCGACGCGGTTTGCACCAGCATCGGCATCAACCGGCGCCAGTCGAACTGGCGATATATGCACAAGCCCGCGATCGTCGCGTAGACGATGCCGATGGTCGATACCTCGGTCGCGGTGGCGATACCGCCGACCACCGCGCCGCGAATGACGAACGGCAATGTCAGCGCGGGAATGGCGATCACCAGACTGCGCCCAATCGCACGGGCGGACGCGCGCTGGCCGCGTTGCTCCTCACGGCGGGCGCGCGTCCACACCACGCCGCACAGGATCAATCCGACCACCAGGCCAGGCAACAGATCCCCCGGTAAACAACGCCGAGATCGAAATGCTCGTCACCGACCCAATCGTGATCAGGATCAAACTGGGCGGGATCGTTTCGGTCTGTGCTCCGGTGGCCGCGAGCAGCGCGACCAGATCGCCACGTTGCGCGCCGCGCGCCTCCATCTCCGGAAACAACACCGGCGCGACCGCCGCCATGTCGGCGGCTTTCGAGCCGGAAATGCCGGAGACCAGATACATCGCGCCGATCAGCACGAACGACATGCCGCCGCGTAAATGCCCGAGCAGATTGGCCAGGAACCGCACCATGACCGCCGCCATGCCGGTCATTTCGATCAACAAACCAAGGAACACGAACAGCGGCACCGAGAGCAGCACGGGATGCGACATGCCGGTGTCCATGCGCGCCACCAGAACGGAAATCGGCACCCGCGTGGACAGCGCGATATAGCCCAACGTGGCGAGACCGAAGGAAATGGCGATGGGGATTCCGGCGAACACCGTCGCGGACACGACGCCGACGAAGAAGATCAACAGATTGAGGCGTCCCAGACCGGGCAACAACGGAGACAGCGCGTAAAATCCGGCGAAGGCGACCGCCGTCACCAGCAGCACCGGAACCAGCCGCGCGAAGGGTTGCCCACCCAGTCGGACCACCGCGGTCAGGATCAGCAGCGCGATGCCAACCGGCATCGCGGCGGCGCGCCACGCCATCGAAATGTCGAGCGACATGATCGAGACCATCGCCTCGTTCGCCACGTAATCGATCGCGGCGGGCATGATCGCGACGAAGAAGCCGATCGCGGCACAAAGGTTCAACATCTCGAAGAACGGCCGCTGGGCTTGCGACGCGCGATTGACGAAGGCGGTCATGCGCATGTGGCTACCGGAGCGCAGCGCGACGACGGAGCCGAGCATCGCCAGCCAAAGGAACAGCGCGGAGGCGAGTTCGTCCGACCAGATCAGCGGGGAATGAAAGACGTAACGCGCGATGATGCCGACGAAGAGGATGACGACCTCGGCGGCGACCAGCAGCGCGGTGATGGTCTCCAGGCCGCGTCCCAGTGCGTTATCGACGCGGCGGATGAGCGAGGGCACGGTGGCGCGGGTTTCCGGGAGGCCGGAAACGGCTGACCCGACGGTTTGTGTCCGCGATTGGCTTGCGTTCATGTCGTCCCCTCCCGCGGGTCGTGGCGCGATCTTGCCTGTGTCGGGAGACAGTCACAATGGCGTGAGCCTGGGCTGGTCCATCCAAATCGAGGCCGAGGCATGGCGGGTCAGCGCCGATGCGGTTATGCGCCGGCTCGCGTGCCGCGATCTACGGGCCGCGCGGTTACGCTCCGATCCACCCGAGGTCGGCTTCGTCCTCCAGCCCTTGCAGCCGATCGAAGATGCCCGCCGCCTCGGCGCCATAGCGCACCCGCGTCAATGTCATGAATTTATCCTTTAGCTCCACCTGGTTCAGCGGCCGCGCGGGGGTGCCGTTGAATTCCTCGACCTCGCGCGTCAGCGAGCGCCCGTCCTTCAACTGGATCGTCACGATACTCGCCCCGGCCGATTTCACCGGAGGCCGCGCGACCACCACGGACACCCGCGCGCACATGCCGCGAATGGCCGCGTCGCTCAGCGCCGTCTCATCGAACGAGGCCGGATCGCGCGGATCGCGGAACAATGCCAATGCGACACAGAACGGGATCGAATATTGCGCCATCATGATGTCGGTCGGATCGGCGATGTTGTTGATCGTCGCCATCCGCTCGGTGCCCGCGACCGTCACGCGATCGACGTCGGCGCCGCTGAACCCATGCTCCGCCTGCAATTCCAGCACCGCCTGGACGCCGGTTTGCGCGGTCATGTGCACGGGAAAGCGTTTCAGGCACAGCTTCATCGTTTTGAACTCGGAGCCGAGGCCGCGCGTCAGGTCGGCGATGTCCCATTCGGTGCAGAAGACTTTCAGGAAGCCCGCCTCGCCTTCCAGCACGCTGCCTGGTCCGGTGAACCCGTCGGCCGCGAGGTTGGCCGCGACGACCCCGCTCTCGGCCGCGCGTCCCAGATGCAACCGTTTCACCATCGCACCGGTGCCGGAGCGCGCGAACTCCATCAACCCGCCCGCCATCGAGCCGGCGATGCCAAGCGCATTGGTCATCCGCGGCCGCGTCCAACCCCAGCAACACGCCGGCCGCCACCGCGGCGCCGAACGGGCCCGTGGTGCCGGGCGCGTGAAAGCCGCGCCGCTCGTTGCTGTGCTTCGTGGCGTAGCCGATCCGGTACATCACCTCGAACCCCGCCACGACGGCGGTGATCAGTTCCACGCCCGGAGCTGCCGCGTTCCTGCGCGACCGCGAGCCCCGGCGGCAATAACGTCGCACCGGGATGCACGCCGGCGCCGGGTTTGGTCAGATTGTCGGACTCGAACGCGTGCGCCAGCGTCCCGTTGGCCAAGGCCGCCGCCGGCGCGTGCAACGTCGGCCCGCGCGACCCCAGGATGCGGCTGTGTCCACCGGTGCCGATGCTTTGCGCGTAACGGCAATGATCTGGCTCCAGGGCAGCGCGTTGCCCAGGACGATGACCGCGACAGTATCGGTTATGCAGTCCTTGGCGCGTTGCACGACGTGCGCCGGGAGGTCCTCGTAACGCAGACCGGCGGCATATTCGGCGAGGCGGATCGTTTCGTTTGCCATTGTTATTTCCTTACGCGCGAGCAATCTTACGCCACTCCGACAGCGGCAGATGTCGCATCCCCGGCTGGGCTGCGTCGGGCAACATCGCGATGAATTCCAGCGAGTGGCCGTCCGGATCCCGGAAGTAAACGCTCGCCGAGGGGATCCATGGAATGACCTCCGGCTCGTCGATCGGCCGGCCGGTTCCGGACAACGGCTCGAGGCCCGCGCGCTTCAGGGCGGCGACGGAGGCCTGTAGTCATCGAGCGTGACCTGGAACGCGTAATGCAGCCGCATCGCCATCGGCGACGTATGAATGCTCCACAGGCCGAGCATCGCCTGCCGCGGCTGGCCGATCCAGAAGAACGCGACATGCCGTTCCGGCACGGTGTGCGCGAAGGTCAGGCCGACCACGTCCCGATAGAACCGGATCGAGCGCTCGAGATCGGCGACGGTGATGTGGGTTTCCCACAGGCCCTGGATCGGCACGATCGCCATGCTGTCCTCCCGGTCTATTTGGCGTGCGCGCAGCCTGCACCGTCCCGCGCCGGCTGACCAGCGCGGCCCGCCCTCCGAGCCGCCGCCGGAATGCCACCGGCCCAGGGGCGATGGCCGCGTCCATACCATTAACTTTGAA
>CAVRDN010000009.1:0-15951 GCA_963719675.1 uncultured Alphaproteobacteria bacterium | reverse complement strand
AATGTATTGCTTGTCATCACTCGGGAGCGGGGGTGGGGTCAACGCTGGCACAATTCCTCCATCACGGTTCAGTGAATGCCGGACTGGCTTTCGCGGTTCGTCAAGTCTAGTTCTAAAAGCTGGGGTAGGGAAATCGTAGTGACATCCATCACTGGTCCAGGGCCCTATCCCACGCTGTGGCACCAGGTTCGCAGCAACCTGGCGATGTGATCCAGCTCATGCGCGATCCCACCGGTGGCCCCCCGCTGCAGTACCTCCACCGGGCGCGAACAGCAATCGCGTCGAAGTCGGCCTCGTGGCGGTGAACGATTCAGCACCCGTCCTCATATTCGGCGAGGCCGCGGACGAGACGAACGATATCCGGCAGATCGGAACGCATCGCCGGGACGCAGGTTGCACAGCCAGGTGGGATCATAGCATTAAACTCAATGGGTCTTCGACGATCGGATTTGAACTCGCGCAGCCAGCGTGCACCCAGCGCGCCATCGACGACAACGGTGGTCGACGCTGAGGGTGCAGGTCATGACGGTGGCGATGGCCAGCGCGTCGTTCTTCACCACCGGCCGCTTCGCGCCCGTCGCGACCGCCAGGATCGCCGCCTGCGGCGGATTGATGATGGCGGAGAACTCGGACACGCCGAACATGCCCATGTTGGAGATCGAGAATCCGCCGCCCTGGAATTCCTCCGGCTTCAGTTTGCCGGCGCGCGCGCGGGTCGCGAGGTCGCGCATTTCGCGGCTGATGGTCAGCAGGCCTTTTTGGTCGGCGCGGCGAATGATCGGGGTGATCAGCCCGTCCGGGATGGCGACCGCGACGCTGATGTCGACGTCGTCGTAAAACACCATGCCGTCGTCGGTCCAACTGGCGTTGACCTCGGGCACCCGGCGCAGGGTGGCGCCGGCGGCGCGGATCACCAGATCGTTGATGGTGATGAAATACGAGCCCGGGTTGATCGCGCGCCGGGGATTTCGCGTTCAACTGGTCTTGCAGCGCGATCAGCGCGTCGATCTCGATGTCCATCGAGACGTAGAAGTGCGGAATGGATGACTTCGCCTCGGTCAGCCGGCGCGCGATCACTTTTCGCATCGAACTGTGCGGCACCAGCCGGTGCGGCGCGCTGATCGCGGCGGCCGGTGCGGGCGTGGGTGCGCGGCGCCGCCGGAGCGGGCGCCTGAAGCGGCGCGGGCGAGGGCGCCGGCGCGCCTTTCTGGGCTGCCTCGATGTCCGCCCGGACTATGCGTCCGTTCGGTCCGCTGCCCTTCAAGGCCGTCAGGTCGATGCCGGCCTGCGCCGCCATGCGGCGGGCCAACGGCGAGGCGAAGATGCGTTCCTCGCCCGCCGCGTGACCGTTCGGCGGGCGCGTTTCCGCGACCGGCGCGGGGGCCGAAACGGATGCCTGAACGGTAGGCGCGGGAGCGGCGGCGGACGCCTTGGCAGCGGGTTCCGGTGCCGGGGACGCGGCCTTGGCGGGTGCTGGCGGCGGTCGCCGGTACCGCCTCGCCGGCGCTCACCAGCACCGCGATCGGTTCGTTGACCTTCACCCCCTCGGTGCCGTCGCCGACCAGGATCTTGCCGAGCACGCCTTCATCGACCGCCTCGACCTCCATCGTCGCCTTATCGGTTTCGATTTCGGCGATCACGTCGCCCGCCTTGATCGTTTCGCCTTCTTTCTTCAACCAGCGCGCCAGGGTGCCCTCGGTCATCGTCGGACTGAGCGCCGGCATCAGGATATTGGTGGCCATGACGCGTGTTCCCCGCTCAGATCAGTTTCCTGGCCGCGTCGACTATCCAGTCCGCCTGCGGCAACGCCAGTTTTTCCAGATTGGCGGCGTACGGCAAGGGCACGTCCGCGCCGTGCACGCGGACCGGCGGCGCGTCGAGCCAGTCGAACGCGTGCTCGATGATCTGCATCGCGATCTCGGCGCCGATGCCGGCGAACGGCCAGCCCTCCTCGACCGTCACCAGCCGGTTGGTTTTCTTGACGCTGGCGACAATGGTTTCGGTGTCCAGCGGGCGCAGTGACCGAAGATTGATGACCTCGGCGTCGATGCCCTGGCCGGCGAGGGTTTCCGCCGCCTTCAGCGCCGCGCCGACCATGATGCTGAACGCGACGATGGTGACCTGGGTGCCGGAACGCTCGATTTTCGCCTGGCCGATGGGCACCACGAAATCCGGATCCACGGGACAATCGAAGGTCTGGCCATAAAGAATTTCGTTCTCCAGGAAGATCACCGGGTTGGGATCGCGGATCGCCGCGCGCAACAGCCCCTTCGAGTCGGCGGCGGACCAGGGCGAGACCACCTTCAGTCCCGGCACATGCGCGTACCAACTGGCGTAACATTGCGAGTGCTGCGCGCCGACCCGCGCCGCCGCGCCGTTCGGACCGCGAAACACGATCGGACACCCCATCTGGCCGCCCGACATATACAAGGTCTTGGCCGCCGAGTTGATGATCTGATCCATCGCCTGCATGGCGAAGTTGAATGTCATGAACTCGACGATCGGACGCAGCCCGTTCAGAGCCGCGCCGACCGCCATGCCGGTGAAGCCATGCTCGGTGATCGGCGTGTCGATCACCCGCCGCGGGCCGAATTCATCCAGCAGGCCCTGACTGATTTTGTAGGCGCCCTGGTATTGCGCGACCTCCTCGCCGAGCAGGAAGACGTCCTTGTCGGCGCGCATTTCCGCCGCCATCGCATCGCGCAGCGCTTCGCGGACCGTGATCGGCGCGGTCGGTCCCCAATCCTTTTCCGGCGCCGCCGCGACCGTCGCCGGCGCGACCGCGTGCGTCGTCGCGGACGTGGCCGGCGCTTTGGCCTGGGCGGGGCCAGAGGGAGGAGCAGCGATGGGGGGAGCCGCGATGGGAGGAGCAGCGGCCGGAGCGGGGGCCGGCGCCATCGCGGCCGCCTCGCCATTCATCGACAACACCGCGATCGGCGTATTGACCGCCACGCCCTCGGTTCCCTCATCGACCAGGATCTGTGTCAGCTTGCCCTCATCGACCGCCTCGACCTCCATCGTCGCTTTGTCGGTCTCGATTTCCGCGATGACATCGCCCGCGCGCACCTCATCGCCAACATGTTTCAGCCAGCGGGCCAGTTTTCCCTCGGTCATGGTCGGGCTCAGCGCGGGCATCAGGATCTGCGTCGCCATGGCTCAGCCCTCCAGCAGCACGTCGGTCCAAAGCTCCGACGGATCGGGCTCGGGACTGGCCTGCGCGAAATCGGCGGCATCCTGGATGATCGCCTTCACCTCGTCGTCGATCGCCTTGAACGCCTTGTCCTCGACGCCGAGCGTGGCGAGACGCTGCCGCGCGTTCTCGATGCAATCGTGTTGCGTGCGCATCAATTGCAGTTCCTCGCGCGGCCGGTAGCGCGCCGGGTCGGACATCGAATGGCCGCGATAGCGATACGTCTTCGCTTCAAGCAAATACGGGCCCTTGCCGGCGCGGCAGGCGGCCACCGCGACCTCCGCCGCCGCCTTGACCGCCAGCACATCCATGCCATCGACCTGCGCGGCGTTGATGCCCCAGGGCACGCCGTTCTTCGACAGGTCATGCGAGGCCGAGGCGCGCTCGACGCTGGTGCCCATGCCGTACTTGTTGTTCTCGATGATGAAAATCGTCGGCAGCTTCAGCAGCGCGGCGAGATTGAAGCTTTCATAAACCTGGCCCTGGTTCGACGCGCCCTCACCGAAATACGTCAGGCAGACGCGGTCGTTCTCGCGATACCAGTTGGAGAACGCCAGACCGTTCCCGAGCGAGACCTGCGCGCCGACGATGCCGTGGCCGCCGAAGAAATTGCGTTCCTTGCTGAACATGTGCATGGAGCCGCCTTTGCCATGCGAGTAGCCACCCGCGCGGCCGGTCAGCTCCGCCATCACGCCGCGTGCTTCCATGCCGGCGGCGAGCATGTGGCCGTGATCGCGGTAGGAGGTGATGACCTCGTCGCCCTCGCCGATGGCCATCTGCATGCCGGTGACAACGGCTTCCTGGCCGATGTACAGATGGCAGAAGCCGCCGATCAACTGCATGCCGTAAACTGACCGGCTTTCTCCTCGAACCGGCGGATCAGCAGCATGGTGCGATACGCTTTGAGCAACTCGGCCTGATCGACGCCCGCGTCGCCGGCCTTCCCCGACGTCTTCGCTCCGGACTTTGTCCCCGCCTTGGCGGATCCGCCCGTCGAGGCCTTGGCTGATACGTTTCCGAGCGTGCTCCCGGAGGCTTTCTCGGTTTTCCTGGTTTCCGCCGCTTGTGCCATGATCCTGATCCCCTGGAAGGGTTCGCCGGAAGTTCGCGCCCATCTAAGGGTCAGGTCGTCCGAACGGCAAGCGCCGGAGGCAAGAAATCATTGATGATGCAACGCAATATTAACAATTAACCACTTTCTGGTTAATTCCCTGACACGACATGCCACCACCCTCGGCAGCGGCGATGCCGATTGCCCAGGACACGATCACGACGAAATAATGTTTCGTGGACTCCGTGCATTTCGCAGCGTCGTTGCTGCCGGAGGCCAGGCGGCGCATGCGTTCCGGGTGGTGCCGTCCCCGTCACGACATCGGACAGTTCGTCTCGTCAGCCTCGCGATCAATCGCCGCTGGCATGTCGGCGATGCCGCGCGGTCACCCAGGTTTTGGTTCGGCCATCAAACGAAATGAGGGCATGCGCGCGATCGAAATACGCACCATCTTCATCCGCGGCGGAGAACTGTCCGCGGGCGGTATTCAAATCGGAGAACGCGGCGGTGGACCCGCGCGCTGCTCGCGGTTTCGATCGCGCCCGCGACGCGGTTTCCGCTTCCGCCAGCCGCTGGTTCCACTCCGCCATCCGACGGCGCGCCTCGAGCAAAAAATCACGATCGGCGTGACGGCCGAGGCGGGGCAACAACATGCGCAACGCGCTTTTCACATCCATGTTCAGCGCGACCTCGGCCGGGCAACCGTCCTTCGCCCCACCACCGTCGTGTCCGATCCGTATCAAGCGGGCCTGGCCTGGACCGGGCATGTATGTGGACCACGGCGACGGAACGCCGACGGCCGCTCCCAGAACAATCAGGGTGTCGCACTGACGCATCGCCCACGACGCGGCGGCGGCTCCAAGATCGCCAATCCCGCACGCGGTGAACGGCACTCGACCCAGGGCGTCTCCCGGGACGGCCCTGACCACGGGCGCCCCCAATGTGTCGGCGAGTTCGCCGACCTCCTCTCGCGCATCCGAGGCTCCCGGCCCGCAAAGCACCACGATCCTTCGGCCGGCGCTCATGCTTTCGGCGGCCGCCTCGAGCGGGTTGGGAGCCTCTGGCTTCATGGGGCCAGGCCAAAACGCGGGCGCGGGCGGCGTCAGACCGAGCGGGGGCTCGGTCAGCAGCGATGCCAGCGTCGCCGGCTGCACCCCCACCGGCATTGCCCCCACGGGCATCACCCCCACGGGCATCACCCCCACGGGCATTGCCCCTACCGGCATTGCCCCCACGGGCATTACCCCCACGGGCATTGGCGATGCCGCGCCTTCCGCGCCGCCACCTGAGAGCGGGGTCTGTTCCTGGGCCAATGCGGTCCCAACCGCGACCGCCGCCGCGATTCCCGCACCGGCCGCGCCGATATCCATGAGTTCCCGGCGATTGATACCCGCGGCGGCACCCGCCGCGACCACGGACGCGAGACCGGCCCCGCCAAAGGCGAGCCGAAAAAAGCCACGCCGATCCATGACGGGTAAATCAGTGCCGCTCGCCCGCATATCGCCTCTCCGTGTTGAAGGTCTAACGCGCGTCCCGCGGGAAAGTTCGAGCGCTGACCCGCATGTCCCGCCGGACGGGCGCCTGGCCGCGCGCACCGCCTTGCATCCCGTGCGCCGGTGGGTTCAATGGCGGGTAACAGAGCCGCGGAGAGGGAAATGCGCCAACTGATCGCCGGAAATTGGAAGATGAACGGATTGTCCGAGGAGGCCGCCGCGATCGTCGGGCCGTTGCGCGGCGGCGCCGTCGGCCTGACCTGCGATTTGCTGGTGTGTCCGCCGTTCACGCAGATCGTCTCGGTCGCCAGGACGTTGAACGGGTCGCCGGTCGCCGTCGGCGGGCAGGATTGCCACATCGCCGAGAAGGGCGCGCATACCGGTGATATTTCCGCCGCGATGTTGCGTGACGCGGGCGCCGCCTGGGTCATTCTGGGCCACTCCGAACGCCGCGCGGATCACCATGAGAGCGACGCCCTGATCCAGGCCAAGACCAAAGCCGCGATCGCCGCCGGTCTGACGCCGATCGTTTGCGTGGGCGAGACCGAGGCGCAGCGGGTCGCCGGGGAGCAGGATACCGTGGTGGGCGCCCAGTTGCGGGGGAGTTTGCCGGAGGGGTTCGCGGGGGTAGTCGCGTATGAGCCGGTCTGGGCCATTGGCACCGGCAAAACCGCCACCGAGGCCGACGTCGCCGCGATGCATTTGTTCATCCGCGAGACGCTGGTGACGCTTCTCGGTCAGGCGGGTGAGGGGCTTCGCATTCTGTACGGCGGTTCCGTCCGGCCGGCGAACGCGGGGAGTTTGCTGGCGGTGCCTCACGTTGGCGGTGCGCTGGTTGGCGGCGCGAGTTTGAAGGCGGAGGAGTTTCTGGGCATCGCGAAGGCGGCCAGGGCGTGACGCGCCGGGGCTTTCGCCCTTTTCAACCGCCACCGGCGCGGCTAAAAGTCCGCCGCGCTCGCCCTTCATCCGGAACCCCGCCTTGGCCGCCGTCCTTCTGATCATCCACCTGTTCGTGACCATGGCGCTGATCGGCGTCGTGCTGATTCAGCGCAGCGAAGGCGGCGGTCTGGGCATCGGCACTTCTCAGGGCATGGGCTCGTTCATGAGCGGGCGAGGCACCGCCAACCTGTTGACCCGGGCCACCGCGATCCTCGCCACCGCGTTCATGGCTCTGTCGCTGGCCCTGGCCCTGATGAACCGCGGCACGATGGGAACCAGCCGGTCGATCCTGGATACGCCTGGCGGGCCGGCGACCTCGATCCCGGCCGCGCCGCCCGCCGCGCCGTCCGCCCCTTCCGCGCCATCGAACTGATTTTGCCAATCGTCAGGGCGGGCCTTCCCACCCACCGATTCGCGCGCGTATAAGGACCGCCCATGACGCGGTTCGTCTTCATCACCGGCGGCGTGGTTTCCTCCCTGGGTAAGGGCATCGCCGCGTCAGCGCTTGGCGCGCTGTTGCAGGCGCGCGGTTACAGCGTGAAACTGCGCAAACTCGATCCCTATCTCAACGTCGATCCGGGCACCATGAGCCCAACCCAGCACGGCGAGGTGTTCGTCACCGACGACGGTGCCGAAACGGATCTCGATCTGGGACACTACGAGCGGTTTACCGGCGTGCACGCCACGCAACTGGACAACGCCACCACCGGCCGCATTTATTCGGACGTGATCCTGCGCGAGCGGCGCGGCGATTATCTGGGCGCCACGGTGCAGGTCATTCCGCACATCACCGACGCCATCAAGGACGTCGTGCTGCGTGGCACCGACAAGTTCGACTTCGTGCTGATCGAGATCGGGGGCACCGTCGGCGATATCGAGAGTCTGCCCTTCCTCGAAGCGATCCGCCAGCTTGGCAACGATCTGGGGCCGGAACAGTCGATGTTCGTGCACCTGACCCTGGTGCCGTACATTCCGTCGGCCGGCGAATTGAAAACCAAACCGACGCAACACTCGGTGAAGGAGCTGCTGAACGTCGGCATCCAGCCAAAGATGCTGCTGTGCCGCTGCGATCGCCCCATTCCCGACGCGGAACGACGCAAGATCGCCGCCTTCTGCAACGTGCGGCCGGAGGCGGTGATTCCCGCCCTCGACGTGCCGAATATCTACTGGGTGCCGATCCGTTACCACGAGCAAGGCATGGACCGCGAAGTGCTGCGGCATTTCGAATTGCCGTCGGACGGCACACCGGATCTCAGCCGCTGGTGGAATATCGTCAACGCCATGACCAGCGCCGAGGGCGATGTGCGCATCGCGGTGGTGGGCAAATACACCAACCTGCTCGACAGCTATAAGTCGCTGGCCGAGGCTTTGACGCATGGCGGCATCGCCAACCGCGTGCGCGTGCAACTGGACTGGGTGGACAGCGAGGAATTCGAAAAACCCAGCGCTGTCCAGCGGTTGGAGGATGTGCACGGCATTCTGGTGCCGGGCGGCTTCGGCGAACGCGGCACGCCCGGCAAGATCGAAGCGGTGCGATTCGCGCGCGAACGCGGCGTGCCGTTCTTCGGCATTTGCTTCGGCATGCAGATGGCGGTCATCGAAGCGGCGCGTAATCTCGGCGGGATGTCCGGCGCGTCCTCGACGGAGTTCGGTCCGTGCGATGAGCCGGTGGTGGGATTACTGACCGAATGGGCGCGCGGCAATCAGGTCGTGCACCGCACCGAGCATGACGACAAAGGCGGCACGATGCGGCTTGGCTCCTATCCGGCCGTGCTCGCCGAAGGCAGCCTGGTCCGCGCGATCTACGACGATCGCCCGAGCATCGACGAACGTCACCGGCACCGTTTCGAGGTCAATGTGAACTACCGCGCGGCGCTGGAGGCGACGGGGATGCGTTTCTGCGGCATGTCGCCGGACGGCGTGCTGCCGGAGATCGTCGAACTGCCGGGTCACCCATGGTTCGTTGGCGTGCAGTATCATCCCGAACTCAAGTCCAAGCCGTTCGATCCGCATCCGCTGTTCGCGGCGTTCATCGCCGCCGCGGTCCGTCAGGCCCGGCTGGTCTGACCACGAATTTGCTTCCATCGTTCTGACCGGAGAACGCGCGATGACCGATTTCGGAATTGCTCGCGCGCTGCACGTGGTGATGGTCGTGCTGTGGATCGGCGGCGTGGGGATGGTGACCACGGTGCTGCTGCCGGGCATCCGGCGCGCGTACCCTCCCAATGAGCGGTTCGCGGCTTTTCATGCCATCGAAGCGCGTTTCGCCCGTCAGGCACGCTGGACCACCGGTCTCGCGGGACTGAGCGGGCTTTACATGACCTGGCGGATCGACGCCTGGGACCGGTTTCAGTCCGCGACGTTCTGGTGGATGCATGCCATGGTGCTGACCTGGCTGGTGTTCGCCGTCATGCTGTTCGTCGCCGAACCGTGGTTCCTCGACCGGTTGTTGGAACGCCGTGCCGCGCGCGATCCGATCGCGACCTACCGATTGATGGAACTCCTCCACCGGGCTCTGCTGACCTTGAGTCTGATCACCGTGGCGGGTGCCGCGGCCGGCGTCGCGGGGGTCGATCTGGCCGGGTTTTAACCGGGCCACGGCATGCGCGCGCCGGTCGCGCGCGCCGGTCGCCTCTTGATCGCCGGCCAGGACAGGCGGAGACTCGCGGTCATGGCGATCCAGGTAGCTCCATTCCGCGTCCGCGACGGTGAGACGGTCAAACTGAAACACCGGCCGACGCGCGTCGCGCCGGTGTACGAGTTCCGATTACGACTACGACGTATTGCTGGCCAGCCATGTCGCCGAACTGGAGAAACTGCAGCAGCGTTTTTATGCCGCCGACAGTCACGCGGTGCTGCTGATCTTTCAGGCGATGGACGCGGCCGGCAAGGATGGCGCCATTCGCCACGTGATGTCGGGCGTCAACCCGCAGGGCTGTCAGGTGTTCAGCTACAAACATCCGAGCGCGCAGGAACTGCAGCACGACTTCCTCTGGCGCTGCACGCGCGATCTGCCTGAGCGCGGGCGCATCGGCGTGTTCAATCGCAGCTATTACGAGGAAGTCCTCGTCGTGCGTGTGCATCCGGAAATCCTCGAGGCGGAAGGCGAGGTGGACGCGCCGCGGGATCTGAAGAAACGCTGGCAGCATCGCTATCGCTCCATCAACAATCTGGAGCGGCATTTGCACGGCGCCGGGACGCGGATCGTCAAATTCTTCCTGCATCTGTCGAAGGAGGAGCAGCGTGAGCGCTTCCTCGCCCGCATCGAGGAGCCGAAAAAGAACTGGAAATTCAGCGTCGCGGACATCCAGGAGCGCGGGTTCTGGGACGATTACATGACCGCGTATCAGGAGTGTCTGAGCGCCACCAGTACGGAGCACGCGCCCTGGTATATCGTTCCCGCCGACGACAAGCGCAACGCGCGCCTGATCGTATCCCAGGTCGTCGTCGATACGTTGAAGGACATCAAATCGCGCTATCCGAAAACCGGCGCCGAACGACGCAAGGAACTGGAAGCGATCCGCGCGGAGTTGATGAAGGAATAGCTCGGCCGATCTTCAGTCCCAGGCGATGGGTTCACGCGTGACCTCGACGGCGCCGTTGTGGGTCAACCGTACCACGTTCACCGTCTTCGCCAGATCCGGCGAACCCGAATAATAGCCTGGAATTTTCCCTGTTCCGACCCGCACCGCGCGATTCCAGTGGCCCAGCGCGATGTAGTCGGCTTCGGTGGCGTCGAGTTCCGCGTTGCTGATCAACCACGAGGGACGCAGCGGCACGGCGCCATCGTCCTCGTAATGGCCGTGCGCCAGCGCGATATGCCAACGGGCGGTCTTCGGCCGCGGATCGCGCAGCGGCGCCATGTTGCCGTAATCGACGTGCGCGTGACCCCAGATCTCCATGTCGAATTCGGGAAAATACACCGCCTGATCGTGCGTGACGCCAAGCACGTGCACGTGCGGAAGCTCCACCATGTCGCCACGCAGATAGACGGAATCGGGGGTCAGCGGATCGTGGTTGCCGGGCAGGAACACCACCGGCCGTCCGGCATCCGCCAGCAACTCGGTGCAGCGCTTCAGGATCCAGTCGGGCTGGCGGTTGTTGTCGAAAATGTCGCCGACGAGCAGAACGATATCCGCGTTATGCGTCTTCGCCGCGTCCAGCACGACCCGTAAGCCGGTGGTGCCGTCGGCTCCATAAGGACCCTGATGCGGGTCGTTATCGACATGTAAATCTGAGCTGTGCACGAGTACGATATCAGTCACGTTCCTGGATCCAGTCTTGCTTCCGGCCAAAAGGGGGCGGCCAAAGGTGGGGTAACCAAAGAGGCAACCAGTGTGGCCGGGATGCCGAGGTTGTGCCAGAGTGCCGGCTGAAACGCCAACCGAAAGGGAGCACAAGACATGATCGACCTGCATTACTGGCCCACGCCCAATGGCAAGAAGGTCACGATCCTGCTGGAAGAGGCGGCGATCCCTTACAAGATCATCCCCTGCAACATCGGCCGCGGCGATCAGTTCACCCCCGAGTTTCTGAAGATGAATCCGAACCACCGCATGCCGACCATGGTCGATACCGCGCCGGCCGATGGCGGCGCGCCGATGGCGATTTTCGAGTCCGGCGCGATCATGATGTACCTCGCCGAGAAGGTCGGGAAATTCTACCCTCAGGATATGCGCGGACGCTATGCGGTGAATGAGTGGCTGATCTGGCAAATGGCCAACCAGGGTCCCAAGAGTGGCGAATGTGGACACTTTCGCCGGTTGGATGCCAGCAAGGGCGATCAGACCTATGCCATCACGCGCTTCACCGATGAAGTGAACCGGCTGTACGGCGTGTTGAACAACCGGCTGTATGAAAGCAAATATCTCGCCGGCGACCGGTACACGATCGCCGACATGATCTGCTATCCGTGGACGGTGAACTGGAAAGCCCAAGGCCAGGACATCGAGGAATTCAAATACTTCAAACGCTGGTTCGAAGAGATGGGCGCGCGTCCAGGCGTGCAACGCGGCATGGCGGTGGGATCCGACATGGCGGAGGATCAATCGAAATTGTCCCAGGAGGAAAAGGACCGGCGCGCGAAGATGCTGTACAATCAGCGCGCGCGTCCGGTACCGGTGGGCTGAGCGTCTCTCGCCATCGTCCATCATGCGGTGTTACAGGAAGACAGATCATGGCTGAATTGGAATGTTTCTTCGATTGTTCCAGCCCGTGGACGTATTTCGCGTTCCACAGCCTGCTGGAATTGCGCAAGGAAATCGGTGTGACCATCGCCTTCCGGCCGCATCTGGTCGGTGGCGTGTTCAATGCCGTCAACCCCAGTGTGCATAATTCGCGCGAAAAGCCGGTGCCCGCCAAATCCGCCTACAACAAGAAAGACCAGACCGACTGGGCTCGCTTCCTCGGCATCCGGATGCACTACCGGCCGACGGTGTTTCCGGTGAACAGCGTCAAGGCGATGCGCGGCTGTTGCTGGCTGGAGGGCACCGATCAACTCGAGCCGTTCGCGCTGGCCACCTTCGACGCGTACTGGGGCGACGACAAGGACATCTCGAAAGATGACGTGCTGACCGCGATCTGCCAAAAGGCCGGGGTCGATCCGGCGGCGTTCTTCGCGGCGATCAACGATCAGGCGAACAAGGACAAACTGCGCGAGAACACGCAGGAACTGATCGACCGTGGCGGGTTCGGCTCTCCGACGATTTTTGTCGGCGGCGATGACATGTATTTCGGCAACGATCGTATGCCGCTGATCCGCGACGCGGTGTTACGCCGGCGTAAATGACGCGGAGGCGCCGGGGCTTCCGCCCCGGACCCCGACCAGGAGGCGCTGCCTCCTGGACCTCCGCCAAGAGCACCGCCCTTGGAACCATTCATTTTGGAAGGGTGTGTGGGGAGGGCCAACCGTGACCTGGCAAGGGCCGTGCCGGCCCTTCACACACCGACCCAATGGACAGATTGCAAAGGGCCTCGCCCTTTGCCGAAGGTCCAGGGAGCAGAGCCCCCTGGCGGGTTCGAGGGCAGCGCCTTCGCCTTGACGCCGTCCCGCTTTGACCGGACGCTCCCATCATGTCTTCAAACCTGATCCTCGCCACCACCGACAGTCGCGGCGTCGCGACCGTCACGGTCAACAACGCCGACCGCCGCAACGCGCTGGGCAATCCCGGCAAACGCGACCTGGCCGAGACGATCGAACACGTATCCGCGCAATCCGCCCTGCGCGTGATCATCCTGACCGGCGCCGGTGACCGGTCATTCATCAGTGGCGCCGATGTCGCGGAAATGGCGACATTCGAACCGGAGCACGCCTATGAAGGCCCGTTCCTCACCCATCGCGTGTGCGAGGCGATCCGCCGCGCGCCGGTTCCGGTGATCGCCCGCGTCAATGGGTACTGTTTCGGCGCCGGGCTGGAGATCGCCGCGTCGTGCGATATGCGCGCCGCCGCCGACACCGCCCGTTTCGGCATGCCGGAGGTGCTGTTCGGCCTGCCCTCCGGCATGGAAGCCTGTTTGCTGCCGCAACTGATCGGTTGGGGCAAAACGCGCGAACTGGTGTTCACCGGCCGACACATCGACGCGCGCGAGGCCGCCGATTGTCACCTCGTTGAACGGATAGTCCCACTGGCCCAACTCGACGCCGCGGTGGAGGACTGGGTCGCGGCGATCCTGTCCGCCGGACCGCACGCGATTCGCGCGCAAAAAGAACTGATGCATGACTGGGAACGCATGTCGATCGCCGACGCGATCCAGCAAGGCATCCGCGCTGTCGCCGCCGCGCATGGCAGCGAAGAAACCAAACGCCTGATGGGCGCGTTCGTCGAACAACGGCGGCGAAAACGGGAGGGAGAAACATGACACCACGATGCGGATGCGGCCGGCGGCATGTGTTGGTCGGAGGTCTTGCCGCGGCCTTCGCTTCAACCGCGCGGGCCGCGCCGAAACCGCGGTTCATCGACGTCCACCATCACCTCGTGCCGCCCGCCTGGGTTGACGCGGTCAGGCGCGCGAAGCTCGACAATCCGCCCATGGTGTCGTGGACGCCGGAGAAGTCGCTCGAGGACATGGACAAGGCCGGGACCGCGACCGCGATCCTGTCGCCGATGCCGCCGCAGGTTGGATTTTTGCCGGCGACGGAAGCGGCCAAGGTGGCGCGCGAAGTCGAACGAATGGGCACGCCAACTGGCCAAGGATCATCCCGGCCGCTTTGGTGCCTTCGCGATGTTGCCGATGCCCTACATCGATGAAAGCCTGAAGGAAATCGAATACGTATTCGATACGCTGAAGGTCGATGGCATCGGCATGATGACCAATTATACCGACAAATGGCTGGGCTACCCGGAGTTCGCGCCGGTATTCGACGAACTCAACCGCCGCAAGGCCGTGGTCTACACGCACCCGATGAGCCCCGCCTGTTGCGTCAACCTCGTCAAGGGCGTACCGGATGCCGCCGTGGACTGGGGCGCCGATACCACGCGCACGATGATCAGTCTGATCTTCAGCGGGGCTTCGGAACGCTACAACGACATAACCTTCATCTTTTCGCATGGCGGCGGCGTGATCACCTCGGTCGCGGAACGATTGCGTATTCAGATGGTCACGACACCGCCGTACAAAGGCAAATTCTCCCGCGAGATGGTCGATCGCGAACTGAATCGATTTTATTACGATACCGCTCAGGTCGCCAACGAGGTCACCATTCTGGCACTCGCCAAACTCGTGCCGGTGTCACAGATCGTGTTTGGAACCGATTTCCCGTATCGCACCAGCATTGAGCACGTCACCGGCCTGACCGCGCGGTTCGACGCGCAGGATCTGGCCGCGATTGGGCGTGGCAACGCGTTGCGCATTTTGCCGGCCTGGCGGAACGCCTGACGACGGACCCGGTGCCGGATCCGTCCTCGGTTCGTTAAACCGCCTCGGCGCTCCAACTGCGCGGCGCGGCGCAGCAGGCGCATCCGCCGGGATGCGATGCCGGCGCCGGCATGCCGGCATCCTCCGACGCCCCGCCCGCGAGCGCCGGGCAGGTCAGCAACCGCGGTGCCATGTCGCCGCAATCGGGGCAGGGCTGTGGCTTGTCGAACTCCGCCATCGGCCGGTTCTCGGTGAACGGGCCACAGGTTTCGCATTCGTACTCATAGTTGGGCATGGCAATACCCCATCTGGGCAGTGGCGTCGGGTGAATGACGCCGGGTCAGTGAATTTCGCCCGACCGCTTCAGCGCGTCGCGCAGTTTCGCGGGCGTGAAGTCTGGCGAGCGGCAGACGTCCAGGATGACCTTTTCCCGGCGGGAGATCAGGTCGATCGCGGCCGGCAGCTTCCGCACCGCGTCGGCCGGAACGACAACCGCGCCATGGAAGTCCGCGTGGATCACGTCGTCATGGCCGGCGTGCATGCCGAAGATCGTCACCGGCTGGCCGAAGGTGACCATGTGGACATGGGCGTGGCTCGGCCCGATGCGGCCCCCCAACATCTGAAAGCCCGGCGCCCAGGCGTCGAGGTCGCGGAACGAGCCGTTGGTGACGCAGCCGATGGCGCCGAGGGCTTTGTGCACGGTTGACTGTACCTCTCCCCAATAGGCGCCGTAACCCATCTGGCCATCGATATCCTGGATGACGGCGATGGTGGGGAAGTCCGTGGCGTGAACGTAGTCGTACCAGTCGGCGCGGTCGGTGACCTTGCCGCGCGGCACTTCCATGGAGCGGATCATGCCGACGCGGGCCAGACCGACCATCGGTTTCGCTTTGTGGTCGATGCAGACCATCGGTTCGACCGTGAAGCCGAAGCGGCGGCGTTCCGGGTTGGTGATCTCCAGCCCGTTGCAGATGGTCGGGGTGTCCCATTGCGCCAGAACGTCGAGGTCAGCCTGGTTGAAGGGCCGGTCGGCCATGGTGTCGTCTCCTCAGAATGTCGTCGCGCCCTTCGGCGCGTGGGTATGTCGTCGCGCCCTTTGGCGCGTGGGTATGTCGTCGCGCCCTTTGGCGCGTGGGTATGTCGTCGCGCCCTTCGGTTCGCGGTGCGCGACCGCACCGTGAGGTGCGCGGAATCCCGCGCGCCTCACGTTAGTCTCGCCCGCGCGGGGGGTTTCAGGCAAGATAGCGCCATGACGACGATCGCGACAGGTGGCAAGGCCATCTATGGGGCCCCCCTGGGGATTCTGATGCTGGAGGCGCGGTTCCCGCGCGTTCCCGGCGATATGGGCAACGCCGCCACCTGGCCGTTTCCGGTGCTGTACCGCGTGGTGCGCGGCGCCACGCCGGAACGCGTTGTCCTGCGCG
>CAVRDN010000008.1:0-21964 GCA_963719675.1 uncultured Alphaproteobacteria bacterium | reverse complement strand
CCTCACAGAACCCGCGTTACAAGGCTCTGATGGTTAAGGCTCTGGCGGATCTGGACGCTCAACTGGCGACCTTCAAGGATTGAAGAAGCCACCGCGCGTTGGCCTGGCTGGAGGCTCCGGCGCGACGGCCGCCAGATTAGCCGGAGGCGAGGCTCAGGCTTACGCCCCGTTCCGGGGCTACTGGACACGTCCCGACGTACCCCGACCGCTTGCGCCGTGGGTTTTGATCTATCGCCCTTCGGGCTCGGAACCAGGCGCAGGTGCCTGCCCAACCGTTACGGCAAGTAGGTGCGTAGCAGGCGGACGGGGCCGTCGGCGCGGATTTCGGGCTGGTCGCCGGTTTCGGGCATCAGCCAGACTTCGCCAGGGTGGAACGGTTGCGTGCCAATGCGGCCGGGCCCGCGATCGCAATCCACATGTGGCACTTCTGGGGCGTGGGAGCGAGGCGCTCACCGGCTTTCAACTCCACCAACTCGGTGACGAAGTACTTACAGCGCGCCAGTTCCTCGCGGCCAGGGGCAAGCGGCGTGGCGCGCACCACGCCGGGGTGCACGCCCAAGTCGGAAATGGGAACTGCTTTCGCCAGGTGCATCTCTCGGGCGCGGCCGTAATCCCAAAGGCGATAGGTGATGTCGGTGTTCTGCTGGATCTCATAGAGCACCAGTCCGGCGCCGATGGCATGCACGGTGTGGGCCGCGTTAAACAGGGTGTCGCCGGGCTTCACCGGAACCCAATTCAAGAGCTGCTCGATTTCGCCGGTCTCCGAGGACTGCTCCAGGCGCCGACGGGAGATGGGCTCGCGGAACCCCACGGCGATGGTCGCGCCTGGATCGGCCTCCAGGACCAACGGACCTCGCGAACCCTGTGTCGCGATTCTCTTGTCGGTGTTCAACGGCGAACGCTATCTGGGCGACCAACTTCGCAGCTATACGGCCCAAACACACGGCAACTGGCAATTGTATTGGCGGGATGACGGATCCACCGACGGCAGCGCGGCTTTGATGGCCGCATTCGCCAAGGGCCCGGGGCGTGGGCAGTGCACCCATTTCCCGGAAGACGGGCAATTACGGACCACCGGAAGTTTCCTTGCCCTGCTGCGGACAGCATTACACGGGGACGCATCATTTTTCGCGTTTTCGGATCAAGATGATGTTTGGCTCCCGAACAAATTGGCGCACGCGGTCGCGGGGCTCAATGAGGTGCCGGCAGACCGGCCAGCGATCTATTTTTGTGCCCGAACGCTGGTCGATTCCACGTTGCGGCGAATTGGGGAGACGCCCGCGTTGCGCCGTTCCCCCGGCTTTCCCGCCGCGCTGACCCAAAATGTTATCCCAGGCTGTTGCATGATCCTGAACCGGGCGGCGGCCGAACTGATCGACGCCGCCAAGGCGCCGGAAAGTACCTGGCATGACTGGTGGTGTTACCTCGTTGTGTCGGCGAGCGATGGCGTTGTGATTCACGGAGATGCGCCGGACATCCTGTATCGCCAGCACCCCGGAAATCTCGTGGGCGAAGCACGCGGAATTTGGCGCCGCGCGCTTGGGGCCATGCGACGCGGCCGACGCCCTTTCATGACGGTTTTCTGGCGCCATGTCGCGGCGCTTCGTGCCAGTCCAGGTCTGTTGCCGGAAGGAACCGACATGCTGCTCGTGACGATCGATCGAGCGAGCCGTGGCGGGTTCGCCGCACGGCTTCGGGCATTACGTATCCCTGGATTTGTGCGGCAAACCTGGCTCGAAACACTTGTGTTCCGATTATGGTTCCTGCTGGGGTAGTGGTAAGCATGACAATGCGTGGATGCGGCCCCTGGTGGTCGCACCGGTCCCCGCGCCGCGCGTTTCTGACCGAATGCCGACCAATAAATGCGAGTGTCTTCGGAGTTGCCGCCGATGAGTGAAGCTGCCGACGGGGCCACACTGGACGCAATCGCCGATCGGTATTACGCGGAGGGCGACGGCACGCGAAAGGCCATGAGCTATTTCCGTGCATATGAGCAACGGTTGGCGTTTCGCCGGGAAAAGCCCCTGCGTATCCTGGAGTTGGGCGTCTCATCCGGTGCGTCGCTGCTGCTTTGGCGCGACTATCTGCCACGCGCGACCATCATTGGCGTTGACATCGCCGAACAACCAGCCTGCCTTGCCGACCAGGCCAGAGTGCATTTCATCCAAGGTAGCCAGGATGATCCAGCCGTGCTCGATCTTGCCGCGCAGGTGGCCGGCGGCGGATTTGATCTGATTGTCGATGATGCCTCGCATATTGGCTTTCTGACAAAGAGGTCCTTCAATTACCTCTTTCCCCGTTGGCTGCTGCCAGGCGGCTGTTACGTGATCGAGGATATCGGAACGGGGTTCTTGCCGGAATATCCGGATGGCGCGGTCTATACGGTTCCGCCCTGGAATGACGCGGTGCAGGGCACGGCGGTGTTCCAAAGTCATCAATACGGCATGATAGGCGTCGTGAAACAACTCATTGACCACATCATGCAGGAACTGATGACCAACACGCGCTCGTATCTACCCATTGAGCGCATTACGATCGAGTCGAACATCGTTTTTGTTGATAAGGCACAACGTCCTGGTGCGCCGGTCCCAGGATCTCTGCCAATTGGCATCGCCCCCTCAACAGTCGATCGCATGGACGGCCGCCAGGCGGACATCGCGCGCGGAGACGCGGGGACGACCGATGCCGCGAAGCGGTTGCTGAAGGAAATGGACGAACGGCTGCGGACGACCGCGGAGGAACTGGTGCGGTTGAACGCCCGGGTGGTCGAACTGGAACTGGTGTTAGGGCGATTGCTGCGGCGCATCGAGCCCCTGCGCCGACTTTGGACGGCTGTAACGGGTAGACACAGGTCGTCAGAGCATCATTGATCGATCAGGTCTCAACGGGTTCCGGGAGGTGTCCGCTTTCATCCTGAGAGCCGACAGCAAAGGCCAAACCGAGCCTGTGGCACGCCGCCGGTTGGTTCAAGCGGCGGCGCCGCGATGTGCACGCGGCGCCGCCAAGGACTGACGTTCACGTGGGATCGAGGCGTTCGTACGTCGAACCCCGAATCGCCGCGGGGCGTCAGGTGGACCCGTCCGTGGTGATCCTATCTACCGGCGACGCGACGCGGTAGGCAGCAAATCACGGGTGATGCTCGCGAGCGAGAACAGAATCCGTGCGACGGGTTGGAACCAAAGCAGCGGAAGCCCGGTCATTACGATGTAGCGCCATCTGCGGCGAAGAAATGGAGCGATAAATCGAAGGTCGCCAAAGGCGAGCTCAGCCTCCTGCGGGGTACGGTAGACAATCGCTTTCCGATACTCGGCCAACATTTGCGTCAGGAACCGCGGGGCGATGACGCCGGTCGTATAATATTTCAGGTCTCGCGGTTCATCAGGATAAGCACGCAGCAGCTTCTCCGCGTAGACTCGACGACTCCGCGCCATCCGATACGAGTACGATGAGCTCGTTGGATAAATGCGCCACTTTGAGAGTGGTGTATCGATGAAAACATTCTCGTATCCGGCTCGAAACATCCTCAGAAAGAAATCGTCGTCTTCATAACCTGATAAAGATTCGTAAATCCTCCAACCGTCTCAAACGCTTTCCGCGAAATCAGTGACGCCGAGGGCACGACGAACATATCCTGCTCAAGACACTGAACCATGGACAGTTTCGGATGCGCTGTGGGAAGCCACGTGAGAAAGGAACGGATTAGCATTGAACCATCGCGATCGACGCGATCCAGATTGCTGTATGTCCAACCAAGCTCGGTCGGCCGTGCCTCGGTGAAAGGCTCGACCAGAGTTGCAAGGTGATGTGGGTACCACACATCATCCTGATCGAGCAGCGCGATCAGGTCGCCCCGCGCATGCGCGATCCCGACATTGCGTGCGGACGACTGTCCACCATTCTGCTTCGTCAATATCCTGATTGGATGGACCAGCGCGGCTTGCTGAACAATCGCCAGGCCATCGTCGGTCGATCCATCATCGACCACGATGATTTCATCCGGAGGCATGGTTTGCGTCAGGACGCTGTCCAATGCCTCCTGGATAAAATCGCGACCATTGTAAAGCGGGATGATGACGCTGATAAGAAAATCTCGCTGGCCGCCGTTCGTGCCGATATACCCACGAAGTAGTTCGACATCCGCGATCGTTGTGTCGATCATCGCCTGATCGTCGGATCGCAACGCCTTGCGCGCCTCGACGATCGCCTGCGGCAAGAATCTTGGAGCGATAAGGTCACGCCGAAAATAGCGACGGTTGGACAGATCGTCGGGATATTCTCGCAGCAACTTTCTGGCGAATATCATCCGGCTCAATGCCATGCGTTTCGAATAGGACGCGCTGGTAGAATGAACGCGCCATCGCGCGAGCGCGCGGTCGACATAGACATGATCGTATCCTGCGCGAAACATACGCAGAAACAGGTCATCGTCCTCATAGCCTGAGAGCGTCTCATCGAAACCGCCAACCAACTCGAATGCGGCGCGTGAGATCATCGACGCGGTTGGGAGGATAAACATATCCTCTCGCAAACACGTAAACAGACTGTCCTTTGGATGTGGCGTCGTGCAATGGTTGAGCACGTTGTGCCCGATCACATTGCCGCTTCTGTCCATTTCATCGAGATTACTGTAGGCCCAACCAAGATCGACGGAACGCCGTTCGAGAAACGGTTCCACGAGTTCCCGCAGATGATTGGGGTACCAAATGTCGTCCTGATCGAGCAACGCGATGAGGTCTCCGCCGGAATTCGCCGCGCCGTGATTGCGTGCCGACGACTGCCCACCATTCGCTTTACGCAATAATTTGAGCGGATGCGACCTCGCGATTCGCTCGACAATCTCCATGCCCTGATCGGTTGAACCATCATCGACAATGACGACCTCCGTTGGCGGCAAAGTCTGCGCGAGGACGCTCTCAATCGCCGCCTGAATGAAATCGCGGCCATTGTACAGCGGAATGATCGCCGTTATCGTCGGAATTGTCACTGTAAGCGAGTTCCCGCGTCAACCCGTTCAATAGTTGCCGACGACTGAACATTAATCGTCCAGACGTCTTTGACAATGCAGGCGCCAATGGTCTCAAGGTTCATGCGTCGTCCGGTCAATGACGAACGCTGTCGGTTGCCCGCGTTTGTCATCAATGTGGGATACCGATGATGTTCCCTACATCGAAATCCGCTGCTCGCGGCCGGCCACCTGACCAATTTCATACCGGCAACGGCGAGACGAACAACACAGCAACGTAAGTCGATTCGCGCGCCAAAGGTTGTCCGCGAATCAGCCGTCGTGTGCGCCACGCCTTCGTGCTGCTTATCCCTTTAGCGACAATCCAATGGCGATCCGGACCAATTGAATTGGCAATGAGTTCGCGGTTCTGTCTGCCACCGAACGGAATCGAGTTCCAATCGCTATCGCGGGACACTTCATCGCTTACCCAAGAAACACCAAACTCCTCCCTGCGAGCAGAGAGGAGCCTGGAACCCAAACCGAAAAGCCCTTCCAGGGATCTCAGTTATATTGGATCTTGCCAACCAGCGACGCCGGTACTGGTCAGGTTCGAGAATGTCACACTCGTTCCATCGCTGAGTGTCAACGTCACACCACCCGCACCAACCGTGGCGTTCTGCAGCAAAGCCGCGGCAGAGCCAGTCTTGGCAAATCCCTCGATGTAGATCGTATCGTTGGAGTTGAAATCGGTTACAACATCCTTCGCCGCGCCAGCAGCCTGCTCGAAGAAAGCAAACACATTGGAACCGCCGCCGCCAGTCATGGTAGACGAGCCCGGCCCGGCGCCAGCCACCATTGTGTCGTTGCCGGAGCCGCCAATCATCACCGCGCTGGAAACCGACGTACCGGTGCTCTGCGCAAAGAGATTAGAGGACGAGGACGCCGAAGCGTTCAGGGTCTCGTTTCCGCCGGCAGCGATAAGGAAATCAGGGCTTCCACTCCCGGTGAGACTGACTGACGAGCCGGGTGCGCCGAAGATCGTCGCCGATCCGGCCCCACTGTTCACCGTTGCGCTGGATTCTCCGTTCGCCCCGAAAACCACGCCGCCAGAGCCGGCGGTGATTGACTCGGGACCCGTCCCGCCCAGGATGCTGGCGGTTTGCGATCCGCCCACAAAGGTCAGGCTGCCCGACCCAGCGAAATACGTCACGCCACCGACCGAACCAACGCCACCAGACGCGTTCACCGTCGTTGGATTGGGTCCGCCGACAATGGTATCGCCGCTCCCGGTCTCCGTGATCAAAGTGCCTCCCGCCGTGGAGGCCGCGTTCTCGATAATCAAATTCTTGGAACCGGCGGACGTGATCGTGTCCGAGCCGGATGACACGATGGTGTCGCCGCTGCTACCAGCCGAGGCGATCAGCAGGTCGGTGCCCGTACCGCCGCCAATCGTTTCGCCGGAACCGGCAGCCGTAATGGTGTTGGCGCCCCCGACAGCGCCGATCTCCGCGCCAGTGCCCGTCGCCGTGAACACGCCGCCCGCGGTACCAGTAAACAGTGTTACACCCGGCCCGGCGGTAATCGGTACTCGGCGTAGTACTGTTATTGGTTACAACACCGGAACCCGTGACGGTCGTTGGGACCGTGGGAGCGGACTCGATGATCAGGTCCGACGTGCCACCGCCAGTCACGGTCGGGATCGTCAATGATCCGGAAGACCCGCCAGCAACGGTGCTCTGCGTAAGCGTCCCGGCCTTGCTCGCCGCCCCTAACGCATTCGCGATCTGTTGCGCGACCGTTAGACCAGCGCTGGAACCAAAGGTAAACGTCAGCGTGGTTCCGCCCGGGCCGCCTGGAACTGTCGTCGTTGCCATCATATTCTCCGTGTTAACTCGCGGGCGGTCTACCCCCGACGCGCCGGGTGCCTAACCCAAACCTACAGTTAGTGCCTTTTTTTGGCAACTGAATTTTGACCGAACCGCCGTCCCAAAATCAGGCCTTTGTCTTATTAGGACGCGAACCCCAGGAAACATTCACTTTCTGTTAACAACCTACCCATGCTTCCAGGACAAGTCAACCACGAGAATGCGACGAAACGACGACTCTCACCCAGAATATCGCCCTCTCAATGCCAGAATTCGTTGACGCCGCAAACCCGAAATCGCTCTGTATTTGGGGGCACCTGGAACGGTCGAAAGATTACAGGCGAGTGAGACCATTTCGCCACCGCGGGTGACGCCCGCGTCACCCTGGCGCCACCCTGGCGTCACCTCGGACGGCCACCGATGACGACGCGGCGCGGCCATCAAAATCCGCCGCGCTCACCGCTCCGCGCGGCGCGGGGCCAACAGGAGTTGATACACGAAAAGGCCCGAATTGCGCCGCTTTGAGATCAACAGACCTCTCGCGGCCGTCGGGCCGTTGACCCGATAACCGCCTTCCACGTGGTCTGCCGCGGAATTATGCGAGCGCCGCTCCGCCCGACCGATTTCCAAAAGCGGCCGATGCGACCTGCTCGTCGTTCGCGGCCCCCTCACACCCGGCCATGGAAGCCGGTTCGAGGAACCAAATTTCGTCAGCATCAGGATACGATCGCATTCGGGTCCCAATGTATATCGACTTCACGATCAAGAAACGGACGGAAAAGCGCCGATCGTTAGTGGATGGTGCCCCCCCTCGCCGGCGTATGGGGAGCGAGCGATTCCCCCAGGCGACGCCGGAGCTTCACAAAAGGTGGCGATGGGGATTTGTGCGACTTCGTTGAGGAGCGCTCGCTTCCGAGGCTCGGCATGACACGCGAGCACCCCGGCCGGGTGCCGCGCGGCCGGCCCCCGACGCCGACGGCGGATGAAGTGGGCAGATGAACCGGTCGGGTTCGCATTCATATCCGCCCCACACCCATAGCAGAGAGTGGCCTGCGCGTTCCGGACGAGACCCCCTCATGCGCTGACACGCGTCATAATAAGCGAACCAACGCGACGCCAGGCAGTACGGCTGGTCGCCGACGGGAGGTTGACTGAGATGCGACGGACCGGGAAAACGCTACGGTTATTGAAACTCGCGGCGAGGCGCATATGACCGGGGACGCCTGTTTTCTCACCATCGCCGAGGCCGCGACACTGATTGAGCGACGCGCGCTGTCGCCCGCGGAACTGACGCAAAGCTTTCTCGACAGAATTTCCGCGATCGATCCGCTCCTGAATGCCTACCTGCTGGTGACCGCCGACCAGGCGATGGAGCAGGCGCGAGCCGCGGAAGCCGAGATCATGGCCGGGCGCTGGCGTGGTCCAATGCACGGCATCCCATACGCGCTGAAGGACATCTATTGCACGAAGGGAATTCGCACGACCTCGCATTCCCGCACCCGCGCGGATTATGTCCCCGACTTCGATGCGACCACCGTGGTGAAACTGCGTGAGGCGGGGGCGGTCCTTCTGGGGAAATTATCGACCCACGAGTTCGCGCATGGCGGTCCGTCCTTCGACCTCCCCTGGCCGCCGGCACGCAATCCCTGGAATCGGGATCATTTTACCGGCGGATCGTCCAGCGGATCGGGCGCCGCGGTGGCCGCTGGCCTCGCGATGGCCGCTCTGGGTTCGGATACCGGCGGCTCCATCCGCAATCCCGCCGCGCTGTGCGGTTTAATCGGTCTGAAGCCGACGTACGGTTTGATCAGCCGGAGCGGCGTTTACACGAACTCCTTTAGCTATGACACCGCTGGCCCGATGACCTGGACCGCGGAAGACTGCGCGATCGTCCTTGGCGTTATCGCCGGGCACGACCCGAAAGACCCGGCGAGCGCCCGCCGCGATGTCCGCGACTATCGCAATGGTCTTCATGCCGGCGTGAAAGGCCTGCGAATCGGGTTGCTGCGCCGGCTGTACGAGACCGACGTCGATTGCCCGGATGTCGCGAAGTCCGCCATGGAAGCCGCGCTCGAAGTGTTCCGTTCGCTCGGCGCGACGATCGAGGAGGTACGCATCCGGCCCGCGATGGACTATTACGACGTGAAGATCGTCGGCGCCGAGAGCGAACTTTATGCCGTTCATGAGCCGGTTCTGCGCCAACGTCTGGCGGACTTTGGCGAGGATTTTCTGGGCCGCTCGTTGGGTGCATTGCTGTTTTCCGGCATCGATTACGTGCAGGCGTCGCGTGAGCGCCGGGCGATGATCGCCGAAATGACCCCAATCTACGAGCGCTACGACCTGCTGCTGACGTTGGGCCCAGGACCGGCACCGCGGCTCGACGCGCATCAAACGATCAATTTCTGGCGCCGTGCTTCGCTGACGACGCCGTTCAACGTATTGGGCGGCCCGGCGCTCTCGCAGTGCATTGGCTTCTCGCCCGACGGCTTCCCATTGGCGATGCAGATCGTTGGCCGGCCGTTCGATGAAGCGACCGTACTGCGCGCCGCGCAGGCCTATGAAACCGCGACGTCCTGGCGTGCGCGACGCCCGGTCCTGGACGCACATGCGCCGTTCTCAACCGACTTGCCCCCGATACCGGCTCCGGCGAAGGCAGATCTCAGCCAGCCTGAACGGGACCGGATCGCCGCTGTCTGCCGGCGCGCGGGTCTGACCCTCGACGAACGTCATTTCGAACAGCTTTGCGCGACCGCACCCTACATCGAAGCGATGTCCGGCCGCCTGAAATCGATCGCGGTCGTTTTACGAAGAGCCGAGTAGCGTATTTGTCCTGACGCAAAACAACTGATGCCGCGTCTTACGGAACTCCGCCTGCCGCTCGATCATCCGAAAGACGCGCTTCCCACCGCGATCCGCGCACGCCTGGGCGTGGGTGACGACACGCCGATTACCTGGTCCGTCGCGCGCCGAGGCTACGATGCTCGCAAAAAGGATGATATACGCCTCGTCTACTCGGTCGATGTGACAATACCCGATGACGTAACAGAGTCCGGGCCGCACATTGGCCCGATTCCCGACGTTACATGGCGACCGGTTACGTTCGCTCCACCGCGGCTCGCGACGCGTCCGGTGGTGATCGGCGCCGGTCCTTGCGGCTTGTTCGCCGCGTTGGTGCTGGCGGAAATGGGCTTCCATCCAATCATACTGGAACGAGGCCGAGTCGTCCGCGAGCGTACACGTGACACCTGGGGTCTGTGGAGACGCGGCGTCCTGATCCCGGAGAGCAACGCCCAGTTCGGCGAGGGAGGGGCCGGTACTTTCTCGGATGGCAAGCTTTACAGCGGGATCAAAGAGGCACGTGACCTCGGCCGCAAGGTGCTGACCGAGTTCGTCGCGGCCGGTGGCCCCGAAGAGATCTTGTGGAACAACAAGCCCCATATCGGTACGTTCCGGTTGGTCACGATCGTCGAAGGCATGCGCGCGAAAATCGAGGCGCTTGGAGGCGAGTATCGATTCGGAGCCAAGGTCACCGGCCTTGACATCGCGACCGCCAAAGACGGCAGCCGTCAGGTCCGCGCCGTCGAACTGCGAACTGGCGAGATTATCGCCACCGACCGTGTTGTGCTTGCGATCGGCCACAGCGCGCGGGACACGTTTCAACTCCTCCATGAGCAAGGCGTGTTCATGGAACGAAAGCCATTTTCGATCGGCGTCCGAATCGAGCATCCGCAACCGGTGATCGACCGCGCCCGTTTCGGCCGCTTCGCCGGTCACCCGCTTCTCGGTGCCGCCGATTACAAGCTGGTTCATCATGCGAAGAATGGCCGCTCGGTTTACAGCTTTTGCATGTGCCCAGGTGGCCGGGTGGTAGCAGCCACATCGGAGACCGGACGGGTCGTGACGAATGGCATGAGCCAATATTCACGCGCGGAGTTCAATGCAAATGCCGGCCTTGTGGTCGGAATCACGCCGGACGACTACCCTGGCGGCCCGCTCGCGGGCATGGAATTCCAACGTCACTGGGAGTCGTTGGCATTCCAGGCTGGCGGAGAAGACTATTCCGCGCCGTGCCAGCGCGTTGAAGATTTTCTCAGCGGCCACGAATCGACCCGGCTCGGAGATGTGGTCCCATCGTACATGCCAGGGGTGAGCATGGTGGACCTGAGAACGTGCCTGCCAGAATATGTTATCGACGCCATCCGGGATGCACTCCCCCAGTTCGACCGCCGCATTCCAGGCTTCGCCATGGCGGACGCGCTTCTGACCGGCGTCGAGACACGAACGTCGTCGCCTCTACGCATCACACGCGGCCGCGACTTCCAGAGCGCGAACACCAAGGGACTGTACCCGGCGGGCGAGGGGGCCGGTTACGCGGGCGGCATTCTGTCGGCGGGGGTCGATGGAATCAAAGTCGCCGAAGCCGTAGGGCTCTCTCTGTCGGACTGACCCAGGACGTCGATGAGCGATACGTCCGAGAAGGGATCATACCGCTGGTAGAACTTCCGCGGCCCAAGCTCAGTCAACAGATCGAAGGCGACGCCGCACAGTTCAGGGGCCGAAGGATGGGTCTTGTGGCTGAACCCGCTGAGAATGTGACGATAGTCGTCACGACCTAAACCGTATGCCTGGGCAACGACGGCATCAATCGCGGCACGCACGGCGTATCGTTCGTCAGCGGCCGAAAGCCCCGGCGAAAATGGGGCGACAGCACCCAACTGTTCATGCCACAGCCTCGCGTAGCCGGCATGGCCACACGACAAACGCAAAGCCCCATGCGCGAGGAAGCGAGATGCGTCAGTTGACAAAGTTGGCGCTGGACAGGCGTTCAGCATGAACAGGCTGACACTCGCCGCTATCTTCCGTCTCAGACACCAGTCGAACGCGAAAGAATTGAATACGGCGCACAGGACCAGCGCCGTGGCATCCGGGCGCAGCCAGGGCGTTTTCTCGCAGGTGCCTTTGTGGCCAAAGATATAACCGGGCGGAATCACGGCCGCTATCATCGTACGCTCATCCGTGGAACGGGAGATCTCGCGAAACGCCAAACGGTAATAACCAGAAGCCCGGAGCCACCCGGGCTTATCTCGCATGGCTTCGATCGGGATGGCATAACGCGGCGAGGCCTTCCAGCGGTCCGTATATTGATGAAAGGTCTTGCCCTCATGTAGAGGGATCAACTCTTTGTCCGAGGCTGACGATATTGCGGTAAACCTGTGAGAATCATCGGTCATATGCGCCTCGCGACCGAAGGTGACTTTTCCCGCGGACATCCAGGCGCGGATATCAGGACGCCGCGCGAACAAATGCCTCGCGACCCGGAGGTCCACCTGACCGCGCAGTTCCAGGAACGTCTGGCACTCGCCACCAGTCGCGGCGATGAATTCCCGGTCGTACATCATGATACGGTCCGGTTCGTTCAGTTGCGCGATCGAATTCAGCCAGAATGCACAGCGAAACGAGGTGGTCGGACCAGGCCGCCTGGCGACGATCAGAGTGAATTTCTGATTGCCGTGGATGTCGAACAGCTTCTTGCGGTTTTCAAATGTAAAGCAGCTTTCGACGGACGTCTTTTCGAAGAGTTTGCGTCGGAGGTGCATCGTGCTCTCGTTCGCGTGAATCGACGATGGAACGAGGATTCCCATCGCGCCGCCCGGCGCCATGCAGTGCAGCATTCGGTCCGTGAATACCTGAAACAGATCGATCGAGCCGGAGGACGCCGTATCCGGGTACAGCCGGTCGCACAGACGCTTCCGCTCCAAGAATGAGTTTTTATAGGCGAGGAACCCCTCCCGGATTGTTGGATTCGCGAGAAGCGTCTGTTCGATCGCGCTCCGCTCCCGTTTCGTTGGAGCATCCATCACACGGGGGTCGAACCCGGCGAAATACTCCTTGGTCTGGTAATGCACGACATCCCATGGCGGATTGCCCAATACCGCGTGAAATCCGCCACATCCTTGATCCGGCCGAAATACCTCGGGAAATATCAGATCCAGTGGTAATGCCGGTTCGCCGTGCCGCGCCAAGGCGGATTGGTGTTGGTCAAGGGGCTCCGGCAATGCGCCTGTGTCCGCGACGGATTTCGCAAGTGCGATCCAGGCATCATTCGCCTCCCGCGCATCGCCGCTGACCGCACCAGACCAGGCGCGCGCGAGTGCTCGCATTGGCGCGAGCAGGGTGTCCAACTCGGCTTTCGCGGCCGATTTGGCCAGGACGTCGGCGATGCTTGTGCCAATGGACGCCTCCAATCGCCGTACCCGCGCCATGGCGTCGCCCATCAATCCGGTGATTCGCGCGCTCACACCCCGTGCCAGCAGAACGTCGAGCTCCCTTCCACCGATCGGCATGCGCGACAGATCTCGGAAAAACGGCCCCGATATCGAATCACCAACAACGAGCCGGTGATCGAGGAAGGTCAGCGGCAGCCCTTCAGCGAAGGACTCGAGCCACAACGACAATTTCGCCAGTTCGACCGCCAAGGGGTCCCGATCAACTCCATAAAGACAATGAACCGTAACCAATCTACGACACAACGCGAGTGCTCTCGCGCGCGATAATCCCGTCTCGGAATGATCGCGGGATCGGGTAGGTAGATAGGACGACAGGCGCTGATCCAAATCCGGCAGTGCTTCAATCCCGCGGCGCGCATCGTCGGTTCCGAGCGAATCGCAGCGGAGACATGCTTCATAAAGAGCGTCGGCCAGGAAGCGACAAGCCTCCACCAGAAAATGACCGCTTCCCATGGCGGGGTCGATAACCTTGATCAGCAGGATCGCTCCTGGCTCGCGGTTTTCGATCGGCGGAGTCACGAGCGGTGTCAGAGTTTCTCGAACCAGATAACGAACGAATTCGTGCGGCGTATAGTAAGAGCCTCCGGCCCGACGTCCCAGGCCAGTACGCAGAAAGAAACGGCCCGCCGGAATGACTTCGACGCGATTTGGATCCGGCGCATGCATCGACGATTTGGCGACGACGGTCTCCAGCCGCCCACGCCGCGCGCGTATCATGGGTGTCACGCTGATGTCCGGTTCGAGATCCAGCAACGACTCATAGATCCGGCCGAGCTCCTCGACGTCCAGCGAGCCGTAATGAACGCGCTCCCGTTCCCGTCCACGCGGCGCCGTCCACAACAAACGGTCCAGCAACATCGCGACGGCACGCTCGCCCCAGTGAAGCCCATCGAGCAATTCAGTCGCCGCCGGATCGAACAATCCGCCTCCTAACGGCGCGATCGCCAAGGTCGCATGCTGGAGGCCTTCGCGGCAGACCTGGAACAAGACCCGTAACCCATCCTCCAGCAAACGCCCCGTGTCGTGCCCGAGATCGAGATTGCGCCGCACCAACGGCCCAAGGGCACGGTTCGGAGAAAAGCCGCGACGCCAGGTCTCCGATGCCGCGAAACTGAAGCCTCCCGCCAGTTCGACCGAACTTTCGAGTTTAAGAATAAACAATATCCGATAAACCACAGTGAGGGACTGACGCCACAGAACGTCAGGCGCCACCGGAGAAGTCATATCGCTTCGCCGATCGAGTATGCACTGCAGGAAGTCCTAAATCGCGGCCCTCGCCTGGGACCGAAGCGCCTTCGTAACGGCGGTCTGGTGCAGTCTGGCGGCGTCAAAAATCTCCCCTGCCGCCATGATACCCCGCGGCGAAGCCAGAGCTGAAAGCAGACGATACGATTCCGGAACGCCGGATCGGGAAGCCCAACCTGTCCGTCCGACCAGTGAAATGACAACCTGGCTATCAGGGCCATCCAGAATCGCAGAGTATCAATCGGAGTTCGATGCCATTCGTGACGATTCCGACGCGTTCTCCACGAGATCGCAATATCCGGCTTGCGCGCCGCAGCGGACTGATGCGTGTCGCCGCGCCGCGCTTCGAAGGCGTTTCAAGCTCGATGTCCGATCCAACCGGCCACACACGCAACGTTGTGGCGGACGCCGTCAGCGCATAACCCGCGTCCTCGAGGCCCTCACGCGTTGCTATCATCTCCTGGCGACGAACGTCTTCGTAGCCGAGCGCCGCGGCCAGCGGGTTGATAAGGTGCCGCAGAACCCTGGTGGAACCTCCCGTCCCGGCGAACTCTCGCAATTCCCCCTGGATCTTTCGCCATCCGGCAACGGGCTCGCACGCATACAACCCGAGCCGTGCCAGGAGCGCGGGCAACGCCTGAGATGCGAACGCCGGCGTCAGCGATGGGCCATTCAACTCGCAATCATATTGCAATTCTGGGCACCAGCATCAGCATCCCGATGGGACGAGATGCGATCGGACCGGGCATCGCATCATGCGGTGCGATCGCCTGAAAGGTCTCGAGTGCCTTGTCGGCCTCACGACGTTTCGCCAGCGGCGTGTCCAGGCAGGTCGCGAACGAAATCAGTCTTGCCGTCGGATCTTCCTGAAGGAGCCAGACAGGACCTGGCGTAGGTTCCCCAAACAAATCACCCGTGGGCGGAATGAAAGCGCCACAAACCTGATCGGCTTTTACGCGCAACCAATGCCGTGCGCGGTCATTCTCCGCACGCCTCAACGCGTCGAATCTCTGTATAAATGACGCATGACGCTCGGATGCGAGGTGTCTTAGCAACGCGTCACCGTCGGCTCGAGCCTGGTTTCCCCAGGACTCGAATTGATGGTCCCAGACCTGTTCGTCGCGAACAGAGTTATGCGGCTGACCCAGATCAGGCCATGCGCGGCACTCGGTGGGCGGCGTGTCAGGGCGGACCATAACGCCGATCATCTCACGAAAGGCGATACGGCTCCCGACAGGTATTTCCACTTCATACGTCAGCAACAGTCCAATATGATCTCCACGTGCGACAGCGACCGCACCAGGGATTCGACATCCATGGCGCATCGCGCGCAGCACCAGCGGATGCGCCCGGCCAAGAAACCCCGTTCCCCGGCCGGCCGCATCTCCCAGGACTTCGAGGCTGCGGGTAAAATGGAACACGCCCGAGGGCGGATCCAATCCCGGCAGGCCATCGAGTCCATGTACCCAGTTCTTCGGCAGGCTTATCTCGCCCAGGATTGACGACCGCTCGTTGGTTTCGGCCTCGATGACAGCGCTGACGAAGTCCGGCAAATCCTCGACGCAATCGGAAGCAGACCATCGTTGTTCCGCGTCGTTGATCCGATCAATTCCGGCATTGAGGCCACGCGCGCCATGCCAGCCATGCGACACCGCCATCAGATCGAATGCGTCGAACGCACGATCGATGTCACGCATCAGCGCGGCGACGGTTTCGGGTTGGCTCTCGCCGACCGCCCGATCCAGAGTGCGCACCAGTGCCGCATCCGCCTTGAAAAGGTCGCCTGGTTCGTCTGACACGCCCCCCATCAGCGATGCCGCGTAGTCATCCGGCGATGCGGTCATACCAAGAGTTTCGGGCATGACATCCAGCGACGAGCGTGCCTTTTCGTATTTCGCGATCAGGTGCAACAGCAGGCTTTCCTCGAACGTCCCAGGAATATAGAGGTATCTGATGTCCGGATCGTATCGCTGACCATAACGATCGATCCTGCCATTGCGTTGCTCGAGTCGGTTCGGATTGAAAGGTAGATCGAGGTGGATCAGGTGGTGGCAGTAATTATGCAGATTGAGACCTTCCGCCAACGAGTCCGTGCTGATCAGAATTTGCCCGTCGCGGTCAGCGAACCGCCGAGCGGCGGCGGCGCGGGCGCGTTCGTCGTCGTGTCCTCCAATGGTGAGCACTTCACTCGCGATACCATGCTCTGAACGCAGCGCGCGCGCGGCGGCAAGCTGACTGTCGGTATACTCCGTGTAAATCAGGATATTGGCTTTGGGCTCGCGCGATCGGATCAACCTTACCTCCAGGATGATCGCCGATAGCTTCGGGTCATGCGCTTCGGCCGCGACACCCAGTCTGATCAGTCGAGCGGGTTCGCTGTTGGGTTCGCCACGCAACGACTCGGCCATGCTCTCGGCTTCCAATAC
The DNA here is from genome assembly GCA_963719675.1 of uncultured Alphaproteobacteria bacterium. GTDB lineage: Bacteria > Pseudomonadota > Alphaproteobacteria > Acetobacterales > Acetobacteraceae > Rhodopila. The sequence goes on along the minus strand of CAVRDN010000008.1, from coordinate 5,196 downwards.
CTCCTGATTGGCCTGATCCATCGCGCTCAGGCCGCCAAATCGGACGGCATTTCGTCGCCACGCCCGGAGCGCGCGCGCACGGTCCCGCTGAGCCGCCCTGGATTCGGTCTCGCCAACTTCGTTTCGCGCGATGCGATCAATGACAACACGCAAGGTCTCCAGGCAGGCCGATATGGTGGAAACGGACCGCTTCAGAAGACTAACGAAAGCCAAAGCGTCGTCCGCGGCCGGTCTACGACGAAGTCGCGGCACCACGAACGCGGACAGCGCCCGGTGAAAATCGCGAACCGTCTCATGCTCCGGACCGCCGACATCGACTTTCACGTGGGTGACATGACGCGGTCGGAACAATGGCGCACCGGTTCGAGGATCACGAATATGGACCTTCATCCGTCGAATGACGTGACGCCGATACTCGCGACCGACGAACCCGCCGGCGCCATCCACCAAAGAGGGATCCAGCAACGCGATCAGTGACGCGAAATGCTCATCGTGGCCATCGTGCGGCGTCGCGGTCAAAAGCAGCATTCCATCGGATTGCCGCGCCAATACCTCCGCCAGCCGCCGACGGTATGTGTTTTCCTGGGACATGGGCGATGTGGACCCGACGCAATGATGCGCTTCGTCGATGATCACAAGGTCCCACGTAGACCTCTCAAGCTCCTCGAGGATGTGATCCTGTTTGGCGAAATCGAGCGCGGTGATGCAGAGCGACACGGCATCGAACGGATTGGCACCGAGTTCATGCGCGCGGCGTACCTCCCACAACTCCGCCGCGCCCGAAACAACAGTGAATTTCAGACCGAAACGAAGCCTTGTCTCCTGCTCCCATTGCAACAGCAATGGACCGGAGGGCGCAACGATCAAAATTCGCCGCGCGCGCCGCCGCGCGATAAGTTCGACCGCGATCAAACCCGCCTGGACAGTTTTTCCCAGGCCGACACCGTCCGCCAGCAACAATCTTGGTCGTGGCATATCGAGCGCGCGCATCAAGGGAACCATCTGATAAGGTTCCACCCGTACGCGGCCTGGAACTCTGGCCAGGAATGCTTTGTCGCCCGGAACCTCATTCAACCGCCGGGCCCGATGCATGAGATGCCACTGCGACAGCCGCGCGGGCGCCCTGGGATCCAGCGCCTCATCAACCAGTTCGATCGGATCAGGCGGCACATGAAGTTGCCACTCCAGGCCCGCCATGTCGCCGTCCACGCAACGCAGGCCAAGCCGGCGATGATCCGCCGTGCCGTCAACCTCGAGCACATCCCAGGTCAGGCCGCGCGCGCGGACCCGGATACCAGGTCGCAGGTCCATTCAGGGACCGCTCTTCCTGGGGAAAGCCTGATGCAAACGCACTGCCGGACCCACGAGTTGTCGTGGACCTACCGGTTAATCATGAAATCCTGCCGAGTTGTGAACAACCGCGTAAAGTCTTCGTTAGTGTCAGTCTCCCACCGATGTGACCGACGTAAAGGGAACGGACAGCGCGCCAAGTTGCAGGTTCACGGTATTGTTCGCCGTCGTTACACCAGTGGCGGTTCCGACCACGGTAAACGGCAATGCAGTCGCCGTGGTCCCGGCCTGACCACCGGTCACGACCACCGTGTACGCTCCGTCGGGCAAGGTCTGCCCACTGCTGCTCGCCCCATTCCAGTTCCAGGTGTTGTTGCCTTGGGCCGCGTTCACGGTCACCTGTTGCAAGGTGTTGCCACTCGGCCCCTGCACGGTGATGGAAACCGGCTCCGCCGTGGCCGCGGTGAAATTCACCGTGGCACTGCCATTTTGCAATGGAAGCTCGCTCGACTGTACGGTCACCTGCTTGCCGAGGAGCGCGGCGGACTGGGTCACGTCGGACGCCTGTGTCAATTGAATGAGTTGCGTCAGGCTGCTGTTCGTATTGATCTGCTGCTCCACGCTTGAAAACTCCACCAGTTCACTGGTGAAGGAATTGGAATCCATCGGGCTGCTCGGATCCTGATTTTGCAGCTGCGTCATCAGCAAATTCAGAAAGTCACTGAAATTGGAGGATAACGAACTGAGTGGATCGGTGCTTTGACCGGTTGTCGACGAGGCCGTCGCGGTGGTGACTGGGGTCATGTCGGAAAGCCCTTTACTACGCTGTTATGTCGAGACCGGCACGAAACCAGCGCGCGTGCGGCTGTCGTTGATCGGAAGCCGAACCCTGACCGGAATTGCGCGATGCGTCTTCATTTTCGCGCCACAACCCGCCACTTTGACCCTGCCCGGAATCATTCAGGGTCGCCGTCATACCGTCTGACCGGGATGCGGCGCCGGCTACCTGGTCCGGAGCGGCAACCTGAAAACTGATCGTTCGGCCAGTCGATTGGACACCCGCCTGATCCAGCGCTTGACGCAGTACCGGCTCGTCATGCTGCAAGAGCTGCATTGTTTCCGGCCGATCGGCTGTGATCGTGATATGCGGGGCGCCCGGAGCGGATTGATCGACGCGAATCTGCACATGACCAAGCTCGGGAGGTTGCAGACGCACCGTAACGCTCGGTGTTCCACCCGCACTTTGGATGACGCCAATCAGTGGCGCGGCCACTTGATCTGCGGGCGTCGCGCGATCGGTTGGCAAGGCCGCCTGGATCTGAGGCTGGGACTGGGACTGGGACGTCGAGGTTTCCGTGACGGGAACCACGGCTGGAGACACCTCTGATCGCGTCGCGGACAGTGCGGGCTCAGATGGAGCAGCGGACCTCTCGAGGTTGTTTGCCACCGCTCCATCACTCGCGGACGACGCCATCGGCGACCCGGGCGCGGTTGCATGAGCCGTCTCGGGAGCCGGCCCGGTCGGTGCCACAACGGAGTCCAGCCGATGGGGGTCGGCTTCCTTGCGCACATCCGCATCCTTTGTATGTGCCACGGTGATGAGACTTGCACCCGATGTGGCAGGTGGGATGACATCGGTCAGGGTAAGACAGGGCACCATGGAGGGCGCCGGCAACGCGATGCCAAAAGCCGGCGCGACGATCGGCGTCGCGCTTTGGCCGTTTGAGTTCTGCGCCACGGGCAGGGCTACGTACTGCGAGCCCTTGGGAATTTTGACGCGGCTTGCCGAACCGCTGCGCGGGGCTCCGGTGGTCTCGTCTGTCGTTGGCGGAATCCGGGACGCGCCGGGCGCGGTGAGCGGTGGCACCAGAACCTGAGGAGCACCGTCATCAGCCGCCTGGTCCAGGGTCGCTTCCTCCGACCGGATCTCGTTCCGGGGTGTGATCGTGTCCAACGACACCGCGCCGTCGATCGGACGCGACCCAGCGGAAATGGCGGACTTCAATGGCGTGCTGATGGGCGGTTCGGATCGGGATGGGGTGACGAGGCGGACGCCCGATTGTGCATGCTGCGTCGTGACCAGGAAACCTGAGAGATGCACGGCGAACGGGACACCAAACGTGCCTGAACTGGTTGAGGCGATCGGCGACCCGATGTGACCGAGCGCCACCAATCCGGCCGGGACCGGAACCACGCCTGTCGCGCCGGTATGCGGAACCACTTGCCCGAGATGGACCGCCGTTGCCCTACTGGCCGGCGCGGGTACTGGAGTTGTCATGCCGAAATCACCTCGACACCTCAAACGCAAGACACATGCCAGGCGAAAAAGGCCGGGATTTGGCGGTACAGCGCTGCAGCGCCCGGTCAAATCTGCCGGGTGCGAATTGCCGGGTGCGGCGGAATGAATGCCATCGACGCAGTCTCGAACACCGCGAAGCCGGTCAGTCGCGCGTCGAATGCCATAACATCGGCACCGCGCTCACCGCGGCGAAAATCGCCATCACGCGCCAGGTGGTTTCATAACTTCCAAGAAACGTGACCGAGGTTCCAAACAGGGGTGGGATCACCAGTCCGCCCGAGAACATCAGCGCTGTTCCCAGCCCGGTTGCCTCCGTGCGACGCGCACCGCCGAGAGAGGCATATTCCGCATAGGCCACGCCTGTGTAGCCACCCGCGGTGCACCCGGCGAGTAACACGACAGCGAATATTTCCGGTATCGACCAGTCGGAGCTGAATTGCGCGGAAAGCGCGGCGGCCAGGGCCATCCCTACACCGTGCACCCCGAGGGTACGCATGGGTGTCAAAAACCGATCGGCGACCCAACCCCAGATCGGGCGGCTGATGGAACCGGCGAGTTGATAGACCGCGAGCATTTGGCCCGCCCTGATCAAATTAAGTCCGACCACCGTCGTGAGATGCACCGTCATGAACGCCACGAAACAAAGCTGCAGGCCGGAATAGATGAAGCAGGAGCCGGACAACCGAAGAATCCGTTTGTCTCGCAGGAGAATGAATGGCTGCAGCAATGTGCGACCCCAAGGCCGCACATTGGGATCATGGTCGGCATCCCACTTACGCCGCGGCAACTCCATGCTCGCGATCAGAAGAAAGACCGGCACCAGTTCAACCAGCAGCGAGCCGCGCCAACCCAGTGACGGCACCAGCGGCGGCAGAATCAAGGCGGCGAAGACTCCCCCCAATGGTACCCCGATCTGACGCAGCGACATGACCAGGTTGAACATCGAGCGCGGCGTGTGAGGCACAAGTAAGTGCGTGCTGGCCGGGGCGGCGGCACCGTAACCGGACCCAAGAACGATCGCCGCGCAGGCGAGGCCAATGATCCCAACGCTCGATGCCGCGATCGCCAGCATGCCCGCCGCCGCCAGCAATACCGCCTGCGTTGCCCGAACGCCCCCGTGGCGTCGGATCAGACCGGGAGACAGCAGCGCCGAAATGATGCCAACGCCGTAGGCGGTGGCGACAAAGCCGCCCACCAGGGCCCCATTGACGTTGAGATCGCGCGCGACCGCCGGCGCCAGCGTCGGCATTGAATAGAGCGCCATGGTCGCCAGAGTTTGCACCGCGACAGTTGCCAGCAGCGGCAAAATTGGCATCCCGGACAGTCGCGCCGGGTCCGGGGGGAGGCGCGGCGCGGCACGCGTGCTAATTCGCCGCCACGTTCGCCAAAGCCGGGGCGAACCCGCCCGACTGCCGATACCAAAGTCGCGCGTATACCCCGTTTCGCGCGAGCAGCGCAGCGTGAGACCCGGTTTCGACAATGCGTCCACCGTCCAGCACGACAAGGCGATCCATCCGCGCGATCGTCGACAATCGATGCGCGATCGCGATGACGGTGCGCCCCTCCATCAGTCCATCCAACTGACTTTGGATCGCCGCCTCGACCTC
>CAVRDN010000007.1:0-210603 GCA_963719675.1 uncultured Alphaproteobacteria bacterium | reverse complement strand
GGACAGCGAACAGACCCGTATCGCGTTCCACTGGTCGGACCACTCGGTGGTGCTGGCGCGCCGCGACACCAGCACGGGCATCTTCTGGGTCGCGAACGCCGGCGACCTGCCGTACTGGAGCCGTGCGTCGCCGCTGCGCACGCTGTTTCACTGGGTCATGCGCTGGCACGGCCGGCACCTGCTGCACGCCGCCGCGGTCGGCACCGACGACGGCGCGGTGCTGATCACCGGCAAGGGCGGCGTCGGTAAGTCGACCACGGCGCTGGCCTGCCTCGCAGACGGCATGCGCTATGTCGGCGACGACTTCCTGGTGGTGGCGCTGGACCCCGAACCGCGGGCGATCAGCCTCTATGCCACGGCGAAGCTGAACGCCGATCAACTGGCGCGGTTTCCCGGTTTCCGCGACGCGCTGGTCAACGGCGCGGCGCTGGACCGCCAGAAGGCGGTGCTGCGGCTGTTCCCTGGCCATGCGTCGCTCATCGCGCGGTCGTTGCCGCTGCGCGCGCTGCTGCTGCCGGAGATCACCGGGCGGCCAGCGACCGAGTTCGGCCCGGTGGACGCGGCGCGCCTGCGGCACGCGGCCTCATTCACCACGATCACGCAACTGCCGCACGCCGGGCGGAGTCGCATTTGTTCATCGACCGCCTGGCCGGCGCGCTGCCCAACATGACGCTGCGGCTGGGCTTCGATCTGCCCGGCATCCCGGCCGCGATCCGCGGCTGGCTGGCGAACCCGGCGCCGCCGCCCGCGCCGGCCGCCACGCACCGGCGGCCGGCGCTGAGCGTCATCATCCCGGTTTATAACGGCGCCGACTTCCTGGCCGGCGCGGTGGCGTCGATCCTGGCGCAGGACTGGGAGTCACCGGAACTGATCATCGTCGATGACGGCTCGACCGACGCGATCGAGGCGGCGGTGGCCGCGTTGCCGGTCGAGGCGCGGTTGCTGCGGCAGGACAACGCCGGCCCGGCGGCGGCGCGCAACCGCGGCATCCGCAACGCGACCGGGGACGTGATCGCGTTCCTCGACGTCGACGATCTCTGGCCGTCGGGGCGGCTGGCGGCGATGTGGGATGCCTTCGAACGCGATCCCGGCCTGGAGGTCGTGCAAGGCCACGCGCAGGTGTTCCGCGCGGCGGGCACGGAGATGGAATATTTGGGCAATCCGGGGGAGGCGTTTCAACAGTATATCGGCGCCAGCCTGGTCAGACGCGAGGCCTTCGCCAGGATTGGCTTGTTCGACCCGGAACTTCGTTTCGGTGAAGATTCGGATTGGTTCAACCGCGCCGAGGAGCGAGGCCTCCGCGTCGGCAAACTGGACATGATGACGCTGCTCGTGCGGCGTCACGACCGCAACATGACGCGCGGTAAGTCGATCGTCGAACTCAATCAGTTGCGGGTGTTCAAGAAGATGCTGGATCGCCGGCGCGAGCCTGGGGACGGCGGCGTCTGATGGCGCGGCTGGCCCATGTGACCGACACGCCCTCGCGCGGGGAGGTCGAGCAACGGCGGTATTTCGATCGGGTGCTGGAGCGTGCCGTGCTGGCGGAGGCGCGCGCGGGCGCGGTGTCGCGGTGTTACGACGTGGCCGGGGTGGTCATCCGCGTGGTGTTCGCCGGCGCGCGGATCGCGGACCTGCTGGGGCCCGCGCTGGCGCATCTGGCGGTCGCGGAGGATGCCGCTCCGGCGGCGACGTTCCACGTCTGGGACAGCACCGGGGGCGTGGCGATGGAGCCGCCGCCGGTTGCCCGGGACTGCTTCACCGACCGCGGCGACATCTGGAGCCTGGACAGCGAACAGACCCGTATCGCGTTCCACTGGTCGGACCACTCGGTGGTGCTGGCGCGCCGCGACACCAGCACGGGCATCTTCTGGGTCGCGAACGCCGACGACCTGCCGTACTGGAGCCGTGCGTCGCCGCTGCGCACGCTGTTTCACTGGGTCATGCGCTGGCACGGCCGGCACCTGCTGCACGCCGCCGCGGTCGGCACCGACGACGGCGCGGTGCTGATCACCGGCAAGGGCGGCGTCGGCAAGTCGACCACGGCGCTGGCCTGCCTCGCCGACGGCATGCGCTATGTCGGCGACGACTTCCTGGTGGTGGCGCTGGACCCCGAACCGCGGGCGATCAGCCTCTATGCCACGGCGAAGCTGAACGCCGATCAACTGGCGCGGTTTCCCGGTTTCCGCGACGCGCTGGTCAACGGCGCGGCGCTGGACCGCCAGAAGGCGGTGCTGCGGCTGTTCCCTGGCCATGCGTCGCTCATCGCGCGGTCGTTGCCGCTGCGCGCGCTGCTGCTGCCGGAGATCACCGGGCGGCCGGCGACCGAGTTCGGCCCGGTGGACGCGGCGCGCCTGCGGCACGCGGCCTCATTCACCACGATCACGCAACTGCCGCACGCCGGGCGGGAGTCGCATTTGTTCATCGACCGCCTGGCCGGCGCGCTGCCCAACATGACGCTGCGGCTGGGCTTCGATCTGCCCGGCATCCCGGCCGCGATCCGCGGCTGGCTGGCGAACCCGGCGCCGCCGCCCGCGCCGGCCGCCACGCACCGGCGGCCGGCGCTGAGCGTCATCATCCCGGTTTATAACGGCGCCGACTTCCTGGCCGGCGCGGTGGCGTCGATCCTGGCGCAGGACTGGGAGTCACCGGAACTGATCATCGTCGATGACGGCTCGACCGACGCGATCGAGGCGGCGGTGGCCGCGCTGCCGGTCGAGGCGCGGTTGCTGCGGCAGGACAACGCCGGCCCGGCGGCGGCGCGCAACCGCGGCATCCGCAACGCGACCGGGGAGCTGATCGCGTTCCTCGACGTCGACGATCTCTGGCCGTCGGGGCGGCTGGCGGCGATGTGGGATGCCTTCGAACGCGATCCCGGCCTGGAGGTCGTGCAAGGACACGCGCAGGTGTTCCGCGCGGCGGGCACGGAGATGGAATATCTGGGCAATCCGGGGGAGGCGTTCCGATACTCGATCGCCGCGGGCCTGTATCGCCGCGACGTGTTCTCGCGCGTCGGCCTGTTCGATCCGGAATTGCGTTTCAGCGAGGATGAAGACTGGTTCCACCGCGCGCGCGAAACCGCCGCGCGTATCGCATGGGCGGAGATGGTTACGCTGTTGGTGCGGCGGCACGATCGCAACATGACGCGCGGGCGCTCGATCGTGGAGGTCAACAAGCTGCGCGTGTTCCGGAAAATGCTCGAACGCAAACGCGAGGCGGGGGCGGCGTGACCGGCATCGCGCTGTTGGGCAGTTGCGTGACGCACGACGCGTTGCCCGATCCGCCTCCCGGCCGGCCGAAGATGACCATCGTGTCGAAGACCGGCCTCGCCAGCCTGATGGCGCCGAAAATCGACGGGCTGACACTGCCGCGCGTGCTGGGGTCGCTGACGCCCGGCGGCTGGATGGAGCGTTGCGTGCGCGCCGACGTGGCGAAGACCGGGCTCGACCAGATCGAGCGGCAATGCCCGGACGTGCTGTTGGTCGATTTCATGGATGACCGGCTGCCTCTGTTCGCCGCCGGAGGCTCGGTGTTTTGCGAAAGTCATGAATTCCAGGAAAGCGGGCTGCTGTCGCGCGCGCCGTTCAACACTGGCCTCTCCATCGACCGGCTCTCGCGCGCCGCCTGGCGGCTCTGGTCCGACGGGCTGGACCGCTTTCAGTCGCGCGTACGGCACGGTGCGCTCGCGGGGACAAGGATGGTGCTGCATCGCGCCTATATGGCTTCGCGTTGCACGCCGGCCGACGCGGCGACGCCGCTGGCGGCCGAACTGACCGGGGAGGCCACGAAGGACTGGATCCGTCGCACCAACGCGCTGCTGGTCCGGCAGCATCTGGCGTTCTTGCGTGCGTTTCCCGACGCGGTGGTCATCGATGTGCCAGCCGAACTACGCGTGGCGGACGCGGCGCATATCTGGGGCGCCGGGCCGTTTCATTACGTGCCGGACTATTATGCCGCGTTTCGCGAACGCGCCCGCGCGGTTGGCATCGACCTCGGCGCCGGAAGCGTTTCACTCGCGGATCGTCAGCACGCTCATGCTCCAGGGCGGTAGTTCAATCGGCAAACGGTCCGTCCACGGGCCGAACCCGGTCGTCACCGGCCCCTCCCACTGTCCCTGACGCGAGCGGTCGTATTGTAGCCGGCCGTAGGTGGTCATCGTCGCGCCCGAACCGCGCGGGACGCCGGCGATGCCCGCGAGGACCTTGGCGGCGTTGGACCCGTCGAGATTGAACAACAATAAAATGCGATCGCGACGATGGGTCATGCCGTAAGCCCGCAGCGTCGCGGCGGGGCCGGCCACCGTCACGTCCAGCATATGTTCGCCGTCGCGCGCGACGTCACGCAACATGGTCAGCGCGCGGGCGGTCGGAAAGGGGACGCCAAGGGCGATTTTCGGCGCGTTCCGGCAACCATCTTCGGGCATGCCATCCGAGAAGATCATGTACCCGCCAAAATCCTGCCATCCGTACAGGCTGTCCGAAAAGTTGCCGGTCGAGGCGTCGTTGCAGCCGCCAAAACCCAGCCACCAATGCGCGCGCGTCACGCCGGCCGACATCAGTTCGGCGAATGTCATGCCGGCGAACAGTGCCTGCGTGATCGACATCGTCTGCTTGCCCGGGTGCGTGTTCACCGACCCGATCTCGCCGACCAGGATGGGCGCTTCGGGTCGATGCGCGTCGGCCAGTTCGCGCCGCAGCGTGGCGATCTCGTCGGCCAGGGCACTGGGCGCTTCGTTCAACAGATACGCGTCATTCTCGTGACCCGCGTTCTGCGCGTAAAAATGCAGTTCGACGAAATCGTAGCGCGCGCGCGACAGAACGATCGTATCCCAGTCGGGATGTCGTCCGGGTTCGACAACGACTCCGATCCGCGCCCGAGGCTGCGCGGCCTTGATCCGCGGATACCAGGACGTCGCCACGGCCTCGGCATAGGTCGCGGCATCGTGCGGCTTTTCATGCCGATCGGCCTCCCAGGATCCGTACACCTCATTGCCGATCGTCCACCGCGCGATCCTGTCGTGCATCCTGCCGGCGTGGTTGATCCACGCGATCGCCTCGGCCACGTCGCCCGGGCCATCGCAGGTCTCGTTCGTACCGTAATTGAGCGTGATCGACACCTTGAGACGCAGCGGCCGGGCGATCTCGCTCATGAAACGGTCGAACGTCGAACTGAGATTGGCGAACGCATCCGGGCAAACGTGGTTGGTACGCCAATGGAACAGATCCGATTCGGAACCACCTGGCCACCGTACCGCCCGAATTCCCGCGTTCGCCAGCGCCTCCCGGACACCGCCCCGCGTGATGTCGAACCAGTTGGCCATGTTCACGCCCATCAACTCGCGCGACAGCGACGCGCCGACGCGGGACGGTTCAAGCGTGATCGTAACCGGCTGCGCGGTCGCGGTCCGGGCCGTCGCGAGCAGCCACGCGGCCGCCGCCAACCTGATCAGGTCACCGCGCATCGCGCGTGGCGCCGGCGGGAGCGAGCGCGCGCAGGTAAGCGTCCAGATAGGCCGTGATGTCCATGGCCAACGAGCCGCCGAATCGCGGATTGATCTCGAAAATCAACGGCCTGCCATCGCGCGTTTTGTAATCGATGCAGGCGGTGCCTTCGTAATTCAGCGCCGACAGCATCCGGGAAAATATCGGCAGCCAGGCGCAGCCGGGCATGAAACGCGTGCGCACCGGCGCGTCGCGTCCGCCTTTAACGAACACCGGCGATGCCATGTCGTAGACGACAGTCGATGCGTAGCGAATTTTCCCATCGACACGCAGCAAATGGGTCGCGTACTCGCGCGGATCCGCGATCACTTCCTGCGCGAACCATGCATCGCCGGTCAGGTCGATCTCCCGTTCGTCGGCCGGGTTCGATACGATATGGCACTGCGTACCCCACCAGCCGAGGCGTCGCTTCCAGATCCACGGCCAGGGTGGGCCGGGCATGCGCAACTTCGGAATGAAATCGGCGAAACCGTGCGCGATCAGAAAGCGGTTCAACGCCAGCTTGTCGTCGCAAAGCGCGATCGTATCAGGCGAGGGATGGATGAAAGCGCGGCCGCGCAACCCGGGGCGATCGAACAACGCCGGATAGTCGGACAGACGCAACGGAACGACGGCGTCGTAGGCGGTCAGGTCGGATCGTGCCAGGTCGCCGAAGGTCGCCAGATACCGCGGCGCCAGATTTGGCCGGATCATCTCGGCGCAGTTCTCGAAATCCCCGATCAGAACGCGGCGCGGGACTGCGTCGCGAACGCTCATCGCGACAGCACGGCCTGGCCAATCCGTCGCGTGACGCCGCGCAGCGTGGTCGTGACCAACTCGGCGCGGCCGCGCGCGCCGGAGCGATAGCGCAGATAGTGACTGAAGCCTTCTATGAAGCGCAACGGGTTCGCCGTGTTCGCCACCCTGGTATATTCGGCGAACATAACCCAGGGCTTGGTCGCGACCCGTTCGTACAACAGGTCCGCGTCGCGCAACACGACGCTGTTTTCGATGCGCTCCACCCACGTCGGACGCCGCGCGTTCAGGGCAGCCGTCACCTCGCGCGGGACCGGAGTCTGGAACCGGCGCTGGAGATAGCCGAGACCCATCCCAAGCCGCGCGTTCAGCCGCAACGCCGCGGCGCGCTCCAGCACACGGTCCCAGTCCAGCGCCTCGCCCGCCGTGCGAATTACGGTGATGGCGTCGGGGATCCAGCGCAACGGCGGTTCGCGATTGGCGCGTAGGCCATGGATCACCGTGTGCAGCAGCATATCCGCGTGGCCGAGCTGCATCGTTTCGACGCCGCCATAAGTGAGCGGTCGGGCATGAGCCCAGAAGTCGCGGCTGGCGGGAACCGAGCAGGCCTCGCGCATCAGGTGCCAGTGCAGATCGACTTCGCGTTGCTCCGCGTCGCGGAACATCATGGAATGGCGATACACGAGGTCCTCGCGGCTCGCCATTTCGTTCAGCGTCCATCCCAGTTCGTGGAACAGCGACAGGGCATCCGCCGCCGCGTCCGGCTCGACGACGATGTCGAGGTCGCGCATCGGCCGCACCGCGTCGTTCCGATAATAGGTTCGTTGCAGTGCCGCGCCTTTTATCAGCAGCGTCCGGATACCACGCTGATGCAATGCCCGCAGCAAGGGTGCCATCGCATGGGTCAGGGTCTGGGTCTCGTACCCACGACTTGCGATAGATGCCGCGAAGCCGGCCGGTCATCTCGCCGGTCAAGCCCAGCGCGCGCAACCGGGAGAACATCAATGGCAGCAAGCGGAACGATGCGTACTCGAATGGCCCGGAAAGATCGACATTCGCCTGCCAATCCGCGAAGGCCGCCGCGACACCCCGTTCCGGTCCAATAACAATATCCAGAATCTTCTCCTGGGCTTTTGTCGGCCACAACGATGCGAGGGGTTCGCTCACGCCGGTTTCTCCGCGCCGCGGCGGCGCTGCAAGGCGGCACGCAGGGCTTTCAGGTAGTCACTTTGCTTGTTGGGATCGCGAACCGTATTCGTGCCGTGGATGCGACGCCGCAAAACCACGTCGTCAACCGTGCCGCGCGGCAGCCCGCTCTCGTCCAGTCGCGCGATCCAGTCCAGCGTTTCGCCGATGCGCAGATCGCGATCGAACAGGCCGACACGGTCGAACAACGATCGCCGCGCCAGCATCGCCCCCGCGAGGCGCCCATGTCTGGGCTGATCGACCTGTCCACCCGGCTCGCGAAACTGTTCGACCTGGCCAAAGACGCAGCACCAGGAGGGATTTCTCGCCAGGGCCTCGACACGCCGGGCGAGACTTTCGCGCGGCCAGACGTCGTCCGCGTCCAGAAACGCGAGCAGATCGCCGTGAGCGTGCGCGATGCCGCGGTTGCGCGCCGCGCTGATGCCCTGGTTTGGCTGTGCGAGACAAATCACCTCGGGCGAAAACCCACGCGCGATCGCGGCGCTGTCGTCCGAGGACCCGTCATCGACGACGATCACCTCGTCCGGCCGACAGGTTTGCCCGAAGACACTGTCCAACGCGCTCGCGAGCCAGGGTGCCGCGTTGTGACAAGGAATGACGACGCTGACGGACATGCGCGATTCGACCCACCCTAACCCGTGATGTTTCCCATGCCGGACCCGGGTCTCACGTTCCCGTATGTTCCGATTCGTCACCATCGGGGGGCGCGGGCCCGCTGTCAATCAAAATTGAGACGTCGGGCGGGTCGAGGGCCTGGGTCCGATGCGGCCCGCCGGCCGCAGCGCGCCCGCCGGACCGTCCGGTTTTCAGTTCATCCCTGTAAAGTTCGCACCGCCAGAGCGGTCGCGGACGCCCGATTCTCGACGCCGAGCTTCACGAACATCTGCTCCAGATGCTTGTTGATCGTCCTCGGGCTGAGGCCAAGTATCTCCGCGATGTCCCGGTTCGACTTGCCGCGACTGAGCCAGAGCAGCACCTCGGCCTCCCGCGAGGTCAAGGTCAGGCGTTCCCGCAGCAGGATTTCGTCGCTGCCGTCCTGTTCCGCGACCAGCCGCAGCAGTTGCTCGTCGGGCCCCACCTGACCGATATAGGTGACCTGAAGGCGGTGTTTTCCGTCGGCGTGGAAATCGGTCGTCAGGCTCGCCTGTCGCGCGGTCCGCGGATTATCGGCGCAGGCGCGCAGCCATTGAGTGACGGATGGCGGCAATACGGCGTCGAATGTGCCGATCGTCTGTTCGATCAGGCGCGTCGCCTGCGGCGTGGACCATAAGATCCGCCCCTCCCGATCGGCGGCCAGGAGGAAGCGCCCGGCGGCGTCCAACGCGATCTGAGCGCTTCGCGTCAGGCGCGCGTTGGACAGATGCACGCCGATCCGCGCGATCACCTCATCCGGTGTGACCGGCTTCGAAACATAGTCCACGCCGCCGGCATCCAGTCCGCGAATGACATGCTCGGTCTCCGTCAGGCCGGTCATGAAGATGATCGGCACCGACACCAGAGCCGGATTTTGCTTCATCCGCCGGCAGGTTTCGAACCCGTCGAGGCCGGGCATCAGGGCGTCCATGAGGACAATGTCCGGCGTGACCCGTTCCACCAGCGTCAGCGCCGTGGTGCCGGACTGCGCGACGAGGACCGTGTAGCCCGCCTCCTCCAGCGCTTCGTTCAACACACCGAGTGTCGCCGGGCTGTCGTCCACCACGAGCACGATGTCGCGCGGGCGCATCAACCTTCATCCTGTTCCGGACCGAGCGCTTCCATGAACGCGTCGATCTGAAAGTCGGACACCAGGCCGCGAAGCTGCGCGATGAAGGCGGCATCGCCGGGGGCATCGTGCTCCAGCGAATCCAGCCGCGCATGGATGCCGCGGACGTATCCAATGGAACCGAGTTGCCGCAACTCCTTGGTCATCACGGGTTCAAGCGTATTGCTCATCGGCACGACCGGTTCGGGGCGTGGATCCGGACCTTCAGCCAGCCATTCCAACTGCAACAGGAAGCTGATCCTGTTGAGCAGATCGGGAATACTGACCGGCTTGGTCAGCACATCGTCGTGATATCGTTCCGGTCCCGGCGGTTTGCGCAAGGCGTTGGGATCGGCGGAGATCACGACGATCACAAGCTGATCGAACCCGTTCTCGCGAAGCTGCCGCGCGACCTCCCAGCCATTCGGCGCCGGCATGGAAATGTCTATCAGCAGCAGGTTGGGCCGGCATTGTTCCGCGAGCGTGAGACACTCCGCCCCGTCGGCCGCCGTGAACACGATAAAGCCCAGCGGCGAGAGCAGATCCTCCAGCAGGCCGCGGTGCACCGGATCGTCATCGGCCACGAGGACCGTCAAACGCTCCCCCCTGTAGCCTAGTACACGGCTTTCCAACGGCGCGGGTTTCAGCGACTGGGCCGCTTCCGGCAGCATCAGGCGGACCCGGAAACAACTTCCCTGGCCAGGCTGACTGCTGACCGTGAGCTCCCCGCCCATGATCTGGGTCAACAGCCGGGTGATCGTCAGTCCGAGGCCGATGCCCGGGGTGACCGGCGCGCGGTCGCCTTCGACCCGCTCAAACGGTTCGAAGATGCGCGCCAGGTCCGCGTCGGCGATGCCGATGCCGGTGTCGGTGATCTCGAACTCGGCGATTTCGCCGCGCCAGAGCAGACACAACCGAACCGAGCCGGTGTGCGTGAACTTGATCGCGTTCGACAGCAGATTGATCAGAATCTGCCGCAACCGGCGCTCATCGGTGTAGACGACTTCCGGCAGCCGCTCGGGGATGATGAAGCTGAACGCGATGCCTTTCGCCTCCGCCTGCAGGCGGAACATGTTCACGAGCTGCTGCAGGAATTCCGGCAGCCGGACCTCGTCGCGATAGATTTCGATACGCCCGGCCTCGATCTTCGAGATATCCAGCAAGCCTTCGATCAGCCCGGCGAGATGTTCGCCGCTGCGCCGGATAATGCGGATATGGTCCCGTCGCCGGGCGGTGATCGCGGTATCCCGCTCCAGCAACTGCGCGTAACCCAGGATCGCGTTCAGCGGGCTGCGCAACTCGTGGCTGATGCCGACGACGTAACGGCTTTTGGCGAGGTTGGCCGCCTCGGCCACATCCTTGGCTTTCTGCAACTGCCGGTCGGTGCGTTGATGCGCGCGGATCTCCGCGATCAGCAGCGCCGTCTGCCGCTGGGTTTCTTCCTGCGCGACACGGCGGCTTTCCTGCGCGAGGACCAACAGCCAGGCCAGCACGCCGGCGACCGGAATCAGGATCAGGAACGCCTGCCAGAACGCGCGCGTCATGGCGGCGCGCTCGGCCACGTCGCCGCTGACGGTCTGACTGTAGATCATCAGCAGCATGCCGCCGACGATCAGAGTGAACAACGCCAGGGTTCCGAAATAGCGCGCCAGGGAGCCCGTCAGAGCCTGCCGCATGGGGGCCGGGACGAGTGTCGTGATCGGCGTCGCGACCTGGCTGCACAGGCGGGCCGACGGTTTGCAGCAGTCGTGGCAGCGGGCGTCCAGTGAGCAGCATAACGAGCAGATCGCGCCGGTGTAGGCCGGGCAATACGCCATGTCGTCCGGCTCGAACTCGTTCTCGCAGATGACGCAGCGCACGGCTGCCAATTTCGCCCAATGCGCGCGCGGCTTGCGGGCGATGTAATAGCGGCCGTTGGTCGCCCAGGCGATCAGGGGCGCGGCGGTGAACGCGCAGAAGAAGGCCAGGAACGGCGACAACGCCTGCGCCAGAACGCCGAAACCGCCGGAGTATCCGGTCAGCGCGACGACGACCGCGAGCAGCATGGAACCGGTGCCGACCGGGTTGATGTCGTACAAATGCGCGCGCTTGAATTCGATGTAGGCGGGGCTGAAACGTAACGGCTTGTTGACGACCAGATCGGCGACCAGCGCACCGACCCAGGCGGCGGCGATGATCGAATAGACCACGAGGGTGTGCTCGATCGCCTGATAAATGCCCAGTTCCATGAGCAACAGCGCGATGGCGATGTTGAAGATCAGCCAGACGACGCGGCCGGGGTGGCTGTGGGTCAGCCGGGAGAAGAAGTTCGACCACGCGATCGAGCCCGCGTAGGCGTTGGTGATGTTGATTTTGACCTGCGAAATGACCACGAAAATGCCGGTCAGCGCCAACGCGGCGACCGGCGAATGCACGATGTAGCCGAAGGCGATCTGATACATCACCGTGGGGTGAGCCGCGATCTGCGGTACGACTCCATCCGCGACGGCGATGCAGGCCAGGAACGAGCCGCCCAGAAGCTTCAACATTCCGATTACGATCCATCCGGGACCGCCCGCCAGCATCGCCGCCCACCATCCGGCGTCGCGCTGTCCGCGCCCTGTCGTGTCGGATTGGGGTGACGGGAGAAAACGCAGATAGTCGACCTGCTCGCCGATCTGCGCGATCAGCGAAAACACCACTGACGCCGCGGCGCCGAACAGCAGCAACTGAAACGAGCCGTCCGCGCCGGGCGCGGATCCGACATAGCCGGTCCAATGGGAGAAGCCGTCCTGGACCGTCGCACCCACGACGATGAACGGCACCACTTGCAGAAGCAGCCAGATCGGCTGCGACCATAGTTGCACCCGGCTAATGAAGGTGATGCCGTGGGTGACCAGCGGGATCACCGCGACCGCGCAGATGAAGTAGCCGATCGGTGGGGGAATGCCGAGACACACCTCGAGCATCGAAGCCAGGATGGCGGCTTCAATGGCGAAAAATATGAACGTGAAGGACGCGTAGATCAGCGAGGTGATCGTCGAACCGATGTAGCCAAAACCGGCACCGCGCGTGAGCAGGTCGATATCGACGCCGTCTCGCGCGGCATAATAGCTGATCGGCACCCCGGCGGCGAAAATCAGCACGCCGACCAAAACGATCGCCGCGACCGAGTTGGTGAAGCCGTAGTTCATGGTGATGGTGGCGCCGATCGCCTCCAGTGCCAGGAAGGATATGCCTCCCAGGGCGGTGTTCGCGACGCGGGCAGCCGACCACTTGCGCGCGCTTCGGGCGGTAAAGCGCAGCGCGTAATCTTCCAGCGTCTGGTTCGCGACCCACTGGTTATATTCGCGCCGGATGCGCACGATACGTTGCTGCATCGCCATTTATCGCGCGGTCCCCGCGGTCTCAGCCGGCACGGGATGCCTGGCCCTCATCAGCAGCGACACGCTCCCTCCCATGCCGCGCCTCGCGCGCCATGGCAGCAGTCACATCCATTTGTATGTCCTCTCGCACAAATGTCGCACGATCTTGCGAACGCGAAATCAGTGGGATTTCGATCTTGCGGCTGCGCCCCGTTGGCGAACATCGCGCGCGGCCCGACCTCGGTCAAGCGTTTTTGTGCACCGCGGCATACGTCATTTGACGTATTTCGCGGCGCATCGATTTCACCGACGGTCGCCACACTCGCTTCTCTCTGGGGGTATCAATGCTAAAAGATGACAAGAGCGCACGCCCGCTTTCCGCTTCGCGCAGACGCATATTGCAAGGCGCGATGGCACTGCCGGCGGTATCTTTGTTGCCGCGCCGCGGTTACGCCGCCGCTCCCGCGACCGCCGCGGTCAATACGACCGGCCTCGCGGTCACCGACGATACGGTAACGGTCGGCATTCTCCATTCCATCACGGGAACGATGGCGATCAGCGAAACCGGCTCGGTCGAAGCCGAGAAGCTCGCGATATCGCAGATCAACAGCGAAGGCGGCGTGCTCGGTCGCCAGATCAAGATCATTCAGGAGGATGGCGCCAGCGACTGGCCGACCTTCGCCGAAAAGGCCAAGAAGCTGCTGGTGAATGACAAATGCGCCGCGGTGTTCGGCTGCTGGACGTCGGCATCCCGCAAGGCGGTGCTGCCGGTATTCGAGCAATATAACGGGATGCTGTACTATCCGACGTTCTATGAAGGCCTGGAGCAATCCAAGAACGTCATCTACACCGGGCAGGAAGCAACGCAGCAAATTCTCGCCGGGCTCGACTGGGTCAATAAGACGAAAGGGTCGAAGACGTTCTACCTGCTCGGCTCCGATTACATCTGGCCGCGCACGTCCAACAAGATCGCCCGCAAGCACATCGAGAACCACCTGACCGGCTGCAAGGTCGTTGGCGAGGACTACTTCCCGCTGGGTTCGACGCAGTTCAACTCGGTCATCAACAAGATGAAGTTGGTCAAGCCCGACGTCATTTATGCGATCATCGTCGGCGGATCCAACGTCGCGTTCTACAAGCAACTCAAGGCGGCGGGCGTCGATCTCAGCAAGCAGACCCTGTTGACCATCTCCGTCACCGAAGACGAAATCCTGGGCATTGGCGGCGAGAACATCGCCGGAGCGTATGCCTGCATGAAATACTTCGAGTCGCTCGACAATCCCAACAACAAGGCGTTCGTCCCGGCGTTCAAGAAGATGTGGGGCGAGAAGAGTGTCATCGGCGACGTCACACAGGCGGCGTATCTCGGTCCCAACCTGTGGCAGCTCACCGCGGAGAAAGCCGGCAGTTTCGATATCGACAAGATCGCCGCCGCGTCGCCGGGCGTGGAGTTCAAGGGCGCGCCGGAAGGGTATGTGCGCATTCACGAAAATCACCATCTCTGGAGCAAGACCCGCGTCGGCCGGGCGCGGCTCGATGGTCAGTACAGACCTGATTTATGAGACCGCCGATCTGGTCGAGCCAAATCCATTTCCGAAGGGCTATCAGTAAGCGATACGGAGAACAGACCATGCTGATGGGTTATTCGTTTGGCGACCTTGGCTCGATCATGGCCATGCAGGGTTTCGCCGGCCTGAGTCTGTTCTCCGTTTTCGTTCTCATGGCGCTCGGTCTGGCCATCATCTTCGGCCAGATGGGAGTCATCAACATGGCCCACGGCGAGTTCATGATCCTGGGCGCCTACGTCACCTACCTGACATCGCAGACCTTCACGAATTATCTGCCGTCGCTGTTCGGCGTTTACTTCTTCGTCGCCGTCACGCTGGCGTTCTGTGCCGCCGGCGCGTTGGGGATGCTCGTCGAATGGGCGCTGATCCGGCATCTTTACCGACGACCGCTCGATACGCTGCTGGCGACCTGGGGATTGAGTTTGATCCTGCAACAAGTGTACCGGTCGGTGTTCGGCGCGCGGGAAGTCGGGGTCGATCAGCCCGATTGGATGATGGGTGCGACGAACCTGAGCGATACCATCCAGATCCCGATCAATGGCCTGATCGTCATGGCGTTGACCGCGATCATTTCGGTCTTCGTGTATTTGCTGATCTATCGCATGAAATGGGGCCGGCAGGTGCGCGCCGTGATGTCCAACCGCGCCATGGCCGGGGCCGTCGGCATCAATACCGAAAAGGTCGACCGTTACACATTCGGGATCGGCTGCGGCATCGCCGGTGTGGCGGGCAGCGCCTTCACGATGATCGGCTCCACCAACCCCACCGCCGGACAACTTTATATCGTCGACACGTTTCTTATCGTCGTGTTTGGCGGCGCGCAGAGTCTGATCGGCACCATCGCGTCGGCCTTCACCATTTCCCAGGCGCGCTCCACCTTGGAGTTCTTTCTCAGCGGATCGATGGCCCAGGTGCTGGTGCTGTTGACGGTTGTGGGGATTTTGATGTTGCGGCCGCAGGGTTTGTTCGTCCTCAAGATTCGGCGCTGACCATGACATTCCTGAACCGCAAGGACATCATCGGGATTCTGCTGCTGGCGCTGGTGATCGTCATCATCCTGCCGGTCTGCCTGGACGCGTTCCGGCTCAATCTGGTGGGTAAGTACCTGACCTATGGGTTCGTCGCCCTGGGTCTTGTGCTGTGCTGGGGCGACGCGGGGATCCTGAGCCTGGGGCAGGGGATCTTCTTCGGACTCGGCGGTTATTGCATGGCGATGTTTCTGAAGCTGGAGGCATCGACGCCGGAGAACACGAAAATCCAATCCACGCCTGGCATTCCGGACTTCATGGACTGGAACCAGATCACCAGCCTGCCATGGTTCTGGAAGCCGTTTCACAGCCTGACGTTCACGCTCGTGGCCGTGCCGCTGGTCCCGATGCTGCTGGCGTTCGTGATCGGGCTCGCGATGTTCAAGCGCCGTGTCGGCGGCACCTACTTCGCGATCATCACCCAGGCGGTGGCGTCCATCCTGACCATCCTGATCATCGGTCAGCAGGGTTACACCGGCGGGGTCAACGGCATCACCGATCTGCGTACGTTGCTCGGTTGGGACATCCGGCCGGACCATGCCAAATACGTGCTGTATTTCGTCAATGCCGGCCTGTTGATCGCCTGCGTTCTGCTGGCGCAATTCGTCCGCCGCAGCAAGTTAGGCCGTATCCTGGTCGCGATGCGCGACAAAGAGGATCGCGTCCGTTTCTCGGGATACGATGTCGCCAATTTCAAGATATTCGTGTTCTGCCTCGCCGCCGGCCTGGCCGCGATTGGCGGCGCGATGTTCACTCTCCAGGTCGGCTTCATGTCGCCGTCGTTCGTCGGCATCATCCCGTCGATCGAGATGGTGATCTTCTGCGCGGTCGGCGGCCGTACCTCGATCCTTGGCGCCATCTACGGTGCGCTGATGATCAACTGGGCTCGCACGACATTTTCCGAGGATCTGCCGCAGGTCTGGCTGCTGGCCATGGGCGCGTTGTTCATCCTGGTGGTGGTCGCCTTCCCCAACGGTCTGGCGGGAATTTATCGCCGCTACCTCGATCCGCTGGTCGATCGCGTGATGCCGCCGGGCGGTCGCCGGGCATCGGCGAACGCGACGATCGAAAGTCCGCATGCGTCCGCGACAATCGCGAAATAGCAGGAGTATCGCATGCCATCGGTCACGGACTTTCTGCTCAGCGTCGAAGATCTGACCGTCTCGTTCGACGGCTTCAAGGCGGTCGACGATCTGTCATTCTATCTGGATCGCAACGAGATACGTGTCATCATCGGCCCGAACGGCGCGGGCAAGACCACCGTGCTCGATCTCATCTGCGGCCGCACCAAGGCCACCAGCGGATCGGTGCTGTTCAAAGGCCTCGAACTGACCCGCATGAAGGAACACGAAATCGTTCGGGCGGGTGTGGGGCGCAAGTTTCAGACCCCCTCCATCTACGAGGATCTGACCGTGTTCGAGAACCTGGAGATTTCTTTCCCCCGGGGCCGGTCGGTGTTTGGCGCGCTGGCGTTTCGCCGCGATGCCGAAGTCCGCGATCGTGTCGAGGAAATCGCCAGGAGCATTTTCCTCGCGGATCACCTCGCCGAACTCGCCGAATATCTCAGTCACGGACAGAAGCAGTGGCTGGAGATCGGCATGCTGCTGATCCAGGATCCGGCCCTGATGATGCTCGATGAGCCGGTCGCCGGCATGAGCGTCAGCGAACGCAAGAAAACGGCGGAGTTGTTGCATCGGGTGATCCAGGATCGGTCGGTTCTGGTGATCGAGCACGACATGGGTTTCGTTGGCGACATTGCCCATAAAGTCACCGTGTTGCACCAGGGACGCGTGATCTCGGAAGGCTCGATCGATCACGTGAAGGCCGATCCGAAAGTGGTGGAGGTGTATCTTGGCCACTGACCCGCTGCTGAAAGTCACCAACCTGCACGCGGGTTATGGCCAGAGCGAGGTGCTGCACGGATTGAATTTCAGCGTGGCGCCGGGAGAGATCACGGTCGTCGTCGGTCGCAACGGCATGGGCAAATCCACCCTGATGAAGACGCTGATCGGCATGGTTCCGGTCAAAAGCGGTCGGATCGAGCTCGATGGCACTGATGTGGCGCACTTCAAAAGTTATCAGCGGGTGGCGAAGGGGATCGCCTTCGTGCCGCAGGGCCGCATGATCTTCGCCAACATGACGGTCCAGGAGAACATCGAGACCGGCCTGTTCGCGCATAACACGCCGTCCGTCCCGGACGACATCTACACGTTGTTCCCGGTGCTGCGGGAAATGAGTTCGCGCCGCGGCGGCAATCTGTCGGGCGGCCAGCAGCAGATGCTCGCGATCGCCCGCGCGCTGGCCACCGATCCGAAGGTGCTGTTGCTGGACGAACCGACCGAGGGCATTCAGCCGTCCATCATCCTGGAACTGGCGCGCACTTTAAAACGCATCCGTGACGAGCGCGGCCTCAGCATCGTCGCGTCGGAACAGGTGCTCAGTTTCGCGCTCGATATCGCCGACCGGGTGCTGGTCCTGGAGGGTGGCAACATCGTGCATGAAGATCTCCGCGCCGACCTCGATGAGGAACAGGTCGCGCGTTATCTGGCTGTTTGATCCGCCAACGTCACCGAAACAAAGAAAGGGAATCCCATGACGGACACACTCATCAAGGTCGATCTGTCCCAATCGGCTTATGAAAACGATATGATCCACAATCGGTGGCATCCGGACATTCCGATGGTCGCGACGGTGAAGCCGGG
This sequence comes from uncultured Alphaproteobacteria bacterium, assembly GCA_963719675.1. Taxonomy (GTDB): domain Bacteria; phylum Pseudomonadota; class Alphaproteobacteria; order Acetobacterales; family Acetobacteraceae; genus Rhodopila. The sequence goes on along the minus strand of CAVRDN010000007.1, from coordinate 192,781 downwards.
CCGCGATTTCATCATCGAGTGCTACGACTGGACCGGCGGCTTCATCAAGAACGACGAGTCGGCGGCCGACGTGCGGGACATCGACCTGAGCATCGTGCATTTCCTCAGCGGCCCCGTCGGCGTCGAGGGTGCCGAGCCCGGCGATCTTCTGGTTGTCGATATCCTCGACATTGGCGCCTTTCCGCACAATTCGTGGGGCTTCAACGGGTTCTTCTCGAAGCAGAACGGCGGCGGATTTCTGACCGAGCATTTTCCTCAGGCGCAGAAGTCGATCTGGGACATCCACGGCATGTTCACCAGTTCCAGGCATGTCCCTGGCGTCAACTTCGCCGGCCTGATTCACCCGGGCCTGATCGGCTGTCTGCCCGACCCGAAATTGCTCGACACCTGGAACAAGCGGGAAACCGGCTTGATCGCGACCAACCCGGATCGCGTACCGCCATTGGCCAACGCCCCGTTCGCGCCCACCGCGCACATGGGCCGCCTGACCGGCGATGCCAAGGCCGCCGCCGCCGCGACCGGGGCGCGTACCGTTCCGCCGCGCGAGCATGGCGGCAACTGCGACATCAAGGACCTGTCGCGCGGCGCGCGGGTGTTCTTCCCGGTCTATGTTCCGGGCGCCGGACTTTCGATGGGCGATCTGCATTTCAGTCAGGGCGACGGCGAAATCACGTTCTGCGGCGCGATCGAAATGCCGGGCTGGATCCATTTGAAAGTCGAACTGATCAAAGGCGGCATGGCGAAGTACGGGATCAAAAATCCGATCTTCAAGCCGAGCGTGATCAAACCCGCTTACAGCGACTATTTGATTTTCGAGGGCATCTCGGTCGACGAAGCCGGCGAGCAATACTATCTCGACGTCAACGTCGCCTATCGTCAGGCCTGCCTGAACGCGATCACGTACATGACGAAATTCGGCTATACGCCGGCACAGGCCTACGCGATCCTGGGAACGGCGCCGGTGCAAGGTCATATCAGCGGCGTTGTCGACATCCCGAACTCCTGCGCCACGCTGTGGTTGCCAACGGAAATCTTTAACTTCGACATCAACCCCGGCGCGGATGGACCGAGCGGCGGGATCAAGGGCGGCGTACCGATGCCGCTCGCGCCGGATCTGCGATAAAGGGGGCGGCGGTGCCGGTTTACGAATATCTTTGCGCGGATTGCGGTCCTTTCACCGCGATCCGTCCGATGGCGGACTACCAGCAGCCGCACGCCTGCGCCGAATGTGGAGGAGCGGCGCCGCGTGCGCTGCTCACCGCTCCGGCGATGTCGGGGCTGGATCCCGCGCGTCGCCACGCGGGTTCAGTCAACGAACGCAGCGCCAATGCCCCGGCGCGCGCGAAACGGCATCCCGCGTCGTGTGGGTGTTGTTCCGGGGCCGGCCGGCGCAAGTCCGGGCTGGAGACGGCCGCCGCCAAAAGTTTTCCCGCGGCACGACCCTGGATGATCGGTCACTGAGGCGCCGGTACGGAACGCCGGCCCCGGCACCTCGCCGGCGACCGCGGCCTGTCGTTACTCGAACGCCAGGCCTCGTTTCATTCCCAGCGCTTTGAACACCATCGCCGCCGGACAGATGCCGGTGAAACTGGCCTGCATCAGGTTCAGGCCCACGAACCCGCTCAGCAAATACCAGTAAGGATTGACCAGCCAGCCCAATACGACCCCGGCGAAGGCCATGGCACCCGCGAAAAGCATGACAGCCCGATCGATACTCATGAAACGGTTCTCCTTAACGCCTGGTCATGGTTTCGAATGCAGCCGCGTGGCGGCGCGCCCATGCGACAATCGAAGGAAGGTCCGGCGCCCCGAGGCCGTTCGGCCGCTACCCGGTTCACCGCCGCGCACCGCGGGCAAACGACATGGCGTGCGTCAGGCATGCGGCACCGGATCCAGTTCGGGTTGCTTCAGCTTCTGGATATCGAGCCTGTTAAGAATAAATCGCTCGTAGAACGGCTCGCTCTCGCCGGTACGGATCTTGCGCAGGAAGTATTTCTCGAAGCCGACCTTGGCGAGGTGGACCCAGGCGCCTTTGGCGGCCCAGTTGACGTTGCGCGGCGGAATTTGCGGCTGCGCGACGAAGGCGACGCCGCTATCGCCAAAATCCGCGAGGCATACCGCGTTCCAGGTCGCGCGCGCGTGAACCGGCTGGTCGCGCAGCAACGCGCCGATATTGTGCGCGACCGCGGTGACCATCAATTCGATCATGAAACCGGTTTTCGGCACGCCCACCGGCACCGCAGTCGGCCCGATGGGAGGGATCGCCACACAAACCCCGATCGCGAAAATCTCCGGATACACCGGATTGCGTTGGTATTTATCGACCACCACGAAACCGCGCGGATTGACCAGGCCTTCGATGCCGCGCACGGCGGCAACGCCGCGAAACGCCGGCAGCATCATCGCGAAGCCGAACGGCAGTTGACGCGTCGCCCGCACGTCGCCGTCCGGCGCGACTTCCTCGACCGACATGGTGTCCGACGCGATCCCGGCAACGCGGGCATTGGTGACCCATTTGATGTGACGCTGACGGAACTCGGCCTCCAGCAGGCCTTTCGTGTCGCCAACGCCGTCCAGTCCGAGATGGCCGATATAGGGTTCCGCCGTCACGAACGTCATCGGTACCCGGTCGCGCAACTTTCGCCGCCGCAGTTCCGTGTCCAGAATGAACGCGAACTCATAAGCCGGGCCGAAACATGAGGCGCCCTGCACCGCGCCGACGATCAGCGGGCCTGGGCGGGCGCAAAACTTCTCGAATGCCGCATGCGCCTGCTCGGCATGGGCGGTCTGACAGATCGACTGCGTATTGGCCTCGGGGCCAAACCCCTGGATCTCATCGAACGCGAGGTCGGGGCCGGTTCCGATCACGAGGTAATCGTACGGGACCCGCTCTCCGGTCATCAGTTCGACGGATTTTTCCGTCGGGTGCACCGCGCGAGCGCCTTCGGTGCGCAGGCATATGTTCTTGCGTTTGCTGACGGAGGCGAGGTGGACCTCGATATCTTTCGGCTTGCGCCAGCCGACGGCGACCCAGGGGTTGGACGGCACGAACTGATAGGATTCCGACTGGCCGATCAGGGTCACGCGATCGCCTGGGCGAAGATGGTTGCCCAGTTCGAAGGCCATCAGCGTGCCGCCCAGACCGGCACCGAGAACCACGATATCAGCCATTCGCATCTTCCTCACCGTTGTCGCCATGGCCGCGCCGGCCCGCGAATTCGCTTGACCGTATATTCGAAGCATCGTAGATACGCAAGTATGAAATTAGACGTCGCCGTCATGCGTGAATCCGCCGATCGGGCCGCCGAGTTCCTGAAGTCTCTCGGCAACCGGCACAGGCTGCTGATCCTGTGTCAGCTGCTCGACGCCGAACGGTCGGTCACCGATCTGAGTCAGTTCCTGGAAATCCGGGATTCGACCGTATCGCAGCACCTCGCGCTGTTGCGCCGGGAAGGTCTGGTGAAGGCGCGCCGCGACGGCCAGACGATCTGGTACTCGCTGAACAGCGACCCCGCGCGGGAGGTGCTGGCGGCGCTGTATCGCTGCTTTTGCACCGCCCCCGAAGCGGCCGAGGGCGCCGGTTCCGGCCGCGCCGCGCTCCCGCCAAAGTCTCGCCAACCGCGCGCGCGGGTGCGTCCCGCCGCGCCACGCAAAGGACCACATCGCGATGACCACCCATCAGACGTTGCACGAAATCGCGCCCAGGGACCTGCATGACCGGCTGCTCCGGCATGAAGTGATCCTGGTCGATGTGCGCGAAGCGCATGAATTCGCGGCGGAGCGCATTCATGGCGCGCTGCTGTTCCCGCTTTCGACGTTCGATCCGTTGGCGCTGCCGCACGATCCGCGGCGTCCGGTCGTGCTGCAATGCGGCTCCGGCAAACGGTCCGCCATGGCCCTCACGCGATGCGGGGCGGCCGGTGTGCATATCGATACCCATTTGGTCGGTGGCATCGCCGCGTGGAAAGCCGCCGGGCTGCCGACCGTGACGCTGGATCCCGGCACCGGCGTCGTGATCGATCGCCGATAAAGGCGCTCGCCAAAGGATCAATCCAATGTGGCCTCGCTGCTTTGTCGCCCTCACGCTGCTCGCGGCGCCGTTTTCCATGCCGGTTGTGGTCATTCCCGTGTGGGCCGCCGAGACGCTGACCGTGCCGCACGGCCAATGTCGCCGATGAAAAGGCGGTGTTCGCGACGGTCGAGAGCGCCAATGTCGTGCCGGCGCGCGCGCGCATCGGCGGCACCGTCGCCGAGTTGTCGGTTCGTCCCGGCGACGCGGTGCGGCCCGGCCAGGTCATCGCCGTGGTCGGCGACGAGAAGCTGCTGCTGACGATCGCCGGCCTCGAAGCGCAGATCGCCGCGGTGCGGTCGCAACTCGCGCAGGCGCAGACCGACTTCACGCGCGCCGACGCGTTGTTCCGCCAGGGCGCCGGCACGCGGGTCGCGATGGACCAGGCACGCACCGCGATGGACGTCGCGACCTCGACCTTGAAGGCGCGCGCGGCGGAACGCGATGTGGCGCGTCAGCAACTCGCCGAGGGTCAGGTGCTCGCGCCCGTCGCCGGCCGGGTGCTCACCGTGCCGGTCACCAACGGCACCGTCGTGTTGGGCGGCGATCCGCTCGCCTCGATCGCCGAGAGCAATTACATCCTGCGGCTGCGGCTGCCGGAGCGGCATGCCGGGACGCTCCGGACCGGGGATCCGGTGCGCGTCGATGGCGCCGAACCCGGCCATCCCGGGGCGTGGCTCGGCAAGGTCACCCTGGTCTACCCGACCATCCAGGAAGGCCGCGTCGTGGCCGATGCCGACGTGCCGGGTCTGGGCGACTTCTTTGTCGGCGAACGGATCCGGGTCTGGATCGGCGCCGGGGAGCGGCCGGCTTTCGTCATCCCGGAAAGTTACCTCGTGACCCGCTTTGGCCTGGATTACGTCCGGCGCCTGCTACCGGGCGGCGAAGCGGTGGAAACGCCGGTCCAACGCGGCCAGGAACGCCCCACGGAGGCGATGCCGGACGCGCTGGAGATCCTGTCGGGGCTGCGGGCGGGTGACGTCCTGGTGAAGCCATGAGGCTGGGAATTTCCGGTTGGCTGACGCGTGGGGCCCTGCGCTCACCGTTGACGCCGCTGTTTTTGCTCGCGGCTTTGGCCGCGGGGCTGGTCGCGCTGCTTACGATCCCGCGTGAGGAGGAGCCGCAGATCAGCGTGCCGATGGTGGACATCCTGATCTCCGCCAACGGACTGAAGGCCCCCGACGCGGCGGAACTGGTGACCAAACCGCTGGAGGCGATCGTCAAGGCGATCAGCGGGGTGGAGCACGTCTACAGCCAGACGCAGGACGACCAGGTGATGGTGACCGCCCGGTTCCTGGTCGGCACCAGCGAGGACGACGCGGTCCTGCGCGTGCACGAGCAGATCCGCGCCAACATCGACCGCATCCCGATCGGAATTCCGGAACCGCTGGTCGTCCGCCGCGGCATCAACGACGTTCCGATCGTGGTGCTGACGCTGTCGCCGCGACCCGAGGCCGCGGCGCGCTGGACCGACAAGGACCTGTACGACCTCGCGGTGAAATTGCGCGATGAAATGGTGAAGGTGGACGATGTCGGCACCAGCTTCATCGCCGGCACCTCGCCGGAACAGATCCGGGTGGAACCCGATCCCGAGAAATTGTCGCTGTATGGCGTGACCCTGCAGCAACTGATCGCGAAAGTCCGAGACGCCAACCGGGCTTTTGTCGCGGGCACGGTGCGCGACGCGGGCGTGTCGCGCACCGTGGCGGCGGGTCAGACGTTGCAAGGCGTGCCGGATATCGGCCTGTTGCTGATGACGTCCCGTGACGGCCGGCCGGTCTATGTGCGCGATGTGGCGCGGGTGGTCATTGGCCCGAGCGCGGCGGAGAGCCGGGTGTGGAACATCGCCGCCGATGGCCATGGCGCGTGGCACCGCGCGCCGGCCGCCAGCCTGGCGATCGCCAAGCGCGGCGGCGCCAACGCCGTGGTCGTCTCCCGCGCGATACTGGAGCGCGTGGACAGTCTGCGTGGGCGGTTGATCCCGCCCGATGTGCGCGTCGATGTGACCCGGGATTACGGTGCCACCGCGAACGACAAAGCGAACGAACTGCTGTTTCATCTCGGCTTCGCCACGGTTTCCATCGTCGTGCTGATCGCGGTGGCGATCGGCTGGCGCGAGGCGGTGGTCACGCTGGTGGTCATTCCGACGACCATTCTGCTGACGTTGTTCGCGGCGCGGATCATGGGTTACACGATCAACCGGGTCAGCCTGTTCGCGCTGATCTTCGCCATCGGCATCCTGGTCGACGACGCCATCGTGGTGGTCGAGAACATCGCCCGCCATTGGGCCATGCGCGACGGCCGCCCGCGCACCGAGGCGGCGATCGATGCGGTCGCCGAAGTCGGCAATCCGACCATCGTCGCCACGCTGACCGTCATCGCGGCGTTGTTGCCGATGCTGTTCGTGTCCGGATTGATGGGGCCATACATGGCGCCGATTCCGGCCAATGCGTCGGCGGCGATGCTGTTCTCCTTCTTTGTCGCCATGGTGGTCGCGCCGTGGCTGATGTGCCGCCTGCATTCCGGTCGGCAAGCCGCCGGCGACGGGGCGGCGCATGGCGAAGGACGGCTCGGGCGCCTGTATCGCAAGGTCGCGGAACCGATTTTGCGCACCCGGGCCCGGGCCTGGATGTTCCTGATCTCGGTCGGGCTCGCCACCATCGCCGCCTGCCTGTTGTTCTATACCGAGGCCGTCACGGTCAAGCTGTTGCCGTTCGATAACAAACCGGAGGTGCAATGGGTGCTGAATTCGCCGGTCGGCGGCACGCTGGAAGATACCGAACAGAGGCTGTTCGCGGCGGCGGACATCGCGCGCACGTTGCCCGAGGTCACCTCGGTGCAGGTCTACGCCGGCACCGCCGCTCCGTTCAATTTCAACGGCCTCGTGCGGCATTTCTACCTGCGGCAATCGCCGGAGCTGGGCGACCTGCAAATCAACCTGACGCCGAAATCCGCGCGCGACCGGACCAGCCATGCCATCGCGCTGGATCTCCGCCGCCGGTTCGCCGCCCTGGCATTGCCGGCCGGCAGCACGTCGCAGGTCGTCGAGGTGCCGCCCGGTCCACCCGTACTGGCGACCTTGCTGGCGGAAATTTACGGCCCCGATGCCGCCACCCGGCGCGCGGTCGCCGAGGAAATCAAGAAACTGTTTCAGGCCGTGCCGTACATCGTCGATATCGGCGACTCCTACGGCCTGCCGAAACCGCGGCTGAACATCGCGATCGACCAGGACCAACTCGAATATTTCGGTGTCGAACAAAGCGACGTTTACGACACCGTCCAGGCGTTGTTCGCCGGCGTGCCGGTCGGTTATTCGCAACGCGGCGCCGAGCGCGAGCCGATCGAAATCCGCGTCGCCCTGCCCAAGTCCGATCTGGCCTGGAGCGAGCGTCTCGCATCGACCCCGATCCCGGCCAACGCGCAGCCGGGCAGCAAGACCGTCGTCGAACTGGGTCAGGTCGTCAGAGTGACGCGCGGCCTTGGCTCACCCGTGCTGTTCCGCCGCGACGGCCATTTCGCCGACATGGTGACGGCGGAACTCGCCGGCGATTTCGAGGCGCCGATTTACGGCATGCTCGCCGTGGACAAGCTGATCGCGACGCATGACTGGGGCAATCTGCCGCGCCCGACGATCAGCCTGCGCGGTCAGCCGCTCGACGAGAAAACGCCGACGCTGTTGTGGGATGGCGAGTGGGAAATCACCTACGTCACCTTCCGCGACATGGGCGCCGCGTTCATGGTCGCGATCCTTGGCATTTATGTGCTGGTGGTCGCGCAGTTCGGCAGCTTCAAACTGCCGCTGGTCATTTTGATCCCGATCCCGCTGACGTTGATCGGCATCGTGCCGGGGCATTTCCTGTTCCACGCGGCGTTCACCGCGACCTCGATGATCGGCTTCATCGCGCTGGCCGGGATCATCGTGCGCAACTCCATCCTTTTGGTGGATTTCGTGCGGCACGGCGCCGCGCCAGGCAAGACGTTGCGGGAGGTGTTGCTGGATGCCGGTGCGATCCGCTTCAAGCCCATCGTGCTGACCGCGTTGTCGGCGATGATCGGCGCGGCGACGATCCTGACCGATCCGATTTTCCAGGGGCTGGCGATTTCGCTGTTGTTCGGCCTCGCGTCATCGACTCTGTTGACGGTGCTGGTGATCCCCGCGGTTTATGTCGTGCTGCGCGACGCCGATCGCGTCACCGCGGCCGCGGGACAATGAACACCGCTCCCGCATTGCCTCGGTGCCGAGATCGCCGCGGCTTGATCTGTATCAACGCGCGAGCGGCACGACACTGTAAGATTGCCAGATCGCCTCTCGGATACGTGCGATTCGAATACGCGCGATCCGGGCACGCGCGATGCGGTCGAGGCGCTTGGCGGTAAACGGAACGACCGTGACGCGGGGTCGTCACCGGGCTCGATTCACTCGGGACATGGAGCGAAACAATGGTTGAGGACTGGCTCGCGCTGATCGGCAACATGAATGGCGCCGTGGGCGACCTTCGCCAGGCGGCGCCCGAGGTGATGAAAGCCTTCAGCGAAATGGCGCGCTCCGCCCATGGTGGCGCGGCGCTCGATCAAAAAACCAAGGAACTTGTCGCGTTGGGGATCAGCGTCGCCGTTCGCTGCGCGCCATGCGTGGCCTATCACGCCCAGGGTGCCTTGAAACACGGCGCGTCGCGGGAGGCGATCGCCGAAACGCTGGCGATGGCGATCTACATGGGCGCCGGCCCGTCGGTCATGTACACGGCCGAGGCGTTGGAGGCCGTGGACCAACTGGTGGCGAAGGGCCAGGCAGCCTGAGTAATCGTTACCAATCCGGCCGGGCCATTCCATTACGGTGTTGACCCAGATCAATGTGCCGGCGCGCGATTTGCCGTTTATAACCCGTGCTTCACTTCGAACCTCGCGATGAAGCGCAGTGAATCGATGGCTCGCTGACGCGGGTACGGCCGGCGATTTTCTGGCGAGACTTTCGGGCGCTTTCGAATGCGATGAGCGACATCGCGCTCGCGTGAGCCACGCGTACGCGCCGGGCCGGACGCGGCGTCGCGCGCCTGTTCATCGCTGAGTCGCGAGACCACCTCACAAGGGGACGCACATGCTCAGTATCGACCTTAAACAGCTTGTGGGCCGGCTGAACGACCCTTGCCGCCGAGCGCTCGAGGCGGCGGCCGGCCTGACGTTGTCCCGCACGCATTATAATATCGAAATCGAACATTGGCTGTTGAGTCTGGCTGATCGCGCGGACGGCGACGTGGCCGCCATCCTGCGTCATTACGAAATCGACCTGGGACGATTCGCCTCCGATCTCAACCGCGCGCTTGAACGCATGAAGACCGGCAACGGACGCGCCCCGTCGCTCGCACCGGATATCGTGGAACTGGTCAAGCAGGCGTGGCTGCTGGCATCGCTCGACCAGGGCGCCGCCATGATCCGGTCGGGGCATTTGCTGCTGGCATTGCTCGCGGACGAGACGCTGGCGTTGCGTGCGCGTGAGGCGTCCGGACAGTTGCTGAAAATCGACGTCGCCGCGTTGAAGCGCGACTTCGCGATTGTCACCGCCGGCAGCGCGGAGGCGACGGAGGCCGCGGCGACGGCGGCGCCCGACGGGACATCGGCCACCACCGCCGGCGCGCCCCTCGCGCGGCGCGGGTCCGGCGCGCTGGAACAATACACCACCGACCTCACCGCGCAGGCGAGAGCGGGAAAGATCGACCCCATCCTTGGGCGCGACTTCGAGATCCGTCAGATCATCGATATCCTGACGCGCCGCCGGCAAAACAATCCGATCCTGACCGGCGAGGCGGGCGTCGGAAAAACCGCGGTCGTGGAAGGGTTCGCCGTACGCCTGGCGTCGGGCGATGTGCCGCCGGCCTTGCAAGGCGTCTCGCTGAAGACCCTCGATCTGGGTTTGCTGCAGGCCGGCGCCGGCATGAAGGGCGAGTTCGAGAACCGCTTGCGCGGGGTCATCGACGACGTCAAAGCGTCGCCGAAGCCGATCATTCTGTTCATCGACGAGGCGCATCAGTTGATCGGGGCCGGCGGCTCGGCCGGGCAGGGCGACGCCGCCAACCTGCTGAAACCCGCCCTGGCCCGAGGCGAGCTTCGTACCATCGCCGCCACCACCTGGGCCGAATACAAAAAATACTTCGAAAAGGACGCCGCGCTGACCCGGCGCTTCCAGGTGGTGAAGGTCGAGGAACCACCGGAGCCGATGGCCGTCGCGATGGTGCGCGGGCTGGTCGAAACGCTGGAGAAACATCACCACGTGCGCATTCTGGACGAGGCGGTGATCGAGGCGGTGCGGCTTTCGGCGCGCTACATCCCGTCGCGGCAATTGCCCGACAAGGCGGTCAGCCTGCTCGACACCGCCTGCGCGCGCGTCGGCATGAGTCAGGCGGCGGTACCGTCACCGATCGAGGACCGGCAACGCCGCATCGGGTTGATCGATACCGAGGTGAAGATCCTGGATCGGGAGATCGCCTCCGGCGAACCGCACGGCGAGCGCCACGCGGAGTTGCTTGCCGAACGGGCGCGTGTCACCGACGAACTCACGGCCCTCGATGCGCGCTGGGAACAGGAGAAAGCCCTCGCGGCGCAATTCGGTGAAACGCGGGGACAGATCGAGGATCCGGCGAATACCGCGGACAAGGATGCGCTGCGGGTCCGCCTCACGGACATTTCCACCAGGCTGCGCGCGCTGCAAGGCGAAGCGCCGCTGATCCATCCGGTCGTCGATCATCAGGTGGTGGCCGAGGTGGTGGAGGGATGGACCGGTATCCCCGCCGGCCGCATGCAATCCAACGAAATCCGCACCGTGCTCAATCTGAAGCAGGCGATGGAACAGCGCATCGTCGGTCAGCCGCACGCGCTGGAGGCGATCGCGCAGGCGATCCGCACCTCGCGCGCCGGCCTGACCGATCCGCGCAAGCCGATCGGCGTGTTCCTGATGGTCGGCACGTCAGGCACCGGCAAGACCGAGACGGCGTTGACGTTGGCCGACCTGCTGTATGGCGGCGAGCAAAACATGACCGTGTTCAACATGAGCGAGTTCAAGGAGGAGCATAAAATCAGCCTGCTGATGGGCAGCCCGCCCGGCTATGTCGGTTACGGCGAGGGTGGTGTGCTGACCGAAGCGGTGCGACGCCGGCCGTATTCCGTGATCCTGCTGGACGAGATGGAAAAGGCGCATCCAGGCGTGCAGGACGTGTTCTTCCAGGTGTTCGACAAGGGCATGATGAAGGACGGCGAAGGCCGCGACATCGACTTCAAGAACACCGTCATCATCATGACATCGAATCTCGGCACCGACCTGATCATGCGGCTGTTCGCCGATCCCGAGACAGCGCCCGACGCGGCGACCTTGAGTGAGGCGCTGATGCCGGAATTGATGAAGTACTTCAAACCGGCGTTCCTCGGCCGCGTCAGCCTGGTGCCGTATTTTCCGCTGTCGCCCGACATCATCCGCAAGATCGTCGTGCTGCAACTCGACAAGGTCCGCAAACGGGTGCGGGAGGCGTACGGTACCAACTTCGCCTGGGATCAGGCGGTGGTGGACACGATCGCCGCTCGTTGCACCGAGACATCGTCCGGCGCGCGCAACGTGGAGAAGATCCTCTCGCGCACGCTGCTGCCGGAATTATCGACCGAGGTGTTGTCTCGTCTGGCCGAAGGCGGAACGATCAACGGCGTGACCGTGGGCGTGAGCACGTCCGGATCGTTCCAATATTCCATCGGTTAGGCCACGTCGCCGCCGGACGCATCCGCCTTTCCGCGCGAGGGCGTCCGGTGGCACGGCGGCAGCGAAAGGCGTGGCCAATGTTTGAATTGGCGGAACTCGGTCATCGGATTTCGAACGCCGACTTCGATCGCGAAGAACGCGAACTGCGCACGCGCCTGCTGGGCTTGCAATACGAACTGCTCGCCAAAGCCGCCTTCCCGGTGATCATCATCATCGGCGGCGTGGACGGGGCGGGCAAAGGCGAGACACTCAATATCCTGCACGAGTGGATGGACCCACGCCACATTGTCACGACCGCGTTCGGTGAGATGTCGGACGAAGAACGCGAGCGTCCGCGCATGTGGCGTTATTGGTCCGCGTTACCGCCGGCGGGCCGCATCGGTATTTTGTTTGGCGCCTGGCATTCCGATCCCATCCTCGACCGGGTCGCCGGCAAGATCAGCAACGACGAACTGACGCGAGCGTCCGAGCGTATCGTTCGCTTCGAGCGGATGCTGGTCGATGAGGGCGCGTTGCTGTTGAAGTTCTGGTTCCATCTGTCGAAGCGGGCGCAAAAGGCGCGGCTGAAGGCGTTGGAGGCCGATCCGAAGTCGCGATGGCGGATCAGCGAAACCGATTGGTCGCGCTACAAGCAGTACGACCATTTTCGCGAAGTTTCGGAGCAGGCGCTGCGCGACACCAGCACGGGTCACGCGCCATGGACCATCGTGGAAGGGACCGATCCGAACTATCGGTATCTGACGGTTGGCCGCGCCATCGCGGAGGCGGTACAGCGGCGTCTGGCCGGCGCCCGGCCGGCGACTCCGCTCGCGGCCGCTTTGCCGGAGCCGCCCCTGGATGGCCGCACCGTGCTTTCCGCAATCGATTACAGCGAAACCTTACCACGCAAGGACTATCAGCGCGCGCTCGAGAAGTACCAGGGCACGCTCAACCTGTTGACCCGCCATCGCAGGTTTCGCGAACGGTCGGCCGTGATCGTCTTCGAAGGCATGGATGCCGCCGGCAAGGGCAGCGCCATTCGCCGGGTCGTCTGGGCTTTGGACGCACGGCATTATCGCGCGATCCCGATCGCGGCGCCGACCGAGGAGGAACGCGCGCAGCCGTATTTGTGGCGTTTCTGGCGGCACCTTCCAAGGCGCGGGCGCGTCACGATCTTCGATCGATCCTGGTATGGCCGCGTTCTGGTGGAACGTGTCGAGGGATTATGCTCCGAAGCCGACTGGATGCGGGCGTACAGCGAAATCAACGATTTCGAGGAACAACTGGCGGAGGCGGGTGGCATCGTCGTGAAATTCTGGCTCACCATCACGCTTCAGGAGCAATTGGCGCGGTTTCACGCGCGCGAGAAGTCTCCATTCAAGAACTTCAAGATCACGCCGGAGGACTGGCGCAACCGCGAAAAGGCAGCGGACTACGACCGCGCGGTGTGCGACATGATCGACCGCACCAACAACCCCTTCGCGCCCTGGGTTTTGGTGCCGGCGAACGACAAATGCTCCGCCCGGATCGCCGTGCTGCGGACGTTGTGCGATCGCATCGAGGCGGCGCTGTAGAGCCGGCGAAACCGCGGCCCGAACGTCCGCTGTCCGGCCGGCGGGTTATCCTGGCTCGAAATGAACCGCGGTGGGCGATCCCGGAGCGACCGACTCGCCCAGACCCAGCGCGCCCGAACCGGTCAGTTCCTGATTATCGCGATGCACGTAGCGCTCGTTGCCGCCATCCGGCACGACGTAGGTGCCGTTCGCGCTGAGATCCGTCAGCACGAAACGTCCGTTGCGATAGTCGATCCTCGCATGCAGGCGGGAGACCAGCGGGTTGCGCACGACAAGGTCGTTCTGGTCGGCTCGGCCGATGGTCAGCGACGGATGACCCTCGCCGAGTTCCAGCCGGGTTCCACCGGCGGCGAACACCATTCGTCCGCTGGCACGGTGTTCGGTGGCCCAGGGCGCGCGCATGACGGTGGCGTCCTCGGCGCGCCAGAGGAGCTCGTGGATCGCGATCTGTTCCCGCTTGCCTCGCACGTCCGTCAGATCGATCTGCCGGCAGGTATGACGGCGTGGCCCGGTCAATTGCTCCACCGTGGCGCCGGAGGTCAGGATCTGGCCGGACTTCGCCTGATTCGCCAGCCGCGAGGCGAGATTGACCGCGTCACCGAACACATCGGCCTCTTCGCGTAAAGTCGGACCGAAATGAAAGCCGACGCGAATACCCAGCCGGCGTCCTTCCACCATCATCTGGCCGGTGATGCTCTCCTGCATGTCGCAGGCGGCTTCGGCCGCGGCGGTCGCATCGGGAAACGTGCTCATGACCTCGTCGCCCATGGTCTTGATCAGCGTGCCGCCATGTTTGTGCGTCGCCTCGGTCATCACGGCGAGGCAGTGCGCGATGATGCCGCGAGCCCGGACGTCGCCCAATGTCTCGTACATTTGGGTGGAGCCGGACACGTCGGCGAACAGGACCGCCACGGATTGTTCATGCGGCACGGGCGTGTGGTCCGATTTCATCGCGCGTTCAACACCTGATCAACGCCAACACTGTCTCGTCAGGGCCGCGGCACCTGGCGTCGTTTTGACCCGGTTGCGCCGGCTTCCCCGATTTCCTCGCCCGGCGAGCCGGATCCGGACGCCGCGGGTCGGATCTCAGATCAACATCAATTTATCGGCAAGCGGCAGCCATCCCGCGGGCTCGGACACCAGGCCGGCGATATCGTAGTTGCCGAAAATTCGGGTCAGCCCGCGCTTTGTGAAGATCTCCCAATAAATTTGCGATGCGGGACCCGTCATCCGGCCGTTGCCCATGTTCAATCCCTTCGCGATCGCCTGTTCCCGATAGGCGCGCCAGTGAATTTCGGCGGCGGTCGCATAACAGACCTTGGTCAGCGTCAACTTGATCCCGAGTCGCGCGACACACTTGCCAATCTCGACCCCCAGGCTGGCCACCGGGATGACGGCACCGGCCAGCGAAGCACCCCGGACCGCCAACTTGAGCGATTTGGCCGTTATCACCACTTTCAGCCAGTCACCGATCGTGACCCTCTCCATCTTGCGCTCTCGATTGGCCATCGCCAGCAGTTCGAGCAAGTGGACCGACGTGGTGCCGGTGGCGTTGGCTTCCTCGACAGCCAAGGCGACGTTGATACCCGCGGTGCCGCCGGCGGCGGCATGGCCAACGAACGACGCTGCCTTTCCGCCAAGGCTCTTGAGTGAGCGGCCGCGAAAATACTCGGCCGTCATTGGGCCGTCCGCGTCTTCAAGGCCGTTGTAAACGAAGTAAATATTGGGCAGGACATTTCCGTCGTCGGAATCGGCCACCGATTTGATCAGCGATGCTGATTTCGCCAGATTGCTGCACAAGTCACTGTCCATCGCTTCGCCAAGGATTTCGGCGATATCCAGTACCAGGTCCATCTTATCGACCCTGGCTTTTTCTTTCACCAACTCACGCACGGCGTCGCGGGCTCTTTCATAATTGGGCATCTGTGCATCTCCTCGCGACACAACCGAAGCGCCGGCCCGCCGCTGTTCCGTCAGACGTCTGGTCGTATCTCAGTGTGATTGCTTTGATGGACGGGAATCCTCGATCGTCAGACAAGCCTGCCCACCGGAGGCCGGTTCGATATCCACCTGGGCGGACCGTCGTATCACTGTGTCTCGAATAACGCGGCTTGTCCTTGACGCAGATCAATCCCAGGCCGTTTCGAATCCGAATGTGGAACGGTATCGGATCGCGCCCGATTGGTGCGAGCCGTTCCCGGCCGATTATGCATCGGAACGCCCGCGTGGACGTGTCGATGCGAGCATTGCCGTCGTGGCGGAGACGCTGACGCCGCGCCGGCGGGATCGGACCCGCACGACCGGTTTGGCGCGCGCCGGGCTGATGCTACGCTCCCGCGCGCGGAATAAAACACGAGAGGAAACCAGGCGATGAGCGAAGCGGCAGTCCCGTCCACTCAGGTTCGTTACGAAACGCCCGCGCCGCATGTCGCGCGCATCGTGATGGCGCGGCCCGAGGCGCACAACGCGCAGGGCCTGACGATGACCTACGAACTGAACGCCGCGTTCGATCGCGCGGCGCATGACGACGACGTCAAGGTCATTATCCTGGCGGCGGACGGACGTAACTTCTCCTCCGGGCACGACCTCGGTGGCGACGGCGGCAAGACCTGGCGAGACTTTCCCACCATCGGCACCTGGGCCGGCTTCGACGCCCGCGGTGCCGAGGCTCGCTACGGCCGCGAAATGGAAATCTATCTGGAGATGTGCGAGCGCTGGCGCAACCTTTCGAAGCCGACCATCGCACAGGTGCAAGGCAAGGTGATCGCCGGCGGTCTGATGCTCGCCTGGGTTTGCGACCTCATCATCGCCAGCGACGACGCGACGTTCAAGGATCCGGTGATCGACTTCGGGATCTGCGGCGTGGAGTTCTTCAACCATCCGTGGGAACTCGGCATCCGCAAGGCGAAGGAGTTCTTGTTCACCGCTGATGAAATCACGGCGCGGGAGGCGGCGGCGCACGGCATGGTCAATCGCGTGGTGCCGCGCGTGGACCTGGAAAGCGCGACGCTGGCCCTCGCCGAGAAGATCGCCGCGAAACCCGCGTTCGCGTTGAAGGCGACGAAGCAGGCATTGAACCACGTGCAGGATGTGCAGGGACGCCGCAACGCGCAAATGCACGTGTTCAGCCTGCACCATCTGTTGCATGCGCATAACGAGCTGGTCTACGGGATGGCGATGGACCCGAACGGCTTGCCCGAGGCGGTGCGCGACAAAGTCCTGGCGCGGGTCGCGCGCGCCAAGGCCGACGCCGCGAAGAAGCCGGCGGAGTGACCGGCGACCGCTGTCACGCCGCCAGCATGCGGCCCGGATTGCGTTCGGCCAGCAGCGGCCGCACCCAGCGAGCGAACCGGGTCGCTTCCTCGTCGTGCAGGTAACCGGAGAGGCAGAACGACACGCAGCCCAGATCGATGAACTGTTGCAACGTGGCGGCGCATTGCCGCGGATCGCCCACCACGACGATGCCGGCGCCCGGCCGCACCCGCGTGACGCCGGTCCACAGATGCGGGCCGATCAGGTCACCATGCTCGCGCGCCAGTTGCTGCACCCGTTGATTGGCGACGGAGCTTGCGTAATGCGTGCGAATGAAGCGGGTCTGCGCGTCCGTCACGTCGCGCACCAGTTCGTGCGCCGCGTCCCAGGCCTCGGCCTCGGTTTCGCGGCACAGGATCTGCAGCCGCATGCCGAAGCCGATCGTCTCCGCCCGGCCGTGGCGCGCAGCCATGCCGCGGATGACAGTCATGTTCTCGGCGATGCGCGCGGGCGTGTCGCCCCAGAACAAATGGATGTCGGAATGTTTCGCCGAAACCTCCCACGCCTCGACCGAGCCACCGCCGAGATAGAATCGCGGATGCGGCTGCTGCAGCGGCCTTGGCATGACGTGGGCGCCTTTCAGCGTGTGAAAGCGGCCCGCGTAGTCCACGCCGCCGCGGGCGGTCCACAGCGCCTTCATGATGGCGACGTCCTCGTCCATCAGCGCGTAACGATCTTCCTTGGCCAGCGTGATGCCCTCGGACAGGGCTTCGGCGTCGCTTTGGCCGGCGATCAGGTTGACCGACAGGCGCCCGCCGGAAAGCTGATCGAACGTCGCGCCCATCTTCGCGAGTTGCACCGGGCTGACATAGCCGGGCCGCGCGGCGACCAGCGCCTTGATGCGTTTCGTTTTGGCCACCGCCATGGCGCTGCTGATCCACGCCTCCCAGCAGGTCGAGGCGACCGGCACGAGGAAATACTCGAAGCCGGCGGCCTCGGCGGCCAGCACCACGCGGTCGAACAGGTCCGCCGAGGGCTGGATGAACGCGGAACGATCCCCGTAGCAGGTCGTATCGCCTGACGTGGGCAGGAACCATCCAAATTCGAGCGGCGGCTGCGCCATGCCCGTGTGTCCTTTCCTCGCGCGGTCAGGGATGCGTGTCGGCGGCTTTCGTCCGGCGATTGTCGGCGCTCGGGGGACGGCGGGCAAGGGCGGCGGCACCGGGTTCGGGGCGCCTGGGGTTTCGCTGCTTGACGCCGGTGCTGTGCCGGTCGTTGATGGCGACCGGACTGGGAGGACAACAAAACGATGCGGATCGGCTTTGTCGGCACTGGGACGATGGGCACGCCAATCGCGAGTTGCCTGATCCGCGCCGGCCACACGCTGTCGGTGCATGATCGCCGGCCGGAGGCGACCGAGGCGCTGTGCGCGGAAGGCGCGGTGCCCGCCGACACCGCCTTCGCCGCGGCGCGGGCGAGCGACGTCGTGTTCACCTCGTTGCCCGGTCCCACCGAATTCGAGATCGCGATGCTGGAGCCGCGAACCGGCATTCTGGCCGGCCTGCGATCGGGCACCACGCATATCGACCTGACGACCAATGCGCCGAAGACCGTCGCGCGCGTGGCCGAGGCCTGCCGGGCGCGCGGTGTCGATCTGATCGATGCGCCGGTCAGCGGCCGGCCGCCGGCGATGACGGTGATGGTCGGCGCCGGCGATGCCGCCTTCGCGCGGCACAGGCCGTTGTTCGAGGCGATCGCCGCCAATGTCTTCCACGTCGGTCCGAGCGGCGCCGGCGCGACCGCCAAGCTGGTCACGCAGTATCTGGGCTATACCAATTTCATCGCCTCGATCGAGGGTATGTTGATCGCGGCGAGGGCGGGGATCGATCTGGAAACATTGGCGCGGATCGTGCCGGTGAGCGCCGGGCAAAGCCGCACCTTCGACAACATCGCGCGCGGTGTGTTTCCGGGCACGTTTGTCGCGGGCGGCACGCTCGACATCGTCGCGAAAGATGTCGAACTGGCCTGCGCGCTGGCGCGTGACGTCGGTGCTCCGGCGGCGTTGGGCGCGCTCGCCTCGGATTTTTATAAGCGCGCGCAGGCGGCGGGTTGGGGGCAGGAGGGCTTTCCGGTGGTCGCGCGTGTGTTGGAAGCCATGGCGGGGGTGGAATTGCGGCCCCATGGAGGCGAGCCATGAGCGGCGATCGTGTGGCCCGGCTGTTGCTGACCGAGGAAATCGCCCAGTTTCTTTATGCCGAGGCGGAGATGCTCGACGAGCGGCGGCACGACGAATGGCTGGCGCTGCTGGCCGAGGACATCCGTTACTGGATGCCGATGCGGCGCAACGTGAAATATGGTGACACCGAGCGCGAATTTACCCGCGAGACCGAGGACATCAGTTGGTTCGACGAGGGCAAGGACACGCTGACCCGCCGGGTGCGGCAGATCCAGACCGGCATCCATTGGGCGGAGGAACCGCGATCGCGCATCTCGCACATGGTGTCGAACGTGCAACTTGTCACGGTGACGCCCGACGCGGCATGCGCCGCGCGAGGCATTGGTCAAATCCCGGTTCCTGATCTACCGCAATCGGGTCGAGACGGAGACCGATCTGCTGGTCGGCAAGCGCGAGGATACGCTGCGCCGGGACGGTGACGGCTGGCTGATCGCGCGGCGGAAGATCGTCCTCGACCAGAACGTGCTGTTGACCAAGAACCTGACGTTCTTCTTTTAGCGCATGATCCGGGCGGTGTACCATGACGCGGCCCGCATGCGGCGAGGGAACGTATCGCGGAACGATTTAAACGGAGGCACTGACGATGAACGAAACGCGGGGATATCATTCCGGCCTCGTCGATCTCGCATCGGGGCTGATCAGCCGCGAGATCTTCGTCAATGAGGAGATTTACGCCCAGGAACAGGAGCGGGTATTCGCGCGATCGTGGCTGTTTGTGGGGCACGAAAGTCAGATCCCCAATCCGGGCGATTTCTTCGCCTCGCGCATGGGCGAGGAGTCGGTGATCCTGTGCCGCGACCGCGCCGGCGCGGTGCATGTGTTCCTCAATTCGTGCCGCCATCGCGGCATGAAAGTGTGCCGCTACGACGACGGCAACACCACGGTTTTCACCTGTCCGTATCACGGCTGGAGTTATGGCACCGATGGCGCGCTGGTCGGCGTGCCGTTCTTCCGCGAGGCGTATCATTCCGAACTCGATAAATCGAAATACGGCCTGATCGAGGTCGCGCAACTGTGCTGCTACAAAGGCACGGTGTGGGCGAACTGGGATCGCCTCGGCGCCGCCGTTTCTGGAATATCTCGGCGAGTTCCGGCGGTTTCTGGATCTGATCCTGGACGGCTGGGATGGGCGCGAGGGCCAGGCGGAACTGCTGGGCGGCGTGCAGAAGTGGATCATTCCGTGCAACTGGAAGTGGCCGGCGGAGAACTTCAGCGGCGACACCTATCACAACATCTCGCACCGCTCGGTCGATCTGGTGGGCGCGGGGCCGAGCGGGCGCAGCCGGCGCGATTATGGCGAGTTCGAACGTGCGACCCGCCGGCTGCATGTCGCGATCCCCGACCGCGGGCATCAGACGATCACCTATGTGCTGCCGAAGGATCATCCGCCGCAGGCCGCGTATCAGAACTCGCCCGAGGTGGCCGAATATTTCCGCCATTGCGAGGAGGAGCGGCGGAAGCGTCCAGGCGCCAACGGCCGGCTGATCGGCGCGCCCGGCGAGATTTTCCCCAATGTGGCGCTGCTGCCGCGGCAGCCGCGAACGCTGGCGGTGTGGCACCCGGTCAACGCGCATCAGACCGAGGTGTGGCGGTTCTTCTTCGTCGACCGCGACGCGCCGCGCGCGGTGAAGAACTTCCTGCGCGATTACTACATTCGTTATTCGGGCCCGGCGGGGATGACCGAGCAGGACGACATGGAGAACTGGAATTATGCGCATGCGGCCAGCCGCGGGGTGATCGCCCGGCGGTATCCTTACACCTACGAAATGGGCATGGGCCACGCGGTCGAGGACTGGGAATGGGATGGGCTGCGCATGCCGGGCCGGGTCATCGACCTGACCAAGGCGATGGCCAGCGAGGAGCCGATGCGCAACCTGTATCGCCGTTGGGCGCAGTTCATGGAAGCCGACAGTTGGGACGATCTGATGACGTGGCGTCGGGAGGCCGAGGCTGCAGGCCCAGGCGGCGGAATGAGCGGGATGCCGATCAACGTGCGGGAGCTGGCGGTTGGCACGCGGGTGGTGCTCGGGTCCGGCGCGGAGGTGGAGATCGTGTCCAATCCCGGGGATGGCGTGTGGATGTTCGGCCGGTATCTGGCGTCGGCGGATGATCCGGGGATCGTGGGCGAGGAGGAGATGATCTTCGCGCAGGATGTGGTGGAAGTGCGGGAGTAGAGCGCGGTCTTTGCCTCGGACGGTTTTGAAGGTTAATACCAGCCCGCGAACTATCGACGTACATCGTCATCACCGGCCACCGGGCCGTTCATCTGTCGCCGCACGTGCTGATCGAGATGACCGGCTCGGTGGCCGGTCATGACGCTTGCGTGCCAGGTGCCGGAGTTTGCGCCGGCCAGTATGACACCGCGGAGAAAGGACACGACCCCATGCACCTCTCTTTGATCGTTCGCGGCCAGCACCCGCCAGGCGACCCGGTCCGGCATTTGAACGACGACCTCGATCTCGTGCGCGCCGCCGACCGGTTGGGGTTCAACGGCATCGTCAAGGGCTCGCACTACAGCGCGCATCCGTTCGAGTCCGTGCAGCAGATCCCGTTCCTCGCCTACTGCGCCGCCATCGCGCCGCGGTTGCGGATCATCTGCGGCCTGGTGTTGGTGCCGTTGCACAAGCCGCTCGATCTCGCGGAGCAACTGGCGACGCTCGATCTGCTGTCCGGCGGCAAGCTCGTGTTCGGCGCGGGCATTGGCTACCGCGATGTCGAGTTCAAGGCGTTCGGCGTGCCGCGCGGTCAACTCGGCGCCCGGTTCGAGGCGACGCTCATCGCGATCCGCCGGCTGTGGACCGAGGATGCCGTCAGCATGACCGGCGACGGCTGGGAACTCGATAACGCGACCTGTCCGGTGAAGCCGCTGCAAAAGCCCACGCCGCCGATCTGGATTGGCGCCAACGCCGACGTGGCGATCAAACGCGCCGCGCGGCTCGGCGATTGCTGGTACATCAACCCGCACAACACACTCGCGACGATCGAGCGCCAGATGGACCTCTACAAACGCGCCCTCGACGAGTACGGCCGGCCGTTCCCGGCCGAAGTCCCGATGCGGCGGGAGGTCTTCATCGCCCCGACCCGCGCCGAGGCGATCCGTCGCGCGCAGCCGTACCTGGAGGAAAAGTACAAAGCCTACCGCGCCTGGGGCCAGGACAAGGTCATGCCGGAAGGCGACGATTTCGATCACGAGTTCAATGAATTGCTCGAGGACCGTTTCCTGCTGGGCTCGCCCGCCGAAGTCGCGGATCAACTCAATCGGCTCAACCGTCGGCTCGGCGTGAACCACCTTGTCGCATCGATCCACTGGCCGGGGATGCCGAACAGCCTCGCGCTGGAACAGTTGCATCTGCTCGCCGAGGAGGTGCGTCCGTTGCTGGCGTGATCGCGG
Source organism: uncultured Alphaproteobacteria bacterium (assembly GCA_963719675.1). Classification (GTDB taxonomy): domain Bacteria; phylum Pseudomonadota; class Alphaproteobacteria; order Acetobacterales; family Acetobacteraceae; genus Rhodopila. The sequence continues at coordinate 170,542 of CAVRDN010000007.1, read as the reverse complement.
GAGCGTCGGATCGCTCCCGGTCGACAGCGCCGCGCCGGCGTCGCACGATGCGCCGGCGTTAAACCCGGGAAGGAAACCGACAATGCCCGACACACCGACCTTTGGCCGTTATGCCGAAATCCCCTACGACCAGATGACGCCGGAGCAGCAGGACGGCTTCAATGCGATGATGGAATCGCGCGGCGGCCTGCCGGGCCCGAGCAAGATCTGGGTGCACAACCCGAAGCTCGCGAAAGTCGCCGGTCCGTTTGGCGCGCATTTCCACGCCGGCCGTTACTCGCTGACCGAGCGCGAGCGAGAGATCGCGGTCTGCGTCATCACCAGCAAATTCCATTCCGCTTACCCAACCAACGCGCATGAACGGCGCGGCAAGGAAGTCGGACTGCCGTCCGAGAAAGTCGAGGCGATCATCACCGGTCTGCCGACGTCATTCTCCGATGAGCGGGAGCAGGTGGTGTACGAAATGGCCACCGCTCTGGCCAATGCGCGCTGGGTGCCGCGCGGGCTGTATGACCGCGCGGTCAAGGCGCTCGGCCATGTCGGCATCACCGATGTGATCACGCTGATGGGTCATTACAGCAGCGTCTCGATGACCCTGGCGTTCTACGACGTGCCGGCCGGCGCCACCGGCATGGCGCGGTAGGCCGGTCGCCGATCCGTCGTGGCCGGATCCGGTCACGATGGATCGGCAACGAACGCGCGCGCGACTCAATCCGCTCCGGACAGCAGGCCCTCGAGCGTCCGCAGCACCGGCGGCAACGCGTCAGGCAAATCCTCGGCGATCAGGCCGGGACCGACGCGCGACGCCGCCTCGCCGTGCAGCCATGCGCCGGCCGCGGCCGCGTCGAACGCGTCCATCCCTTGCGCCAGCAGGCCCGCGATGAAGCCGGTCAGCACATCGCCGCTGCCGCCGGTCGCGAGGTGCGGCGGCGCGTTCGCGTTGATGACGGCGCGTCCGTCGGGCGCGGCGATGACGGTGTCGGGACCTTTCAGCAACACGATGGCGCGGCTCAGCGCGGCGGCCTCGCGAGCCCGGCGCACCTTGTCTCCCGTGCAACGAAACAGCCGTGCGAATTCGCCCTCGTGCGGGGTCAGCACGCAGGGGCCCGACACGGCGCCGAACAACGCGTCCGGCGCATCGGCGAACGAGGAGATCGCGTCGGCGTCGAGCACAACGGCGCGCTTCGTCGCGAGCGCGGCCAGAACGTGGTCGCGGGTTTCCGCGCCCAACCCCGCGCCGGGCCCAATCGCGATGGCGTTCTTGCGGGTATCCGCGAGGATCGCCGCGAACCCGGCCGCGCCCTCGAACCGCTGCACCATGACCGCGGTGAGCGCCGCCGCGTAGATCGCCCAGGAAGGCGTGGGCGCCGCGAGCGTTACGAGGCCGGCGCCTACGCGCAACGCGGCGCGCGCGGTCAGCCGGCTCGCGCCGGTGATCGTTTCGCCGCCGAGCACCAGCGCGTGCCCGCGCCCGTACTTGTGTCCGTCAACGCGCGGCCACGGATACCCGTCGCGCCACAACGCCGTCCCATTCTCGAATGTCCGCGGCGCGATCGGTGCGAGCGCGGCGACGGGAATGCCGATATCCGCCAGTTCCACGGCACCGCACAGGAAGCGGCCGGGGAACAGCAGATGGCCGGGTTTCTTCCGGAAAAAGGTCACGGTGAGGTCGGCGGGGGCGGCATCGCCGAGCACCGCTCCGGTCGCGCCATCGAGCCCACTCGGCACGTCGATGGCACAGACCGGAATCTCGCGCGCCTTGAGCGCGGCGATCATCGCCGCCGCTTCGCCGTCCACCGGGCGCGACAGGCCGGCGCCGAAGATGGCGTCGATCGCCAGGCCGGCGCCGTCGAGAACGGCCGGGGCGAAGGGCTCGATCGCGGCGGTCCACAGCCGGGCATGATGCGCCGCGTCGCCTTTCAGGTCGTCCCGCGATCCCAACAAGGCCAGCCGGACGGGCCAGCCATGCGTCGCCAGATGCCGCGCCACGACGAAACCATCCCCGCCATTGTTGCCGGGTCCGCACAGGACGGCGACCGGCCGCCCCGGCCAGCGTGCGCGGATCGCCTCGGTGACCGCCCGGCCCGCGGTCTCCATCAATGTGGGGCCGTCGATGCCTTGGCCGATCGCGTAACGATCCGCCTCGCCCATTTCGCGCGGGGTCAGCAGCGCGAGGTCGTTTGGCTCGCGCACCGCCATGCGCCGATCAATCGCGCTCATGAACCGCGCGCGGGTGTCGCGGCGTGCGAGATCCTGGCACCGCCGGATGGATGTCGCCGTCGCTCGCGCCGGCCGTCGCTCCGCTCACGTCATCAAACTCCTGGGCTGGACCCTACCGAACGGTGCGGACGCGGGCAAACCGCGCGCGCCCATGCTCGCCGGAGCGGTCACACCCCGGCCAGCACCACGCCCCCACTGGCGCCGATCTTGTTCCCACTCAGCGCCACCCCCTTTAGCGTGATCGTCCCCCCTGGGCCGATAATGGCCGGGCTGGCGCAGTTCGCCTCGATCCGGCCGCCGTTGATCGTGCCGCCGGCCAGACCGTTGTCGGTGCTCTCCTCGCCGCACGCCAGAATGCCATGATCCGGATCGCTCGCGCCCTTGATGATGGTGGCGCCGGTGATCCGGAACGGCACCGTCGCACCATTGGGGATGTCGAACGGTTTGCCGGGCGCGGAGGCGAACGTGCCGCCGTCGACGATCAGTTCGGGACCGCGATACTTGATCGAGTGCGCCTCGTTGGTGCCGTTGGCGATCACGTTGGTCAGCGTCAGCCGCCGGCACTCGTTGCCGACGTAAAGATTGTGCGTCAGCGCGCCGGTGTTGGCCTTAAGCCCGTTGCGGCTGATGTCGCAGTCGGTCAGGGCGATGACGATCGGGAACCCGCCGTGGCCGACAGCGCACTGGTTCTCGTGCATCGTCATCTTGTTGATGGTCAGGTAGCCGCAGCCCGCGTCCGGCCGGATCGCCGAGGTCAACTGGCCCTGGCCCTGATCCATCGCGACGTTGACGATGGTGCCGTTCTGGATGATCGAGTTCGCGGCCGGGCACAGCAGCGCCTTACCGCGGGCCAGTTCGCCGGTCTTGCCCGCTGCGTTGAACGTGGCGCCGCCGAGGTCGATCAGCAGCGGCACCGTCCAGGCCGGCGGCGTATCGGTGTACGTCCCCGGATCGAGTTCGATCCTGTCGCCCGCGGCGGCGGTGGGGATCGCCGCCGACAGCGTCTTGTGTGTCCGTGACGGGCCGACCGGGATCACCCGGCCGGAACTGCCCGGCGCGACCGCCGACGGCGTCGGCAGCGGCGCCAGGGCCGGCAACGCCTGGGTCGTCGTGCCCGGCGCGCCGGACGTCCAGGCCGGCGGCAGGCCGTGGTTATACATGCTGCCGTTCGGCTCGACGTGTTTCCAGATGCCCGAGGAGATCTGCATGTAGACCTCGCCCTGCCGGACGAGGCATTGCGCGACGGCCTCACCGGGGTAGACCGTGAACTCGTGGCCGTTCTTGAAGTATTGCGGCGCGCCGTTGCTGCCGATCTTGATCTGATGGATCGCGCCCGACTGGTCCTTGAGATAGGGCCGGCCGGTGATCTTGCCGTCGAACACCAGGATCTGGCTATCTTCCGGTGAGGGAAACTTCGCCAAAGCCGGGTCGGCCGGGAAGTATTCCTCCGCGACCGCGCGCGGGGAGGGCGCCGCCGGATGGGCTGGCGCGGGCGTGGCGGAGGGTGTCGCCGACGCCGTGGTGTCGGCGCCGGCGTTGTCGCCCAGCAGCTTGTGGAGCAGCGCGACGTCGTCGGGGCTGAAGGGGTAGGTCAGCGTGATGGTCGCGGCCATTTGCACGACCTCTCGCCGGCCGGGTGCGAGGAGGCCGGGCGCGGATTGGCCGGACACGGTTTGACCGGGCGCGGATTGGCCGGACACGGTTTGACCGGACACGGTTTGGCCGGGCCGGGCCTCGGCGCGCGCAGTTCCGGTGAGCCGGATCGGCACCCGCGCGATCGCGACCTTGAGCGCGCGCCAGGCCGTCAGAGGGAACCGCGTGGGCGCATCGGCCAATCGCGGCATGGACGCTCTTCCCGCCGGTTCGGTCGTGGTTCCCGGCTCGATTGTGGTTCCCGGCGCGCGTGGTGTCGGCGCTGTCGGGCGCTCGCCCGGTCGATCGGTCCTTGGCATGGTCCGCTCATTCTCAATCGGTGAGGGTGTGATAGCAGTTGGCGCGCCGCGGCGGTAGGCACGCCGATCGCGCGCCGGCTCCGGTGGACGAACGAGCGGCCGCGGGTTGGCGTTCCGCGCGATCGTGGTTCCTTATGCCGTCGCGATCCGGACAGCCGCCTGTCACGGCAAATGCCGGATCGAACTGGCCGGTCACGCCCGGGAAGATCGGGTGAAGGTCGGGTTGCGCGTCAGCGAGTTTGAACCCTACGCTGGCTGGTGTGGCGCCGGGGTCGCGCCGGGCGTGGGTGCCAATGCGTTTCGGCATCGAGGCGCGCGCCATCGCCGGTCCGCGACCGCCTGACGCAACCGAGGGAGAACCGAACGCCATGAAAATCGCCCGCATCGAAGCGTTTCAAATCGAATGGACCCCGGGCGACCCGGTGGAGCGCCGCGGCGCGTTCCTGCTGGTTCATGCCGATGACGGAACCATCGGCATCGGCGAGGCGTCCCCCATGCTGGGCGGTCTCGCCTCGCTGACGATCCTTCAGCACCACATTGGTCCGATGATCATTGGCGCCGATCCGCTGGACCACGCGGTGATCCACGACCGGCTGTTGCACAAGCTGGTGAAGCTCGGACCGGAGGGTGCGCTCGGTGGGGCCCTGGCGGCGCTGGACATCGCGCTTTGGGACCTCAAGGGGAAGCTGCTGACGCAGCCGATCTACAAGTTGCTCGGCGGCGCGTGGCGCACGGCGTTGCCGTTCTACGCCTCGATCGGCGGCAATGGCGCGCGGAGCGTCGACGAGGTGTGCACGGTGGTCGAGCAGCGCATGCGCGACCATCCCTCGGCGATCAAGATCCGGTTCGACAACGATCGTACCACGCTCGATGGCGACATTCCCGGCGACATCGCCAAGGCGCGCGCGGTGCGGCGGCTGGTCGGCGACGAGTTCCCGCTGGCGTTCGATGCCAACAACGGCTTCACCGTCGGCGGCGCGATCCGGGTCGGCCGCGCGCTGGAGGACCTCGGGTTCTGGTGGTTCGAGGAACCGGTGCAGCATTACCACGTGGCTCAGACCGGCGAGGTCGCGCGTGCGCTGGACATCACCGTATCGGCGGGCGAGCAGACCTACACCGTTTCCGGCGTCGCCGACCTGATTTCCGCCGGCGTGCGCATGGTGCAGCCGGACATCGTCAAGATGGGCGGCATCACCGGGTTGATGCGCTGCGCCGCGCTGTGCCAGGCGCATGGGGTCGAACTGGTGCCGCATCAAACCCAGCCGACAATCGGGCATGTGGCGAATATGCACGTCAGCGCGGCGCAGTTGCACGCGACCAAACCGTGCGAACTGGATGATCCGTCCGCGCGGCGGCACGCGGTGTTCGCCAATCCGCCGCGGCCGGTGGATGGACTGTTTCATTTGCCGACGACGCCGGGACTGGGGCTCGAGTTGATGCCGGCGGAGGTCGAGCGCCGCCGGATCGCCATCGGGTGAGGTAGCCGGACCGGGATTCCGGTCGGACCGGCCGCTTCGCATCGATCGCTCGGGTTGCTGGTTTCCAGTCAGGCGTGACGCGACCGCTGAAGCAGATGGCCTTGTCGAGGCGTTGGCGCATCGGGGCAGTTCGGCGAACAGCGTGGCGTTTCGGCGGTCCTGGTCCGGCGCTACCACTGAGCAACTGGCACCGGAGCCCGCTCACGGCACCAGCCGCAGCACGTGCCGGGCGGCGGCGTCGATCGCCTCCGCGTCGTACCGCATTGGCACCATCGCGCAGGCGCTCCAGGCCGCGTTCTGGTCCGCGTAATGCGGACTGCCAGGCTGACCCGACGCGCCGTGGAACACCACCCATCGGCTGGCATCCCAATTGCCGACGTCGAACACATAGCGCGACAACGCGCCATACGTCGCGGCGGGCCCGCTCGCGGGGACGATGCCGGTGGCCAGCACCGTATCGCTGTCGCCACCGACCGCCAGCGACGCCGGATCGAGCAGAGGCGCCGCCTCCGGAAACACCGCCGACAGCGGGTGGGTCAGCCGCGGGCGGTGCTGTGGACCCCATGGCTCGGGCGCGGCGCGGGCGCACACGGTCAGGGCTGCCTGGAACATCCGCGCCCAGTCCCAGCCGCCCAACAGCGAGGTGTCGTCGTCGCGCAACAGCTTCGGCAGCGTCCACCACAACTGCCCTTGCACGGCGATCCCAGGCGCGACCGCCGCGAACGGGTGGCCGGCGACGCGCGAAAGGCCGGAGCGCTCCGCCAGCAGCGCGGTCAGTGCCCGGCGCAACGCGTTGTAGGCCGCGGCGCCGGTGCTGTCGGCGTCCATGTGTCCGTTCCATTGCAATAACACATCGCGCAACGCCGCCTCCGCCGCGCCGGCCGGCACCGGCAGCGCGGCCAGGCGCCGCTGAAACAACGCGGCGTGCGGCGATAGCGTGTCCGCGTGCAGGTCCGCTGCGTCCCCGGGTCCGAACGGCGTCTGGCGCAGCCGGTCCAGGATCCTTTGGGCGCGATACGGCGGATGGCAATCGGTGCAGAGATAGTCTGGATGATCGTCCGCGACGACGCGGTTGTTGGCGGTCGCGATCAGGCCTCCGGGCGGATCGATGACGCACGGCATCGCCTCATGGGGGATCCAGCCGCGCCAGTCGTGCGCGCCGGTCCAGCCGGGCATCGGCAGCCAGCCCGCCGCGCGGTCGCGCACCGGCACGCGGGCGCGCACCCGATGGCCGATCGTGCCATGCACGTCGCCGGCGACGAGGTTGTGGTCGATGATCCCCCAGCCGCGCGTTGCCTCGTACAGCGACGCCACGCTGGTCGCCGTCGTCATCCGAGGCAGGCAGTCGAACGACAGGTCGGTCTCCGCGAACTGCACCGACCGCAGCGCCAGCGCGTGACCGGAGCGTGGGTCTCCGGCGATCACCGGCCCGTGCGGTGTCTCGAACGCTTCGTAGTCGTGCCTGGCCGCGCCACGGACGATGATGCTGCCGGCGCGGCGGACGACCGGCACCGGACCCGAGGCGGTCAGCACCTGAGACGCCGTTGTCCTCGAACCGTTCCAGAAACAAATCGTGGATGTCCATGAACGCGTGCGTGACGCAGTACGCGACATGGCCGTTGTGCGCGAAATGGGGAAAGCCGGGAACGCCGGGCACGGTCAGGCCGACGATGTCGAATGCGTCGCACGTGACGTGGTGCTGCGCGTACATGTTCGGGATTTCGAAGACGCGGTGCGGATCGCCCGCGACGACCGGACGGCCGGTCGCGCTGCGCGCGGGCGCGACAGCCCAGTTGTTGCTGCCGCCGCCGGTTTCGGCGCTGGGAGAGAGGGCGGACAGCAAGGCTGTCACCGCCGGTCGTAACGCCAGCAGGCCGGCGGCGTGCCGGTCGGCTTCATCGCCGGGCGGGATGCACAAAAGATCGCGCCCGCCATCGTCGTAACGCAACTTCGCGATGCCCTCGATGCCGACAATCGGCAGTGCGGCGGCGCGCCAGAGCTTGAACCAAACGGAGCCCATCAGCAGACCCAAACGCCGCATCACCGCGAGGCTGTGCCAGGGTTCCCAGACCGCGGGCGCGGCGTCCAGCAAGGTGTATTCGATGGGTGGCGTCGGCGCCGCCGCGATCCAGGCGTTCACGCCCCACGCGTACGCGTCCAGCATCGCTCTCGCGTCGGGGCCGAGCGCGGCGAGGTCGCGCCGGCACGCGTCCTCCAAGCCCAGCCGGCGGGAGAGAACGTCGGCGGCGACGGCGGAGGGACCGAGCCATTCGGCGGCTCGCCCCACCCCCCTTCGCAAATTCAGTTCCATTTGAAACAACCGGTCCTGGGCGTGCACGAAGCCGAGCGCACGCCACGCATCGGCGGTGCCGCCGGCGCGGATGTGGGGAATGCCCCACTCGTCGCGCACGATCGTCACCTCGGCGTCGAAGCCCGCGACCCGCAGCGTGCCGTCGAGCGGCGCCAGCGCGTCCGCCAGATGTTGTCGCGTGATCGATGCCATGCCGCCTGTCTCCATCGTTGAGCGCCGGAATTGGACGCCCTGTCACGTGTCCCGTTCGGGCGTCCGGTTGGACACCCGCGCCGTCTCCCTGTGTAAGATACTCGTGCCGCTTCGGCCATTCAGGGAGCCCGCGCATGCGCGACGCCACGCCGCTCAATTCCGCCGACACCACGCTGCGCGCGCGGGCCCGGCGCGTCATTCCCGGCGGGCTATGGGGCCATATGAACGCGGCGAACCTGCCCGAGGGTTACCCGCAGTATTTCGCTCACGCCGAGGGCTGCCGTCTGACCGACGTGGACGGGCGGTCGTTCGTCGACCTGATGTGCTCCTGGGGGCCGATCGTCCTGGGGCATCGTCATCCCGCGGTGGACGCGGCGGTGCGGCGGCAGGCCGCCGAAGGCGACTGCATGAACGGTCCCGGCGCGGTCCTCGTCGATCTCGCCGAGACGCTGGTGGGCATGATCCCGCACGCCGACTGGTGCCAGTTCGGCAAGAACGGCACCGACGCGACCACGAGTAGCGTGACGATCGCCCGCGCCGCCACCGGCCGGCGCAAGGTGCTGGTCGCGCGCGGGGCGTATCATGGCGCGGTGCCGTGGTGCTCGCCCTCGGTCGCCGGCGTGACGGCGGAGGACCGCGCGCATCTGCTGCATTTCGTTTATAACGATACCAATTCCATCGACGCGGCGGTGGAGCGGGCGGGCGGCGACCTCGCGGCGATCGTTGTGTCCGCGTTCCGGCATGATTTTGGCTTCGCGCAGGAATTGCCGACACCGGAATTCGCGCGGCACGTGCGCGCGGTGTGCGATGCCGCCGGCGCGGTGCTGATCCTGGATGACGTGCGGGCCGGATTTCGTCTCGATCTCGGCGGCTCATGGGAGACGGTGGGCGTGCGGCCGGATCTGTCGGCGTTCAGCAAAGCGATCGCCAATGGCCATGCTCTGGCGGCGGTCACTGGGCGGGACTGGTTGCGCCAGGCGGCGACGGAGGTGTTCACGACCGGATCGTTCTGGTGCGGCGCGGTGGCGATGGCGGCGGCTCTGGCGACGCTGGGCGAACTGCGGCGGCTCGATGGACCGGCGCTGATGCGACGCATCGGGACGCGGTTGCGCGAGGGCCTGGCGGAGCGTGCCGCGTTTCGTGGCGTGCGGGTCAGCCAGACCGGCCCGGTGCAGATGCCGACGCTGCTGTTCGACGATGACCCGGACTGGAAGAAAGGCTTCGCGTTCTGTGCCGAGGCGTTACGGCACGGCGCGTATCTGCATCCGAAACACAACATGTTCCTGTCGTGCGCGCACACCGACGCCGATATCGACGCGGTGCTGGACGCGGCGGACGCGGGGTTTCGCCTGGTGGCGCGGTAGAGTGGGAAGGAGCCGGCGGCTTATCCCGACACGTCAGAAATCCGGGTCGGATGCCGCGGCCTCCATCACACCTCCACCTGCCAGAACATCGGAAACGCGCTGACGATCATGTTCTTCAACCGCTTCCGGTAGCCAGCCGGACGCGCGAACTGGCCCCACATCACCGACGGCACCAACTGATACGCCGCCACCTGGATCGCGTCGGCGATCTGCTTCCGCGCCGCGAAATCCGGTGCGTTGGCGAAATCATCCAGCAGCTTCGTCATCGCCGGATCGCAGCTCCAGCCCGGATAATCGGCGCAGTTGTTCGCGGCGTAGAAATGCGTCAGCGGCGAGTCCATGTCGATCCCGTTCGAGTAAACCGGAAACAGGCTCCAGCCCTCGCGTTTCGCCCGCCGGGCCAGCACCGTCCCCCAGTCCATCAATTCCGCCTGCACGGTGAACCCGGCCGCCTTCATATGATCGGCCAGCACATTGCCCGCGGTTTGCGAGATCGAGCCGGCGACCTGCATCATCACCACGGGCTCGCCCTTATACGCGGTGCGCTTCAACGCCTCGCGCGCGCCATCGATCGAGAACCGGGCGATCTCCGCGCCCGCGTTGCTCTCCAACGGTGCCCCGCACATCCAGAACGACGGACACGTTTTGACGCGGTAACGCTCGGGAATGCCGATCGCCTGCATGGTCTCGTCCTGATCGACCAGTTGCCACAGCACGCGGCGCACCGCGGGATCGGCGAACGGGCCGCTGGCATGGTTCAGCCGGAAATTGCCCTGGAACGTATCGACGCCGGACAGTTGCATCACCGACAGGCCGGCGTTGGACTCCAGCTTGCCCAGGAGATCGAACGGCAGATATTGCATGTAGTCGATCTCACCGGCGATCAGCGCCGAGGCACCGGTGACGTCGTCCGGCATCACCTTCCACACCATTTCGTCGATCAGCACCTTCTTGCCGCCGGAGACGAAATCCGCCGGCTCCGTCCGCGGCACGTAGTGCTCGTTCTTGCGCAGCACCATCGTGTCGCCCGGCCGCCAGCGGGAGGCGTCGAACACGAACGGACCCGAACCGACGATCTCCTTGATCCGGTCGGTCTTGCCGGGTGGCAGGATGCGCGCCGGCATGATGAACGGGGTCGCCGCGTTCGGCTTGCCGAGCACGTCCAGCAGCAACGGAAATGGATGTCTCAACGTAATGGATGAAGCGCGCGGCGTCCTTCGCCTCCATCGTCGCCGTCGCGGCGGCCAGCATGCGCCCGAGACTGTCCAGCGGCATCCAGCGCCGCAGCGAGGCGACGCAGTCCGCCGCCGTGACCGGCGCGCCATCGTGAAACGCCAGGCCCGGCCGCAGCGTGAAATCCCACACCAGCTTGTCCGCCGAGGTCTGGAAACCATCCACCATCTGCGGATGGATCACACCCTTGGTGTCCATCGCGAACAGCGTGTCGAACACGTGATACCCGAACGTGCGAGAGATCGCCGCCGTCGTCATGTGCGGATCGAGAATCACCGCCTCGGACTCCAGCACGGCGGTCAGGCTGCGTTCCGCCGCGCGGGCGATGCGCGGCAACCCCATGCCAATGCCCAATGCCGCGCCGGTGCCGGTCAGCATGGCCCGCCGGTTTAATCGATGCCTCATCATGTCGATCGTCCCTCTTACCTGGCGGAAGTGTGCCACCTCGGCGGTGGCGTTCGCCAGAGGCGATTCGCGCCGCGGTAACGCCGGCTGGCATACCGGTCGCGGAATGGTAAGAGGTGGTCCGCCGCTTGCATGCCAGCCGCGTCGGACAGAGGAACACCAACCCATGACCGCGTTCGATCTGATCATTCAAGGCGGCACCGTCGCCACAGGCTCCGACGTCATGCGCAGCGATGTCGGCATCAAGGATGGGCGGATCGCGGGCCTCGGCCTCGACCTTGGCGACGCCGAGACCATTGTTGACGCCACCGACCGCCTGGTGCTGCCCGGCGGCATCGACAGTCACGTGCACATCGCGCAACCGAGCGGTCCCGATATCGTGCAGTCCGACGATTTCGAAAGCGGCACCCGCTCCGCCGCGTTTGGCGGCAACACGACGGTCATCCCGTTCTGCCTGCAGGAGCGCGGGCAGGGGCTGCGCCAGGCGATCAAGGACTATCACGCCAAGGCGGACGGCCAGTGTTACACGGATTACGGCTTTCACCTGATCGTTTCCGATCCAACGCCGACCGTGCTCGGCCAGGAACTGCCGGCGGCGATCGGCGACGGCTATTCCTCGTTCAAGGTGTTCATGACCTATGAGGGCCTCGCGCTGACCGACGAGGAAATCCTGAAAGTCATGACCGTCGCGCGCGGCACCGGCGCGCTGGTGATGGTGCACGCCGAAAACTACGACATCATCCGCCATTTGACCGCGAAGCTGGAGTCCGAGGGCAAGATCGCGCCGCATTTCCACGCCACCTCGCGCCCGATCCCGGCCGAGCGCGAGGCGACGCACCGCGCCTGCACCCTGGCGGAGATCGCCGACGTGCCGCTGGTCATCGTGCACGTCTCCAACGGCGAGGCGATCGAGGAAATCCAGCGCGCCCGCGCCCGCGGCGTGAAGGTGCTGTCCGAGACCTGCCCGCAATATCTGATGCTGACGGCGAAGGATCTGGAAGGCCTGAACATGGAGGGCGCGAAATACGTCTGCTCTCCGCCGCCGCGCGACAAGCCCAGTCAGGACGCGTGCTGGGCTGGGATCGAGCAGGGGATTTTCGATTTTTACTCGTCCGATCATTGTCCGTTTCGTTACAATGACGAGCAAGGGCAAGCTGGTGCCGAAGGGCCGCACCAGTTTCCGCTGGGTGCCGAATGGGATCCCGGGCGTGGAGACGCGGTTGCCGATCCTGTTCTCCGAGGGCGTGGTGAAGAAGCGCATCGATCTGTCGCATTTCGTGCGCATCACCGCGACCAATCATGCCAAGGCGTACGGGCTGTATCCGCGCAAGGGCAGCATCGCGATCGGCGCCGACGCGGATATCGCGATCTGGGACCCGGCGATCACGCGCACGATCCGGCACGCCGACCTGCACGATGGCAGCGACTACACGCCGTACGAGGGGATCGAGGTCACCGGCTGGCCGGTCACGACGATCGTGCGCGGCCGGGTGGTGGTGGAGAACGGCGTGCTGAAAGCGGACAAGGGCGTCGGTTCGTTTCTGAAACGCGGCAAGTCGGCGTTCGTGCCGGAGTGATTGGCGTCCTCTGGCGGGGTCAGCCGACCAACGCCCGCGCCGCCGCGCCGTGCCGCCGCAGCAGTGCCGACAGGTCCAGGCCCGGAATCGTGCCGTCCTCGACGACCCAGCTTCCGCCGACCATGACGCGGTCCGCGTGGTCGGCACCGCACAGCACCAGCGCGGCCAGCGGATCGAGCGCACCCGAGAAACGAAGTTCGTTCAGCCGGAACAGCGCGAGGTCGGCCTGCGCGCCGGGCGCGATGATACCCAGTTCGGGACGGCCGATGCAGGCGGCGGAGCCGGTCGTGGCCCAACGCAACGCGTCGATGTGGCTCACGCGCTCCACGCCATAGCGGCCGCGTTGCAGCAGAAACGCCGCCCGGACCTCTTGCATCAGATTGGAGGCGTTGTTGGAGGCGGAGCCGTCAACGCCCAGTCCGACCGGGACGCCGGCGTGTTCGAGATCGCAGACCGGGCAGTGACCGGAGGCGAGGATCTGGTTGCTGCACGGGCAGTGCGTCACGGCGACTCCGGCATGGGCCAGACGTGCCATCTCGCCGGGGTCGAAATGCACACCGTGCGCGAGCCAGACCTTGTCGTGCAGCCAGCCGCACTGCTCCAGGTAGTCCAGGGGCCGGCAGCCGTGCATTGCCTCGCAGAAACGATTCTCGTCGGCGGTCTCGGCGAGATGGGTGTGCAGCCGGGTCCCGTGCCGCGCGGCGAGCTCAGCGCTCGCCCGCATCAGCGAAGTGGTAACGCTGAACGGCGAGCACGGCGCCAGCGCGACCTGAACCCGCGCCTCCGGCCCGGTCTGGTGGTATCGCCCGATCAGGCGTTCGCTGTCGGCGAGGATGGTGTCCTCGTCCTGCACGACGCTGTCGGGCGGCAGGCCGCCGTCCTTCTGCGAACGGTTCATCGAGCCGCGGGTGACGGTGACGCGGATGCCGAGGCGTTGGGCCGCGGCGATTTCGATGTCGATGGCATTGTCGAGGCCGGGCGGAAAAACGTAGTGGTGATCGGTCGTCGTGGTGCAGCCGGACAGCAGCAGTTCCGCGAGCGCGACGGTCGCGGCGGCGTCGAGTGCTTCCGGTGTGAGGCGCGCCCAGATCGGATACAGCGCGGTGAGCCAGCCAAACAGCGGCCGGTCGAGCGCGGCGGACGTGGCTCTCGTCAGGGTCTGGTAGAAATGGTGGTGGGTGTTGATCAGGCCAGGCAGCACGACGTGATTGCCGGCGTCGAAGGCGACGGCGTCGCGCGCGGTGGGTTGGCGGCCGGAGGGGACCAGTTCCTCGATGCGTCCATCGCGCACGACCACGCCGCCGTCGGCGTTGTCGGCCAGGATGCCGAGCGGGTCGCGGATCCAGACGGGTGGGGCACCCGTCATTTCACAGGCCGACGCCGGCCCGCCCGCATCACGCGCGGGCCTGGAACGGCCGGCCCAACATCGCCGGCCGGTGCAAGCAGATGCGCCGTGCGTCGCGGGAGATCAGCACCAGAACGACGACGGTGCCGATATAGGGCAACGCCGACAGCAGCGCCGACGGCACCGGCACGCCGAGCGCCTGCACGTACAGCGACAGATACATCAGCGCGCCGAAGAACCACGCGCCGATCAGCAGCCAGAACGGCCGCCAGGCGGAAAATGTGACCAGCGCGACCGCGACCCAGCCTCGTCCGGCGGTCATGTCCTGCGCCCAGAGCGGCGTATAGGCGAGCGACATGTAGGCGCCCGCCAGGCCGGCCAACGCGCCGCCGAACGCCACGGCCGCGTAACGGATCGGCACGACCGCGTAACCCAGCGCATGCGCCGCGTCGTGCGAGTCGCCGACCGCGCGCAGGATCAGTCCGAGATGCGTGGAGCGGATGGCCCAGGCGACGAGCGGCCAGGATCGACCAGCGACGCGTAGACCAGGATATCGTGCTGAAAAGACCACCGGGCCCAGCACGGGAATGTCCGACAGCAGCGGAATGTGCAGTTTCGGCAATGTCGGCGCGGGGATGCCGACGTAACCGGCGCCGACCAGCGCACTGAAGCCGCGACCGAAGATGGTCAGCGCGAGGCCCGTCGCGGTCTGGTTCGCCTGCAATGTCAGCGAAATCACCGCGAACAGCAGCGCCAGCGCGATGCCCGGCCAGCGATGCGCCGCCAGCACACCCAGGGAGGTGACCCCGGTCTCGTTCGCGGTGGCGAAGCCGGCGATGGCGCCGGCCAGCATCATGCCCTCGACGCCGAGGTTCAGCACGCCCACGCGCTCCACCACCAGTTCGCCGGTCGCGGCCAGCAACAGCGGCGTGGCGGCGGCGATGGTGCTGACCAGGAAAGCAACCAGCGATGGCGGTCATGTGACGGCCCTCGTCGTTGCGCCGGTCGTTGCCCCCGATGGGGCCGCGCGCCATCTGATCCGGTGCAACAACAAGAAATCGCAGCCCAGCAGATAGAACAGCAGGATGCCCTGGAAGATGCCGGTGACCGCGTTGGGCAGTCCGAGATTGATCTGCGCGGCGTCGCCGCCGAGATAGGTCAACGCCAGCAGCAAGCCCGGCCGGGATCGCGCCGAGCGGGTTCAACCGGCCGAGGAACGCCACGATGATCGCGGTGAAGCCGTAGCCCGGCGACAACGTGGTGGTGAGTTGGCCGAGTGTGCCGGTCGCCTCCAGCAAGCCCGCGAGGCCGGCGAGACCGCCGCTGATCAGCATGGCGATCCAGACCAGCCGGTTCTCGCTGAAGCCGGCGAATTTGGCGGCGCGGGTGGCCTGTCCGAGCACGCGGAACTGAAAGCCGAGCAGCGATTTCTCCAGCATGAACCATAAGGCGAACGGCGAGCAGCGGGGCCAGCAGCGACGCCGATATGGACGTTGGTGTCGGCGATCAGACGCGGCGCCAGCGCGTCGTCGGAGAACAGCGCGGTCTGCGGAAAGCCGAAGCCCTGCGGGTCGCGCCATGGGCCCACCACGAGGTACACCAGCAGATACTGCGTGATGTAGGTGAGCATCAGGCTGGTCAGGATCTCGTTGGCATTGAACCGGATGCGCAACCACGCGACGAGGCCTCCGCTGGCCATGCCGCCCGGTACGCCGGCCACCACCATGGCGGGGAACATCAGCCCAGAACGGCGCGTCGGGGAACGCCAGCGCGATGCCTCCGCCGCAGATCGCACCGAGCGTGAACTGGCCGTCCGTGCCGATATTCCAGACATTCGCACGATAGGCGAGCGACAGGCCGACGCCCATCATGATCAGCGGCGCGGCCTTCACCACCAGCGCCTGCAGCCCATCCTGTTGCAGCAGTGGCGCGATCAGGAAGGTATAGACCGTCAGGCCGGCGGGCCGGCCCATGCCGGCGAAAATCAACCCCGACGTCACGCCGGTCAGCACCAATGCCAGGATGGGCGAGGCGTAGCGCCAGAATTTCGATTCGTAGCCGCGTGGCTCGATTTTAAGCATGAACGGCCTCTGGATTGACATTGACGGGCGCGCTGGTCGCGGTGCCGCCCATCAGGCGGCCGATCGACTCGATCGTCGCGTCGCGCGTCAGCACCGGTTCCGAAATGCTGCCCGCCGGCGATCACCGCGATGCGGTCGGCGAGGACGAAGATCTCGTCCAGGTCCTGCGAGATGATCATGACCGCCGCGCCTTGTCGCGCCAGCGCCATGATCGCCTCATGGATCGCCAGCGCGGCGCCGGCATCCACGCCCCAGGTCGGCTGATTGATGATCAGCACGCTCGGGTCCTGCAAAACCTCGCGCCCCACCAGGAATTTCTGCAGATTGCCGCCGGACAGCGAGCGTGCCTCGGCCTTCGGACCGGTGGTGCGCACGTCGAACCGTTTGATGATGTCGTCGGCGACGGCATGTGTGCGCTTGCTGTCGATCACACCGAAGCGCACCAGAGCGTGGCGCAGGAAGCCCGACAGGAACGCGTTCTCGGCGAGCGTCATGGTGGTGACGGCGCCGTGCCCGTTGCGCTCCTCCGGCACGAAGCAACCGCGGATGCGGCGGCGGTCATGCGGGCCCATGTGGCCGGCCGGAACGCCGTCGATCATGACGCTTTCCGGCCTGCCGGCGAGGATTTCGCCGGACAACGCGTCCATCAGTTCGCTCTGGCCGTTGCCGGCGATGCCCGCGATGCCGAGGATCTCGCCGCCGGCGATCGATACCGAAATGTCTTTCAGGTCGGTACCGAAATGGTTGGGCGAACGGATGGTGAGATGATCCAGCACCAGCCGCGGCTTCGCCGTCGCTTTCCAGCCGCGGTCTGGGGGTTGGCGCGTGCAGATCCATGTTGATCATGATTTCCGCCAGTTCCTTGACGGTTTTCTCGGCCGGAATGACGCGCGCGACGTTGCGGCCCAGTCGCATGATGGTGGCGGCGGAGCAGAGCGCGCGGACTTCTTCCAGTTTGTGACTGATATAAAGGATGGAGCAACCCTCGGCCGCGAGCCGCCGCAAGGTGACGAACAGCTTTTGCACCTCACTCGGGGTCAGCACCGAGGTCGGCTCGTCCATGATCAGAAGTTTGGGGTTTTGCAAAAGACAGCGGACGATTTCGATCCGCTGGCGTTCGCCGACCGAGAGATCGTGCACCACCCGGTCGGGGTCGAGCGGCAGGCCGTACTCGTTGGAGATTTTGATGATGCGCTCACGCAGGCCGACGCGCTCCTCCTTGGAGCCGAGACCGAGGGCGATGTTCTCGGTGACGTTCAGCGCCTCGAACAGCGAGAAATGCTGGAACACCATGCCGATGCCGAGCCGTTGCGCCTGACCGGGATTTTGGATGGTGACCTTTTGGCCTTCCCAGACGATCTCGCCCTCGTCGGGTTTGACGACGCCGTAGATGATCTTGACCAGCGTACTTTTGCCGGCACCGTTCTCCCCCAGCAGCGCGTGGATCTGGTTCCGCTCGACGGTGAGGGAGACGTGATCGTTGGCGAGGCAGCCGGGATATTGTTTGGTCATCCCGGTCATCCGCAGCAGCGGGCCTGACGGCATTTTCGCGGGGAGTGTTTGATCGTTCATTCCGATGCCTTATCGTATGGTCCGGTCATCCTCGAGCTCCCCTCGCGCCCACCTCTCATGCGATGTCCCGTCACCACTGGGCGCCGGGCCGACGATCCACCAAGGATACGTCCGGTGACAACGCGGCGGCATCGCACGACAACGCACGGACGCCCGGCGACGACGCTGAGCGGACAATGCGTCGCCCGCCGGGAACCCTCACCGCGAGGCTCATTCGGCGCGGTCGTCCAGCGCCACATGGGCCTGTCGTCGCGCCGATGTCGCCACCGTCAACTCAATTTGCCCTCGACGCCCTGTACCAGCCACTGCATGCCCGACAACGCGCCATCGTCCATGGTGGTACCGGCGGCGACCTTGACCGCGCCGGACTGGTCCATGATCGGCCCGACGAACACCTTGTTCTTGCCGGAGGTGATGTCGGCGACGGTCGCCGTCGCCAGCGCCGAGACGTCCGCCGGCATGTTGGTGAATGGCGACATCGCCAGCATGCCGCTGTCGAAACCACCCCAGGTGTCGGTGCTCTTCCAGGTACCCGCCAGCACATCGTCGATGCGTTTGATGTAGTATGGTCCCCAAACGTCGGTGCTGGCGCTCAATTGCGTGGTCGATGCGAATTTCGACATGTCGGTGGACTGGCCGAACGCTTTGACGCCTCGGCTGGCGGCGGCCTGCAATGGCGCAGGCAAGTCGGTATGCTGGGTGATGATGTCGCAGCCCTGGTCGATCAGCGCCTTGGCGGCATCGCCTTCCTTCGGCGGATCGTACCAGGAGTTGATCAGCACGAACTTCAACTTCGCCTTCGGATTGACCGACTGCATGCCGAGCATGAAGGCGTTGATGCCTTGCACGACCTCCGGCACCGGCACCGAACCGACATAGCCCGCGAGCCCGGCCGTGCTGAGTTTGCCGGCGATCACGCCTTGCACGTAGCGCGCCTGATAAAACCGGATATTGTAGGTCGAGACGTTATCGGCGCGCTTATAGCCGGTGGCGTGCTCGTAAAATACCGCCTTGTGCTTTTTCGCCGAGTTCAGCACATAGTTCATGTAGCCGAAGGAGGTGGCGAAGATCAGCTTGTGGCCGGAATTCGCCAGATCGTTCAAGCACTTTTTCCGGAATCCGGGCCCTCGGCGACGTTCTCCACGAAGGTGGTTTTGATCTTGTCGCCGAATTTCTCGACCGCCGCCTTGCGCGCGATATCGTGCTGATACGTCCAGCCGAAATCGCCGACCGGCCCGAGATAAATAAACCCGACCTTCAACGGTTCGGCCGCGCCGGCGGGCCGGATGAGAGACGGCAAAGCGGACAGCGCCGCGCCGGCACCGGCGAGCCGGGTGAACTGACGTCTTAGCATGGTGAACTCCGTGAACCTGGTATCTGTCTGTGACGAATTATTTGCCCATTCGCGTCGCGCGCGCGTTGGCGCGGTCGCTCAATCCGGTATTTTCCCCTCTGTTCCATGAAACCGTCATGCAATCCGCGCGCCAAGGGCGGGGTTTCACCCCGAACCCCTCGCCCTGCCTCGCTCACGCGATGGTCCAGAACCCCTCGTGCACCGCGCGGGCTTCGTCTTCCAGCAACGGGCCGACGACCTCGATCATCCGCTGCCCGGCGCCGAGCACGACGCGGCACGGCAGGTCCATGGTCAGGTTCTCCGGATGCGGCCCGATGAGCAAAGCGAGGTCGCGCTCCGACAGGCCGTAGACGACCCGGCCGATCCCAGCCCAATACGCGGAACCGGCGCACATCGCGCACGGTTCGGCGCTGGCGTACAGCGTGCATTCCGCGAGGAACGCCGCCGGATATGCCTGGCTCGCACGGGTCATCAGCACGCGCTCCGCATGGCCGGTACGATCGCCGGCGTCGCCATGTTCGTTGCCGGCGCGCAGCAGCACCGCGCCGTCGGGACCGACCAGGATCGCGCCGAACGGATGATTGCCGGCGGCCCGCGCCTGGCGCGCGATGTCCAGGGTCAGGCGCAGATAGTCCTCGTCGGTCAATAGATCACCTTGTCCGGCTTCAGGTCCCATTCCCTGAACGCGGCCTGGCCCTCTTCGCGCAACAGCGGCAACGTCGGGATGGCGCGCTGGTCCAGTGGCAGCGGGATCTCGTGATACAGGAAATCGTCGCGGAAGCCGATCGCGGCGGCATCGTGACGATCGTTGGCGAAATGAATTTTGTCGAGTCGAGCCCAGTAGATGGCACTGAGACACATGGGGCAGGGTTCGCAACTGGTGTAGATCTCGCAGCCGGTCAGATCGAAAGTCTCCAGTGCCTGGCAGGCGAGGCGGATCGCCACCACCTCGGCGTGCGCGGTGGGATCGTTGCTGGAGGTGACCTGATTGAACCCCTCGGCGATGATATTGTCGCCGCGCGCGACCACGGCGCCGAACGGACCACCCTTGCCGGATCGCATCATTTCCAGCGACAGCGCGATGGCGCGGCGCATGTGGTTTTCCCGGCTCATGCGCGGGCCGCCAATTGTTCGCAGCCGGCAGCACAGTCGCCGCACTCCGCCGAGTGCACGAGACGCGGGGTTTTCCCTGGCATCGGGCGCGTATCCTTCGTCGTTCGCTGTTGCTGGAGTTGTAGGATTTGCGCCGCCACCGCGATGGCGATTTCGGCCGGCAGTTTGCCGCCCGCGCCTGGCACGCCGATCGGACAGATCAACCGATCGATGGCATCGGAGGCCACGCCGCGTCGCGCCAGGCGGCGCACGAAGCGGACGCGCTTGGTCTCCGATCCGATCAACCCGACGGCGGCGAAATCCGCCCGAGGCAAGGCCGCCGCGATGATTTCGAAGTCGATCTGATGGTCATGCGTCATCACCAGCACGAGCGTGTTGGCCGGCAGCGCCGCGACCTCTCGCGCGGGATCGGTGGTCAGGCGCGTTTCGACCTGGGGCGGCGGATCGTTCAATGCGTCCGGCCGCGTATCGATCCAGGTCACCCGCATCGGCAGACCGCCAAGCAGCGAGACCAGAGCGCGGCCGACATGACCGGCGCCGAACACCGCGACATGGGTCGGCGCCGGACGCAACGGCTCGAACATCACCGTGACGTGGCCGCCGCAGCACTGGCCGAGCTCCGGACCAAGCGGGAAATCGCGCAGTATGGGAACCGGGGCGTTGTCGAGCATTTCGCGCGCCGCCGCGACGCAGGTGAACTCCAGATTGCCGCCACCGATCGTGTCGTGTTGGGCTTGCCGCGTAACGACCATTTTGCAGCCGGCCTCGCGCGGCGTGGAGCCGCGCGCGGTGACGACGGTGATCAGCACCGCGGCCTCGCCCGCCGCTTCCAGATCCTCCAGCGCGCGCAGCCAGGGACCCATTACTCGGCGGCCTTCGCGGGCGCCTTGGCCACGCGCGTCCGCGCTTCGGTCACCGCCATCAGCACGCGCTCCGGCGTCGCCGGCGAGTCGAATCGCGGCACGATGCCGTCCGCGCTGACCGAGGCGACGGCGTCCTTCAACGCGTGGAACACCGCGATCCCGAGCATCAGCGGCGGCTCGCCCACGGCTTTGGAACGGTAGATGGAATCTTCGACATTGCGGCCCGACCGGTAGATCGACACGTTGAGCGCCGCCGGCACGTCGCCGCAGGCGGGTATCTTGTAGGTCGAGGGTGCGTGGGTGCGCAGATGGCCGGCGGCGTCCCACCACAATTCCTCGGTGGTGAGCCAACCCATGCCCTGGACGAAACCGCCTTCAATCTGACCAATATCGAGCGCGGGGTTCAGCGATTGCCCGCAATCGTGCAGAATGTCGGCGCGCCGCAGACGGTATTCGCCGGTCAGCGTATCGATCTCGACCTCGGCCACCGCCGCGCCGTATGCGAAATAAAAGAACGGCCGGCCCTGGTGGTTCACCGTGTCGTAGTGCAGCTTTGGCGTCGCATAATAGCCCGCGGCGGAGAGTTGCACCCGCGCGCGATGCGTGAGTTTCGCGACCTCGGCGAAGCTCAGGGAGCGGTCGCCGCCGGTCACCGTGCCGTTGGCGAAGGTGACCTGTTCCGGTGTGACACCGAATTCCCGCGCCGCCACGCCGGCCATCCGCTCGCGGATCGTGACGGCGGCGGCCTGCGCCGCCTTGCCGTTCAGGTCGCTGCCGGAGGATGCCGCGGTGGGCGACGTGTTCGGCACTTTCGCCGTGCTGGTCGCGGTGATCTTCACGCGATCGACGGTCAGCCCGAACTCGGTGGCGACCACCTGCGCCACTTTCATGTACAGCCCCTGTCCCATCTCCGTGCCGCCATGGCTCAGCATCACGCTGCCATCGGTGTAGACGTGCACCAGCGCGCCGGCCTGGTTCATGTGCGTCAACGTGAACGAAATCCCGAACTTCACCGGGGTCAGCGCGAGGCCGCGCTTAACCCACGGGTTCTCCGCGTTGAAGGCCACGATCTCGGCGCGCCGTTTGAAATACTCCGCCGTGCCCGCCAGTTCGTCGACCAGGTCCGGAATGATGTTGTCTTCCACCGTCATGTGGTACGGCGTGACGTTCCGGTCGGTCGTGCCGTAGAAGTTGCGTTGCCGTACCAATAACGGATCGAGCCCGAGGTGGCGGGCGATGTCATCGACCACGCACTCGATCCCCATCATCCCCTGCGGGCCGCCGAAGCCGCGAAATGCCGTGTTGGACACCGAGTTGGTCTTGCAGCGATACGAGGTGATATGCGCGGCATCGAGATAATAGCAATTGTCGGCGTGAAACATCGCCCGGTCGCAGATCGCGCCGGACAGGTCGGGCGAGTAGCCGCAACGGCCCGCCTGCATGAAGCTGACGCCGAGAATGCGGCCCTCGGCATCGAAGCCGACGTCGTAGTCGATGCGAAACTCGTGCCTTTTGCCGGTCAGGATCATGTCGTCGTCGCGATCCAGCCGCAGCTTCACGGGCCGCCCGGTACGCTGTGCCAGCAGCGCCGCGACGCAGGCGATCAACGAGGCCTGCAACTCCTTGCCGCCGAACGCTCCGCCCATGCGCCGTGTCTCACAGATCACCGCGTGGTCGGACAGTTTCAACGCGCGGGCGACAAGATGCTGCACCTCGGTCGGATGCTGCGTCGAACTATGCACGTGCATGTCGCCGTCTTCGCCGGGAATGGCCATGGCGACCTGGCCTTCGAGGTAGAAATGCTCCTGTCCGCCGACATCGATGCGGCCTCGCAGACGCAAAGGTGCGCCGGCGAGAGCCGCTTCCGCGTCACCGCGCCGCATGATCTGCGTCGGCAGCACGGTGGTTTTCGCGGCGAGCGCCTCGTCGATGGTCATGATCGGCGGCAGCATTTCGTATTCGATCACCGCCTTCGCCGCCGCCTCGCGGGCCCGCGCGATGCTGGAAGCAGCCACGGCGAAGATCGACTGGCCATGATATTCGACCAGGCGGTCGGTAAAAATCGGATCGCCGGGGAAGGCGGGGCCCACGTCGTTGACGCCGGGAATGTCCGCCGCCGTCATCACCGCGGCGACCCCCGGCATCGCCGCCACCGCCGAGACATCGAGCCGGGTGATCGTCGCGTGCGCGTGCGGCGACAGCGCGATGGCAGCGTGCAGCAGCCCCGGCGGCTCGGGCAGATCGTCGATGTAGCGTGCTTCGCCGCTGACGTGCTTCGCGGCGCTGTCGTGCGCGATCGATTGTCCGGCCGGAGCGATCGCGTTCATGCCACGCTCTCCAGTCGCGTGCGCGCGGGAGTCGCGGTTTCCAGATAAAACTTCAACAACAGATTGCCCGCGGTTACGCGGCGGTAATCGGCGCTGGCGCGCATGTCGGAGATCGGCGTCAGCGCGGCGTCCAGAACGCGCATCGCCGCGCGCACGGTCGCTTCCGTCCACGTCTGGCCGATCAACGCCTGCTCGACGGCGGTCACCCGCACCGGTGTCGCCGCCACGCCGCCGAAGCCGATCCGCGCATCCCGCACCACGCCGCCGCTGAGTTCGAGGTTGAACGCGCCACACACCGCCGAGATGTCCTGGTCGAAGCGCTTCGCCACCTTGTAGCAACGGAATTGCTGGTTCGCGCGCGGCAGCGGCACGTCGATGCGGACGATGAACTCGCCGGGCGCCAACGCGGTGCGGCGATAGCCGAGGAAGAAGTCCGCGATCGGCACGACGCGTTCCGCGACGCCGCGGCGCAGCACCAACGTGGCATCGAGCGCGATCAACACCGGCGGTGTGTCGCCGATCGGTGAGCCGTTGCCGATATTGCCGCCGATCGTGCCGCGATTGCGGATTTGCCGCGAGCCAAGCCGGCGCAGCAACAATCCGAAATCCGGCCAGTGCGAGGCAAGCCGGCTCAGCGCATCCTCGTACACAGCGGCGGCGCCGATCCGCAGTGTCCGATCGATTTCCTCGATCGCCGCCATGTCGCGCACCGCGTCCACGGTCACGATCGTCGCCAGAACGCGATGCTGTTTGGTGACCCACAATCCAATATCGGTGCCGCCCGCGAGCAGTACCGCGTCGGGATGCTCCAGCAGCGCATCCGCCAGTTCGGCGATCGATCCGGGGGCGATCCAGGTCTGCCCGCCATGGCGCAGTTCCAGCCGCTCTCGTGTGTTCAGAGCGCGCAACGGCGCCGCGGCGGCCTCGGCGAAACCGTCCTCGGGCGCGCCGTTGGCAATCGACAGCGCGGCATCGACGATCGGACGATATCCGGTGCAGCGGCAGAGGTTGCCCGCCAGCGCGTCGTTCACCTCCGCGCGATCGGCGGGCGCCGGGGCGTGATGCAGCGCGAACAGCGACATCACGAAACCCGGCGTGCAGAATCCGCATTGCGAAGCATGCTGTTCCACCATCGCGGTTTGCACGGGATGCGCGCGCCCGCCGGCGCCGCGCAAGTGTTCCACCGTCAGAAGTTGTTTGCCGTCAAGCGCCGGAGCGAACATGACGCAGGCGTTGACGGCACGGTAGCGTACCGCGCCGTCGCGCAGTTCGCCGAGCGCCACGGTGCAGGCGCCGCAGTCGCCCTCCGCGCAACCTTCCTTGGTGCCACACAGGTTTTCGACGGTGCGCAGATATTCGAGCACGGTCAGCGTTGGGCTGACCGCGCGCAATTCGCGTGGTTGATCGCCCAACAGAAAGCGCGCGGTGTCTCTCACGCGGCGTTCCGGTTGGTGTTGGCGCCGACCCCCGCCGCGCCGGCGGACTGGCTCGACCGCGTAAAACTCTGGCCCCCCATAAGCCTGTAACCCCTTGTCTGTCGTAAGATGCTAAGGGCACCCGGCGGGCGGGATCAATTGATTTTGTGCGGTGCGAGATTATTTCGTGGTCGCATGGGCGTGGTCGATGTCCGCTATGACCGATTTCATGCGTTATCTGTATATTTTATAACCATTCGCCTGGAAAAAAGGCTTTGCGCCGGACGGTGCCAGATCGAACCGCGCCGTCGGTGCGAAAATCCCGCATACCCGACAGGCGAGGTGATCTGGCCGAACCGCGAGCGCGCCATCGACACCGGCGGCATCTGCTTCATGAACCGTGGGGGATCAATGCCAACAGCGTCCGCGACACGCGGGAGACACGACAGCGGTCGGCCTTCGGTCCGGGTTCGGTCGCGCCCACTGTCGCGGCCCTGCCTCAAAACCGTTCACGCGCGACCCGCGGTGCCGTCAATTATGGCATGCCGGTTGCACGGCCGCCCTCACGCGCGGGAACCGCCGCCGCGGGGACAGGAGCAAGAATCGGTGATGTCAGTACCAGAGGTGCGGGCGCCACGCCGCGCGACGCGGGTCACGCCATCATGATCGCCATCGACGCGGAGCCTTACGCGTTCGAATTCGATCCCGCCCACACGGCGCTGCTGATCATCGACATGCAGCGCGACTTCCTCGAGCCCGGCGGCTTCGGTGAGATGCTGGGCAACGACGTCTCCCAACTCCGCCGCGCCATCGAGCCGAACCGGCGCCTGCTCGCCGCCTGGCGTGAGGCCGGGATGCTGGTGATGCACACGCGGGAGGGTCATCGGCCAGACCTCGCGGATCTGCCGCCGGCCAAGAAGATCCGCGGCCGGAGCGCCACCCGCATCGGCGACGCGGGGCCGATGGGCCGCATTCTGGTGCGCGGCGAGGCCGGTCACGACATCATTCCCGAACTGTATCCCGCCGCCGGTGAGCCGGTGATCGACAAGCCCGGGAAGGGCGCCTTCTTCGCCACCGACCTGCACGCGATTTTGCAAAACGCGGGCGTTACGCGCCTGGTCGTGACCGGTGTCACCACCGAGGTTTGCGTCAACACGACGGTGCGCGAGGCAAACGATCGTGGCTACGACTGCTTCGTTCCCTCGGACTGTGTCGGCTCGTATTTCCCGGAGTTTCAGGAGATGGGGCTGAAGATGATCAAAGCCCAGGGTGGGATTTTTGGCTGGGTCGGCAAGAGTGAGGACGTGATCGCGGCACTGAAACAGTAACACAGTGGAACAAGGAACAGCGGGATGAGTGCAACCATGCTGAGCAGGCCTAAATTCTGGGTCCCTGGCGACTGGAACGCATTGTTTGGCTTTGGCACCAATATCCTGGTCAACGTGCTGGTGCTCACCGGCCTGCTGCGCTTCGTGCTGAAAATGCCGGATGCGCTCGTGTTCGGCCGCATTCTGCCCGCGCTTGGCCTGATGCTGTGCCTGAGCACCGGATACTACGCGTTCCTCGCCTGGAAACTGGCGAAAGACACCGGACGCGACGATGTGTGCGCGCTGCCGTCCGGCATCAGCGTGCCGCACATGTTCGTCGTGACGTTCGTGGTCATGCTGCCGATCAGGCTCGCGACGAAGGATCCGGTGCAGGCCTGGGAAGCCGGCCTGACCTGGGTGTTCGTGCAAAGTTTCGTCCTCATGGCCGGCGGGTTCATCGGTCCGTATATCCGCAAGATCACCCCGCGGGCCGCGTTGCTCGGATCGCTCGCCGGCATCTCGATGACGTTCATTTCCATGAGCCCGGCGGCGCAGGTGTTCTCGACGCCGGTGATCGGCGTGGTGTGCTTCGCGGTCATTCTGGCCAACTGGTTCGGCGGCGTGAAGTATTTTGGCGGCGTGCCGGGCGGCCTGGTGGCGATCGCTGTCGGCACCTTGATCGCCTGGGGTTCCAATCTGTTCGGGCTTGGGCTACGGCGATCTGACGGTCGCGAAGTTGGGTGCCTCGATCGCGAACTTCGGCTTTTCGTTTCCGATCCCGGCGGTCGGTCATGTGTTCGCACGGCTTCCGGTATATCGGCGTCATCCTGGTCACCGCGATCCCGTTCGGCATCTACGACCTGATCGAGGCGCTGGATAACGTCGAGAGCGCCGCGGCCGCGGGCAGACTCGTTTCCGACCACGCGGGTGCTGACCGCTGACGGCGTGATCAGTCTGATCGGCTGCCTGTTGGGCAATCCGTTCATCAACGCGGTCTATATCGGCCATCCCGGGTGGAAGGCGATGGGCGGACGCATCGGCTATTCCGCCGTGACCGGTCATTATCGTTCTGGTGCTGACATGGTTTGGCATCATCGCGCTGATGATGGCGGTCATCCCGGTCGTCGCGATCCTGCCGATCCTGCTGTATATCGGCATGCTGATCGGTTCGCAGGCGTTCCAGGAATCACCGCATCGCCATGCCCCGGCGATCGTGCTGGCGCTGCTGCCGCAGGTCGCGGCCTGGGGCAAGATGCAGATCGACAACGCGCTCGGCGCGGCGGGCACCAGCGCGGCCGCGGTCGGTCACGCCAAGCTCGCGCAGGTCGGCGTGCTGTATCAGGGGCTGGAGACATTGGGCGGCGGTGCGACGCTCGCCGGCATTATCCTTGGCGCCATCACGGTGTTCATCATCGACCGCGAGTTCGACAAAGCCGCCGCGTTCGCCGGCGCGGGCGCGGTGTTCACGTTCTTCGGCTTTATCCATGGCGAGGCGATCGGCATCGGGTCGATGCCGACCGTCGCCATTTCGTATCTGTGCGTGGCGGGGATCCTGTTCTTCCTGTCGAAATACGCCGAGTTCCACCCGATGCCGTCGATTGAAGAGGTGCACGGCGCGCAGGAAGCGGATTAGCTCAGGCGCGCCCGCCCGGTACGGTTCGATCGTACCGGGCGGCTTCAGCGTCAGCGGCTGCCGCCGCGATAATCGTATTTCGTCATCGCCATCAGCGCCGCCTTGTCGCCCTCCATCATCGTTCGGTCGGCCATGAAATGAACATGGCTCAGCGGAACCTCGATCATCTTTTCGCCGACCCCCAGAAAGCCGCCGACCGAGAGGACGGCGGTGACCTCACCGCCCTTCGCCGGCAACAGGATCTCGTCGATCGTGCCGATCTTCTCGTTATGCTCGTTGTAGACCGGCATTCCGATCAACTTGCTCGACCGCATGTTGCTGTCGGCGGTCATGTATGGGGGTAGCGTCTGCATTTGCGCGATCGCGGGGACCGTAACAACGAATGTGAGCATCGACAGGGCGACGATCGACCTGAAACCTCGCATGGGACTCTCCAGTGCTGTTTGAACGCGGACACCCAGGTGGTGTCCCTGTTATCTCTGACCGCGGCATGGCCGGATTGTTACGCACTCACTCATGACAATGCGTTCATGTAAGCGCCCGATCAGCTTCCCCGGTAGGTCGAGTAGCCGTACGGCGAAAGCAACAGCGGAATGTGGTAGTGCGCGGCCGGATCCATGATGCGGAAGCGAATCGGGATCAGATCGTAAAATCCGGCGTCGCCGCCACTGGCCTTATCGCGCCAGGCGCCGACGTTGAAAACGATCTCGTACGAGCCTGGTGTCAGCGCGCCATCGGCGAGCAGCGGCGCGTCGCAGCGGCCATCGGCGTTGGTGTGCCACACGCCAAGCTGCGCGCGGACCACGTTGCCGATACGGAACAGCGACAGCGGCATTCCGGCGGCCGGTCGGCCAAGCGCGGTGTCCAATACGTGCACGGTCAGGCGTCCCGAACCGGTTTCAGCCGGCATCGCCGCCTCCCGCGATCAGATCGTCGAGACGGAAGCGCGCGATCGTCGCCACTTCCACCAACGCGGCGGCCAGCTCCACCTCCGGCGCGTTTCGCAGACGGTGCGACAACGCCGCCAAAATCGCCGCCCGGTCGCGTTGTCCGCGCACCGCGATGATAAATGGAAAGCCGAATTTCTCGTAGTAGGCGGCATTGAGTTTGTCGAACGCCGCCGCCTCGTCGGCGGCCAGGCGGTCGAGGCCCATGCCGCCCTGTTCCGACAACGATGCGTCGGTCAGCGGTCCAGGACGCGCGAGTTGCGGATGCGCGAGCAACAGCGCGCGTTGTCGTTCCACCCCGGAATTCGTCACGACCGAAACCATGGTCGCGTGCAGCGCGGCCACCGACGCGAACGGCCGTCCCGCGTGCGCCGCGCGCGCGATCCAGGGCGAATGTTCGAAGATGCCGCCCAGTACCGACGCGAACGCATCGGCGCCCAGCGTGTTGAGCGTGTCGAGATCGATGGTCGTGGCGGTCAATTCGTCCTCGAACCCGCGGCGATCCACGATCCGAGCGCGGCCCGCTCGGCTTCGGTAATCTCGGTGATATTGTTCAACGGCATCGTATGCGTCTTCACCGCCTGCGCGAAAATCTGCTTCGAGTATTGCAGGATCTGTGCCGGCGTATCGAACATCACGCCCTTCGGCGGTTCCGAGAACGCGGGAAACTTCGGATGGGCCGAGTGGCAGATATGGCAACGCTGCTCCACGATGATGCGAACTTCAGTGAAGCTGATGGGCTTTTCCGCGGTGGCCGAAGGCGGGCTGTAGCTGTCGGCCAATGTCAGGATCGCCGCCAACGCGATCGGGATCGCGGCCGCCGGCCACAACCGCCAGTCCGGCTCGGCACCGGTATGCATCGTGTTGAAATAGTGCCGCACCAGGAAGCTGGCGACGAAAACGCATGCCAGGATCAGCCAGTTCCACTTCGTCTGATAGGTGAACGAGTAGTGGTTGCTCAGCATCACGAACACGACCGGCAGCGTCAGATAGTTGTTGTGGATCGAGCGCTGTTTCGCCTGATATCCCCAGATCGGGTCCGGATCGCGTCCGGCGATCAACGCGGCGACGGTTTTGCGCTGGTTCGGAATAATGATGAACAGCACGTTGCCGACCATGATCGAGCCGACCAGGGCGCCAACCTGGAGGAACGCGCCGCGGCCGCTGAACACATGGCAAAATCCATACGTGATCAGAACCAGCAGCGCGAAACCGGTGGCTGCCAGGCGGGCCGTGTCCTTGCCGATCCAGGAGCGGCAAACTGATCGTAGCCGATCCAGCCCAGTACCAACGAGGCGATCGCCAATGGCACGGCGTCCAACGGCTCGATGCCGGAGACCGACGCGTCGAGCAGATAGACCGTGGGATTGGCGTAATACGTCGTCACCAACAGGGCGAAACCGAAGATCCAGGTCGAGTACGCTTCCCATTTGAACCACGTCAGATGGGCCGGCAGGAACTCCGGTGCGACCATATATTTCTGGATTTGATAAAACCCGCCGCCATGCACCTGCCACGTCTCACCGCTGACGCCGGGATCGAGCCTGCGGGTTCGGCCGGAGACTGGCATCCAACGCGATAAAATAGAATGACGATCCGATCCAGGCGATGCCCGCGACAACATGGGTCCAACGCAGCAACAGGCTGACCCAGTCGAGCAGCACACCCCAGTCGAGCGCCTGATAAATGTCCATTGCGTCAGGCCCCGCCGGCTCCCTCGATGCTCGAAGCGTCACGCCCTGATCCGGAAGTCGGACCAGGGCGCCTGCGAATATGGACCGTCGCGAGCAGGATCAAAAGTGAACTTCGATGCCAATCGTCCGGCGCGACTTCGGTCGAACCGGGCGTTTCGCCGCTGCTGCCGAATTTATGTCCCCACAACTCGACGGCGAGATACAGATCTGGCTTGTGCGGCTTGTTGAATACCAGCTTTCCCAGATCCAGATTGAGCCGCGGGAAGGCGAGGACTTCCGTATAAGTATGACCGCCGAAGCCATCCTTGCCCTTCGGCATGATGACGTTCATGAAGCCTCGGAAGTCCAACGGCAGTCCGGTAAAGGCCAGCGGATAGAGCCAGACGAATTCGAATTCCGGCGTGGCATCGAAACTGACCGGGCCGCCGGGCTTGCTGCACGCATCGGCGCAGAAGCCGTTATGGTTCCATTCCTTCGAGATGTGGACGCCGACATTGAGGAATCCGGCGGGGGCCAGGTCGAAGTGGAAGTTAGGACCGGCGACCAGCAGCTTCTTGGCGGGCGCGAACTGCGTATTCTCCGCTTCCATGTCGCCGCCGAGTTCGAAATTGATCGCCGAGATCGGCCCAAATTTTGTATTGATCCCGAAAATCTTATCCGGGCTCAACTGGGCTCGATAAACGGCATAGAACTCCGTCGATCCATTGGACGAGTTGTAGGCGGCCTCGTTGCCGTCGGAGAACAGAACATCGACGTTGAAGAAGTTGGAGCCGTAGGCCCAAACATCGAAATGACCCAGGCTGACGATCAGTTTGTTGACGTCTCGGGCGGTGTTCGGACCGCTGGGCGTGGGGTTGCCGCCGACGTTAGACTGGTATGGACCATCGCGCAGACCGATCCAGGTATCGCTGAAGCCTTGCGCCTGAGCGTGACTCGCGACAAGGCCCAGGGCCGCGGCGGCGGCCATCAAAATTCGTTTCATCGTCTTGCCTGTCCTTTTTTCTCGTGAACTCCTCGGCTTTCCTTGGATGGGCGTTGGCCTGAGCCAGCCCGTCCGGTGAGAATGCCGCCCCCTCAATCAGTCCGGTTCCGAGAACGTTTCCATTGTCCGCCGCGAACGATTCGGCGTTGTTTGACAATCGACCAAGCAATCGACATGCCACGCTCCCCGCGCTGTATGTCGCCGCGACACGCCGTTGCAAATTTATCACGTAACGTGACGAGAACGATATGAAGCGCCGGGCGGGGGTCTGTGCCATGAACGAAATGGACGGCTTTCGATCCGCCTTGCTATCAACCTCGGATTGGACCGAGCGACCGGGCGCGCGGAATGATCGCGGCCGGAGAAGGGCGCGTTCCGCGGCGGCAACCAATTCGTTTCCAACCGGAAAGTCCGTTCAACGCGCGGTGCCGCGCTCGCCGCCAGTCGGTCCTGAGCCGCCTCTGGGCCGCCCCTGGGCCGCCGCCGGGCCGGTTCTGAAACTTCCGACGATACCGTCGGCAACCAAAACCCCACCCGATGCGACGATGAAAGTGCGAGGAGCCGATGCTCCCTGTCCGTGCTTGGTCGCGGCGGAAGATCAGATAGTAGCCTGAAACAGATCATCGAATAACCAAATGGTCAAAAATTTGTCACATTTGATCCGAACGTGACCCCGCCGCGCGCCATAATCGCGGATGCCCGATTGGCGCACCGGTTGGCATACGATTTGCGTGGCGCTTCGCGGGTCCAGGCCGGGGTCGCGCATCTCGCGCGAGCCGGGATCATTCGCGCCACATCGCGCGCCAACAAGGAGAACACCGCATGCATCGGCATCCCGCATTGTCACGTCGTACCATATTAGGGGGTCTCGGCGCAGCCGCGGTCGGTGTGGGAATACAGCCCGCCCAGGCGAAGGAGCTTGTGGTCGGGTTTATTTATGTCGGGCCAAAGGATGATTACGGCTACAACCAGGCCCACGCCGAAGCCGCCGCGATGTTGAAGAAAATGCCCGGCGTGAAGATCGTCGAGGAAGAGAAAGTTCCGGAAACCGACGACGTCTCCAAGACCATGGAGAGCATGATCAAGCTGGATGGCGCGACCCTGCTGTTCCCCACCAGCTTCGGCTATTTCGACCCGTACATGCTGAAGATGGCCGCCAAATACAAAGACATTCAGTTCCGGCATTGTGGCGGGCTGTGGCAGAAAGACAAGCACCCGATGAACACCGGGTCGTATTTCGGCTACATCGGCATGGGCCAGTATCTCAATGGCATCGCCGCCGCGCATGCGACGAAATCGAAGAAGCTCGGCTTCATCGCCGCCAAGCCCATCCCGCAGGTCCTCATTAATGTCAACAGTTTCGCACTGGGCGCCCGCTCGGTCGATCCCTCCATCACCACGCAGGTGATCTTCACCGGTGAGTGGTCGATGCCGGTCAAGGAAGCCGAGGCCGCGAACAGTCTCGCCGATCAGGGCATCGATGTCGTGACCTGCCATGTCGATGGACCGAAAGTGATCATGGAAACCGCCGAGCGGCGCGGCATCTTCGCCTGCGGCTATCACGCCAATCAGGCGAAGCTGGCGCCGAAAGGGTACCTCACGGGGGCGGAATGGAACTGGATCACCGTCTATAAGCAGTTCCTCGCCGACGAGCAGGGCGGCAAGCCGTTGCCGAACTTCGTCCGCGGCGGCCTCGCGGACGGCTTCATCAAGATGTCGCCATACGGGCCAGGCCTCAACGACGCCGGCCGCAAGAACGTGGACGCGGTGAAAGCGCAGATCATGAAGGGCGGCTATGCCGTGTTCAAAGGTCCGCTGAAGGACAACAAGGGCAACGAGGTCATCGCCGCCGGCAAGGCATTCCCGGAAACCGCCGTCGAACTGGAGTCGCAGAACTACCTCGTGGAGGGCGTGAACGGCGCGATCGCCTGATCTCGTGAGCGAGGCCACCGTCATCGCCACCGTGCCGGCTACGCGGCCGGCGGGTGGCGACCGGAGCTACAAATGGCGTCGCCTCCTGGAGGCGCTGTTGGCTCCGCTGGCGGCGCTGCTCGCGGCGATCGTGCTGTTCTCGATCTTTCTGCTGGCATTGGGGCAGTCGCCGCTGGACTTCCTCGACCTGGTGTGGCGCGGCGCCTTCGGCAGTTGGTTTTCGTTGCAGAACACGTTGCAACGCGCGGCGCCGCTGTTGCTGACCGCGCTGTGCGTCGCGCTGCCGGGGCAGTTGGGTCTCGTCATCATCGGCGGCGAGGCGGCGGTGGTGCTCGGAGGCCTCGCCGCTACCATCGCCGCCCTGCCGTTGATCCACACCACCCCGCTGCTGGTGTGGGCCGTCATGGCGTGCGCCGGCGCGGCGATGGGCGCGCTGTGGATCGGCCTGACCGGATTTCTGCGCGCGCGCCTCGGCGTGAACGAAACAATCGCCA
Organism: uncultured Alphaproteobacteria bacterium; assembly: GCA_963719675.1. Classification (GTDB taxonomy): domain Bacteria; phylum Pseudomonadota; class Alphaproteobacteria; order Acetobacterales; family Acetobacteraceae; genus Rhodopila. Next base: position 136,751 of record CAVRDN010000007.1, on the reverse strand, counting down.
GTCTGGTGCTCGCCTATATCGGCATGGCGGTGTTCAACCATCTGGTCGAGGGCGTGTTCCGCGATCCGGCCAGCCTCAACAAACCCTCCACCTACGGCATCGGCGACGACAACATGCTCGGCACGGTACCGTGGCTGGACGTGCACCCGGGCATTCCGGTGGGCGTGCTCGCCTGCGTGTTGTGCTGGATCCTGATCTACCGCACCGGCGTGGGCTTCGCCGGCCGGGTCACCGGCGGCAACATAAGGGCGGCGCAGCTACAGGGACTGCCGGTGGCGCGGCTGATCATCCTGGCGTCGGCTCTGGGGGGCGCGTGCGCCGGCCTGGCGGGCACCATCGAGGTCGCGGCACAGCTTGGGCGAGCGAACGCCTCGCTGGCGGCCGGCTACGGCTACACCGGCATCCTCATCGCCTTCCTGGCCCGCTTCAACCCGCTGGCGATCATGCCGATGGCCGTCCTGCTGGGCGGGCTCGGCGCGGCGGGCGGCCTGCTGCAACGGCGCATGGGACTGCCGGACGCCACCGTGCAGGTGCTGCAAGGCATGATCTTCGTCGCCATCCTGGCCAGTGACACGCTGTACGGCCGCATCCGCTGGTTCCAGCCCCGAGGCGACGCCTGATGGTGGATCCCGCCGCCTTGGGCACCGTCGCCGGCGCCATGCTCGCCGGCAGCCTGCGCGTCAGCACGCCCTTCCTGTTCGTTTCGCTGGGCGAATGCCTGACCGAGAAATCCGGCCGCATCAATCTGGGCAACGAAGGCGTGCTGGTGCTCGGCGCGATGGTCGCCTACGCGACGTCGTACGAGACCGGCAACCCGTGGCTCGGCGTGATCGCCGCCGCGCTGGCGGGAATGCTGTTGGGCAGCCTGCATGGCGCGGTCTGCTCGCTGGCCCGGGTCAACGACGTGGCGATGGGGATCGCCATCATGCTGGCCGGCACCGGCATCGCGTTCTTCTTCGGCAAGCCCTACGTGCAGCCGAGCGCGCCTCTGCTGCCCGGCATCCCGCTGGCGTGGTGGTCGCACTCGCAACAACTGCGCAACGCCCTGCTGGTGTGTCCGCTGTTCTTCCTGGGCATCGTCGCCGCCGTGGCGATGCACTGGTGCTTCCGCGCCACCCGCATGGGCTTGCGCATCCGCATCGTCGGCGACAGCCAGGACGCGGCACTCGCTCTGGGCCTGCCGATCGACCGCACGCGCTTCCTGGCGACGTCCGTCGGCAGCGGCCTCGCCGGCATCGGCGGCGCGTTCCTGTCGCTGTACTATCCCGGAAGCTGGAACGAGGGCCTGTCGTCCGGCCAGGGCCTGATGGCGGTCGCGCTGGTGGTGTTCGCGCGCTGGAACCCGATCAACTGCGTCTATGCCTCGCTGCTGTTCGGCGCCGCCGGAGCGCTCGGGCCGTCGCTGCAAACCGTCGGCGTCACCTGGGGTTATTACCTGTTCTACGCCGCGCCGTATGTCGTGACTTTGGTGGTGCTGATCATCAGTGCCCGCGGCGGCGGATCCTTGCGCGGCATGCCGGGCCAACTTTCGATCGGGAGGTGAGAGCATGAGCGGACTGACCATCGACGCCGATCCGTATCCCTGGCCGTTCGACGCCTCGCTGGCTCCGGAGACCACCGCGTTGATCGTGATCGACATGCAGACCGATTTCTGCGGCGTCGGCGGCTATGTGGACAAGATGGGCTACGATCTGTCGCTGACCCGCGCGCCGATCGGACCGATCTCGCGCGTGCTGAGCGCGCTGCGCCCGCGCGGCTACACCATCATCCACACCCGCGAGGGCCACCGTCCCGATCTCTCGGATCTGCCCGCGAACAAGCGCTGGCGGTCGCGGCGGATTGGCGCCGGCATCGGCGATCCCGGTCCGTGCGGGCGCATCCTGACCCGCGGCGAACCGGGCTGGGAGATCATTCCGGAGCTGGCGCCATTGCCGGGTGAGATCGTGATCGACAAGCCGGGCAAGGGCAGTTTCTGCGCCACCGACCTGGAACTGATCCTGCGCACCCGCGGCATCCGCAACATCCTGCTGTCAGGCATCACCACCGACGTCTGCGTCCATACGACGATGCGCGAAGCCAACGATCGTGGCTTCGAGTGTCTGCTGCTGGAGGATTGCTGTGGCGCCACCGATCCCGGCAATCACGCGGCGGCGGTGAAGATGGTCAAGATGCAGGGCGGCGTATTCGGCGCCGTCGGCGACAGCGCGACGTTGCTGGCGGCGTTGCCGTGATCGATGGTGTCGCGGCTGCCGGTGTTGGAGCTGCCGGGGTCGGGGCTGCCGGTGTTGGACTGGCGGAGTCGCGGCCGACGGCGTCGGCATGAGTGCGATCGGCGTCGAGGCCATCGCGATCGGGAAACGGTTCGGCGCGTTCCAGGCGCTGGCCGATGTGTCGATGAAAGTGCGGCCCGCGACCGTGCACGGCCTGTTAGGCGAAAACGGCGCCGGCAAGTCAACGTTGGTGAAATGCCTGTTGGGTTACTATCGCGCCGACGCGGGCTCGTTCCTGGTGGACGACCACGAGGTCTCGATCGAGCGGCCCGCCGATGCCGACGCTCTCGGCCTCGGCATGGTCTACCAGCATTTCACCCTGGTGCCGTCGATGACCGTGGCCGAGAACCTCGTGATGTCGCGCCGTGACGTGCCCGGCGTAATCGACTGGCGCCGCGAACTCGGCCAGTTGGAAGAGTTCATGCGCGGCATGCCGTTCAAGGTCCCGCTGCACGCCGAGGTCGGCTCGCTCGCGGCCGGGGAGCGGCAAAAGACTGAGATCATCAAACAGCTTTACCTGCGGCGGCGATTTCTGGTGCTGGACGAACCGACCTCGGTGCTGACCCCGCAGGAGGCCGACGAGATGCTCGGTCTCGTGCGCGATCTGGCGCATTCCGGCCAGCTTACCATCGTGATCATCACGCACAAATTGAAGGAAGTCGCGAAATTCGTCGATGAGGTCACCGTGTTGCGCCGCGGCCGCTTCGCCGGCGCGGGCGCGGTGCGCGATCTCGGACCGGAGGATCTGACCGCGATGATGATCGGCGAGCCGCATGCCCCCGCCGATCCGGAACGGCTGGGCTTACCGGCCGCCGAGATCCGGCTGGCGGTTCGCGACCTGCGCACCGCCGCCGATGGCGGCCGCGCCGGCCTCGCGATCGATACCCTGGCGGTGCACGCGCGGGAGATCGTCGGCATCGCCGGCGTGTCGGGCAATGGTCAGAAGGACCTCGTCGAGGTTCTGGGCGGCCAGCGTCCGATCGAGACCGGCTCGGTCGTGGTCGATGGTGAGTCCTATGGCGCCAGCCGCGCTGAAATCGCAGGCGCACGACGTGCGCGTTCTGCCCGAGGAACCGCTGCGCAATGGCTGCGTCCCCGGCATGAGCGTGGTGGACAACCTGGCGCTGCGCAATTTCGATCGCGGCGAGGGCGGCAAACCGCGGCGTTGGCTCGATCGCGCGGGCATGGCGGCGAAGGCGCAGAGCATGATCGCGGCGTACGGCATTCGCGCGCCGTCGCCCGAGGTGCCGATCGGCGTGCTGTCGGGCGGCAATGTGCAGCGCTGCGTGCTCGCGCGCGAACTCGACGGCGCGGTGCGGCTGCTGATCGTCGCCAATCCGTGTTTCGGGCTGGACGTGAAGGCGGTGGCGGAAACCCGCGCGCGCATCATGGCGGCGCGCAACGCGGGAACGGCGGTGCTGCTGATTTCCGAAGACCTGGACGAGATTTTGGAACTCGCTGACCGGATCGTGGTGATGCATGGCGGCCGGGTGGCGCACGACATGCCGGCCGCGGGCGCGGACCCGCAAGAGATCGGTCGCCATATGCTCGGGCACGGGTGAGCGGCGGGACCGTTCCGCTGTAACGACCCATGGCGCCGGTCCCGGTCGTTCGCGTCTCGTCATGGCCGGACCCATCGCGCATCGCACGCCCCCGAATCGCGTGACGGCCGGGTCGAGTGACGCGGCGGAGATGACCGTCTCACCTGCGCGACCGCGTCCACGGTGCGCGGTCGTGGCCGCTCCCGCATGCCGAGGGCCAGGCCCGGGAACCGCATGCGACGCGGCGGCGCGTAAGCCGGAAACCAAGAAGATGGTTTTAAACCGCGCGCCGAACATGCTAGATTTCATCTCTGCTTCGCCGCGAAGCGAGAGTATTTCCGAAGCGTAAACGTTCGACCAAAAATGTCTCTCTGGGGGCAACGCGATCGCTTCCGATGGACGGGGGTTCCTCTGCCTGTCGTGAATGGAAAGCGCGCCGTGTCTCAAACCAACGCATATATCTCCGCCATCAACTCGATCCGGGCGGCTTCCGCGCGCACCGAGACCACGTTTCTCGACGCCGGCCGGTCGCTGGAAACCTCGATCGACATTCTCGCGAAGCTGACATCGCGGTTTGAATCGGTGCTGGTGGATCTGGAGGGCGAGACGCTCGGCCAGGCGCTCAAGGCGCTCTCGGAAACCGCCGCCGAGGTGAAAGTACCTGGGCCAGGAGCATTCGAACAAAAGTGCCGGCTTCAAGGACATGGGGCGCCTCGCCGGATCCATCGGCGACCATATTTCGGAGATGAAGGCCTCGTTGAAGGATGTCGATTGTCTCGCGGTGAACTCCCGCATCGCCGCTGCCGGCATCCACGCGGCGGGCAACGACTTCGCCACGTTCGCGGACGAAATCGGCCGGACGCTGGTCGTCACGAAACAGGCCCTCGATCTGTTCGAGGCCGAATTGCGCGTCGTGCGTCAACACGTGACGACGGCGCACACCGGCCAGATGTCGTTCGAGACGCGGCAGCGGGATGCCGCGCGCTCGATCACCGAGCGTCTGTCCGCGACGGTGAAGTCCATCGCGTCGCGCAACCATCGTGCCGCGCGCGCCAGCCTGGAAGTGCGTCTGGGTAGCGCGCGGGTCCGGCAGCGCATCTGCGACGCGATCGTGGCGTTGCAAATCGGCGATATCACGCGCCAGCGCCTGGAGCATGCCGACGATGCGCTCCGGCTGGTCGCGACGCTGTCGGCCCCCGACAATGCCACGCTCGAAACGGATGAGAAACGCCCGTTCGCGGTGGCTGCGCATCGTCTGCAATCGGCGCAGCTATCGGACGCCGCGCGCGATTACGACGGCGACGTGCGGCAAATCGTCGGGTCGCTCAACAGCCTGGCGGCCGAAGCGCGGGGACTGCGCAACCTTGGCGACGCGGCGTACGGCTCGGCGGATCGTGACGGCGGCGGGTTTCTGCGGGAACTCGAAGGTCAGATCGGCGAGGCGCTGGCACTGTTCGAGGACTTCGAAACCGCGCGCGCGGAGGTCGCCGAAGTTACCGCGTCCGTCTCGCGATCCAGCGCCAGCCTCTGCTCGCATCTTCGCACCGTGCAAATGCTCGAGGCGGACATCCGGATCATGGGTCTCAACACCACGTTCCGGTGCGCGCGTATCGGGCGTGAGGGGCTCGCGCTGAGTATCATCGCGCAGGAGTTGCGCGGCTACGCCAACGGGTTCGCGAAGGAAGCGGACGCATTGATGCGCGAGGTGGAAGCCGTCGCCGCGATCAGCCTGTCGCTGACCGGCGACACCGCGTCGGATCAGGCCTCACGCCTGGCCGATGGCACGCGCGCCATGCGCGAGTCGCTCGATACGCTGCGGCACACGGGGCAAAGCCTGGAACTGGCGATGGCGGAACTGGAGCAGGACAGTCATCGAGTGGAACTGTTGCTGATGGCGGCGGTGGCGAAGTTGGAAGAACAACGCGGCATCGGGCAGGTGCTGCACGACGCGGCGGAGGCTTTTGCGCCGTCGGAGCCGATCTATCCGGCGCATCTCCCGGCGGGCGCGGAGCGCATGCTGGAGCGGATCGCGGCCGGCTATACGATGGCGAACGAGCGCACCGTGTTCGAACGCGTTCTTGGCCGCTCCATCCAGGCCGCACCGGCGCCCGTGCCGGAACTGGAAGACTTCCTGTTTTAGGCCGGGAACGCCACGCCGATCAGGGCAACACGGTATCGGGAGTGATCACAACGACCTCATCCTCGGGGACTTTGCCGCGAATTCCAATCGGAATGGTGCGGACGAAGGCGTCGCCGGTTCTGGTATAAAATCTGATCTGCTGGCCCGCCGTGCCCCCGGTGCGTTGCGCGACGACGCGGATGTGGTTCCGGCGCAAGCGGTCCAGCGCGAGTTGCACGTTGTTGGACCCGACCGTCTGGCCGCCGGCGAACGGCAGCACCGCGGCGCCGCCGAACACCTTCGCCTGCAGGTCGCCGATCCGGCAGCCGAGACGCAGCAAACCGGCGATGAGATCGTCGATCGCGACGTCGCCGTAACGCGTGCTCTTCTCGCCGGTCCGGTCGATGGGGAGCACGAAATGGTTCATGCCGCCGGCTCCGCGCACCTTGTCCCAGAGGCACACCGCGACACAGGAGCCCAGTACGGTGACCAGGACTTTCGGTTCCATACAGTAATGGATGTCGCCCTGCATCAGGGAGACGCGTAGCACCGGCGCGATGGGCGCTGGCGCGAGCCCAGGGGTTCCCGGCGGGCTCCACCAGGTCGGCAAAACCCACGGCATCGCCGCCGTGAGGACCTGGCCGTTCGCCGTGCGCGCGGATGAATCGGTCATCGTTTTCCGGCCCGCATGATTTCGCCCGCCAACTGCTCGAGCGGCATGACCTTGCCGGCGGCGCCGCGCGCGATCGCCTCCTTCGGCATCCCGAAAACCACCGAACTCGCCTCATCCTGCGCGATCGTCGCGGAGCCGGCGGTTTTCATTTCGCCGAGCCCGCGGGCGCCGTCGTCACCCATCCCGGTCATGATGATGCCGAGCGCGTTGGCGCCGGCGAAGCGCGCGGCGGAGCGGAACAGTACATCGACCGAGGGGCGATGCCGGGACACCAGTTGTCCTTCGCGAATCGAAACGTAGTACCGCGCGCCGCTGCGTTGCAGCAGCATGTGCTTGTTGCCCGGCGCGATCAGCACGCGGCCGCGCAGCACGGTGTCGCCGTCGGCTGCTTCCTTCACCTCCATCGCGCACAGAGTGTCGAGCCGGCGGGCGAAGGCCTCGGTGAATTTCTCCGGCATGTGCTGCACGATGGCGATGCCGGGACAATCGATCGGCAAAGCCTCCAGCACCACGCGCAGCGATTCGGTTCCGCCGGTGGACGCGCCGATGCAGACGACGGTTTCGGTGGTGCGCACCATGGCCTGACCGGCGGTGGGGGCCGGCATGATGACGTCGGCGGTCAGCTTCGGTTGCGGCGCGAGTGGCGCCGGCGCCCGATCGGACCGGTTGGCCGGTGCGCCGCGCAACCGCGCGCGCGCCGCCGCTTTGACGGAATCGCAAATGCGGATGCTGGCTTCCCGCAGGAACTCCGGCACGTCGACGCGCGGCTTGAGAATGACATCGACGGCGCCCGCCTCCAGCGCCTGCATCAGCGTCGCCGATCCGTCCTCGGTCAGCGAGGAACACATGACCACCGGCAACGGGTGTTGCGCCATGAGTTTGCGCAGGAAGGTGATGCCGTCCATCCGCGGCATCTCGACGTCCAGGGTGATGACGTCCGGGATCTCGTCCTGAATGCGGCGAGCGGCGACGAATGGGTCGGACGCGGTGCCGATCACCTCGATCTCGGGATCGGCGGACAGGATCGACGTCATGGTCTGGCGCACCGACGCGGAGTCATCGACGATCAGGACCCGGACTTTGCGTGGCATGGCCGCTATCGCCTCTGAAACACGGTCGGACCCACCGGCTCCACGGGCAACTGAAAGCCGGCGAGCGTTTCGGAGTGACCGAGAAACAAGAAGCCGCCGGTGCGCAGGTGGTCGGTCAGGTGCCGCAGCACCGCCTGCTGCGTTTCCTTATCGAAATAAATCAGGATGTTGCGGCAAAAGATGATGTCCATCTCCCGGTCCACCGCATAGGTCGCGTCCATCAGATTGAGCCGCGCGAAGCGCACCGCGGCGCGCAGTTCGGGCACGATCCGCACCAGATGGCGGGACCGGTCCTTCGATCGCAGGACGTAACGGCGGCGGATTTCGGGCGGCACCGGGACGACCATCGCCTCCGGATAGATCGCGCTGATAGCGACATCGAGCACTTCGGTGCTGATGTCGGTCGCGGTGATGGCATAGCGCGGGGCGGAGATCTGATGGCCCAGATCGGCCAGCACCATCGCCAGCGTGTAGGGTTCGGCGCCGGTCGAGCAGGCGGCGCTCCAGACCTTCAAGGTCGCGCCGGCACCGCCCCGCGACGTGGCCATCAGCCGCGGCACGGCATGCTCGGCGAGGAACTGGAAATGGTCGGGCTCGCGAAAGAACTCCGTCTTGTTGGTGGTCATCACGTCGATGAGATTGACGGCCTCGGTACGCGAGACCGTCCTTCTCGAACAGAAAATCGCAGTATTGTTTCAGGTCCGTCATGCCGGTCGCGCGCAGGCGGCGGCGCAGGCGGCCCTCGACCATCGTGAGCTTGCTCAACGGCATCTTGATGCCGCTGTAGCTCTCGATGAAGTGCGCCAGCCGCTGAAAGTTGCGCTGACTGAGCCGATCCTGGCCGCCGCCCGAAGCTGTCGTGGTATCGTACGTCTCGCTCATCGAATCACATCCGTTCGAATTCGGCATCGCGATGATCCGCCCCGCCGGCGGCGAGGTTGAGCGCGAAGCCGTTGGCTTTCGGGTTGCCGCCGCGTGCCGTCGCGCGGGTGGCCGCGGCGGGTTTCGGCGGTCGGTCACGGCCGGCCCGGCCGGACGGCGAGGCGAGGCCGCCGGCGCACGGCGCGGCGTGCTGCGCGGTGTCTCATCGATCCCGTCGCGCAGGCGGAACCAGGCAATGTTCGACTGCAGTTGCTCGGCCTGTGCCGCCAGTTCCTCCGACGTCGCCGACATCTGCTCCGACGCGCTGGCATTCTGCTGCGTCACTTTGTCGAGTTGCTGAATCGCCTGGTTGATCTGGTCTGCACCGATATCCTGCTCGCGGCAGGCGGCGCTGATCTCGGTCACCAGTTGCGCCGTCTTGCGGATATCGGGCACCAGCCGGCTGAGCATTTCGCCCGCGTCCTGCGCCGCGTTGACGGTCTGCGTCGAAAGCGCGCCGATTTCCGTGGCCGCGTGTCTGGCTGCGCTCGGCCAGCTTGCGAACCTCCGAGGCCACGACGGCAAATCCCTTGCCGTGCTCGCCGGCCCGCGCCGCCTCGACCGCCGCGTTCAACGCCAGCAGATCGGTCTGGCGGGCGATCTCCTGCACGATGGTGATCTTTTCGGCGATCGTCTGCATCGCCTGCACGGCGTTGGCGACCGCCTCGCCGCTTTTCTGCGCGTCGAGCGCCGATTGGGCGGCGATCTTCTCGGTCTGTGTCGCGTTGTCGGCGTTCTGCCGGATGTTGGACGCCATCTGCTCCATCGACGCGGACGCCTGTTCCGCCGCCGAGGCCTGTTCCGTCGCGCCCTGCGACAGCGCCTCCGCCGTGGATGACAGTTCCTCGCTGCCGGACGAAACATTGTCCGCCGCGCCGGAAGCGTCGGTCACGACCACGCGTAGCTTTTCGACCATTTCGTTGATGTGAGCGATCAGGTCGCCGATCTCGTCACGCGACCCGGCCGCGGCGGTCGCCGACAGGTCGCCGGCCGCCACCGCCTGGGCGAGCACGCCGGCGCGGCCCAGTCCGCGGCTGATGGAAATGGCGATCCAGGACGCCGCGGCGCCGCCGAGCAACAGGCCGCTCAGCGAAATGACGATCAGCAGCAATCGCGTGCTGTCATATTTCCGGGCCGCGTCGGCCTTGGCCTGATCCATGAATTTTTGCTGCAGGTCGAGAAACTCCGCGATCACCTTCTCCTGGCTCTCGACCAGTTGCAGACCGCGGCCGGTGGACAGCGCGAGGGCCTCCGGGATCTGATGGGCGTCGATCAGGCCGCGGATCTTGTCGTTCGTTTCGATCCACCGCGGCCGGACCGCGCGAAGTTCCGCGAGGCGCTTCTTGCCGTCCTCGGTGGCGAGCGTGTCGAGCCGATCGAGCAGGCTCGTGTAAGCTTCCCGCTGTTTCATCAGTTCGGCGTCATAACGCGGCCTGGCCTCGGCATCGGCGGCCTCCAGGATCAGGTTCTTTTCGGCACGGGTCGCCAACAGCAGATCCGTGCCCAGATCCTGCGCCAACTGGATCCGCTCCACCGGTCCCGCCAGCAGACCGCTCAGGGTCGTGTTCAGTGACGCGAGGTTGCTGACCCCGAGCCATGCCATGATCGCGGACAGCGCGATGACGGTGCCGAACGCCAGCCCCAGTTTGGCCTTGATGGAAATGCGCATGCCTGAGTGCTCCTGGGCGAGATGAGTGGTCCTGGCGAAATGAGTGAGCGAAACCAGTGCTCCGGGGCGAAATGCCTGGAGCGGTCAGGCGGCGTCGCGATCGAGGTCCGGCGACGGCCCGAGCGACGACGAGCCCAGAAACGCCTGCTCATCCGACGCGAACAGGCGGGCCAGATCGAACACCACGACGAAGTGCTCGCCGCGCCGTCCGACTCCGCGGATGTATTCGGAGCGCCATTTGGTGCCGATATCGGGGGGCGGTTCGAGCCGCCCATTGTCCAGCGACGCGACCTCGTAGACCCGGTCCGCGACCAGGCCGAGCACGAGTTGCCGTCCGGCGATCGGGATCTCCAGCACCATGATCCGGGTGCCTTCGGTGATCTCTCGGGCGGGCAGGCCGAGCTTCACCCGCAGATCGATCACCGGCACGCCGCGGCCGCGCACATCGATGAGCCCCACCAAATGGGCCGGCGCGTCGGGCACCCGGAACAACTCCCGCATGTCGAGAATTTCGAGTACGGTTTCGACCGGCACCGCGAACACCTCGCGGTCGATCCCGAGCGTGACGAACTGCGTGTCGATGGTGGCGATTTCCTGATCCATGGCCTTACATCCGCTCGAACTCGGCATCGCGCGGATCGCCGCCGCCGTGGCTCATGTTGAGCGCGAAGCCATTGCCGCCGCCGTTGACCTTGGGTTTGTCGGCGCCGTTGCGAACCGGACCCGATTTCACGGGCGCGGTCTTCGCGGGCCGCGTCATCGGCGCGGATGGCGCGGCACGGCGCGGCGGGGCCGTTACCGCGGCGCGATGCGGCGCGGCGGCGCGGTTGCTCGCTTCCATGCGGAAGAAGGCAACGCTGGTCTGCAACTGCTCGGCATGCGCCGCCAGTTCCTCCGACGTCGCCGACATTTCCTCCGACGCGCTGGCGTTCTGTTGCGTCACCCGATCGAGCTGCTGGATCGCCTGATTGATCTGGTCGGTGCCGATGTCCTGCTCGCGGCACGCGGCGCTGATCTCGGTCACCAGCTCCGCCGTCTTCTTGATCGCCGGCACCAACTGACTGAGCATCTGCCCGGCGTCCTGCGCCGCTTTCACGGTGCTGGCGGAAAGCTGGCTGATCTCCCCCGCCGCCGCCTGGCTGCGCTCCGCCAGTTTGCGGACTTCCGAGGCAACGACTGCGAAGCCTCGGCCATGCTCGCCGGCGCGCGCCGCTTCGACCGCCGCGTTCAGCGCCAGCAGATCGGTCTGCCGGGCGATCTCCTGCACGATGGTGATCTTCTCGGCGATCGTCTGCATCGCCTCGACAGCCTTGTCCACCGCGGTGCCCGAGGTCTGCGCGTCGCGGGAGGATTGCGCCGCGATCTTCTCGGTCTGGCTGGCGTTCTCCGCGTTCTGCTTGATGTTGGCGGACATTTCCTCGATCGACGCGGAGGCTTCCTCGGTCGAGGACGCCTGCTCGCTCGCGCCCTCCGCCATCGATTGCGCCGATGCGCTCGATTGCTCGCTGCCCGATGCGACCTGGTCCGCCGCGCCCTGCACGTCGAGCGCGAAGCGCGTCAGATTGTCCACCAGCGCATTGATGCTCTGCATCAACGAATTGTAATCGCCGCTGTAGTTTTGCGTGATCTTGGTGGTGATGTCGCCTTTGGAGATGCGCTCGATGAAGTCGCTCGCGACGTTCATCGGCGTGACCACCGCCTCCAGCGTGTTGTTGAGGCCTTCGACGATGCGGCGATATTCCCCGCTGTGATGGCCCGCGTCGGCGCGCACCGACAGCCTGCCCTCGACCGCGGCTTTCACCAGCGTATCGGCGTCGACGACGACGTTGCCGATGTTTTCCTTCAGCAACATCAGCCATTCGTGGATCTGATCCTCGTCGGAGGCTTTCTCCATCCTGGCGCTCATGTCGCCGCCGGCGATGGCGGTCACGTAGGCGATCAGGTCCTTCAACCACGAATGCACGCCGTTGACCGCTTCCTTCATGCGCTGGTGATCGCCTTTGCATTCGATCTCCACGCGTTGCCTGAGGTTGCCGCCGCTGATCTGGCGCAGGATGCGATTGCCCTCGCCGATCGGCAGCAGGATGGCGTCGAGCATTTCGTTGACGCCTTTGATGACCTCGCCGTAAGCGCCCTGGAACGCGGCCGCGTCGCCGCGCTTGTCCAGTTGTCCGTCACGGCTGAACTCGGTCAGCCTGGCGACCTCGGCCTGGAAGCGTTGCAGCACGAGGGCGATGCCGTTGACGTTCTGCTTCATCTTCTCGTGATCGCCCTTGTAGGTTTGCGCGATCAGCTCATCGACCTTGCCATGCGCGATCTGGTCCAGGATGCGATTGCCCTCTCCGATCGGCAACAGAATGGCGTCGAGCATCTCATTGACGCCCTTGATGATCTCGCCATAAGCACCCTGGAACGCGGCCGCGTCGCCGCGCTTTTCCAGTTGCCCCTGACGGCTGAAATCGGTCAGCCTGGCCACCTCGGCCTGGAACTTCTGCAGCACGACCGCGATGCCGTTGACGTTCTGCTTCATCTTCTCGTGATCGCCGCGATAGGTTTGCGCGATCTGCTCATCGACCTTGCCATGCGCGATCTGGTCGAGAATGCGATTGCCCTCGCCGATCGGCATCAGAATGGCATCGAGCATTTCGTTGATGCCCTTGATGATCTCGGCGTAGGCGCCCTGGAACGAGGCCGCGTCGCCGCGCTTATCCAGCCGGCCCTGATGGCTGAACTCGGTCAATTTGCCGAATTCGGCCTGGAACTTTTGCAGCACGATGGCGATGCCGTTGACGTTTTGCTTCATCTTCTCGTGATCGCCGCGATAGGTTTGCGCGATCAGTTCGTCGACCTTGCCGTGCGCGACCTGATCGAGGATGCGGTTGCCTTCGCCGATCGGCAGCAGGATGGCGTCGAGCATTTCGTTGACGCCTTTGATCACCTCGGCGTAGGCGCCCTGAAAGGCCGAGGCGTCGCCACGTTTTTCCAGTTGGCCCAGGCGGCTGAATTCGGTGAGCTTGCCGACCTCGGTCTGGAATTTCTGCAGCACGATCGCGATGCCGTTGACGTTCTGCTTCATCTTGTCGTGATCGCCCTGATAGGTCTGGACAATCAGTTCGTCGACCTTGCCGCGGGCGATCTGATCGAGGATGCGGTTGCCCTCGCCGATCGGCAGCAGCGCCGCGTCGAGCAGTTCGTTGACCGCCGCCAACAAGGCGCGGGCATCGCCGGTGGCGGCCCGCGCATCGGATCGCGCGGTGAGCGAGCCGCCGCCGATCGCCCGCGTGAGGCGCTGGATCTCCTGAAGTTCCATCCGCGCTTCACCGCGACCGCGTAAATTCAGAAATGGCATGTTTGACTCCGATGAAGTTTTTTGGTTGCGCGCTATGCTGTCTCGTGCCGCGGTATTGGCTCGGCGTCGCTCACGGCGGCGGCTTCGGTGGCGGCGAATACCGCCGCGATATCCAGCACCACCATGAAGTCGTCGCCGCGCTTGCCGATGCAGTGGATGTATTCAGGCCGCCATCGCATGCCGACCTTCGGCGCCTCCTGCAGCGCGGCGGCGGCGACCTCCAGCACCTCGTGCACCTTGTCGGCGCGAATGCCGACGATCACCGGTTCCTCATCGAGGTCGAGTTCCAGCACGACGATACGGGTATCGATGGTCGGTGGCTTCAGCTCCATATCGAACCGCACGCGTAAATCGGCGAGCGGCACGACCTTGCCGCGTACGTTGATCAGCCCATGCACGAACGGTGGGCCACGCGGCACGTCGGTGATCGGCACGAGATCCAGAATTTCGCGCACGTGCCGCGCCTCGATCGCGAACATTTCGCCTTCGAGTTCCAGCGTCAGAACCTCGAGCGCCCGATTGCCGTTCCATTTCGCCATGCGGATGGGCTCCCTTAACTCGCGGCCTTGAGACGCTCTTCATGTCGTTGGCCTTGCTCAACGAGGTGAGCGATGTCCAGGATGAGAGCGACGGCGCCATCGCCGAGAATGGTCGCGCCGGAGAAAATCTCGATATCCGCGTGCAGTTTCGACAGCGACTTGATCACCGTCTGGTGGTCGCCGATCACCTGGTCCACGACGAGGCCGACGCGCAGGTCGCCGGCCGACACGATCACGACTTTCTGATAATGGTCGGGCGGTGTCGTGGCGTTGAACAACTCGCGCAGGCGCAGGAAGGGCACCAGGTCGCCGCGGATATTCAGGAAGTTGCGGCCGCGCGAGCGGGCGTCTTCCTCGGTACTGAGCTCGACGCATTCCTCGACCGCCGACAGCGGAATGACATAGCGGCCGTGCCCGACGCGCACCAGCAGGCCGTCGATGATGGCGAGCGTCAGCGGCAGGCGCAGGGTGATTTCCGAGCCCAGGCCGGCGGTGCTGGCGACATCGATGTTGCCGCGCAATCCGTCGATCGCGCGTTTCACCACGTCCATGCCGACACCGCGGCCGGACAGGCTGGTCACCTCGCGCGCGGTCGAGAAGCCGGGCTGGAAGATCACCTGGAACAACTCGCCGTCGGTCAGTCTGGCACCCGGCGCGAACAAGCCGTTTTCCTCGGCGCGGGCGCGAATGCGGGCCCGGTCCAGCCCGCGGCCATCGTCAATGATCGAGATCAGCACGCCGGAGCCGATGTGCCGCGCCGCCAGCGTGACGCGGCCCAACGGCGACTTGCCGGCGGCAACGCGCGTCGCGGGATCCTCGATGCCATGATCGACGGCGTTGCGGATCAGATGGATGAGCGGATCGTTGAGCCGCTCGATGACCGTCTTGTCGAGTTCGGTTTCCTCGCCGACCGTGACCAGTTCGATGTTTTTGCCGTGATCGCGCGCGAGGTCGTGGATCAACCGCCGGAAGCGGCTGAACAACTGGCCGATCGGCAGCATGCGCACGCCCATCGTGGTGTCGCGCAATTCCAGTGAAAGCCGCTCGATATCCTCGGTGACCGACTTCATCGCGGCGTCGTTGCTCGCGGCCGCGATCTCCTTCAGCCGCGACTGCGCGATGACCAACTGGCCGACGCGATCCATCAGTTCGTCCAGCCGCTCGGCGGGAACGCGGATGGTGTCGACGCTTTTGGCTTCCCGTGCGTCGGCGGCGGGGGTTTGCCGCGCGGCCCCGGCTGGCGCCTGCACGGGCGGCACCGCGGGAGCGGCGGCCAATCGCGCGCTGTCGGGCATGGGGTCGTCCAGGCCTGAGGCCGGCGACGGACCCATGACCGGATCGATATCCAGTTCCATGTCGTCGATGACGAACAGAAACACCTGCTCGATCGCCGCGCGTGGCTGATCGGTGCGCAGCGTCACATCCCAGCTCAGGTAACTGAGGCCCGGATCGATCGCCTCCAGCGCGGGCACGCCGCCGGTCAACGCGGTCACCGACGCCGTTCCAAGCGTGCGCAGTTCGTCCAGTAACAGCAACGGATTGGTGCCCGTCGCCATGGCATCGGCCGGCAGGCGGAAGCGGACGCGCCACGTGGTCTGTCGCGAAGCGGCCTGGCGCGGATCGGCCACGCCGGCACCGCGCGCGAACCCATCGGACGCGGACCCATCCCGCCTCGGACCCGAACCCATCGGACCCGAAACCATCGGGCCCGGAACCATCGGGCGCGCCCCCGTCGGCCGCGGAACCGCTCGCCGCGGCCGCCATGCAACGCCGCAGATCATCGAGGATGGCGTCGCCCGCGCTGGCATTCGCGGCGGCGCTGGCGGGATGCTCGATCAACAACCGCATCTGATCCTTCGCGGCGAGCGCGACCGCGATCAACTCGCGGGTCGGGGCCATCTCGCCCTTGCGCACCAGATCGAACGCCGTCTCCACGTGGTGCGTGAACGCGGCGACGGCGTCGAAGCCGAACATCGCGCCGGAGCCCTTGATGGTATGCAGCGCGCGGAACGCCGTATCGATCAGCGCGCTGTCGTCCGGCGTGCTCTCCAGATCGAGCAGCGACTGTTCCAGTTGCTCGAGCAGATCCTGCGCTTCTTGCAGAAAGACCTGATCCGGATCGGTGAGGTTCATCAGCCGAGTACCTTCCTGACGATGGCGACCAGCTGATCCTGCTGGAACGGCTTCGTGATCCATCCGGTGGCGCCGGCGGCTTTCGCCTGCTTCTTCATTTCGGGGTCGGATTCCGTGGTCAGGAACAGGATCGGCACGCCGCGATAGGCCGGCAGCTTGCGCAACTCGCGGATCAACCCGAGCCCGTTCATGACCGGCATGTTCAGGTCCGTCACGACCATGTCCAAACTCGTCGCCTGGGCTTTTTTCAGACCCTCGGCGCCGTCGCCGGCCTCGACGATGTCGTATCCGGCGCCGGTCAGCGTCAGCTTCACCATCTGACGCACGGAGGGGGAATCATCGACCGCGAGGATCCGCTTCTTCATGCGGCGGTTCCTTCGAACCAGAACGCGCCGGCCTCCTCGCGCACGACCTGAAAGCCGCCCCGCGTGAGCGTATCCAGCAGGACCCCGTCCGGGCATGTGGCGAGGCCCACGGATTTGCCGCGCGGACGCGCGCTGATACGCGCGGCGATCAGCAGTTGCACGAAGGCGAGATCGATTTCCGTGGCGGCGGAGCAGTCGATCGAGAGGTTCGCCGCGACCGAATCCAGCCCGTCGAGCGGCGGCTCGATCGCTTCGCGCAACGTCGCGTGCACGCCCTCGATGGTTCGCACGGTCAGTGCGCCTTCGAGTACCAGGCGGACGTCGTCGGTGGTGGCTTGTGTCATCAGCACGACCTGAGTTGGCCGGTCGCGCGATCAGCCGCGGAAAGGCGCTGGCATGAGCCGGAAGCCGGGAATGACCCGTCAAAGTCCGAAGCTCTCGTCGCGCCTGACCGTGACCCGAACACTTGATCCGGGTTGAATGTCGTTAACCGCGTGAGGGTGGCCCTAAAGTCTGAATAAACCACTAACGAGCGCGGAATATCGTTCCGGCGCGCCGATGGTTCGAACGCATGCGAGCGTGCGCTCCGGACATCCAATCGCCCTCTCGCCACCGCCGTGTACGTATGCGACGCTCTGACCGGCAGTGGGGGAGGCGCGCATGGCGACAGGCCCGGTGGTCATCACGGGAGGGCTCGTGTTGGCGGACGGCGGGCCGGCGGCTCCGGCGGACCTGTTGCTGCGAGACGACCGCATCGCCGCGATCGCGCCCCCCGGCACCGTGACATCGGAAACCACGCGACGGATCGACGCGTCCGACCGGCTGATCATTCCCGGTCTGATCAACGCCCACACGCATGGTCACGGCGGGTTGGCGAAAGGCGCCGGCGACACCTGGTCCCTGGAGACGCTGCTGAACGCGGGACCGTGGCTCAACGGTGGCCGCACCGACGACGACCGCTATGTTTCGACGGTGCTCGCGGCGGCGGAGATGGTGCGCAAGGGCTGCACCGCCTGCTACGATCTGGCGGCGCTGTTGCCGCTGCCGTCGGTGGCCGGGTTGAACAGCATCGCCCAGGCGTACGCGGATGTCGGCATGCGCGCGGTGGTCGCGCCGATGGTCGCGGATCTGAGTTTCTATCAGGCGATTCCCGGATTGCTCGACGCCTTCCCGGCGGAGTTGCGCGCGCTGGCGGAGGCGATGCGCACCGCGTCCGGCGAGTCGACCCTGACCGCGATGCGTCAGGCCGCCGCATCCTGGCCGCACGCCGCCGATCGGGTTCGCCTCGGCATCGCGCCGACCATTCCGCTGCATTGCTCGGACGAGTTCATGATCGGTTGTCGCGACCTCGCGGCCGAATACGGCATGCCGCTGCAGACCCACCTGGCGGAGTCGAGCGTGCAACGGGCCTCGGCGCTGACGCGCTACGGCATGACGTTGACGCATCACCTCGATCGGCTGGGCGTGCTCGGCCCGCGGTTCAGTGCCGCGCACGCGATCTGGCTCGACGCGAGCGAGATCGACCTGATCGCCCAACGCGGCGGCGCCATCGCGCACAATCCGGGCTCCAACCTGCGGCTGGGCAATGGCATCGCCGACATGCGGCCGGCCATCGCGCGCGGCATTCCGGTGGGCGTGGGGACCGACGGCTCCGCCTCGGCCGACAACCAGAACATGTTCGAGGCGATGCGTCTGGCCGCGTTCGTCTCCCGCGTGTTCGATCGCGCGCCCGAGGATTGGGTCGGCGCGATCGAGGCGTTGCGGCTGGCCACCGAGGGCGGCGCCGCGGTGCTCGGGATGGCGGACCTGATCGGCCGCATCGCGCCGGGGTTCAAGGCGGATCTGGTTTTTCTGGATCTGAGCCACGTGAACCTGGT
The DNA here is from genome assembly GCA_963719675.1 of uncultured Alphaproteobacteria bacterium. Taxonomy (GTDB): domain Bacteria; phylum Pseudomonadota; class Alphaproteobacteria; order Acetobacterales; family Acetobacteraceae; genus Rhodopila. The sequence goes on along the minus strand of CAVRDN010000007.1, from coordinate 118,204 downwards.
GCCGCTGAACGACGCAGCCCAGCAGTTGGTGAATGGCGAGGATGGGACGGCGGTGCGGGATGTGATGATCGGCGGTGAATTCGTGTTGCGGGACGGCGTGCTGACCGGGATCGATTGGCCGCGCATCGTCGCTCGCGCGCGGGCGGCGGCGGAGCGCCTGAAGGCGGTCAATGCCGGGGCGCGGGCGGCGGCGGAACGGCTGGCACCGGTGATCAGCCGGTTTTGCGTGGGCCTCGGTCGCCGCGCGCACGATGTGCCGCGTAAGCTGCGGGTCCCGGTGTGAAGAACGCCGCGGGTCCCGGTGTGAAGAACGCCGCGGGTTCCGGTGTGAAGAACGCCGGGGTGAGGGGACCCGATGATGTCCTCGTGCCGCGCGCCCGCCTTTGGGCGCGCCCGCGGGGAGCGCCAGGACGGGTTCTGGACACAATGTTAACAAATGCTTGCAACAGTACGTATCGCAATTTAGATTGGTGCGCCTTGATGAGATCGGAGAGCAACTTCTTGACGTTTGGTCAGCGATCCGATGCGTCGCCCTTGGCTGACGACCGCACCGAGCGACGAAGCCGGGCGGTTCGCGGGGTTCTGGCCGTTCTCCTCTCGTTGACCGTTCACGCCCGGGTGGCGGAGGCGCAATCCGCGGCGCAATCGGTGCTGACGAACCCGGTTCCGCAAGGCTCGCCGATCCCGCGCATCCTGCCGCCGGAACCGCCCGCCGTCTCGCCGCAAGGCATCGAGGGCCTGCCCCAGGCGCCGGTCGCGCCGATCTCGGGCCCTCCGGTGACGATCACGACGGTCTCGGTGGATGGCGTCACCGTCTACCCGGCGGCGGACATCGCCGCGCTGACCCAGGGGCTGACCGGCCCGGCGGTGCCGTTCGCCCGGATCGATACGGTGCGCCAGGCGATCCTCGGGCGCTACCGGGCGGATGGCTACGTGCTGAGCACCGGTGTCCGCCAGTTACGACGCGCCCAGCGGCCGGCTGAGCTTCCATGTCACCGAGGGCCGCATCGCCGCCGTCAAACTGGATGGCGACATCGGTCCGGCGGGCACCCAGGTGCTGCGCTTCCTGAACCGCCTGACCGAGCAGCCGGTCATCGATGCCGCGACGCTGGAACGCTACCTGCTGCTGGCGCAGGACGTGCCGGGCGTGACCCTGCACGCGGTGCTGCAGCCCTCGACCGATGAGCCGGGGGCGCTGAATTTGGTGGCCCAGGTGAGCCGGCAGGTCGTGGCGGGGCTGGTGGCGACGGATAACCGGGCCTCGCCGCTGACCGGGCCGATCGAGACGTTGGCCGGGCTGTCGCTGAACAGCGTCACCGAGTTCGGCGAAAAGACCGAGCTGTCGATGTATCACGCCTGGCCGAACAGCCAGACGTTCGGGCAGCTCTCGTTCGAGACGTTCATCGGCTCGTCCGGCCTGAAAGTGCAGATCTACGGCGGCGCCGGCGCGACGGTGCCGACCGGTCCGCTGGCCGCCTTCGATTACCACGGCATCACCCAGGTGTATGGCGCCAAGGCGTCGTATCCGGTGATCCGGTCGCGGCGGCAGACGCTGAATACGTGGCTGGCGCTCGATGGCGTCGAGACCGAGATCGACACCAACGCGGGGACCGGCGGGGCCTCCGCTCCCAGCAGTTACGATGCATTGCGCGTGCTGCGTGCCGGCGCCGATTACGCGTTGTCCGATCTGTGGGCCGGCGATGCGCGGCCGGCGGCGAACGGGATCTCGGGCCGGTTGTCGAAGGGGGTGGATATTCTGGGCGCTACGACCAACGGCGCCTCGCTGACCGCGCCGCGACCGGGCGAGCAGAGCAATTTCCTGAAGTTCAACTTCCAGCTCAGCCGGACGCAGACGCTGTTCTATCCCTGGCAGGGTGCCAGCGTCGCGGTGCAGGGCCTCCTCACCGGCCAGTGGAGCGATTCCATCCTGCCGCCGTCCGAGCAATTCTATCTGGGCGGCGCGCAATACACCCGCGGCTATTATTCGGGCGAGGTCGCGGGCGACAAGGCGCTGGCTTCAACGATCGAACTGCAGCTCAACACCGCGATCGATCTTTCCCGGGTTGGCCTGTCGGCGGAGCTGAACAGCCAGTTCTACGCGTTCTACGACTGGGGCGAGGTCTGGCAGAACCAGCCCGGTACGCTCGCGCCCCGGATATCGTCGGCCGGCGGCGGCGTGCGGGTGCAGGCGACGCGTTACGTCGAGGTCGATCTCGAGGGGGCGGCGCGGTTCAACCGATACCCGAACGGCACGGGTTCCAGCGTCTCGGCGTTGAATGGCGCGGCGTTTTACTGGCGTGTGCTCGCGCGTTTCTGACCGGCCGGGCGAGCGGGATGGGCGCATGGACGAAATAGGCGCACACGCGCACCGCGAACGAAATGATCCGGCTCCCCGGGGAATGTGGAGGGTTGTCTGATGGCCAAAGCACGCCAGCGGAGCGAGGCGCGCTCACCCGCCCAGTTCTGTGCGCCCACCCCGGCCTGTGCCCCCCCCCATCCGCCCTGTCCTGTGCGCCGACCCCGGCCCAGGCGCCCCCCTCGGCCCAGGCGCCCACCCCGGCTCAGGGGCCCTGTTTTGGTCAGGCATTCGGGCTGGCCCGGTCGGCTCCGCCGGCGCGGACGGCGCGGCGCGGGCATGACGAGAGGCGGGCATCCAATCCGTCGCATCCCGCGCCGGCCCGACTGCTGGGCGTGACCGGCCGTACGCGGGCCGACCTGCTGCGAGGCACCGCGCTCCAGGCGACAACCGTTCTGGTGCTGAGCCTGCCGTTCTGGACAGCGACCGCCGCGGCGCAGCCCGCGCCGAACGCGATGCCGGCCGGTGGATCGGTGGTCGCCGGCAGCGCCACGATTTCTCAGACCAGCAACACCACCGCGATCACCCAGACCACCCAACGCGCCGCGATCGATTGGCGGAGCTTCAATGTCGGCAGCCAGCAACAGGTGACATTCGCTCAGCCGTCGAGCGGCGCGGTCGCGTTAAATCGTGTCACCGGTCCGGATCCGTCGCAAATCGCCGGCAAGATCACCGCCAATGGCCAGGTGGTGCTGGTCAACCAGGCCGGCGTCACGTTCTACAAAGGCGCGCAGGTCAACGCGCAAAGCCTGATCGTATCGTCCGCGAACATCACCAACGGCGCCTTCATGGCCGGCAACATGGCGTTCGATCAGGCCGGCAATCCGAACGCGCGGGTGGTCAACCAGGGCGTCATCACCGTCAAACAGGCCGGCCTCGCGGCGCTGGTGGCACCGAGCGTCGCCAACTCCGGCGTGATCAACGCGCGGCTTGGGCATGTCGTGCTGGCCGGGGTGAAGACGGCGACCCTGGATTTATACGGCGACGGATTGCTCGCGTTGGATGTGAGCAATCAGGTGACCAAGGCGCCGGTGGGTCCGGACGGCAAACCGGTCGCGGCATTGGTCACCAACACCGGCGTGATCCGCGCCAACGGCGGCACTGTGCAACTGACCGCGATGGCGGCGGATGGCGTGGTTGGAAACCTGGTTCAGGCCGGCGGCAAGATCGTGGCGAACAGCACCGCCGCGCGCACCGGCAGCGTGACGGTCGCGGGCATCGGCGGTTCGGTCACCGTGACCGGGCTTCTGAGCGTCGCGGGCAAGGCGACCGGAACGACCGGCGGCACCGTGGCGGTCAACACCACCGGCGCCGTGACCCTGGCCTCGAAGGCGCGGATCAACGCGTCCGGCGTGGCGGGCGGCGGCACCGTGGCGATCGGCACGACGCTACAGCGCGCCACGGGGGGCCCAGGCACGCCGGCAGCCCTGACCGCGGCGAGCGTCGCGGTGAACAAAGGCGCCAGTATCAATGCCAGTGCGGGGAAAACCGGCAACGGCGGCCGCGTCACGGTGCTGTCCACCGGCACCACGCAGATGGATGGCGCGATCACGGCGACGGGCGGCGGGCTCACCGGAAACGGCGGCTTCGTCGAGGTTTCCGGCGCCACGCTCGGCCTGACCGGAACGGTCGTCGTGTCCGCGCCCAACGGCCTGACGGGCACGCTCCTGCTCGACCCGACGGACCTGGCGATCATCGGCAACGCGCCCGAGGGCGGCAGCAGCGTCGACTTCGAAGTGGTGAACGGCACGCTGCTGGCCAGCGCGCCGGACGGCGATCCGCTACCCTCCACGGTGTTCGCGAGCACCCTGCAAAACATGAGCGGCGCCGCCAACATCGTGGTCCAGGCGACCGGCACGATCGACGTACGCGCGCCGCTGACCGTGTTCAACGGCCTGACTCTGCTGGCGGGCGGCAACCTCACGGTCGAGAGCGGCGCTCCGCTGCAGGCGACCGGCAACATCCTGCTGCGCGCGGGCACGGCCACGCCGAGCGGCGCGCTGGTGATCAACGACTCGGTGACGTCCGCGATCACCGGCGGCCAGGTGCAACTGTTCTCCGGCACCGGCGGCATCACCCTGAACGGCAACATCAGCGCGTTCACGGTCGATCTGAACACCACCGGCGGCGGCGTGACGCAGACCGGCGGCAGCATCGCCGTCACCTCGGAGCTGTTGAGCAGTACCGGCGTGACCGGGACCGTCAGCCTTCTGGACGCCAATTCCGTGCCGAACCTCGCTGGTTTCACGGTCACCGGCGGCGACTTCCAGTTGGTCGATACGTTCCCGCTGAACGTCAGCGGGCACGTCACGGCGAACAATGTGTTTCTGCAGGAAGGCGATACGGACGGCATCACGATCGCCAACTTCGGCGCGGTGATCGCGCCGGGCGGCCTGGCGTCGATCCGCGCCGACGCGCTGGGGATCGCCGCCGGGCAGGGCCCCACGCCGTCCGGTTCCATCACCGCCGACACCTTCGAGTTCGCGCCGGACAGTCCCAAATTCAGCATGTCCATCGGCCTCGGCGCCGTGAACGGGGTGGTGCTGAATTCGCTGAACAACATCACCTCGACCGGCGTCAAAATCGGCAACGTGACCGCGCCGGCCGCCCTGGGCGTGGCCAGCGCGACCGCCACGATCACGGTCGCCGGATCCTTCGACGCGCTCAACCGGGCGCTGGAGCTGGATACCAGGGGGCCGGTCGATGGTACCGCCGGGACGCTGATCAACGTCGGTACGCTGTCCGGCACCGGCGCGGCGTGGTCTCTGCCGCTGGCCAACACGGTCACCAATCTTGGCAACATCAGTGCCGGCGATTTCGAACTGAACGACGGGGTTCCCCTGACGGTCGCCGGAGCGCTCGTCAGCGCCGCCGGTGCCACGATCACCGATACCGGGTTGCTGACGGTCGATGGCACCGTCAGCGGCGCGGCCGTCAACCTCGCCGCCGACAGCATGGCCATCCCTGGCGTGGTGACGGACGGCGGCGCCGGCACCGTGCAGTTGACCGCCAATACCGGCACGATCGGCGAAACCGGGACCTTGATCGCGGCGGTGCTGACGGGCAGCGCGGCGGGCGCGGTCGATCTGCTCGGCGCGAGCGCATCGGCCAACGCGGTCGCCACGCTGGGTACCTCGCTCCCCCCGCCCAGTACGGGCGAGTTTTCCGCCGCCAGCTTCGCGTTGCGGGACGGCATCGGCCTGACCGTCGCGGGCACCGTCGTGGCGACCGCCGGCGGCGGTCAGGTGTTCCTGGCCTCGACCGCGCCCGCCGGGATCACGATCCTGGCGACCGGAGCGGTGCTCGCGGACACCTCGACCGGAACGGCGTCCTTGCAGACCGACGCGCTGCTCAACAATGGCACGGTCGCCGCCGCCGCGATCGAACTCGCCCCCGCCACCGCCGGCGGCACCGTCACCCTGGGCTCTTCCGGAGCCGGGTTGTCGTTGCTGTCGATGAGCGGACTGAGCGCGACCGATCTCACGGTGGGCGCGGTGACGCAGCCAGGCGGCACCTCGCCCACGACCACGGCCGGCGGTGTCATGATCGGCGGCGCGTTCACCTTCACCGGCACCGGCAGCCTCGTCCTGGACGCCGCGTCCTCCACCGCGCCCGGAGCCGACGGCGTGGTGCGGCAGACGGCGGCCCTGACCGATGCCGCGCAGCTCAGCGGCTCCGCCGATACCTTCGCCCTGACCAGTTCCGGCAACGCCATCAGCACGCTGGTCGATATGACGGCGAGCACCGGGGAGATCGCGGTGATTTCGGGAACGGCCCTGGCCGCCGCTGGCCTGTCGGCCCCGGCGGGCAGCGTGTTCCTGTCGTCGAGTTCTGGCGGCGTGTCGATCGAGGGGCCGGTCTCCGCGAACCAACGGGTTAGCGTGCAGGCCGACGACTTCACGCTGGAGGGCGGCAGCGTCTCCGCCGCCACCTTCGAGTTGGCGCCGGAGACATCGGGCGCCACCGTGAGCCTCGGCGCCGGCACCGGCGGGCTGCTGGTGTCGTCGCTGACCGGGCTGTCCGTCACGACGGCCCGGCTTGGCGCCGTCACCGGGCCAGGCGCCGCCACGCCGACAACCCGGGCGGGCGCGGTGACGATCGGCGCCCCATTCGACGCCTCCGCCGCCGCGACGCTGGAACTGGACGCGACCGGAGCGATCACCCAGACGGCGGCTCTGACCGGCGGCACGCTGGCGGCGGTGGCCGGCAGCGTCGTGCTCGGCAACACCGGCAACCGGATCGGGAGCAGCTCGGGGATCATCGCGACGAACGGAAACATCGTGCTGGTGAACGGCGAGAGCCTGGCGTTGAACGGCTCCTACAGCGGCAACGATCTGTTCTTCGAGGTCGCCGCGGCGGGCGGCACGCTGACCCTCGGCGGCACCGGTCCGGCGACGCTCAGTCCGGCCGCCGGGGGACGCATTTCGCTGGTAGCGGACGGGCTGTCGGCGAATACCACGGGTTCGATCGGCACCGCCGGCGGGACCGTGGAGCTGGCGCCGTTCTCCTCCGTCGGCGTGAGTCTGGCGGGCACCGGGACCGGCACCACGTTCACCGCCGCGCTGCTGTCGAACATCAACGTCGGCACGGGCACCCTGGTGATAGGCGGCTACACCAACCTGCCTGCCGGCGGTACCGGGCTGATCCCGACGGCGGGCTCGATCAGCCTGGATGGCGCGGTGGACCTGACCGGCCGGGCGGGGACCCTGGTGTTGCTGGCGAGCGGCCCGGTGACCGAGCCGGGTGGGCCGCTGACCGTCGGCACGGTGACCGGCGTGTCCACCGGTGACTTCACCCTGGATAACCCCGCCAATCTGATCCAGATCGGCGGCGGCATCATCGCCAACAACGGCAACGTCGTGCTGGAGACCGATCCGACGATGCTGTTGACCGGGACATATACCGGCAACAACCTGTTCTTCGAGGTCTCGCAGGCCGGCGGCAGTCTCGCCGTTGGCAACACGATCGCGGCGGCGACCTTGCTTGTCCCCACCGGTGGGCGGATTTCGCTGGTCGCCGACACCATTTCCGCGAATTCCCTGAGCAAGATCACGGCCCAGTCGGGAACGCTGGAGATCGCGCCGTTTTCGGCCACCGCGGAAAGCATCCAGGGAGCCGCCCTCGGCGAGGTCACCAACGGGCTCGGCACCCTGGTGGTCGGCGGCTACACCAATCCGCGCACGCCGTTGAACGGACCGTCGGCGTCGGCCGGCTCCGTGGTGCTGGATGGCCCGCTGGACCTGACCAGCCTGGCGGCGAATTTGCGCCTGCTGTCATTGGGACCGGTGACGGAGCCGGGCGGCCCGCTTACGGTGGCGAACGTGTTCGGCACCTCGGGCGGCACGTTCGCCCTGACGAACCCCACGAACGCGATCGGGCAGAGCACCGGCATCGTCGCCGCGAATGGCGACGTGGTGGTGGTGAATGGCGGCAACCTGACGCTGACCGGCGCCTACGGCGGCAACAATCTCTTCTTCGAGGTGGCAACCCAGGGCGGCACGCTGACCCTGGGCAACGCCGGTGGGGAAGTGCCGACACCCGCCACGCTGACCGCCGCGACCGGCGGCCGCATCTCATTGGTCGCCGATCAGGTGACGGCGACCGCTGGCGACGCGCTGACCGCGCCGGGCGGCACGGTCGAACTGGCGCCGTTCTCGTCGCTCGCCATCTCCCTGCCGGGGAGCGCGATCGCGGGACAATTCGCGATCGATACCACCCTCCTGACCAGCCTCACCCCCGGGGTCGGCACGCTGACGGTCGGGGGCTTCACCAACGTGCCGGCGGGAGGCACGGTCGCGGTGCCTTCCGCGGCCAGCGTGACGATCGGCGGCTCCGTCTCGCTCGGCTCGCTGGCGGCGACACTGAACCTGGAGGCGGTTGGAGCGATCACGCAGACCGCGCCGCTGACCGGGGTCGGAACGTTGGCGGCGACCGGCAGCAGCGTGATATTGGCCAACGCGGGCAACCAGATCGGCGCCGGTTCGGGCATCACCGCGACCGCCGGAGATGTCGTGCTGGTCGACGGCACCAGTCTCGCGCTGAACGGCACCTACAGCGGCAACGATCTGTTTTTCGAGGTCGCGACGAAAGGCGGTGCGCTGACCATCGGCGGCGTGGCGCCGGCGACCTTGAGCCTGACCGGGAGCGCCGTGGCCGGCGCGAGCATTTCGCTGGTGGCGGACGGCTTGTCGGCCAATACCACGGGGTCGATCGGCAACGCCGGCGGCACCGTGGAACTGGCGCCGTTCTCGCCGATCGCGGTGAGCCTGGCCGGATCGGGCGGTGCCGGCATGACGATCAGCGAGGCGCTGTTGGCGAATATCAACGTTGGCGCCGGCACGCTCGTGGTTGGCGGCTACACGCCTCCCGGGGCGGGGAGCACGACCTCGGCGGGCGCGATCACGCTGGATGGGCCGGTGAATTTGAGCGGGCGCGCTGGCACGCTGGACCTACTGGCGAACGGCGCGATCACCGAGCCGGGTGGCCCGCTGAACGTGGCCACGGTGACCGGCGTCGCGGGGAGCGGCGATTTCTCGTTGAGCGACCCGGCCAACCAGATTCAGGTCAGCACCGGAATGACCGCGAACAACGGCAACGTGGTGCTGGTGGACGGGACGTCGCTGCAACTGGTCGGCGGAGGCATTCCGGTCGGACCCTTCACCGGTCAGAACCTGTTCTTCGAGGTCGAGCAACCGGGCGGCACGTTGGCGATCAATGGCGTGCTGACGGCCACTGTCGGCCGCGCGTCCCTGGTCGCCGACACGATCACGGCGGCGAGCCAGAGTTTGATCCTCGCGCCAGGCTCGGTGGAACTGGCGCCGTTCTCCGCCATCGACGTCAGTCTCGGAGGCAGCAGCGCGCCCGGCACCCTGGGGCTCGGCGCCACGCTGCTCTCGAACTTCGTGATCCGCGGCGGGATCAAGGGCGAGGAGCTCGCCAATGACCTGGTGATCGGCGGCTATACCAATCTGCCGGCGGGCGCCTCGACGGTCAGGACATCGGCCGCGAACATCACCGTGGACGCGCCGGTGAACGTGCACGGCGCGCTGACGCTGGATCTGCTGAGCAATGGTTCTGTCAGCGAACCGAATGGATCCATCATCGCGACCAACATTCAGGGTAGCGCGGGTACCTCGTTCGCGCTGACCAATCCAGGCAACGAAATCGACCGGAGCCTCGGCATCACGGCGGCCAAAGGCGACGTGGTGTTGGTGGACGCGACCGACCTCACGCTGGCCGGCGCGCACGGCGGCGACAATCTGTTCTTCGAGGTCGCGCGGCAAGGCGGCATCCTTCAGATCGGCACGTCCGATGCCGCGGCTTCGCTGACCGCCGCGTCAGGCGGGCGCATCACGCTGGTCGCGGATCAGATGACGGCGACCGGCTCCAGCACGCTGTCCGCGCCGGCCGGGACACTGGAACTGGCACCGTTCTCGGCGGTCAACCTCAGCCTGGCGGGCAGTTCCGCGTCTGGACAGGCGCTGATCGATCCCTCCGTGCCGCCGATCGTCACGCCCGGTCTCTCGACGCTGACGGTGGGCGGCTACACCAATGTTCCGGCGGGAGCCACGACGTCGATGGCTTCGGCCGCGAGCATCTCGGTCGACGGGCCGGTCACGATCGGGCCGGTTGCGAATGTGTTGAATTTCGAGGCAACCGGCGCGGTCACGCAATCGGCGCCGATCACGACTGTCGGCACGCTGACCGGAACCACCGGGTCGACGACGCTGACGAATGCCGGCAATTCCGTCGCTGTGCTCGGCGACTACACCGCGAGCAACGGGTTCGCCCTGACCGACTCCACGGGTCTGTCGATCGCCGGCCCGCTCGCGGCGGGCCCCGCCGCGAATGTCACCGTGAACGGCGTGCTGACCGAGAGCGGCGGCATCACCGCCGGGCAACTCAGCGGCGGCGCGGCGGGCACGGCGACCCTCACCGGAGCCAACAATATCGGCGAGCTCAACGGTTTCACGGTGGGCGGCGGCGCGAGCAGCCTTGTGTTCATCCCGGGCGGCGACCTGCTGATCGCCGGCACGGTCAGCGCGAACCGCATCGTCATCTCGGCGCCGGCGAACCAGATCACGCTGGCCAGCGGCACGAACATCGTCACCGGCGGCGCGGCGCGGCCAACCGGCACGGCGCCCCCGGCCTCGTTACTTCCGGCGAATGGAGGACCCGGCGCGCTGTTGCAATCGGCCGGCTTCACCCAGCTCGGCCGCGCCACCGTCAGCAGCCTCGGCGGCGGTCCTTCGACGTTGCAGGTCAGCGTCACCGGCAATATCCGTTTCGACGGCGCGCTCGGGTTATCGGCGACGGGAACCTGGCTGATCCTGACATTGACCGACGGCAGCGCGACCGGCGACGTCTACGTCAAGGCGCTCGACGTTTCCTACACACCGGGAGGCAGCGCGAACCTGTTCGGCACGGTCCAGGGCGTCGCCGGCGTCGCCGCCGCCGGTCTGGGCTTTATCCAGCCGACACTCAACGTGCGCTATACTTTCAACAACTGTGAGATCGGCTCGGCGGCGTGCCTGCTGGCGACCCGCTCGACCCGGTTCTTCCCGTCCGAAACAGCGATGTTCGTGCCGGTCGATGCATTGCTGGCACTGGTGACGCCGGCGCTGATCCTCGATCCCCAGGACAACGACGATCTGCTGGAATTGCCCGTGGTATCCAGGAAGGATTACTGACCATGCGCGGCATCCTCCCTTGTCTGCTGCTGGGCTTTTTGTCGCTGGCCGGCTGCCAGCGGCCGCCCGCCTCGGCCTACGTGCACGGCACCAGCATCGCGCGCCCGGCGGAGCAGACCTCGCTCGGCACCAACACCGCGGGCGAGGCCTGCGTGCGGCAACCGGCCGGCGCGGGCGGGGCGGAGGTGTTCTGCGGCACGTGGCAACAGCCCAGCGCGCGGATCGAGAACGGCGGGCCGGCGACCGCGGGGGAGATGGCCGCGGCGGCGAGTTCCGGGACCTGGCGCACCGCGATCGACGCGCGCATGCAGTGCGGGCCGCCGGCATCGACATCCATTCTCGGCGGCCAGCCGGCGCTGCTGCTGTCGTGTTCCAGCCGGCAGGGCGGGTGGCCGCAGGTCGCCATGGTCGCCGTGGTGAACGGCACGTTGTGGCGCGGCGACGCGGTGCTGCCGGCGGCGACGGCGATGGAGCGCGCGATCGGCGTGTTGTCCGGCGTGGTGCGGGCCGATACGGCGCCGCCCGGATCCCAGGCGGACGGATTGTTGGCGCGGCGGCTGGCGGCGCAACCGTTCACCGCGTCCGACATCGGCGCGTTCGATCAACTGATGACGGCGGGAACGCGGGCGAACCTCGCGGACGATCCGACCGACGCGGAACAGGCGTTTCGCGCCGCGCTGGCACTGCAACGAAAAGTGCTGGGCCGTGACGATCCGAATACCGCGACCACGCTGCTGACCCTCGCGGTGCAGGTTTCCAATCTGGGTCGTTACGCGGAGGCGGATGAACTGTTCGCCGAAGCCGCGCCATTGGTGCAGCGGTCCGCCGACAGCACGGCGCCCGCGCGGTTGCTGCATTACCGCGGCCTGCATGCGAAGAACGAGGGCCACCTGGACGAGGCGCTCGCGCTGCTGGTCCAGGCCCAGGCGGCGTACGCGGCATGGATCCCGGCGGATGCGTTGCAGGCGAGCGTGGGGCTTCGTGGGTCGGCGGGAAATGTGATCGCCTCGGCGCAGCAGCGTCAGGCGCTGGTGCGGCCGAACCCCGAATTGCTGGCCGATCCGCGCGCGGAACTGGCGATGGTCGGCTACATCGAGGCGCTGCGGAACCGCGCGTTGGTGTTGCGTCAGCTTGGCCGGTCTCGATCAGGCACAGGCGGCGGTCGATGAGGCGATTGCGCTGGCCGAGGCGAATGGCGTGGACCAGCCGATGTTGAGTGGGCGGCTGTATCGGACGTTGGGCGTGGCGGCGTCGAGCGCGGGCGCGGATACGCGGTCGGCGGTTGAATTCGCGCGCTCGTCGGGTCGGTTCGAGGTGGCGTTGCCGGGCTCGAAAACCCTGGCGGAGACCGAGCTGTTGCAAGCCGCCGGATTGCAGCGCGCCGGACGCGATGGCGCCGCCGTATCGGTGTGCCGGGCCGCCGTGCAAGGGCTGATCGCATTGAAGAGCGGCATCGATCAGGAACTGATGGCGCCCTGCCTGATGGCGTACGGCGCCGAGGCGGGCCACGACCAGAAATTGCTGGCCGAGATGTTCCTCGCCGCCCAGGTCGCGCAAGGCAGCATCACCGCCGAACAGATCGCCGAGGCGAGCGCGCGTCTGCGAGCCAACGCGCGGGACCCGAAAGTGGCGGCGGCGATCCGCGCCTGGCAGGACGCCAGCGACAAGCTGTCCGCGTTGTATGGTCAGCGCGACGCCATCGCGGCGGCGCGGCAGCAGGGACGGCCGCCGCCGAATGGCGTGTCGCCGGCGGATATCGATCAGCGGATCGCCGCCGGTCAATCCGCGGTGGCGAACGCCGACAGCGCGTTGCAGGCGGCGTCGCCGAATTATGGTCAGTTGGTGCAGCAGGTCGTGCCGGCCGCCGACGTCATCGCGGCCTTGCGTCCGCATGAGGCGTTCGTCGCGATCACGCTTAGCGCGCATTCGGGCTGGGTGTTCGCCCTGACCGCCGGCGGGATCGCCGCCGCTCCAGTGCCCGGCGGGACCGCGAACGTCGCGAAACTGGTGCACGACATTCGTGCCAGTATCGAACTGACCGCGTCGGGCCTGCCGAAGTTCGACACCGAGGACGCGCACGCCCTGTACACCGCGACGGTCGGCGGCGTGGCGAATGCGCTGGATGGCGCGACATCGTTGGTGATCGCGCCCACCGGTCCGCTGCTGTCGTTGCCGTTCGCGGTGTTGTTGAGCGGACCGGCCGACCCGGGCGCCCTGGCATCGGCGCCGTGGCTGGTGCGGAAATTCGCCTTGGCCGACGTGCCGGCGCCCGCCAACTTCGTCAGCCTGCGCAAGATCGCCGGCACCTCGCGCGCGGCGCATCCGTGGTTCGGCTTCGGCGACTTCCGTCCGATCACGCTGGCGCAGGCGGAACGCAGTTTCCCGGGCGCCACCTGCGCCGACAGCGCGCGGCTGCTCGCCAGCCTGCCGGCGCTGCCGTACACGCTGAAGGAACTGGACGCGGCACGGCAGTTGATGGGCGCCAGTCCGTCGGATGAGCTGCTCGGCCCGGCGTTCACGGCCGACGCGGTGATGCGCATGCCGTTGCAGGATTACCGCACGCTGCAATTCTCCACGCACGCGTTGCTGCCGGCGGAAATCCAGTGTCAGGATCAGCCGGCGATCATTACCTCGGCGCCGCCGGGGGCGCCGGACGCATCGGGCGCGCTGCTGACGACCGATCGCATTCTGGGGCTCAATCTGGATGCCGATCTGGTCATCCTGTCGGCGTGCAACTCGGGTGGGCCGGGCGGCACCACGGCGGGCGAGAGCCTGTCCGGACTGGCACGCGCGTTCTTTTACGCCGGGGCGCGGTCGATGCTGGTGACGCACTGGTCGGTCAACGATCAGGCGGCGGCTTATCTGGTCACCGACACGCTGCGGCGCATGCGGGCCAACGATGGCACCGGCGCGGCGGAGGCGATGCGCGGCGCCGAACTCAGTCTGTTGGACGCGGCGGTGAAATCGCCGAGCAGCCTGGCGTCGCACCCGTTCTTCTGGGCGCCGTTCGCGGTGATCGGCGAGGACGGCGCGGCGGCCGGCCCCTCCTCGTAACGGCGCGGCCGCGGTTCGCGATTACCGGTCGGTCGACGACAATGGCGGCGCGACATCCTCCAGCGAGCGGCGCTCGGTGCGTTCGCCGAGCCACAATGCCAGCGCGGCGGCGATGGCCATGAGGACGCAGGCGAGCAGGTAGCCCGCCAGAACCCGCCCGCGCGAACCGCTTTCGATCAGCACGCCGAACAGGCTCGGCGCGGCGATCCCGCCAAGTCCCGTGCCGAGAGCGTAGAACACCGCGATCGCGAGGGCGCGGACCTCGAGGGGAAAATTCTCCGCGACGGTCAGGCTGGCGGCGGACGCGGCGGCGGAGGCGAAGAAGAACGTGGCGCTCCAGGCCATGGTCTGCGTCGTCGCGTCGAGCATGCCGGCGCGGAACAACAGGCCGGTCGCCAACAGCAATATCGCCGAGGCGGCGTAGGTGAAGGCGATCATCGGCTTGCGGCCGATGGTGTCGAACAGCGGGCCGAGCAGCAGCGGGCCGAGAATGTTGCCCAACGCGAACGGCAGCACGTACCAGCCGACATGGCCGGCGCTGACGCCGTAGAAATCGGTCAACAGCATCGCGTAGGTGAAGAAGATCGCATTGTAGAAGAACGCCTGCGCGATCATCAAAGCGAGACACAGCACCGTGCGTCGCGGATAACGATGCACCAGCGTTTTGAATACGTCGGCGAAGGGGGTGAACGCGCGGTCGCGCAGGCGCACGCGCTTCGTCGCTTCGGGCAGATGGTAGCCGGACGCGGTGAAGCGGGCCTCGATCTCACGCACCACGGTGTCGGCGTGGCCGGGTTGGCCATGCAGCATGAGCCAGCGCGGACTTTCCGGAACGAAACGTCGCAACAACAAAATCGGTACGCCGATCGCGGCGCCGATGAAATACGCCAGTCGCCAGCCGTATTCCGGGTCGATCACGCGCGGATCGAGCAGCACGAGAGACGCGCCGCCGCCGATCGCCGCGCCCATCCAATAGCTGCCGTTGACGGTCAGGTCGGTGCGGCCGCGAAAGCGCGGCGGAATGAGTTCCTGAATCGCCGAGTTGATCGCGCTGAACTCGCCGCCGATGCCGGCGCCGGTGAGGAAGCGCATCAGCGCGTAGCCCGTCAGGTTCCAGGTGAAGGCGGTACCGGCGGCGGCCAACAGGTAAAGCGCCAGGGTGACGCTGAACAATTTCTTGCGGCCCAACCGGTCGGTGAGCCAGCCGAAGAACAACGCGCCGGAGACGGCGCCCGCCACGTACGCGCTGCTGGCGAGCCCGACCTCGGCGTCGGAGAAGTGCAACGTAGGACTTTCACGCAGGGCGCCGGCCAGGGATCCGGCGAGCGTGACCTCCAGCCCATCGAGCACCCAGGTGATGCCGAGCGCCACGATCACCAGCCAGTGGAACTGGCCCCAGGGCAACCGATCGAGGCGCGCCGGAACGTCGGTCGTGATGGTCGGCGGGTCCATTTGGGCTCGGATGGAACGCGCCAACGGAACGCGCGCGTCAATTTCGTTTCAAATGAAACTGAATCCGCGCGAAGGCCGGGATCGCGGCCGGACGACGCACGACGGTTCCCCGCGTGCCCCGTCCCACCGCGATCCCACCATGGCGCGGAACGTCCCTCGCGCGAAAAACCGCGCGCTGGTCAGGCCGCCCGGATCGTTACCGGCGATACTGCGTGGTGGAGGTGGAGGTATCCATGGCCGGAGCCGGCGGCGGAGCCGAGGTCACTTCGGTCGTGCTGGTGCTCGCGGGCTGGGAGCAACCGGCCAGCAGCGCCGAACCGGCCAACAGCACCATGCCAAGCGTTACCTTCAATGTCGATTTCGTGGCGGTCATTTTCGTTACTCCAAAGTGAGGGTGGTGAGCGGCCGCACGATCAAACCCGGCCGCCCGGTTGGGGTGCTCACCCCTCAACGGGGTGCGATCGTTTCACTTGTCGTCCGCGTGGTGGTCGACTGCACCTGGGGCGCGGCGGGCACGATGGTGGACGAACCGGTCTCGGTGGTTTCTTCCTCAACCACGTCGCCATTCGGCCGGCGCACGCGCCGCGTATATTGGTCGCGCACCGGCGCCGTGTCGTCCGGCGTCACCGCGTTGGTCGTCGTGGTGCTGCTGATGACCGGCGGAGGCGGCGGGACAGGAGCGGTCGTCGTGGTGGTTTCCGACGTGACCGTCCGCGTGACCGGCACCGTCGCGCACCCGCTCAGCAAGGCCATGCCGGCGAGCGTGGCGCCGGTCAATACGGTCAATCGCAATGTCTGTCGCATCATGTGTTCGCCTCCATACTGGTCCGAGCGGTGTGTCGCACCGTTCAACCGAGGCAGCTAACGAACCGTCGTCGTTTCCGTGGTTTTCCGCGTGGTGGTGGTGCTGCCGTCAACCGGATCGATCGCGGTACCCGTCACCGTGGTCTTGCTGCGCACCACGCCGTTGGCGTCGGCATCGACGGTACGCTCGGTGGTGGTCTGCGCCAGCGGAACGGGCGCCGGCGCCACGTACGGCCGCGTCGTCTCGGTTGTCGTCGTGGTCACGGTTTCCGCCATCGCGGGACCCATCCCCGCCGCGAACAGTCCCGTGACGACGGTCAGCGCCGACGCCGAGGCGAGCAAGGTTCTGGTCATGGCCCGGTTTATGGTCATGGCAAGGTTCTCCGATACGATGTCAGCGAGCGGCGATCGCTCACCGCCCTGCTTAAACAAACGGATACAATTGCAATTGGTTCCGAAATCCGCGCGATCCCCAATTCCATCAAACGTCGTTATTAGCAAATCTCCAGGGTTTTGGCTGCTCCAGGCGATGACGTCGGACTTAAATATCGTTCATGTCCGCGATCGGTCGGTGACGATCCTGTTACTTGCCTGAACGCCCCAGCAAAAGATCATTGGGATGCTGTTCCACGTCGCGGCTGAAATTGCGCAACGAGGCGGCGCTGGCCGCGAGATCGCGCATCGTGGCCTCCAGATCGCCACGCACGGGCGAGCGGGCCGCCGTGATGTCGTGCAGATTGTCCATGACCTTTTCCGCCTGCGCCGCCACGCGATTAACCGACGCGATCGTCTGATCGAGCTGTTTGGTGGTCGTGTCGATCCGGCCTTCGGTCGAGGTCGCCAGATGATCGATCGACCCCAATGCGTGCGACGCGTCGAGCTGCAACTGCTGGACCGCCGCGGTGGTGGTATCCAGGGTGTGGCGCGCATCGTCCGAGGTCTGCTTCACGCTGTCCGCCAACGGCCCGACCCGGCCTTTCAGTTCGCCAATGATGGTGTTGAGGCCGTCGAGGGCGGTGCGCGCCTTGTCCGCGATCTCCGGCAACTTCAGGTCGGTGATCTCATCTTTGATCTTCTGGAAATCGGACGGAATTGTCGGGATCTCGGTCACGCCGGTGCCATTTCCGACCAACGTCGCCGGCGTGTCGGGATGAAAGTCGAGGTTCACGCTGACCTGGCCGGTCACCAGACTTGTCGTCGCCAGTTGCGCCCGCAGCCCGGCTTTCACCGCGAGCGCGATATCCGACACGTCGGTCTTGAGCGGATCGTTGGTCCATGACACCTGGCTCGGCTCGATCTCCATGTAGACCGGAATGACCGGCACCAGATCGGGCAGCTTGAGGTACACCTTCATGCTTTCGACGGTGCCCACCTTCACGCCGCGCAAGGTCACCGGCGCACCCACCGCGAGACCGGCGACCGAGTTCTGGAAATACGCCACCACCCGCACCTGCGTGGTGAAGTAACTTTGGCCGGCGAACAGCACGACGGCGATCGCGCCGATTATCAGCGCGCCGAGCACGAACGCCCCCACCGCCGTCGCCTTAGCGGTTCGCATCGTTCGTCATCCTCGCATCGTTCCCCGGCCTGGCATCGTTCATCATCCTCGCATCGTGCCCCGACCTGGCATCGTTCCCGGGCCTCGCACCATTTCCGATCCTCACGTCGTTCCCGGGCCGCTGATCGTCCGGCCGCTCCCGATGCATGAAGGCCCGCACGGTCGGATGGTCGCTGGTCTCCAACAGCACCCGAGGCGCACCCTTCGCGATCGCGGTTTTCGTTTCCGCGTCGAGAAAAATCCCATCATCGCAAATCCCCAGCAGACTGGGCAGTTCGTGACTGACCATGATCACCGTGACGCCGAAGCCGTCGCGCAACTCCAGGATCAGATCATCAAGGCGTTTCGCGGCGATTGGATCCAGGCCGGCGGACGGTTCGTCGAGAAACAGCACCTCCGGGTCGAGCGCCAGCGCGCGGGCGATGGCGACGCGGCGGCGCATGCCGCCACTGAGTTCCGAGGGCATCGTCGCGGCGTCGATGTCCAGTCCGACCAGCGACAGCTTCAACCGCGACAGCGCCTTGATCGTGGCGTCGTCCAGGTCGGTGAACATCCGCGCCGGCAAGCTGACGTTTTCCTCGGCGGTCATGGAACTCCACAGCGCGCCGCCCTGGAACACCACGCCAAAGCGGCGGCCGATCCGGGTGCGGCGCTCCTCGGTGGCGCCCCAGTAGTCCTCGCCTCCGACCCGGATCGTTCCGGCGGCGGGTTTGAGCAGGCCGATCATCGTCTTCATGAGCGTGCTTTTGCCACAGCCGCTGCCGCCCATGATGGCGAAGATCGAGCGTGGCGGGACGTCGAACGACACGTCGTGTTGCACGATGTTGTCGCCATAGCCGAAGGCGAGGCCTTCGACCCGGAACTTCGCATCTTCCCGTTCCGGCGGCATCGGTCAGAAATCCAACGCGTTGGCGCAGACCGCGAACACCGCGTCCAGCGCGATGACGCCGACGATGCCGATGACGACGGCCCGTGTCGCGGCCTGCCCGACGTCGGCGGCGCTGCGCCCGGCGGACAGGCCGCAGCGGCAGCCGGCGATGGCGATCAGCGCACCGAACGCGACACTTTTGATCAGGCCGAACAGCACCTGCGACAGCGCGATGGAGGCGCGGGTTTCGTCGATGAAGCCCTGCGGCGAGATGTTCAGCATCGCGACGGCGACGATGAAGCCGCCGAACACGCCCACCGCGCAGCCGTAAAGATACAGCATCGGCATCATTCCGGTCAGCGCCAGAATGCGCGGCAAAATCAGGTAATCGTTGACCGGGATGCCGATCGTGCGCAGCGCGTCGATTTCCTCATTGCCCTGCATGGTGGCGATGTGGGCGGCATAGGCGCCGCCGGTGCGGCCGGACATGATGATCGCGGTCATCAGCGCGACCATCTCCCGCACCATCGCGACACCGACGAGGTCGGCGATGAACACATCGGCGCCGAAGCGGTGCAATTGCACGGCGCCGACAAACGCGACGATGCCGCCGATCAGCATGTTGACGACGGTGACGATGGGCAGCGCCGCCACGCCGGCGTCGCGCATGCACTCCAGCAGATCGATGCCACGCATGAGCACGCGGCCACGCAGCGCCGTGCCGAGGCTCAGCAGGCTGTCGCCGATAAGCGTGGTGACCGAAACGGCCTCGCCGCCCGCGTGGATCACGGATTGGCCCATCCGGGTAACGAAGCCCGCCGGACGCCGTCCGCGTGCCGCGACCGGCGCGGCCTCCGAGATCAAAGTCAGCAACCGCCCCGTGGCCTCCGGCAGGCCGGAGACGTCGAACCGGATGTCACGCTCTCTCGCGGCCTGGCGCAACGCCGCGACGAAGACCAGCAAACCGCTGTCCCAACGGCCGAGCTCGCGCGAATCGAACGATATTCCGTCCACGCCGCCGCCCTCGAGAACGGTAGCCACGGCATTTTGTTCGGAACGGGCATTGAAATGCGCGATCCAGTCGCCGGACAGGGCGACAACGCGGCCCCCGCCGTCGGCACGTACACTCCAGCCCGGATCTTTCGGCGGCTCATGCGGGGAACCCGGCCGATCGGCCGGATCCGATCCCGGCCTATCGTTCATTACGCCCAGGGTGCGTGACGGTACCGTCGGGTTCGCGTATCGGGATGTCGTGACACATGGTGACCAATCGGCGTTGTCCTGATGAAGCGCCGGACGCGTGGCTTGCTTCCGGCTGCCGGTGCGATCAGGGCCGCTCTCCACCGGCGCTGCCGGCGGAGAGCCCTGGAACATGACTTCAGCGTGCCATCGCGTCAATTATGTCGAGCGCGCGGGCGCGATCTCCCTCACCGAGCGCGTGCAACGCGTGGCGGATTTGATTGACCGCCGGATCGGGATCCGGATCGTTTGCCGCGTCTGGCGAAACCACGCGGGTGAGTTCCCGGGTTTCCGCCATTTCGAGAGATTGCTGGGCCTCTCCGGTGCGTCCGGAGGCCAACGCTTCGCGCGCCGCTCTCACGTAATCGCGCGGGTTGGCCGCCGTGCCGAGATCGGGCGACGGCAGCGCCGGCGCGATCGGCGATCGCGCGTCGCTGGCCACGATGTTGCTGGCCCGCGTCGATACCGGATCCCGCCCGGTACCGAGACCATCCATCACATAACCATCCGCCCGATAACCGCCCGTTTCGTAAGCGACACGCTCGTACTGCGCGCGCGCGACGCCGGTGGATGCGATGAAAACCGTTCCGAGGAGAGCGAAAGTCGTGACTTTCGCCGAACTCATGAGCCGCGTGGATCGCATGATAATGATCTCCTCCCACCGCCTTTGTGGCGAACCGGGATCCGGCGGAGCGGTGGGTGCCCGCCGGATCCCGGTTGCTCCGTGCCGCCGGAACGAAACCCGACGTCCCACGCCAACGGAACGAAGCGTCGCGCTCCACGGAAAGACGCGTCACGAACAGAAGCGCGGCGCTCCGCCTGACTGGCACCAACGCGTAACGCTCCGCGTCCTTGGGACAAAGCGTAACGCTCCGCGTCATTGGGACAAAGCGTAACGCTCCGCGTCCACCGGACGAGGCGTAACGCTCCGCGTCCACCGGACGAGGCGTAACGCTCCGCGTCCACCGGACGAAGCGTAACGCTCCGCGTCATTGGCACGAACGCGTAACGCTCCGCGTCAACGGAACGGAAGCGTGAGGCTGAACGTCGCCCCAGGCTGCTGGTAGTAGCCGTATGGCGGATAAACCACGGGAGGCGCGCTGTAGTAGATATCCGGCCGGCGGTAATAGCCTTCCCGCCAGTCGCGCCGATCGTGGCGCCCGTGGTCGCGATCGTCCGCCCGCGCCAGACCCGCCATCGGCCCCGCCAGGGTCGCCATCGCGATGCCCAGACATGCGGCGAATTTCCAACCTCGATGTGTCACCTTGGTTCTCCTACCAATTCGGCTCTTACCCGTGCTGCGCCGCGGCCGGGCCGCCACGATTGGCGTCCTCACGGAACATCTGGTCCGCCGTCTGCTTCTGGCTCTCCGTCATCTTGGCATAGAGCGACTTGAAAGGCGGCAGCAGCGCCTGCACATCATCGGCGTGCTCACGCGAAACGCGGGCATAAGACTTCATGTTCTGCAGCGCGTTCATGTTGTCGAGTTGCCCGATCCGCTGCTCGAAACTCTGGTCCATCTTGCGCGCGTTCTCCCGCATCGTCTGGGCGAACTTCTTCCAGGCCGGCTCCTGCGCCGCGGTGATCTGCAACTTCGAATGCAGCTCGTCGATCCGCTGCTCGACACGCGCCTCCAGGCTTTCTTTCGAGTCCGGCGCGGCGCCGTTCGCCTGCGCATTGTCCTGCGCGCCATTGGACATTCCCGGCGTGGCGGACGTGGCGGCGCTGCCTTGCGTGGCGGGCGCCGGCTTGATCGGCGATGTCTGCATCGGCGAGGTCGGCGCCGGCGTGGTCGCGTCGGTCGTGGCGGGCGGCGCCGCGGCGGCCGTCATCGCGCTCAACCCGATGATCGCGGTCGTGACAAGAGCGCCTTGTCGGAAACTCATACGCATGATCGACTCCTCCTGGCTGGAAAGGTTTCGTTCCGGTGGCGTCGGATCCAACCGGAGAGCGTCGCGACAATGCGGATGAACGGCGGCGCGCCCACGCCGCCGCCGGGGTTGGAGCCCCGGCCCGCATCGATAAGGTCTCGTTGTCGGCACGCCGACCAGCAACGAGAGAAGAACGGTCCGCGGCACCATCGGCGCGCGCTGACGGATCCGGGGGCGTGACGGAAACCCGGTTGATCCGTTCCGATATCAATATGTTTCCGCCCCGCCGGCGGAAGTGGCCGCCTGAATACACCGACCGCCAGCCGCCGCTGCGCGCGCGCATCCGCTTCGCCATCAAAATGACTGTTTCGAAATCACCCTGTTGAAATCGCTCCCTGAACGCCAGGGAATTCGCGCGTATAACGATGCGATTCCCCCGAAGGTTCCATCCGCCGCGCCGGCCGGCCGTCAGCGGCCGTTGGTTTGCGTCGTCGGAAACTCCAGGGTCCAGCGCAGGCCGGATGCGGCGTAATCGACGCGGACCTCGCCACCCAAAGCGCGCGCGACGGTGCGTTCGATGACAACGCGTCCAAAGCCGCGGCGCGACGGGCGTTCGACCGCGGGGCCGCCGGTCTCGACCCATTCCAGCGTGCACAGCGGGGTGCCATCGGCGGCGGGATTCACGCGCCAGGAAATGGCGACCTTGCCGTCCGGCGTTGACAGAGCGCCGTACTTCGCCGCGTTGGTCGCCAGTTCATGCAGCGCCATGCCGATATGCTGCGCGGCGTCCGGCTGGATCTGCAACGGCCGGCCCGACAGCTCGATGCGCGACTCGGCGCGATCGCTGTAGTGCCCAAGCTGCGACTGCACGAGTTCGCGCATCGACGCGCCTTGCCAGTCTTCCCGCACCAGCAGATCGTGCGATCCGGCGAGCGATTGTAGCCGCGCCGAGAAGCGCGCCTCGAAATCCTCCAGCGAAACACTGTTGGCCGCCGTTTGCCGCATGATGGCCTGAATGACCGTCAGCAGATTTTTGGATCGATGCGTCAGTTCGCGCATCAGCAGGCGGATGCGCGCTTCCTGATCCTTATAGCGGGTGATGTCCACGGTGCCGCCGATGACGCCGGTGATGCCGCCATGCCCGTCGGTCAGCGGATGCACGGTCAGGTCGTACCAGCTTTCGGTACCGTCGTACACGACCCGGACGTCGCCGCGGGCCGGTTCCCCGGTCTCGATAACCGCGCGCTTCAGGGTGGTGGCGGTCGCCGGCCCGGCTTCCGGGATGACCTCCTGCTGGGTCTTGCCGATGATCTCCTCGGAGTCCGGCCGAAGATGCCGCGGCTGACCCAGGTGAACACGAGGTCGCGATCCTGGGTCATCACGGTCACGCCGGATGCCCGCAACGCCACCTCGAACCGTTGGTTGGCCGCGACCAGTTCGCCGGTGCGCCGGGCCACCCGCCGCTCCAGCGCCTCGGCCAGTTGCCGCGCGCTGGTTTCGCGGGCCTCGAGCAGCGCCAGATGGACCCGCGCGTTCTTCAGCAACAGGAATCCCAGACCCGCGACGCCGAACAGGGCGACGATGATGGCGCCAACCAGCAGCGTGCCCAGTCGACTTTCGACGGCGGTGGTTTGCTGGACTTCGAGATTGGCGTCGGCGGTCAGGTCGTCGATGATGCGCCCGAGTTCCTCCATCAACGACTTTCCGCCGCCGGCGCGGACAACGGCGAGCGCGTCATCGAACTGGCCCGCCTCGCCAAGCGCGATGGTGCGATCCATTTCAGCGAACTTCTCCCGCCCGATCCGCGCCGCGGCGGCAACCTGACTCGCGCGTCTGGGCCGCTCGGCGAGCCGGCGCCGCAAGCCATCCACCGCGCGGTCGAACGCGGTTTTGTCGTCGTGATAACTCGCCAGATAGGTCGGATCGCGCATCAGCAGGTAGCCGCGCTGCTGGCTTTCCGCGTTCAGCATCGCCTCGAACGCCAGGGTGCCGGCGCGCCTGGCTTCTCGCGCGTCCACCACGGCGGCGGCCGCCTGGATGTCGCGCCAGGCCAGCACGGCGGCGAACGCGCAGGCGGCCGCGAGCAGCCCGAAGCAGGCGATGATGGTCAGAACCGCGGCCTGGCGTCCGAACAGCCCAGTCGGGGTGAGCTCCGCCGGGCCGGCGGGCGGGTCCGGCGCCGGGCCGGTCGCGAGATCGGCCAGGCCCTCATCGGCGTCGCCCATGCCCGCCTCGCTCATCGCCGAGACCCCCGCCGTCGCACGGCTGGAGACGTCCGCGCGCGGCGCGGGCCGGAACTCCGTGCAGGCTGTGAATGTCAAACAGGTTTGGCATCGGCGTCCAGGCGGTGAATTTCCAGAGGACATTCGCCATCAGGATATCCCAGGTCGGCCCGGCCCGGATATCTCGTCCGGGACCGTTCTGAGATAGGATGGCGGCGGACCGGATTCCACCACGCGCAGGTGACCCGGCCATGTCACTGGGCCACCGTGCCAATCGAATGTGGCGAAGGAATGTGCCGCCGGCCGGCGGCTCGGCCATCGGCGGGGGGAATGCGCCCGGGGCGCGAGGCACGCGCGACATTATCCGGGCAACCGTGACCGGAACTTATCGATCGGATGCCGGTTCTACCAAGGCGGTGCGGCGCGTCCCCAACGCGCTCGCGCCACCTCCACGATGGGCGAGGGCACGGTCGGCGGTGTCGAAGCGTGCCGGCGGCTCCGTGGAGCAGCCGGTGTCCTCCCTGCACCTGGCGCTCGGCCCGCCGTTCCAACCCCGGACGGCGGGCCGAATCGCCCGTGGTCGCGGTGGCGTCTCTAGCGCTGGACAGCGGCCGACAAGGTCGCGCGGCGATCGAAGAACAACGCCTGGCTGATGATCGCCTTCACCGTGTCGGTACGGAACGGCTTCGTGATGAGGAACGTCGGTTCCGGCCGTTCGCCGGTCAACAGCCGCTCCGGATACGCGGTGATGAACACCACCGGCACTTCGCGCACGCCAAGGATCTCGTTGACCGCGTCGAGCCCGGAGCTGCCGTCCGCCAACTGGATGTCGGCGAGCACCAGGCCCGGCACCTGATCGGCGATCGCGGCGACCGCTTCCTGCCGCGTGCGGGCGATGCGCATCACCGAATGGCCGAGGTCGATGACCATGGCTTCGAGGTCCATGGCGATGATGGGCTCGTCCTCGATGATCAGTACCTCGGTGCGCAACTGCGAGGCGATCTGTCGCCCGGCGGCATCCAGAAGGTCCTGAATTTCGGTCGGCGGCCGTTCCAGGATCTCACCAATTTCGCCTGTGGTGAATCCCTCCAGCGTCCGTAACAAAAACACCACTCGGGGCAGCGGCGTTATCGCCTCCAACGAACGGTCCGCGGCGCGCATCGTCGGATTGTCGGCCGCGTCGTCGCCGCGCTGATTGACCGCGAGAGAACCCCAGATTTTCAGAAACACCTGATACAAAGCCTGACGCGGCTCCAACGGCCCATCCGTCGCGCCGGCGTCCTCGGCGATGGCTTCCAGCGTGGCGACGGCATAGGCGTCGCCGCTTGCCTGGCTCCCGGTCAAAGCCCGGGCAAATCGCCGAAGATATGGCAGATTTCGCGGCGATCGACGCGGATTGCGACATTGTGTTCTCCCCTACGTGCACATGCCACGCGCGGCGCGTGCACGCGCCCGCGCCATCATGGATAATGCGCGCTCGCGCGGAAATGTTCCATCGCGGAGGGAACTTTCGTCTTTGACCGCGCATTCACGCTGGATATCGGCTTGCGAGCCCGAGACGGGTGCGCGCGCCCGATCAGGAACAGACGTTACCGCTTCGCCGGAACCCGGGGGTCGCCTGGCCGCGTTGGAGAGTTAGATGGCCGCACAGGACACCGCGAAGCGAGCACAGGTGTCCGATATGAATCCGACGCCAAATAGCCGAACGGTGCCGATTGCCCGCGCGCCAGCCGCGCGGGGCAGATCTGCGAGGCGCGGTCATGCAGGCCACATCGGACGCCAGTTGCGCGCAGGTCTACGATGAGGTCGTGGGCGAGGCGGTGCCGGATCGGTTTCTGCGGCTGCTCGAGGAACTTGAACGCAAGCAGCGGCAGGGCACAGAAATCATGAGCGAAACGAGCGTTAAGGACGATCTGCTGGCCGCGCTGCCAAGCCTGCGCGCATTCGCCATCTCGCTGTGCGGCCGCACCTCACGCGCCGAGGATCTGGTGCAGGAAACGCTGGTCAAAGCCTGGGCCAACATCGGCTCGTTCGAGCCGGGTTCCAATATGATCGCGTGGCTTTACACGATTTTGCGCAACGAATATTATTCGGAGTATCGCAAGCGCCGGCATGAGGTCGGCGATGAGGAAGGCCGCCACGCGGCGCGCCTCGCGACCCGGCCGACGCAGGAAGGCCACATGCAGTTTCTGGATTTTCGCGCGGCGCTCGATCGTCTCGCCCCCGATCACCGGGAAGCGCTGATCCTGGTCGGTGCCTCCGGCCTGTCCTATGAGGACGCCGCGGCGTTGTGCGGTTGCGCGGTCGGCACGATGAAAAGCCGGGTCAATCGGGCGCGCGCCAGTCTGGCGGAACTGCTCGCGGTGCCGGCGGACAATCATCTGGAACCCGACATGGCCTGGGACGCGGCGGTTGACGCATCTTGGAGCGCCAGGTCGCGGTCGTCGCCCGTGGACGTTTGACCACGTGGCGACCGGTCCTCCCGGAACGTTCCGGACCCAGAAATCAGCCGCCACCGGGACGGGCGCCGCAGGGCGGTCCGCGGAGCGCGCCGAGCGATCGCGCGAAGCCCGCCGCGCTGATGCCCGACGAGCATGCCCGACCCGGTCATGCTGGTTCGGGAACTCAACCACCGGGTCAAAAACAACTTGCAGATCATCGTCAGCCTGATGAACCTGCAGAAGCGGATGATGCCGCCCGAGCGGCGCGAGGACATCCGCTTCATCGAGGAGCACGTGCAGTCCATGTCGGTGGCGTACCGGCTGGTCTACGCGACCGGCTCGATGATCGAGGTCACGTTGACCGACCTGATCGACCGAGGTGCTGTCCGGCCTGCGGCAGATCGCGGGCCTCGGCGAGGAGCAGTTGCGGTTCGATGCGCGAGGCCGCCGGCGCGATCATCGGCCTGGATCACGCGATCGCGCTGGCCTTGTATCTCGCCGTGCTGATGCCGCCCTATATGGACCAGGCGGTCGCGACGTCCGGCGCGGTGACCGTGACCTTGCGGCTCGCGGCGAACCTGTTGACGCTATCGGTGCAGCGGCACCTGGGTCACGCCGATCCGGCTGGACCTGCTGCGCGGCCGGCTTTTGCAGGCCTACGCGGCGCAACTCGGCGCCCGGACCGCCCCAGCCGCGAGAAATGGCGCCGAGCAGATCCAGTTCGTGCTCGACGCGCCCGCCACGCCGCCGGCCTCGGCCTGATTTGATCTCGCGGCGGCCTCCTTGAAGCCCGGACGGGCCGCCGACGGCGGCGCGAGTGTTGTTGGCAAGAAACGATTCTGCATCGCGCTCGTGGTGTCGCTGCTGATCGCCGGGCACGCCCGCGCCGCCGAGGCGGGCCACGCCGAAGCCTCCGACGTGCTGTTCGTGATCCAGGTGATTCTGCTGTTGCTCTGCGGGCGTTTGCTCGGGGAAGGGATGCAGCGCATCGGGCAGCCGGCGGTGACCGGACAACTGATCGCCGGCGTTCTGCTCGGGCCGTCGGTGTTCGGCGCGGTCGCGCCGGAGTTGCAACGGTCGATTTTCCCGAGCGGCGGTCAACATGCCGGCGCGATCGAGATCGTTTCGCAATTCGGTATCCTGATGCTGCTGCTGCTGACCGGGATGGAAACCGACCTCGGGGTGGTGAAGCCGGTGCGCCGCGCGGCGTTCACCGTCTCCGTCACCGGCATCGCGCTGCCGTTCGCGGGCGGCTTCCTGTTGGGTCAGTTGCTGCCGGAAGCGATGCTGCCGGATCCGGGACGGCGCCTCATCACCTCGTTGTTCCTGGGTACCGCGCTGTCGATTTCATCGGTGAAGATCGTCGCCGTGGTGGTGCGCGACATGGGCTTCATGCGCCGCCTCGTCGGCCAGGTCATCGTCGCGTCGGCGATCGTGGACGACACCATCGGCTGGATCATCATGGCGATCACCTTCAGTCTCGCGCGGCAAGGTGGTTTCGATCTCGCCTCGATCGGCGGGAGCGTGCTCGGCACCGCCTTGTTCCTGATCGTCAGCTTCCGGCTCGGGCCGCGCGCCGCGTTCATTCTGATCCGGTGGGCGAACGATAACTTCGTCATGGAACTGCCGGTCATCAGCGCGATCCTCGTGCTGATGGGCGTGATGGCGCTGATCACTTACATGATCGGGGTCAACACGTTTCTGGGCGCGTTCATCGCCGGCATCCTGGTCGGCCAGTCGCCGATCCTCACGAAGCATATCGAGGCGCATTTGCGCGGCCTCATCGTCGCGCTGTTCATGCCGATCTTCTTTGGCGTGGCCGGCCTGCATACCGACCTCGGCGCGCTGGCGAACGGGCCGATGTTGCTGTTGGCGCTTGGCATGATCGTCGTCGCCAGTCTGGGCAAGTTCGCCGGCGCGCTGGCCGGCGGCGCGCTGGGAGGGCTGACGATCCGCGAATCCCTCGCGCTGGCCTGCGGCATGAACGCGCGCGGCTCGACCGAGGTGATCGTCGCGACGCTCGGCGTTTCGGCCGGCGTGCTCAACCAGGCTTTGTTCACCACCATCGTAACGATGGCCGTGGTGACGACGATGGCGATGCCGCCGATGCTGCGGCTGGCGTTGGCGCGCGTGCCGTTGCGCCCGGATGAGCAGCAGCGGCTGGAGCGGGAGGCGACGGAAGCGCGCGGCTTCGTCGCCGGGCTGGAGCGCGTGCTGATGGCGGTCGATGACGGTCCGAGCGGACGGTTGGCGTCCCGCCTGGTCGGCTTGCTCGCGGGGTCGCGGCGGATCGTGACGACGGTGATGGCGGTCGATGAACCGGCGCGGGCCGGCGACGCGGAGGCCTTGGTGAAGGGCGCCGGGGAGCAGGCGGAGGCGCCGGAAGGCCGCCCGGACAAAGCCCCGGCGGTCGATGTGGAAACCGTGCGCCACAGGGCGCCCGTTGAGGAAATGATGCCCGAGCAGGCGCGCAAAGGCTACGATCTGCTGGTCGTGGGCGTTGAGCCGGCGCGTGCCGAGGGACGCTTCTCGGCGCGCGTCGGACGCGTCGCGTTGGGGTTCGATGGCCCGTTCGCCGTGGTCGTCGCGCGCGGCGCGCATCGCGAGGATCCCGACCGCGGCGAGCACGACATCCTGGCGCCGGTCACCGGCACCGACTTTTCGCGACATGGCGCGGAGGTGGCCATCGCGCTGGCGCGGGCGGTGAACGCCACGGTCACCGTGCTGTACGTGGAAAGCAAAACCACCGGTCATGCCCGGAGCGATACCACCGGCACGCGCAACGAGGACGCCATTCTGCGCGAAATCGAGGTGCTGGGCGAGCAGCAGGGCGTGACCGTCAACGCGATGCTGCGTCGCGGCTCGGCGGAGATCGAGGTGCCGCGGCAATTGCTGAGCGGTCAGCACGACCTTGTCGTGATGGGCGTGAGCCGCAGGCCAGGCGAGACGCTGTTTTTTGGCGATGTGCCGGACGCGGTGCTGGATGGTCCGGGTCCCTCCGTCGTCCTGGTGTCCAGCCAGGGCTGACGGAACCTTCCGCGGCCGAGCGTCGTTAGCTTTCGGTAGATCCTGGAACGATGCAGGTGAGGCGATGGACATGGAACCGCGTCAGGATGCCGGAGCACCGCATGTGGTGGAGCAACGCTCCGCCGTGGAAGCCCGGCAGGGTGTCATCAGCGGCCGGGTCTTTCTGGTCCTCGCGACGTCGCTGATTCTGGCGATCGTCGCGATGGCGGCCGGCTGGTACTTCATGCATTGAGTGTGCATTGAATGTGCCGTGGGCGCGCGTCGGGCGCGCCCTCATGGAAATTGAGCGGGTCGGGCGATGAAACTGTTCGTGTGCGGGTTTTGTTCGAATATCGTGTATTTCGACAATGTGATTTGTGAGCGCTGCCGCAAGCAGCTTGGCTATTATCCCGCGTCGAACGACATTCATACCCTGGAGGCGTCGGGAGACCGGTGGCTGTCCCTGGGTGAACTGAACGAATTCCGGTTTTGCGCGAACGCCGAATTGGGCGCCTGCAACTGGCTGCTGCCGGCCAACTCCGCTGAGCTTTACTGCGCGGCCTGCCGCCACAACAGGATCATCCCGGACCTGTCGATCGACGCGAACCTGCGGGGCTGGCGCCGGTTCGAACAGGCCAAACATCATTTGTTCTATGGCCTGCTGCGACTGCGGCTGCCATTGGAAACGCGGATCGAAAATCCGGAGTTCGGGCTCGCGTTCGACGTGCTGGTCGACGATCCCGGCGCGATGGTGCTGACCGGACACGATAACGGCGTGATCACGCTGAACCTGGCGGAGGCCGACGACGCCGAGCGGGAAAAGCGCCGCACCGACCTGGGCGAGCCGTACCGCACGCTGCTGGGTCATTTCCGGCACGAAACAGGCCATTATTATTGGGATCGCCTGATCAAAAGCGATGGCCCGCTGGACGAATTTCGCGAATACTTTGGCGATGAGCGCGCGGACTATGGCGAGGCGCTGCGGAAATACTACGCCGACGGGCCGCCCGGGGATTGGCGGGATCGTTACGTCAGCACCTATGCCAGCGCCCATCCCTGGGAAGATTTCGCCGAGACCTGGGCTCACGTCCTGCACATCGTGGACACGCTGGAAATGGCCGGCGCGTTCGGATTGCGCGTGGATCCGCTGGTCACGGACGACACCGCGTACCGCGCCGCCGTGGACTTCGAGCCGCACGCCGCGATCGGCATCGAGGAACTGATCCGCCGCTGGCTGCCGATCGTGGGCGCCATCAACAATATCAATCGCTGCATGGGGCAGGCGGATCTTTACCCGTTCGTATTGACCGCGGCGGTAATCCGGAAGCTTGGTTTCGTGCACGATCTGATCCACCGGAAAGCCTGAAAAAAGCCCGGCTCGCGTCCTCGAAAAGGTCCCCGAAAAGCCTGGGCCGGGGGGAACCTCAACCTGACGGCGGCGTTAATGAACCGAAATACGAGACGTGATTTCCGGAGACTGGACATGCATCGCGCCGTTTTGCTGACGCTCCTGGCCATTCCCATCCTGGTCATCATGCATATCGCGCTGTTCGGGCAAAACGTCCCCTGGGGTGGCGAGATCTTCTCGACCGCGTTCCAGGATGGCCCGCGGCTACGCGGCTACTGGCAATCGCCGGAGGCATCCAGCCCGGCGCGTTTCGCAATCGATCGCACAACAAAACAAGGTTCGTGAACATGGCCAACGACATGAGCAAACCGTTCTTCACCGATGTGAAGGCGCTCCGGGAACGGGCGCGCAGCCATATGATGGACGGCGCGGTTACCAAATCCTACGCCGGCGACACCAAGGTCGCGTGCAAAGTCCTCAATGACGCGCTGGCCACGGAAATCGTCTGCGTGCTGCGCTACAAGCGGCATTATTTCATGGCCAAGGGAATTCATTCCGGATCGGTGAAGGCGGAATTTCAACAGCATGCCGCCGAGGAGCAGGAGCACGCCGACCGCATCGCGGAACGCATCGTCCAGCTTGGCGGCGAGCCGAATTTCTCACCCGACGGGTTGCTGTCGCGCAGTCATTCCGAGTACGCCGAGGGCGCTTCGTTGCGCGAGATGATCGAGGAAGATCTCGTCGCGGAACGGGTGGCGATCAACAGCTACCGGGAGATCGCCGCGTATTTCGCGCCGTTCGATTCCACCACGCGGCAGATGATCGAGGAGATTCAGGCCGTCGAGGAAGAGCACGCCGACGATCTGTCGGAATTGCTCGATCAGTTCTCGGCGTCCGAATAAGCCCGCGCGGCCGTTCAAAACCGAACGGCCTTGGATTTCATCGCCGGGCGGAGACCCTGGGTGGCCGCGCGATCCGGCGGTGGAAAGTGACACCACCAGGGACGTATTCCCGCCGCTCCGTCATGGCCGGCCTTCGAGTCGGCCTATGACCGGGGGCACGTTCGGCGGCCGGCCATACGCGAAAGCGGCAATTTTCCCGCCCGCTCCGTCCGACACGTTTGTTGAACCGGCCGGTCCGCGGTCAGGCGGCTTCACGGTCCTCGCCGCAATCGCGTTCGTCGATCGAAGCCAGATCGAGGATCGTCGTGCGCCGCATGTCGCGGATCTGCCGGAGGTCATAGCGGCAACCGCGGTGCATGACCGCGCGATTATCCCACAACACGAGGTCGCCCGGCTGCCACGCATGGCGGTAGACGAACTCGGGCTGCGTCGCGTGCTCCTGCAGGTCGCGTAACAAAATCCGGCCGGCGGGAAGCGCCATGCCGATCACCCGCCGGGCGTGCGCGCCGATATAAACGGTCTTGCGCCCGCTGCCCGGATGCACGCGCACCAGCGGCCAGCGCACCGGCGGCATGGCGCCGCGAATTTCTTCCTCCGTCGGTTCCCATCCCAGCGTGCTCCGCGAATGATGCACCCAATGCTCGGCGAACCGGTCTTCGGCTTCGGCGCGCAACGCTTCCGGCAGCGTGTCATACGCGGCGCGGCAATCGGCGAATTCCGTTTCGCCACCCCATCGCGGCACGGCGACGGCGCGCAACATCGAATACTTCGCCGCCGGCCGCTGGTAGGAGCTGTCGCTGTGCCAAAGCCGCGTGCCCAGCAGGGACAAAACGCGGCGGTGGTCCGGATCGATGACGTAACCGTTCTCGTCGAGGTTGGACAGGTCGATCATCTCCTCCGGTAGCCGGCTTTCGGCGCTCCTGACCGCTTTCTTGCGGCCGATGTCCGGCGGACCGAAGTTCGCGGTGAACGCGAGTTGCTGTGCGTCGTTCACCTGCTGCGCGGGAAAGATCAGGATGCCGTAACGATCGATCGCCTGCTCGAACCGGCGGACCGCGGCGGCGTCGATCGGTTGACGCATGTCGAAGTCGCGCACCTCGGCGGCGAAATGCTGGTGCAGCGGTTTGAATGAGATCGGCATGACCATCGCTCCTGTCCCGATCGCCGGTTTAACCCGTCCGGCCCCACCCGCTGGCAAACCCCGCCGGCAGACCCCGCTGGCAAACCCCGCTGGCAAACCCCGCCGGGTCGCGCGTCGCGGGTTGTTGGCATAGCATCGGCGGCTGTTGGCAAGACAGGAGGTCGTTCGAGATGACGCAAGCCCATGGTCCGCTTCAGGGTGTGAAGGTTGTCGCCTGTTCAACCGCTCAGGCGGGGACGGTGCCGTATATGCTGATGGCCGATCTGGGCGCCGAGGTGATCAAGATCGAGGTGCCGGAGGGCGGCGATAACTCGCGTGGCTCGACGGTGTTTCCCGGTTTTCCCAGCACATATTTCGAAACCAACAATCGCGGCGTCAAAAGCGTCACGTTGAATCTGAAGGCGCCGGAGGGCCAGGCAATTCTGCGCCAACTGGTCGCGCAAGCGGATATCTTTGGACAGAACTTCCGCCCAGGCGCCGCGGAGAAGAACGGGTTCGGCTGGGAAGACCTGCGCAAGGTCAACCCGAAGCTGGTTTACATCTCGATCTCCGGTTATGGGCCGAGCGGTCCGCACGCCGATTTGCCGGGCACCGATTCCATGGCGCAGGCTCTGGGCGGCATCGCGGAGGCGTATTCGACACCGGGTCAGCCGTTGCGGACCGGCATCGTCTCGGTCGCCGACGAGACCTGCGCGATTCTGGCGTTCGGCGGCGCGCTCGCCGCGTTGACCTACGCGCGTGCGACGGGGATCGGACAAAAAGTCGATTGCTCGTTGCTCGGCGGTCAAATTCGGCTGATGGGCTGGACGCTGACGACGGCGATGTGGCGCAATCAGGACCCGGTCACGGGACAGGCGCGCATCACCGGCACGCCGAGCCGCCCCGGCATGAGCGCGAGCTTCAACGATCGCGATGGAAAGCCGTTGGTGTTTCAGTTGAACGGCGCGCGGCAGTGGCGCGATGCCATGACGGCGGTTGGATTTTACGAGACGCTGGAGCAAGCGGGATTCGGCGATCTGGGCGTAATTATTGGCTCTGACGAACGGCGAGTCGCGTTGCTGCGCCTGTTGGATGAGCTGTTCGCGACCGGTTTGCGCGACGACTGGGTCGCGCGGCTGCGCGGCGCGGATATCGTTTCGGCGCCGATCAATACGCTGCTGGAAGCGTCCAACGATCCCGACGTGGTGGCGAATGGTTATGTCACCGAGATGGAATATCCGAAGCATGGCAAGACCCTGAAAGTGCATGGCACGCCGTGGCGGTTTTCCGAGACGCCGGCGAAGATCGGCGTTGCTCCGGAGCTTGGCGCCGACAACGACGCGGTGCTGGGCCTGGTCGGTTACAGCGCGGAGCAAATTCGGGATTTAAAGGAGCGGAAGATCATTTAGCGCGGCGTCACGTCGCGCGTTCGAACAGCGCCGCCAGTTCCGTATGGTCCGGCATCGCCGCGGTTCCGATCACGACGAGGCCCGGCGCTCCCGCGTCGTGCGGTGTCAACGCCCATTGACCCGATGCGAACTGCAACAAATGGAGTGCCGCCTCGGGACCCAGCCGGCAAAACCCCTTAACCCGCAACACCGACGCGGGCAGACCGTGCAGCACCGCGCGTAGCCGGTCGCGATCGAACGGTGCGACCGGAACGAAGTGCCAGGTGCGAAAGTCGTGCGCCGGTACCGCCTCGGCGCGAAGGCGGCCGCGCGGTGCCACGGGAAATCGCAACGCTTCATCGTTGACCTGCCCATGGCACGTCTCGATCAACCGCGCCCCGGGACGGATCGCGCGGATCGCCGCGCGCGCGGCCGCCAGCGATCCGGCGTGGTCGGCTTTGTTCAGCACCACCACCTCCGCCGCCCGCAACTGGCCGCGTACCGTATCGGCGACCCAACGATCGTCCAGGTGCCCGGTCACGGCCGACGCGTCGGCGACAACGACGATCGGCTCCAGACCGAACCCCGGCTCCACCAGCGCGAGTTCCGCCAGCCGCCAGGGATCGCTGACGCCGCTCGCCTCGACGAAGACATGTTCAACGGCGGGCACGCGCGCGGCGAGGCGCGCCAGGCCGGCCCCCAGATCGCCGCTCATGTCGCAGCAGACGCAGCCGTTGGTCAGCGCGATGGTGTCGCCGTCATGCGCGGCGATCAGCGCCGCGTCGATGGCGATCGCGCCGAAATCGTTGACCAGCACGCCGATCCGCCTTGTCGCCGTGCGCAGCAGGTGATTGACCAGCGTCGTCTTCCCGGCGCCGAGAAAACCGCCGATCACCGTCAGCGGAACGAAACTCATGCGTTGTCGAACACGCGCCCGCCGGAGATCGTGGCGCGGACCGGGATGTCGCAAATCGCCATCGGCTCGACCGCCAGCGGATCGCGATCGAGCACCGCGAAATCGGCGAACTTGCCGACGTCGATGCTGCCGATCAGATGATCCAGATGCAGTGTGTAAGCCGCGCCCAGGGTCACCGCGTGCAACGCCCGCTCCGGCGAAATGCGCTCATCCGGACCGAGCACCCGATCCTGGGCGGTCACTCGGTTGACGGCGCACCACATGGTGAACAACGGATCGACCGGCGTGACCGGCGTATCCGAGTGGATCGCCATCGGCACGCCGACACGCAAGGCCGTGGCGCAGGCGTCCAGCCGCGACGCGCGGGACGGTCCCATGGTCAGGGCGCGATGCTGCTCGCCCCAGTAATAAATATGGTTGGCGAACAGGTTCACGCACATGCCGAAAGCGCGCATGCGGCGGAAGATTGCCTCGTCCGCCATCTGGCAGTGTTGCAGCGTATGGCGATGATCCAGCCGGGGATGTGCTACGAGGGCGCGGCCGATCATTTCGGTCGCGAGTTCGCTGGCCTCGTCGCCATTGGTATGGATGTGCAACTGAATTCCGGCCTGGTGATACGCGTCGACGATGGAGCCCAGCTCGGCGGGCGCGACATACCAGAGGCCGTTCGGCGCGCCGTTATGGTAGCCAGGCCAACGCAGGCGCGCGGTGAAGCCCTGGATGGACCCGTCCACCACCAGCTTGGCGATGCCGAAATGCAGCCGCTCGGTGTTGAGGCGCCCCAACTCTTTGACGCGCGCGATCCCGTCCGGAACGCTGTACTCGCGGGCGCGCAACGCGGGCACCAGGCGCAACGGAAAGTCGTCTCGCGCGGTGGCCTCCCGCATCGCGGCGACGGTGTCGTCCGTCAGCGGATTGGCGAGATCGGTCGCGGTGGTGACGCCGACGCGACGGGTGAGCGCGGCGAAGTCGCGCAGCGCCGCGACATCGAGAACGCGCGACAGACCGGCGTCGCCGGTGACCCGATTGGCACGGCCCATCACCGCCGGACCTTGCAACTCGCCGGTCAGGTGGCCGGCGGCGTCGCGCACCAGACCCTGCAGATTGCTGTCCGCCGAGAACCCGGCGCGCGCCAGCACCGCGCTGTTCACGTTCAGGATATGGCCGGAGACGTGCGCCACCACGACCAGCCGGCGCGCCGAAATCGGGTCCAGGTCGGCGACGGTCAGGCGCGCACCGTCGAAATAGATCGGGTCGAAGCCCCAGGCGACCAGCGGCGTGTCGGGGTCGGTCATCGCCGCCTCGATCTGGCGCAGGCGGGCGATCAGGTCGGCGATGCTCTGGAAACCGGGATGGCGCGTGCCGTCAGGCGCGATGCGCGGGAAGTAGCCCGCGTAGGGATTGCGCCACATCAGGCCGTCGGCGGCGTGGCCGTGACCCTCGACAAAGCCCGGGACGATCACCCTGGCGGCGAACCGGTCATCCAGCATGGCGGGCCCGAACGCGTCGAGCAACGCCGCGCCGCCCATGCCAAGGATGCGTCCGCTCCGGACGGCGACATGGGTCGCCAGCGGCAGGCTCGCGTTCAGGGTGACGATGCGGGCGGCCTGGAACACTCTGATCTCGTCACGATCGGCTCGATTGGGCAACAGGTGTCTCCTGAGGCGATGGGGCGGGGATGAGTCCGGTTTGCAACGGCCGGACGCAGGTATCATATCAGGCGCATGAAAGAGCCCAACCAGGAAGAACTCAGGGCGAGCGGTATCCTTGAGCGCGGTCAGGGCGCAGCGTGTTTCGCGCCGTTTCGAGGGTCGGATTACCTGCGCCACGCCACGCTGGGAAGTTGGTGGGAGCGTATCCTGGCCATCCTCGGCCTGGCGTTCGCGGCGATCACGCTGGTCAATATCGTTCTCCGCAACCTGTAGCCGCGGCGATCGCGCCCGTTGTCGAGATGGACATCGCCGGGGAGTCGCTGTGATCCGGCGCCGGGGACAGGCCGGGGATGGCTCCTGTTTTTGGTATTATTCGTGGGATTCCAATGCGGCGCCGTCAAAGTGTGAGCTACCTCACAGTTTGCCGGGACAGCCCATGGTAGTCAGACAATGCTCGGTCGCCGTGGCCCCAACACTACCGGCGATTGCGCAGGGCCAAATTTTGTTGGCCCAGGTCATACCCGGACCTAACTTTGACCCAGCGTCCGCAAGGAGGCTGGGTCGCTTTTTTGGGGAACAAACTCCCATCATCTGCTCGCGATTGGGACGAGCTCGCCAGGAAGGGTCCCGGTTGTGAATATGTTCTACATTCGAAACGAAAAGCCGCGCGGTGCGCAGCCGGCGCACAATGTCTCGTGAAAAGAGATGGATGTGGCATCAGGCTGGGCGACGGAAGTCCTTGCTAAGATACATGAGGCTTCGTGTGCTTCGTGGCTTCGTGGTGAAATATGTCGCTCAATCCGGTCGCTGGCCGAGGGAATGATATCCCGCTCGTGCCGTCCGCATCAGCTGGCACGCTCGCGAACGTCATCGATGGCCCGGAGCCAGCCCATGCCGAAACCGGCGAAGCCGACCGCGGGAGCGTGTTTCAGGAGAAGCGCGAGAAGTCCGGCGCGCGCTTTTCCATGAACGCGGCGAAGGCTTCCGCCGCCTCGGGCGAGTAGACCCGTTCGCGGAACAATTCGAGTTCTTCGCCGATGCGCGCGGTCAGCTCGGGCTTGCCGCGGCGCATGAGGTGCTTGGTTTGCCGGATCGCCTGGGGCGGCAACGCGGCGAGGCGTTGGGCCACGGCGCGCGCGGCGGTCATCAGCTCGGCATCGTCCACCACCTGGTAGACGAAGCCGGCCGCCAGCGCCGCGTCGGCGTCGAGGGCATCGCCCAGCAGCAGCATCGCGGCGGCCTTCTGGTGGCCGAGCAGTTGCGGGAACAGCAACGAACTCCCGGCCTCGGGCACCAGGCCGAGGCGGGTGAACGGCATCACGAATCGCGCCGAGCGCGCGGCGACGATCAGGTCGCAGTGCGCCAGCATGGTGGTGCCGACGCCGATCGCGGCGCCGTTGACCGCGGCGACCAGCGGCTTTTTCAACGTCGAGAGCGCGGTGAGGAAGGGCGACGCGGCGGTGGAATTACGGCTCGACGCGCGCTGCTGGAAATCCTTGATGTCGTTGCCGGACGTGAACGTGTCGCCTGTGCCGGTCAGCAGGATGACGCGGATGGCGGAGTCGCTCTCCGCGGATTCGAACGCGGCGACGACGCCGTCGTACATGGCGCGGGTGAGGGCGTTCTTCTTCTCCGGCCGGTTGAAGCGGATTTCCATGACGCCGTTGGCGACGGTGACGATAAGTTCTTCGGTCATGCCT
Source organism: uncultured Alphaproteobacteria bacterium (assembly GCA_963719675.1). Classification (GTDB taxonomy): domain Bacteria; phylum Pseudomonadota; class Alphaproteobacteria; order Acetobacterales; family Acetobacteraceae; genus Rhodopila. Next base: position 79,617 of record CAVRDN010000007.1, on the reverse strand, counting down.
GGTCCTCGGTCGGGTCCCTGTGGGTGCGTGTTCCGGTTACGTTCCGATCCGGCTTAACGCAAATGGCTCCCGGCGCATAATCGCCCGTCCGCGGGCCCGGTACCGCGCTCGCGAACCGCGCTGCTGTTCGCCGACGCCGCCCCACCCACGAAACTGAGACTGGTCGATCCGGTGAGAGCGTCCGTCGCGCGGCGCCGCTCAGGCGATCGTGGACGCGGCCCGCTTCCGGCTCGCGCTGTCGTGCGCATCCACGCCGGCCTGGGCCGCCGTCAAAGATTTTGGTACGCGCATCAGAAGGTTGGCCTTCGCCATATCGTAGTCGCGATCATAGCCGGGGTCCGCGGTTACGGCAGGCCCGTTCATGGCGAGTCCTGAGACCCGGCCGGCGTGAGATCGATCACCGTGCCCTGCTTGCGCCCATGATCTGTATCGCTGTCGTAAGAGTCGCTCGCGGCCTGCAAAGCAGTGGAGTTTTCGGCCCACAGCCGCTTCGCCGCATCGGGCGACTGACCCACCAGCCGGGTCTCGATGTCCGCGAAGTACTGGTTGACCAGATCGACATGACCCTGCTCGTGCGCCGTCAGCGCCGCCAGGAATTGGGCCCAGGCGCGCTGCTCCGCATCCGGCGCGGTCTTGGCGTTGGGCCACGCCGGCATCGTCACGCGCAACTTCACGGTGACGTCAACCGCCGTAATCAGGTCGCCGGAGGTGGTATAGGTAAAGCGCGGCCACCATTCGGTTTTCGCTGCCTCGTCTTGCAACGCGACGGCCGCCGCCACGTCGGCCAGGGTCCGGCCACGCAGATCGTAGCTCGCTTGTTCCGGAGCACCAATTTCGACCGGCATCGTCAGCCGCCCGTATGTTCGGCGGCGTTCCCAAGCGTACCGATGATTTCAGCGAACGAGTGGACGACCTCGGCGATCTCGACCCGTTGATCATTCACCCTCCTGGCCTCGGCGGCGTACCATTTGCGGATAGCGACGAGATTTGGCGTATTGGTGGCATTCAGCAACGGATTTCCATTGGCATCGATCGGGTAGATGATCCCGGCCGTCTGCCCATATTGGGTGGTTCGCGGGGGAGCCGCGTAATCGATCCAGCCAAGCAGCATATCGATGCCGGCACCGTTGGCATAGGTGAGCGTGACGAATTGGTTGTCGACGTCGAGTGTCAGCAGGTTCACGTTCTGCAACTGGAATGTGTCGATGTTGTCATCGACATACGCGGCGTGCAGCTCATCGTCGGAAATGATCCGGCAGACTTTCGCATCGTTGTCGAACAGGGCGTTGCTGCCCGGATCGACAGTCGGAAGGTCCAGTCCCGGAATACTTCCGAGGTCGATTTTGCTCAAAGTCACATGAGTTGTCATCGCTGCTCACCATGAAGTGGAATTCGTGAAGTCCGCGCGAAGTTGCCCCGTCTGGACGGCGCTGGCCCATCGGTCATGACGGGCCTGCCGCGGGACCCGGCGGGCCCGCCGGGCGGTGCCGGGCTCGCGGCCGGCGGCGCGGGAACGCCCACGGAGGCGGGGAAATGCCCGCGGGGAAACGCCCGCCGCGGGAACGCCCACCTGGGGACGCCCGCCGGGGGGACGCCCGCGGAACGTCGGCGCGGAACGTCCACTGGGGGAACCGCCGCCGCGAGCGCGGGATCGGACAACGGCGGGAGCACGGGGAGCGCTTCGCAGAACCAGCCGATGATTTGCATGCCGGGGGCGCTCAGCGTGCCGGTCTTCGCGTCGAAGCTGCGACCCAGTAGCGAGAACGGACCGAACGAAGCCGAACCCTGCACCGTTGCCAGGTCGGCCTCGCTCCATTGCGCGGTGATGACCAGGTTGCGGACCGCCACGAAACCGCTCGGCAGCAAAGGCATCAGCCCGGTGTCGCCGTCGGCCTTGCCAGTGGAAATGGCCCCGCGCCCATAGCCGGGCAAGAACCAGTCGCGCAACATGGTGAAGGTCTGCGGGAACCACGGCCGGTTGAGCGTGACCACGCAATGTTCGAAACTGATGTCCAGGCTGCTGGTGCTGACCTGCCGGGTCGTTGCCGCCGCGCTCACCTGCGCGGCCGCTTGCGCCACCAACAGCGGGCGCAGTTGCATCGCCGATGTGGCGGCGAAGGCGGCCGGATGCATGACCATGATCGGAGGATGGACGGCCGCGGCGACCGGGAGCGACGGCTTGCCCGTCGGGTGGACGGCGACGACCGCGCCGGGCGGCTTCGGCGGAAGGTGCGCGATCATCGTCATCGGGGGATGCACGGCGACCGGCGGATGCGCCGTCACCGGGGCGTGCGGGACAATCGGGGCGTGCGCCACTACCATGGCCGGTGCGTGCATGGCCGGGGCATGCATCGTCGCGGCCGCGGCGCCGGGCGGCTTCGCCTGCGCCATCGCGATCATGGCGCTCTCACGGGGCCCTGACGCCTGCAGCGCGGGCCGGGCCTCGGCCGCCACCACGTGCCATAACAGCGGCCCCATCATCACCGGCGGATGCGCCGCCACCGGGGGCACGGGCGGGGGCACGGGCGCGGGCACGGGCGGGGGCGCGGGCGAGGGCACCGGAGCCTGCCGCGTGGGCGAGCCGCCTCCCTGCGTCGCCGACAACCCGGCGGCGTGCTCATCGACCTTGTGCGGCGTCCAGATCGCCGCCGCCGGATCGTACCAGTCCGGCGGGCTGGCATAGCTGGGATGGAACCTGAAGTCGCCCTCCAGCGATCCAAGCGAGACGTCGAAACGCTGATTGTCGGCGGTCCTGGCCGCGCCGAGGGCGGCCATGACCTCGGGCGTCGCCGGCATCGATTGCCCCAGCATCAACTCGGTCACCGCTTCCACCGTGCGGTTGGAGCGGTAGACCGAGCCGCCTTGCAACTGCATCACCGCTCCGGCGATTTCCGACAGCCGCTCCACCGCCAGTGCCGGCGAAAGCGCCGTGTCAGCTGGATTGATCCTGAACATCGAGGTCGAGATCGGCACGCCCAGTCGCTCGAACGCGAGCGCGGCGCCGGCTCCGTTCGAGGCGGCATAAATGCCGGTGAACAGATCGTAGATGTTCTGCATCAGATCGGTGGTGTTGACCGGCATGTTCCACCTGTCGGGACGATCGGCGTGCTAGGTCCGCGGCGGCCGCGCGCCCGCCGCGCGGGACGTCAGACCTTCGCGGGTTGCAACGTGTCGGCCGACACTTTCGCCTTGTCGTCCTTCAGCGCCGGCAAGGCCGGGTCGTCCAACGGCGGGCAGGCGGGCACGATATCGCTGAGGAAGGCGATGATCTGAGCGCCGGGGATCTTGAGCGTCTCGCCATCGAACGTGGTGCCCAGGTGGTCGGAACTTTTGTTGCTTTCCCAGTTCGATCCCTGGCCCTTCTCGTGGTCCTGCGAATGGCTGGCGGAGGCGCCGATGCCGAGGAAGCCGAAGGAGGCATTGCCGCTGAACGAACGCGCCGAGTTGCTGCCCTCGTCGCCGCCGAACGCGGACTTCAGCGCCTCGCTGTCGTCGCCCCAGGTTTTGGTGGAGATCACCACGTTCCGCACGACCAGGAATTGCTGCGGGATCATGGGCAGGAACGGCAATTTGGCGGGATCGGAGATGTTGGCCTGATTGGTCTCGGTACCATCGCTGATCGCATTCGCCCGCTGGCCGACCATATACCAGTTCCGCATGTAAAACACGTCGCTCACCAGGCCTGGGCGGTTGATCGTGCACAGCATGTATTCCAGCGAGATTTCCAGATCGCGCGCCGTATCGTGGAATGCGTTGGTGGATGAGGTGTCGTGCGCGTCGTGGTGATCGTGGTCCGATGAAGTGGTGCTGGCGCCGGCCTTCGCCGAGAACGAGCCCTTGAACCCCAAACTGCCGCTGGTGGATGATTTGTTGCCCGCCCAGGCGAAGCTGCCATGCTGCGCGGCCGATGCGGAATCATAATGTTGTGTGTCTTTCGATGAGACCGTGAGCTGCTGCCACCCCTCATCGTCATTGTCCGGGTCGCACCAGCCCGTCGGCTCGATGAAAGCGTAGGGCACCGGGGCGGGGACGCCGGCGAGTCCGAGGTTATAAACATCGAACAACTGCCGGGCCTTCTTGATCATGTGGTCCTGCATGCTGACGCCGACCGAGCCGATGATGTCGAGCGCGCGCTCCACCTTGTCGGCGCCCTCGGATTTCAACGTGTCGAAAGCGTCGTCCACCACTTGTTGATACGTGGCGGAGGTCATTGGCCACAGCTCCGGGTTGGCCTGCTGCCTGGCGATCGCATAGTTGGCCTTGGCCAACGCATAGGCCGCCGCGTTCTTGGTGTAGGTCTTGTACAGCTTGCTTTTGCCGAGGATGCTGCCGTCGGTGTCAAGCTCGAACAACACTTTTTGTGACTCGTCGATCTGCGCCTGTACCGCGGGCGCGATCGGCGGCATCGGCAAGGGCTGCATGCCGGCGAGGATGCCATCATAAGCGGAGTCAAGATGCCGCCCTGTCGGATATTCCAGATACGATCCGTCGGTGGTGACCTGCAGCATGATGTTGCAGAGTTGGGCCGTTTTATATGCGGACTCCAGAGCCTTGGCGAATTTCGGATCGGGCTCCGGCGCCGCGCCGGGGGTGGCGGCGGGCGCCGGCGCGGGCATCACCGGCGCCGCGCCGGCCGCCCCGGTGCCGGAGGCCGACGCGCCGCCCATTGGCGACCATGGATGCAGATAGTCGGCCGGATCGACCGGCATCCCGAGCGTCATCATTGAGTACACGACGCCGCCGCCCAGCGGCTTGCCGTCGCTGCGCACCGGGTGCGCCTGCTTGACGCGATTCATGAGCGCATCGAAAACGCCGAGAGCCGCGGAGCCCGGATCGTTCGCCATCAGACAGTCTCCCGATCGTGGTTTTTTTGTCGTTCGCGGAATAGCACGGTGCGGAAACAGGCGCGTGTGACGCACGTCACAAAACCCGGGGCGCGGTCACGTGATCGGCCGAATTTGTCACGGGTTTGACGAATTGTCCATCCGGCGGCCCATGTGATCCGGCGGCCCATGTGACAGCGGCCGCCGGGCGGCGAATTGTGTGGACGCGAACGCTCACGCGCGCGATCGAGCCAGGGTTTTCGCGGGGAGCGCCGCGCGGCGGAGCGCGACATGGGAAAAGTTATGCACGGATGTTAAAATCCGTGGCATTTCCTGTTCAAGTATGCGAACGTTGGGTGAAAGCGAACGAAGTAATAACCCGGTCAGCGAAGGAACGTTTGCCATGATCCCCGTCGACAGCCAAACGATGCAGGAAATCGCTCCGCGCTTCAGTGGTGACAACGGCGTGCGCCAGGCCAGAATTATCGCGGCCGTCGGCGAGGTGCTCGCGGCGACGCTACAAAGTTATGATATCACAACAAGACTGCGGATCGCGCATTTTCTCGGACAGACCTGTGAGGAGTCGGCCGGTTATCGCACGACGGAAGAATTCGCCAGCGGTGAGGAATACGAGGGTCGCGCGGACCTGGGGAACGTGAAGGATGGCGACGGACCGCGGTTCAAGGGGCGCGGGCTTCTTCAACTCACCGGGCGCGCGAATTATGCCGAATACGGCAAGGCCCTTGGCGTGGATCTGGAGAACCAGCCGCAACTCGCCGCCGAGCCGACGCTTTCGTTGCGCATCGCGTGTGAATACTGGAAGCGCCACAAAATCAACGATGCCTGCGATCGTGACGACATCATCGCGGTCACGCGACTGGTGAACGGCGGCACCAATGGACTGGCTGACAGGCGGACTTATACATCCGCCGCCAAGACCGCCGTTGCCCGGCTTGAGGGCGTGCAACTGTCCGGCGCGCCGTCCGGTTCGGAAGCCCGTCCCGTGCTGCATCGCGGCTCCAAAGGCGATGCGGTGGCCGCGTTGCAAAACCAGCTTCGCGCGCTGGGCTTTACCCTGGCGGTGGACGGAGACTTCGGCCCAGGCACCGAGGTCGCCGTCACGCGGTTCCAATCGGAGCATGCGCTGGCGGCGGATGCGATCGTCGGCCCGCAAACCTGGGCCGCTCTCGACGCCGCGGCGAAGGCGAAAGCCGGATAGCGTTCGGCGAGGAGCAGCGGGACCGTTGTTGCCTTTATGTTTCTTGGCAAGAACGAGGTCGTGGGCGGTCAACGACGACACCGATGATCGCGCATGCCGTTTCCGACTGGGACGCACGCTGTTGCCGACTGGGACGCACGCTGTTGCCGTTGATTGTCACCTCTGTTAATCGTCATGGCCGGGCTCGACCCGGCCATCGTGCGCCGCACTTGCCGCGACAGATCACCGGGTCAGGCCCGGTGATGACGGAGGGATGGCACGACAGGCCGGATGGCGCGAAGAGGCCGGACGACGTGGAGAGGCCGGACGACGTGGAGAGGCCGGATGACGCGAACAGGCCGGACGACGCGAACAGGCCGGATGACGCGAACAGGCCTGTTTACGCCGCCTTGTGCCGCTCGCGCAGGAACTGGAAGAACTCCACGCCCTCGCGCAGCCGCCGCTTCATCATTTGCGGGCTACGCACCATCTCGCCAACGATGGATGCGATCTTCGGCGCGCGGAAATAGAACCGCTTGTAGAACGTTTCCACGTTGTCGAAGATTTCCGTGTGCGACAGATGCGGATACGACAGCGGCGCGATCTGGATGCCCTCGTCGTCGATCAGTTCGGCGTGTTCGGCGTCGAGCCAGCCGTTCTCGATCGCCTGCTTGTACAGAAAGGTCCCCGGATACGGCGCCGCCAACGACACCTGGATGGTGTGCGGATTGATGTCGGTGGCGAACCGGATGGTTTCCTCGATCGTTTCCTTCGTCTCGCCGGGCAGGCCGAGGATGAAGGTGCCGTGGATCTTGATGCCCAGCTCGTGGCAGTCCTGGGTAAACTTGCGCGCGACCTCGATCCGCATGCCCTTCTTGATGTTGTGCAGGATCTGCTGGTTGCCGCTTTCATAACCGACCAGCAACAACCGCAACCCGTTGTCCTTCAGCACCTTCAACGTCTCGCGCGGCACGTTGGCCTTGGCGTTGCACGACCACGTCACGCCCATCTTGCCGAGTTCGCGGGCGATCGCCTCGGCGCGCGGCAGGTTGTCGGTGAAGGTGTCGTCGTCGAAGAAGATTTCCCGCACCTGCGGGAAGTACGACCTTGCCAGGCGGATTTCCTCGGCGACATGGCCGGGGGAGCGGACGCGATAATTGTGCCCGCCGACGGTTTGCGGCCACAGGCAGAAGGTGCAGCGCGATTTGCAGCCGCGGCCGGTGTACAGCGACACGTAGGGGTGCAGCAGGTAGCCGATGAAGTAATCCTCGATCCGCAGGTCGCGCTTGTAGACCTCGGTCACGAACGGCAACTGGTCCATGTCCTCCAGGATCGCGCGATCCTTGTTGTGCACGATGGCGCCGGCGTTGTTGCGGTAGGAGATGCCGTCGATCGTGCTCCAGTCGCGGCCCTCGGCGACTTCCTTGATGGTGAAGTCGAACTCGTTGCGGGCGACGAAATCGATCGGCAGGCCGTTGGCGAGGCTTTCGGTCGGCTGCACCGCCACCTTGGCGCCGACGAAGCCGATCTTCAGCGACGGATTGGCGTCTTTCAGCGCCGCCGCGACCTTCACGTCGGAGGCGAAGGACGGCGTCGAGGTGTGGATCACGCACAGCTCATGCTGCCGCGCGGCCGCCGCCACCGGCTCCAGGCCCAGGCGGGCCGGCGGGGCGTCGATCAGCTTGCTGCCGGGCACCAGCGCGGCGGGTTGCGCCAGCCAGGTCGGGAACCAGAACGACTTGATCTCGCGCCGCGCCTGATACCGTGAGCCGGCGCCGCCGTCGAAGCCGTCGAAGGAAGGCGGTTGCAGGAACAGGGTCTTCATCATGGCGCGTGCGATCCCTTACTGAGGCTCGATGAGGGGCCCGGCGAAGTGTCCCGGGCGGTATGCGGTGGCGTCGGTCCAAAGGGCGCCGGCCCAAAGGACGTCTGCCCGGTTGGGGCCGGCCCAAAGGACGTCTGCCCAGTTGGGGTCAACCCAGTTGGGGTCAACCCGGGGGAGGCTGGCCCGGAAACATTTGGCCGCCCGGGCGTATCCGCCAGCATCGACTGTCCGCGCCAATCGACGCGGCGTCCGGCGTGGCTCACGACCCACTCGGCGGCCGATAGCAGATCCCGTAAGCGGCAAAAGCCAGAGCGGGCAACGGAATGCAAGCCCTCCGACATCGGGCCCAACGCATGGTCGATCCCTGTGACCGCGAGGGCACGGCAAACCCAAACGCACCGGCCGCCAGAATCCACGCCCAGATCGCGCCCCCGGCGGCGAGCACGGTCAGCAGCGCCAGGCACAACGGATATTGCAGGACCGCGGCGGCGAAGGCGGCTGGCGCCAGGGTGCGGATCGTGCGCGCCCACCTCTCCTCATGCCGCCACAGCGCGCGATCGTGCGTTCCGGCACGGTGGTGGCGACGATCGTATGCGCCAGCGCGACATCCAGCCCCGCCGCGATGACCAACTGGCCGAGCACATTGTCGTCCGCGAGATGATCCTTCAGTGCCGCGAACCCCCCGATCCGGCTCAGGGTCTCGCGGCGCAGAGCCATTGTCGCGCCCAGACAGTCGCGCCGGCCCAGCGCGCGGGCCAGCAAAGCGCCGGGCAGGAAGCCATGCGTGATCTGGGTGGTGCCGAGCAGGCGGCCAGCGCGCGCCACGCCGGCAGGCCGGTGTAGAGCGTGGTCGCGACGCCGACGTTCGGGCGCGCCAGTGTCTCGGACAGCCGCCGCAGGTAATCGGGCCGCGCGTGCACGTCGGAATCGGCGATGACCAGGACGCCGTGCCGTGCCGCGGGCAGCATGTTGATCAGGTTGCCGACCTTCGGGTTGCTGCCGTGCTCCGTCGCATCGGCGACCAGAACAATGTCCCGCTCGGGGAAGCGGGCCCGCAACGCGCGCACCACCGGCACGGCGGCGTCGTCCTCGTCGTGCACGCCGAACACGATTTGCCACCCGGCCGGATAATCCTGCTCGCACAGTGTCGCCAGCGCCTCGGCCAGCAGGGGTTCGTCACCATACAGCGGTTTGAGGACACTGATCGGCTCGGCCCGCAGGCCATGTCCGGCGGAGAGCCGGCCGCTCCGGCGGAGAGCCCGGAAATCGATCCGCCGGAGAGCCGGCGCAACGCTCCGGCGGAGCGTGGGCGAACCGAACCACCGCGACCCAGCCGGCCAGAACCTGCAACGCGCCGATCGCGGTCAGCGCGGCGAGGCCCAGGCTCAACATCGCTTGTCCACGATCAGATGCTCACCCTCGCGGAACGGCCTGAAGGGCGCTCACATCCCGGGACGGATTTACGGCCGCATGGCCCCACCGGACAGCGTGACCACCTTCTGCCGCAGGCTCTCGATCAGCGCGTTGGCGTTGCCGGAGGCCAGCAGGGACCGGAAATCCGAGCGCTGCACCGCGACCCGGCTGATCGAGCCGTTGAGCAGCACGTCCACGATGCGCATGCCCATCGTGCCCGGACGCATCACGTAATCGAGCCGAACCGGGTCCCCGCCCGAGGGGATCAGCCGCGACTCGACGATCAGGTCGCTCGCGGCGGCGCGGGTTTCCGGCAGGACCTCGAACCGTTCGCCGCCGTTCTCGCCGAAGTTGGCGGTGTAGGAGGCGATGGTGAAGGTCCGGAAAATGCTGAACAAGGCCTGCTGCGCGGGTTCACCCAGGGACGCCCACCGCAGCCCGACGGAGGTGCGGAGTATGGCTTCGAGATCGAACACCCGGTCGATCACCGGGGCGAGGGTGTTGAATTTCTGCTGGAACGACGCCCCGGCGCCCATCCGCATGATGCTTTGCAGGCCGGTGTACAACTCGCTCACCACCCGCTGCGCATCGGCGACCTGACTGCCCTGGGCTTTGCCGCGTCCCGGCCACAGCGCGGCCGCCGCCATCACCGCGAGCAGCGCCCGACGCCCCGGCGCCAGACCGGCTTCCCCCAGCCCGGCACCCACATCCACCAGACCGGCATCCCCCAGACCGGCATTCAGCAGACCGACATCCACCAGACCGGCTTCCACCAGACCGGCCTCCAGCAGACGGGCAGGGCGAGATTCGAAACCCAGGTTCGTGCCCGCCATCGGTTAGCGCCCGGTCACGACCTGCACCGGCCGCCCGGGAACGCCCGGTGCCTCGATGCCGAACGCGCCGAGGCCGGCTTCGACGATATCGCGCACCGAGAGGCCCGCCTCGATCATTTGCTTCGCCTGCGAATTGTGGTCGATGAATTTGTCCGCCATCACCATCGGCCGCACCTTCAATCCGTGATCCAGCAGCCCCTTCCAGGCCAGATGGTGCATCACCTGACTGGCGAAACCGCCGATCGAGCCCTCCTCGATCGTGATCAACACCTCGTGATGCCGGGCGAGTTGTTCAACCAGCGCGGTGTCGATCGGCTTGGCGAAGCGCGCGTCGGCGACCGTGGTGGGGAAGCCCCGCGCGGCCAGTTCGTCGGCGGCCTTCAGCGCGTCGCCAAGTCGCGGGCCCAGCGAGAGGATGGCGATGCTGTGCCCCTCGCGGACCACGCGGCCCTTGCCGATCTGGCAGGATCTCGCCCTGGGTTGGCAACGCGACGCCGGTGCCTTCGCCGCGGGGATAGCGAAACGCGCTCGGCCGGTCGTTGATGGCGACCGAGGTCGCGACGGCATGGACCAGTTCGGCCTCATCGGACGGCGCCATGATGACCATGCCCGGCAGACAGCCCAGGTAGGCGATGTCGAAGCTGCCCGAATGGGTCGCCCCGTCGTTGCCGACCGGTCCGGCGCGGTCGAGGGCGAAGCGCACCGGCAGCGACTGGATCGCCACGTCGTGCACCACCTGGTCGAAGGCGCGCTGCATGAAGGTCGAGTAGATGGCGCAGTACGGCTTCATCCCCTCGGTCGCGAGACCGGCGGCGAAGGTGACCGCGTGCTGCTCGGCGATGCCGACGTCGAAGGTGCGGTCGGGGAACCGCTTGCCGAATTTGTCCAGGCCGGTGCCGGAGGGCATCGCCGCCGTGATCGCGATGATCGAGTTGTCTTTCTCGGCCTCCTGGATCAGCGCGCCGGCGAACACGTTGGTGTAGGACGGCGGCCCGGGCGGAGCCTTGGCCTGCTCCCCGGTGATGACGTTGAACCGGGACACGCTGTGCAGCTTGTCGGCCGAGGCCTCGGCCTTGGCGTAGCCCTTGCCCTTCTGGGTGATGGCGTGAACCAGGATCGGCCCGGTCTCATCCGCCTCGCGCACGTTGCGCAGCACCGGCAGCAGGTGGTCCAGGTTGTGCCCGTCGATCGGGCCGACGTAGTAAAACCCCAGTTCCTCGAACAGCGTGCCGCCGGTGAGGATGCCGCGGGCGTATTCCTCGGCGCGGCCGAGGGTGCGTTCGATGCCGCGCGGGAAGCGTTTGGCCATTTTCGCACCCAGTTCCCGGAGCGACAGGAAGCTGCGCGAGGACATCAGCCGTGACAGATAGGCGCTCATGGCGCCGACCGGGGGCGCGATCGACATGTCGTTGTCGTTGAGGATGACGATCAGCCGCGAGTGCAGCGCGCCGGCGTTGTTCATCGCCTCGTACGCCATGCCGGCGCTCATCGCGCCGTCGCCGATGACGGCGATGACGTTGTTGGCGCCGCCTTTCAGGTCGCGCGCCACCGCCATGCCGAGCCCGGCGGAGATCGACGTCGAGGAATGCGCCGCGCCGAACGGGTCGTATTCGCTCTCGCTGCGCCGGGTGAAGCCGGACAGGCCGCCGCCCTGCCGCAGGGTGCGGATCCGGTCGCGGCGTCCGGTCAGGATCTTGTGCGGGTAGGCCTGATGCCCGACGTCCCACAGCAGTCGGTCGCGCGGCGTATCGAAGACGGCGTGGATCGCGACGGTCAGCTCGACGACGCCGAGCGAGGCGCCCAGATGGCCGCCGGTGACGGAGACCGCGTCGATGGTTTCGGAGCGCAGTTCGTCAGCGAGCTGACGCAATTGCTCGGGGGAGAAATTCCTTAGATCAGCCGGAAACTGGAACTCGATCCAGTAGCGGCGTTTGCACAGGAACTCATCGAAAAGCTCCCATTAGCTTCGCCGTTTGACGACGAAAGCGGCCAGCGCGCGCAAAAGCGCGGCTCGTTCTCCAAACCCCTCCAGGTGCTCCGCCGCCTGGCGAGCCAGCATGTCCGCGTGGGCGCGCGCCATTTCGGGCCCGAGCACGGCGACCATGGTGGCTTTCCCGGCGGCGGCATCCTTGCCGGCGGTTTTGCCGGTCTCCTCGGTGGTGCCTTCGACATCCAGCAGGTCGTCGGCGATCTGGAACGCGGCGCCGAGGTCGCGTCCGTATGCCGCGACCTGATGCCGCTGGCGGTACGGCGCCCGACCCAGGATGGCGCCCGCTTCGGCGCTGAACTGGATCAGCCGGCCGGTTTTCAACGTCTGTAGCCGGGTGACCGCCGGCGCATCCAAGGTCTGGCCTTCGGTCACCATGTCGATCATCTGGCCGCCCGCCATGCCGCGCGCGCCGGACGCGGCGCCGAGAGCGGCGACGAGTTCGCACCGTGCCTCCGGATCGGAGTGCGTATCGGGTTCGGCCAGAACCTCGAACGCGCGGGTCTGCAACGCGTCGCCGGCCAGGATCGCGGTCGCCTCGTCGAACGCCTTATGCGGTACTGGGCTTGCCGCGGCGGAGGTCGTCGTCGTCCATCGCCGGCAGATCGTCATGCACCAGCGAGTAGGCGTGCAGCATCTCGACGGCGGCGGCGACCCGCGCGGCGCAGGTCTCGGAAACGGCGAACAGGTGCGCCGTTTCCATGACCAGGAAGGCCCGCAGGCGCTTGCCGCCCCCCAACGTCGCGTAGCGCATCGCATCGACGAGTTGCGACTCGGCGCCGTCGACCTCGGGCAGCAGGGACTCCAACTCGTTTTCCACGACCCCCGCGACCCGGGACATTGCTTTCGACAGGTCTACCTCGGTTGCCACGCACATACCCCGTCTGGTTTCACCGTTCGTCCTTTGCCGCGGCTGAGCCGTCTGGCCTGTTTTGGTCCTCCCTCGGCCCGATTTTGGGCCGCTTCGCCGTGCCGGAGCGCCTTCCGCGGGCCACGACCGGGGCGCACTCAGGTCAGGCTCTCCGGGCCGATCGTCCCGGCACGATCGGGACCGGATCTCATCGTGGGCCTTCAACGCGGCCCGGACATGGCAAATCCGTTTCGTAGAGTGACAAGTCCTGCCACACGCCCCGCGTTCCGCCAAGCCTGTGAATTTGTTCAGAGGTTCATGAGATGCGGCGTCGCGGCAACAGGTCCACTTTTCCGCCGCACCGCGGCATTGCGATCACAGGGCTCGCATGCCATATCCCGACCGCTCGAGTCCGGTATAGGTGTCATCTCCCCTGGGGAACGTTTCCGTGGGGCGAGGATTGCCCCTGGATGGTTCCCCAGAAAGGGCGATTTTTGCCCTGATCCGTCCGGGGCGCCGAAAATGGGGACGGCGAAAAAATTGACGGGAGTCCGATCTGGATGATGCGTGTCATTCTGGCCCAGCCTCGGGGGTTTTGCGCGGGGGTGGAGCGGGCGATCGAGATCGTGGAGCGGGCTTTGAAGAAGTTCGGGCCGCCGATCTATGTCCGGCATGAAATCGTACATAACCGCCACGTCGTGGAGGATCTGCGCCAGCGCGGCGCGATTTTCGTCGATGAACTGGACCAGGTGCCGGACGGCGCGATGACCATCTTCTCGGCTCACGGGGTGGCGAAAAAGGTCGAGCAGGACGCCGCCGCGCGGAATTTGCCGGTGATCGACGCGACGTGCCCGCTGGTGGCCAAGGTGCACAACGAAGGGCGCCGCTACGCGCGCCAGGACCGTGAGATCGTGCTGGTCGGCCATGCGGGCCACGCGGAGGTCGCGGGCACCATCGGGCAGGTCCCCGGCACCGTGCATCTGGTGCAGACCGCCGCCGACGTGGAGGCGCTGACCATCCGCGACCCCGACAAGCTGGCCTACATCACCCAGACGACACTGTCGGTGGACGACACGCGCGGCATCATCGCGGCGCTGAAGACGCGGTTTCCCTCCATCGTCGGGCCGGATGTGCGGGATATCTGCTACGCGACGCAGAACCGGCAGCAGGCGGTCCGCGATCTGGCCAAACGCGTCGATCTGATCCTGGTCGTTGGCTCGCGCAATTCCTCCAATTCCAACCGCCTGCGCGAAATCGGCGAGGAACTGGGACGGCCCGCCTATCTCATCGACGACGCCAGCGCGATGCAACCGGAATGGTTCGAGAATGTTGAATTGGTGGGCGTGACCGCGGGGGCCTCGGCGCCCGAGTTGCTGGTGCGCGGTGTGCTCGATGGTTTGCGCGGCATCGCCGAGATCGAAGTGTCCACGCTGGACGGCGTGGCCGAGGATGTCCGCTTCCGCTTCCCGGCGGAAGTCGCGGACGCATAAAGGATTATTGCCAGATGTCCGTGCCGTTGAATCAGGCGATCCGGGTGGGCGCCTACGTCGTCAAGCAGCATTTGCTGGGCCGTAAGCGCTATCCGCTGGTGTTGATGCTGGAGCCGTTGTTCCGCTGCAACCTGGCCTGCGCCGGGTGCGGCAAGATCGACTATCCGGCCGAGATCCTGAACCAGCGCCTGTCGGTCGCCGAGTGCATGGAGGCGGTGGACGAATGCGGCGCGCCGGTCGTGGTGATCGCCGGCGGGGAGCCGCTGCTGCATCGCGAGATCGAGCAGATCGTCGAGGGCGCCATCGCGCGCAAGAAGTTCGTCATCGTGTGCACGAACGCGCTGCTGCTCGAGAAGAAGATGGAGTTGTTCAAGCCGAGCAAGTGGTTCTCCTGGTCCGTGCATCTGGATGGCGGACGCGAGGAGCACGACATCTCGGTTTGCCAGACCGGCGTGTATGATCGCGCCGTGGCGGCGATCAAGGAGTCGAAGCGCCGCGGCTTCCGCACCATCATCAACGCGACGTTGTTCAATACCGCCGAGCCGGCCAAGGTCGCGTCGTTTTTCGACGACGTGATGGAGATGGGCGTCGATGGCATCTCGGTCTCGCCGGGTTACGCGTATGAGCGGGCGCCGGACCAGCAGCACTTCCTGAACCGCAACAAGACCAAGGAACTGTTTCGCGGGATTTTCCGCGCGGCGCGGCAAGACGAAATGGTCGTTCAATCAGTCGTCGATGTTCCTGGACTTCCTGGCCGGAAATCAGACGTTCCATTGCACGCCGTGGGGCAACCCGACGCGGACGTATTTCGGCTGGCAGCGACCCTGCTATCTGCTGGGCGAGGGCTACGCGAAGACGTTCAAGGAACTGATGGAAACGACGGACTGGGATCGTTACGGGACCGGTAATTACGAGAAGTGCGCCGATTGCATGGTGCATTCCGGCTACGAGGCGACCGCGGTGGCGGAGACGGTGCGCCGGCCGTGGCGCGCGGCGGCGCAGGTGCTCCGGGGCATTCGCACCGAGGGGCCGATGGCGCCGGACGTGTCGCTGGCCAGGCAGCGGCCGGCGGAATACGTGTTCAGCCGGCACGTGGAGAACGCATTGACGCGGATCCGCGCGCGCAAGGCAGCGCCGGAAGCGGAAGCGGCGGAGTAGCGGCGGCGGAAGCGGCGGAGTAGCAGGGTCCGGACACGACTGTCGCCTCGCGTCCTGGCCCGGGCGTGGCCCTGTCATCTGCCGCCGCCCGTTCGTGGGCCTGATTTACCCGGATCGTATGCCGCGCTGATCTATCGGCCGCTTCCCCAACAGCCACGCGAAGGCGCGGCGAACGAACGCCGTATCTCCTTTGCCCGGCAAATCCCCGTGCGCGATCAGCACACGCTCGATCGGCCAGGCGAGAATCCGGTCAAGCGCCGCTCGCGCCGCGCCGCGGTGGAGGAAACTCGCCCGCCAATCACGCGGCGCGCCGGGATTGGGCGCGACAATCCCGCCAAGCCGGGCGAGTACGCCGCGCCATCCCTTGAACCAGTCGCGCGGAAAGTTCTGGATCAGATCGGCGAACAAGGCGGTGCGGCTGTGACGGTGAAAAAACACGACCTCGGTCAGGTAAAAGCTTCCGCGTAGTATGACCTGGTCGATGTCGGCCGCCCACTCCGGCTCCGGAGCGTCGGCAAGCGTGGCGTCGAACGCGAGATCCTCGCGCTTACGGCGCAGCCCTGGCGACGCGTAGAGCCGGGCCGCCGGATACGCGGACGTCCACTCGGCGAGAAAAAGATGGTGCAGTGCGTTGGGGGAAATCAGGTAGCGGACCGGACCGAGCCCGTCGATGGAAGCCCGCAGCGGTCCCGAAAGCGCGACGGGCGACCAGACGAACAGGCCGCCGTCGGAGAGCCGGATCACCGCCATCCGCGTCGGATAGGGAAAGCCGTAAAACGATGCGACCGGACCGTCCGCCATCCAGATCTCGGGCCCAAATCGCAGCAGCGGCTCGCTCATGTCCGCATCGCCCCGATCGTTTGGGTGACCTGAGCCGTCAGGTACTCATATCGGGTTCCGATCTTGAGGCGTATCGCACGGTTCGAGCACGACGATGCCCCGCGTCGCTCGCCTCGGCCTGGTCGGAAAACCCCTAAGACACGGCATCCTGAGCGGTCTCGAACTCCCGCCGGAGCCGGTTGCCGAACGGCGTCCTGAACGCATGATCCCAGAACTCGGTGTCATAATCCGTGCGCCGGTGATCGGGGCACCATGGCTTGCTGCGGAAGGCGAAATGCACGATCCACGGGTCAAAAGCCCACGCCTTGAGAACGTCGAGCCATTCGCGCTGGGGCGGACGCAGGTTTTCGCGAAAGCCGCCGAAGATATCCGGCAGGTTCTGATCCGGTACGGGAAAATACTCGCGATACAGATACGAGAACGAGTTCCAGCGCGGATCCAGCCGTAAAAAATCGCCTTGCAGAACATGGTTCGCGGCGTCCTGATCCGCCGTGTTCAATGCCCCCGCCTCCTGGCAGAATTTTATGCACCGATCGGCGACATTCATGTTTCGCCACGCCTCGAGATCCATCACGAGAACGCCACTGTTGAAATACGGTGTTGTCGTTAAGTCGAAGTCGAGTACCTCGAGCGCGTAATCGTCGACGAGAATGTCCTTGCCCTTGTGAACGATCGGCAGTCCCTGGTTCCGCATATGATACGTGAGACAAAAGTCGGTGACGGCGGCAAGCGGATGGCCCCGCAAATCGACGTTCCAAAGTTCGCTCAGCGAGCGGCGCACGATCGTGTCGCAATCGAGATAGATAACCCGGTCGCCGTCGATCAGATCCGGCAGCAGTAAACGATAGTACATCGCATCGGTGTATTGCGGAGTGACCTGTAAAGGCTGGACAGGTCTTCCACGATCAAACGCTCCTCGATCGTGAACAATGGGCTATCGAGACGCGCTTTCAGTTCATCGATGCTGATCGAAATGCCGGGCGGATGCACCATGTGAAAAACCACGTGCGCATCGGTCGTGGTGGCCGCCACGGACGCCGCGAGGACGCAGGCCGGCATCGCCATGTTCTCGTCGAAGCAGCAGGCCACGTGAATGCTGCCCCGCGCGACCGGACCCTTCCGGTCCTCGGCGGCGAACAGCGGATGCACGCGGCCCGCGAGCGCGCCTGCGCCGCCTCCGGGTTCGCCCGCGGCAGGCTCGTCTTTTCGCAGACAGGCCGCCAGCGCCCGCATCGAGTCGTTCCAACTCCTTTCCTGCGCGACCACCGCGCGGCGTGGCGCGCCGAGGCATTCCAACAGCCGCGCGGCCAGCGCCGAGGCACTTCCGACCTTGTAGAAAACGATGTCGTGACCGCCGGTTTCCTCGAAGACTTCAAGGTCGCTGGCGATGACCGGCGCGCCGAGCATCGCCGCCTCGATGATCGGCAGTCCGAAGCCCTCCACGATCGAGGACTGGATCAGGCTCCGGCACCGCGAATAGGCGATCGCCAGTTCGGCATCGTTCGCGTCGCTGATCCAGAACAGGCGCCGTTCGAATTCGGGGTGGTTCACGATACGATCGCGCAGCGCGTTCGCCCGCCATCCGAGCCGGCCGAGAATGACGAACGCGAAGTTGGCGCCGGTCTTCCAGGCGATCTCGCACGCGTCGAGGGTGACGTCATAGCCTTTGCGTGGCTCCAATGTTCCCACGCTGATGAAAATGTGATCCGCGCAAAACAGGTCGGAAACGAGTTGCCGCGCCTGTCCTTCGTCCGAAATCTTCCGGGTCGATCCGAGAGCAAAATGATCGAATTTCAATCGCCTGAGCGCCGGAAAGTCGATCGCCATCAGATAAGCGCGAAGCTGGTCGCGTGTATAACGCGACACGGCGATGCAATAGTGGCTGACGGAGAGCAGCCGCAGCAGTCCGGTTTCGAAGTTCGGCGGCACTTCCGACGGAAAGAACGACGGGAACGTCAGTGGGAAAATATCGTGCGCGACCACGGCGACCTTGGCGCCCTTGCCGCGGACAAGTCTGACCGCCTGCTGGTATTCGTCGAGGAAATACCAGAACACGTCGGCGATCACGTAGACATCGTCCGGCTCGGGCTCGATCTGTCCCCGCATCAACGGATGATCGAACCAACTGTATAGTTTGCCATCCTCGATGCGCACCGGCAAAGCGAGGCCGGTTATGACGGCCGCTTCCGCCAGCTCGCGAATAACGCGCGGGATACCGCCTTGCGCGTCCGGTTGACGGGCGGTGGGCGTGACGTCGATCAGAATCCGCGGCCGCGTGTTCAGGATCGCCCGGTCGAAAGCGACGGATGACAGGCTCGGTCCACGCATCATCGGGGCAGGCGGTACCGGCGCCTGACCGTCCGCGATGGCCTCCGACGCCACCGGCTCCCGGCTGGATCGGGTGCGCCAGCCCCGGATTGTCCTCACACGGTGCCGCACGGCCCAGATCGCATGTTGCAGCAGACCCAGCACCCAGCCACCCGCCCGGCTCTCGATGAGCCATACGATGTGCGGCCGATCGATCAGATTGTTCAGAGTGGGGTGCGAGGGCGATGCGGGGTCCGGCACCGGCGCCGTGGCGCGCGCCGCTCGCTCGATGTGGACGACCTCGGCGGCGAGCGCCTTCAGCGCGTAGCTTTGAATACGGAGCCGTCGTTCCGTCTCATCGGCGTTCGCCGGATCGGTGGCGAACGTCGCGCGCGGCGGCTTCAGCCTCTTCTCATCCATGGCGCGGGACGCCTGGGCTTCCATGGCGCGGGACGCCTGGGCTTCCATGGCGCGGGACGCCTGGGCTTCCATGGCGCGGGACGCCTGGGCTTCCATGGCGCGGGACGCCTGGGCTGAAGCCACGTCGCGAGGTCGGAAGACTGTTCAAATCGATCGTCCTGATGCGTGAGCGGACCCTGTCGGGTGCGCGACATGGCTAACGATAACGCTTCACGGGCAAGAAGGTCGCCGGCCCGTCAGGTTCGGTAGCGCAGTTGGAAGGCACAGCACCGGTCTCCGGCTGTTACCACGCGATTGTTCCGTCACTTACCTTGGTCTGCGCTCGGGAGCGGAGACCAGGCGGGGAACCCAGCAGCGTATCGCATGCCGCCAGCACATGTTCGGCCGTGATAGAGGTGAAGCAGCGGACCTGCAACGGACATTCATTCGCGTAAGTCAGATAACAACCGGCGCATGCGATGTCCGCCGCGAGGGAAATCGTGTTGATCCCGGCCACGCGCCACGTCTCCGCGACGGCGGTGCCACCCATGACGGACACCGTTGGCCGCCCGAGCGACGCGGCGAGATGGCTGGTGCCGGTGTCGTTGCCGATCAGAATGCGGGCGCCGCCGATCACCTCCGGCAAGCCGTTGATCGGGAGGCTGCCGGAGAGATCGTGCACCCGCCCCTCGGGTAACAGTTTGGCGATCGTCGCGCAGTCCGATGTCTGGGCTGCTCCCCCGATCAGCACGATGTCCAGATCGTAGCGCTCCATCAGCGCACGGCCGACGGCGGCGAGCCGCTCGATCGGCCACACCCGGATGGGAGTGCCGGCGCCGGGCGCGAGAATGGCGTATGGCCGCGAAAACGACGGTCCGGAATCCGGAAGGATCAGGTCGTGCGCCGGATGCGGCGCCGGAACCAGCGTTTCGATGACGGCGGCGATCAGCAGGACCAGGCGAAGCTCGGCATGCAGTGGCAATCCGGTCCCGCTTTCGAGCGAAATGTGCTCCATATCGGGCAGAGCCAAATCGAGACAGAGCCCTCCGAGGTGGCGCGGGGCCCGAAACCCCGCCCGGATGTCCGCGTCCACCTGCGCCAGCAGCGGTCTCGTATCGGGATCGTGCCGTAAATCGATCGCGAGTTCGAAGTAGCCCAGCCCGAGTTTGGCGAAGCGCGCGAAATGTTCAGGCGTGGCGCCGCGCCATTCGGCCTTCGTCGCGCCAAAGAAGTCGAAGGTGACGACTTCATCGAACAGTCCGCTGCTATCGGCCCAATGGCGATTCCATGAGGCGCAGACCAGCGTGATCGACGCGCGTGGAAAGGCCTGCCGCAACTGACGCAGTGCCGGAAGCCCGACGACGAAGTCACCCAGGTGATCCAGCTTGAGCACGAGGATCCGCGGCCGGGGTCCCCACGCCATCGATTTCGCGCGCAGGTTGGGTACCTGAACACCCGCGGTTCCCCGACGACAGCGTCGAGTTCCCGGCGGTGGATGCGCGTGATCAGAGGGACATAAATCCGCCGGAGGATTGTCTCGCGCACCGAACCCGGCGGAGCGAGGCGGCGACGAATTCTGATCAGTTGCCGGGCGAGAGCGACCGCGGACGAATACGCCTCACGTCCCGGGTTCTCCTCGTCTGTCAACTACCACCTCACAACAGCTTTGCGAGTCACTCGATCGCCGAACGCGGTTGCTTTCATGGGCGCCGCCGAAATTTCGCGCCAACATTCCCTTTGTCGTGTTGGCGACACAAGCGAACGCAAGCCGATCTTTTTATCCCCTCCGGTGGATCCGAACGGTCGGTTCCTATCATTCCGCCCCCGACGGTGCAACCCCGACGCACGGAGGCACGATGACGCATCGCGAGGTGGGGAATGCGCGAGCCCCATCGCTGGTTCCTTGATGGCAACCGGTATTTTCGCGCATCGCGGTATTGTCGGACGGCTTCGCCATCGGGTCATCCGAGGCCGATCGACAGCCGGACGCCGGCACGCGTCGCGCGCGGTTCGGCGTGCCGCGTCGCATGTCACGTCGTGACTATCGCCGCGCGTGGAACATACCGCGCCTGAACCGATAATCCGGATGCGTGAAACGAATTTCGGCGAATCCCAGGTCTTTCAGCAGCGCCTCCATGCACGCTCTGTTGGGGGTCCACCAGTTCGTGGGGTCGTTGCTCAGCGACGAGCCGGGGTGAAACTCCATGACCGGCCGGGGATTTAATTGCTGCGTCAGGCGCGATTCGACGATCATCACCTCGGTGGCGAGACCGGCGATGCGTTCCAGCACCGCGAACGGGTCGCGCAGGTGGTAGAAGACCCCCAGGAAGAGAACGACATCGAAGCGACCGACCGTCGCCTCGCTGAGATCTCCGACCGCGATGTCCATGGCCTCCACGGCGGGAGCGAGGTGCTTTCTGGCGAGGTCGAACGACCGGCGATCGCCCCACCCTTCGTTCCAGGAGTAGTGATCCGTCGCCAGAACCCGCGCGGCTCCGAGGCGCGCGGCGGCGATGCTGTAAGCGCCGTCCCAGCAGCCGATGTCGAGCACGGACTTCCCCTGGAGATCGACCGACTGAAACAGCGCCCGCTCCATCCGCTTGATTTTGCTGGCCTTTATAACCCCAGGCGCGAGCACCCCGTTGCCGAAATCGATCTGATGGAACCAGGGAAGCGCGTCGATCTGTTGACGGAGCGTCGTCTCGGCTGACGGGTCCACCGGGCCGGCCGGGTCAATCTGAGCATGTTGTGACAACCGGGAACTCCCCTTGCGCGGCGCGTCTCGCGCCGATGCGCGCCTGTTTGCCCGCCATTGCCTCCCGGGTCCACCTCCGGGCGTGAAGCCGCCGGGCGCCCGTCGCGCTCACGTGGGAAGCCGGAGAGTGGCGCCGTGCCCGCCGACGGGCGCGTTCGTAGCGGCCGCCGACGCGCGGCCGTATCGCGCGTCTCAGGCGGCCAGCGCTTTCATATGCGTGTACAGGTCCGCCTTGCCCTCGAACCCGATGCCGGGAAGTTCCGGCAGCGTCACGTAACTGTTTTCCACGCGGGTGCCGTCGGGAAACCCGCCGTAGGGTTGGAACACGTCCGGATAGCTCTCGTTGCCGCCCAGTCCGAGGCCGGCGGCGATGGCGAGGGACATTTGATGGCCGCCGTGCGGGACGCAGCGAGTCCACGACCAGCCGGCGTCCCTCAGCATTGTCAGCGTGCGCTGATACTCGCACAGCCCGTATGACAGCGCGCAATCGAACTGCAGCCAGTCGCGATCGGGCCGCATGCCGCCGTAGCGGATCAGGTTGCGCGCGTCCTGGTGGCTGAACAGGTTTTCCCCGGTCGCCATCGCGCCGGGATAGAACTCCGCCAACGCGGCCTGAAGCTGGTAGTCGAGCGGATCGCCCGCTTCCTCGTACCAGAACAGATCGTATTGCCGCAGCATCTTCGCGTAGGCGATCGCCGTTTCCAGATCGAACCGGCCGTTGGCATCGACCGCCAGCCGGCAGCCGGAGCCGATCTCGGTCAGCACCGCCTCGATGCGGCGCTGATCCTCGGCGATCGTCTCGCCGCCGATCTTCATTTTCACCACGGTGTAGCCGCGATCGAGGTAACACCGCATCTCGCCGCGCAGCTTCGAATCGTCCTTGCCGGGATAATAATAACCGCCGGCGGCATAGACGAACACGCGCGGATCGGCGGTGCGGCCGTGCCGCTCGGCCAGCAGCCGGAACAGCGGTTTGCCGGCGATTTTCGCCACCGCGTCCCACACCGCCATGTCGATCGTGCCGACCGCGACCGAGCGATCGCCGTGCCCGCCCGGCTTCTCGTTGCGCATCAGCGCGGCCCAGACGCGATCGGGATCCAGGTTTTCGCCGGTGTCGTCCAGCAGCGACGCGGGCTCGGCCGCCAGCAGCCGCGGCGCGAAACGTTCCCGGATCAGGCCGCCTTGCCCGTAGCGTCCGTTCGAGTTGAAGCCGAAGCCCACCACCGGCCTGCCATCGCGCACGACGTTGGTGACCACCGCGACCAGGCTCGTGGTCATCGAACTGAAGTCGATATACGCGTTGCGGATCGGCGAACTGATCGCCTGCGTGACCTCACGCACGTCGAGGATGCGGAGTGTCACGGCGTCGGGTGCTCCGGTGGACGGTTCAGCGGAAGATCGAGTGCGGGCGGGAAATCGTCGCGCCGAGGGCGGTGGTCGGCCAGGCGCCGCTGAACGGACCGCTGTCCCGCGCCGGCAGCGTATCGTTCGGCGAGTCGGGGGCTGGCTGCTCGCTGATCGAGCCGAGGGCGTGCGACAGTTTGCGCGCGGCTTCGACCACGGCCGGCATCAGGGCACGCGGCCGCGGCGGGCGCATCCGCAACGACGGAGCGCCGATCAGCATGGCGGCGACGACCTGACCGGATGCGTCGCGCACCGGGGCGCAGACGCTGACGGTTCCGGCGACGACCTCCGAGTCGGTGATCAGGAAGCCGCGGGTGCGGATCCGGTGCAGGTCGGCGGCGATCCAGGACGGGTCGGTCCGCGTCGAGGGCGTGTAGCGTTGCAGGCGCTGCGCCAGCACCTGGGTTTGCACCGCCTCGGGCGCATGGGCCAGCAGCATCCGCCCGCTGCCGGCATGCAGCGGCATCTTCTTGCCGACCTCGGTGTAGACCCGCAGGCCGGGGTCGGTCTGATAGATGGCGACGGTTTCCCACTCCATGCCCTCGCGGACGCGCAGGTAGACGTTCTCCCCGGTCGCGTTGCCCAGAGCGGCGAGGTACGGCATCGCGGTCGCCGCCAGCGCGCCTTGCTCGGACGCGGCGGAGCCGAGGACAGCCCAGCGGGCGCCGAGCCGCCAAAGTCCGTGGCCGTCGTCCTGGATGACGAAGTTGCGGCCTTGCATGGTGGTCAGCAAATCGTGCGCGGCGGTCTTGCCGCAGCCGGCGGCGTCGGCGAGCACCGCGAGCGGCACCGGACCGGTGCGGGCCAGCGTCTCCAGCAGGCTCAGCGCGCGATTGACGGCGGTGGTGCTGTGCTCGCGGGCCAGTTCCCTGTCGCGAGCCACCATGTCGCGGGCCACCATGTCGCGGGCCACCATGTCGATGGCGGGCTTCGCCATCTCTGGCGCGGCCGCCGGCGATGCCGCGGCGGGGATCCCAGCCGGGCGGCGACCGGGCGCCGGGGAGGACTTCTTTTTCAGGCCCGCGGCTTTCGGCGCGCTCCTCTCGGAGACGGCCTTCGCGGCCGGCTTCCGCGCGGCCTGGCGTGTCGCGGCGGTGGGCTTTCCGGCGCTCGACAATCTGGCGCCGGGCTTCCTGGCGGCCGGCCTGGCGACGGTGGCGGCTTTCCGCGCGGCCGCCTGCCGGGACTGACCGGTCCGCGCCTTTAGCGTCTTCGACACTTTCCGCGCGGCGAGCTTGCGCGTCGTGGCCGCGCCGGTGCCGCCCTTCCGCGCCGTCGCCGGCTTGCGAGCCACACCGCGCGATGCCGCCGTCTTCCGCGCGACCGCTTTGCCCTTGGCCGAGACCGCGCGCACCGCCTTGATTTTCGACGCGCGGGCCGGGATTTTCGCCGCGCGGGCTGGGATTTTCGCCGCGCGGGCCGGGATCTTCGCCGTGCGAGCCGGCGCCGCTTTGGGGCGCGGGACTTTCACGAGCCCTCGCATGGCGGATCCGGAGGCTCGCGGTTTGGCCGTTTTCACCGTTGGGCGCCGTGTCGTTTTGCTACGGGAGGTAGAGGCCATGGGGACTACTCTCGTCACGGTTGTAACGTGGTGGGTTACCCGGTGGCAGGCTGCGTCAGGTATGTCGCGAACGCCACCGTGACCTGTGGATACCGGAGAGTAGCACCACGTTCTACCCACCACTGTTAAAGTGCGTCCATCGTGCTGCACTGCAACTAAAGTGTTACTTAATTGAAAAGTAAGTATTTCTCACAACCGCGTGGCTGGCATGCCGGGAATGTTCAACAGGGTTGCGTCCGGCGCTTGTCCCCGGGGGGCTGCTGCGCTAAAGCGCCGCGTTCACGGTCGCCCCCAACTGATACAAAGGGTGCGGCCTGAACGGCTCCAAAGGACGCTGGCGCCTGAGGTTCCCGCCCTCCCGGGTTTGGACGCCCGCGGGCAACGGCCCGACAAGACCGCTGGGCTGACCGGCTTCTCCGGGGGATGACACTCAAGGGGATCGAACCCTAGGGGATCGAACCCTAGGGGATCGAAACCCAAGGGGATCGACACCCAAGGGGATCGACACCCAAGGGGATCGAAACCCAGGGGGGAAAGAGCGGGGGATGTTCCCGCGGGCGTGGTGGAATTGGCAGACACGCCAGATTTAGGTTCTGGTGGCGCAAGCCGTGGGGGTTCAAATCCCTCCGCCCGCACCAGACGGGAGCTCGCCGGCCGAGAGCCGGCGAGGCGACTGGATGCGACGCGTGCGAGACGACCACGCGAGGCCGCGTGCGGACTGACGCGCTGACAGACTGACCACGCGGGGGCGCGTGGATGAGACTGACGACATACGACATAGACTATATGGAATGGATTGGCAGATGCAGGTGACCGAGACACTTTCCGACGGCCTCAAGCGCGCATTCGCGGTGGTGCTGCCGGCGGAAGACATTGAAAGCCGGCGGGCCACGCGGCTGTCCGAGCTCGCGAAACAGGTCAATCTGCCTGGCTTCCGGCCCGGCAAGGTGCCGATGCCCATCGTCCGCCAGCGTTTCGGCGGCGCCGTGGCGGCGGAAGTGATGGAGCAGTCGATCAACGAGGCGACGCAGAAGCTGCTGGCCGACCGGGAACTGCGCCCCGCCGTGATGCCGAAGCTGGAGATGGTGTCGGCGGATCCGACCGCGGTCGGCCCGGCGAAGGACCTGGAGTTCAAGCTGGAGCTGGAACTGCTGCCGGAAATTCCGATGCCGGACTTCACCGCGTTCAGCCTGACGAAGCACGTGGCGAAGGTGCCCGCCGAGGAGGTGGACAAGGCGATGGCGGACATCGCCGGGCGCAACCGCGATCTGGTCGACTTCACGCCTGAGGAACTTGCCGCGCGCGGCGACAATCAAGGCGCCGCCAAGGGCGATGTGCTGACCATCGACTACGCGGGCAAGGTGGACGGCGAGGCGTTCCAGGGCGGCACCGCGACCGATACCGACGTCGATATCGGCGGCTCGGGCTTCATTCCGGGCTTCGTCGAGCAGATCGAGGGCATGCGGCCCGGCGAGAGCAAGACCATCGAGGTCACCTTCCCGGAAAACTACCAGGCGCAGAATCTGGCCGGCAAGCTGGCGACGTTCGACATCACGGCGAAGCAACTGCGCAAGGCCGTCCCGGCGCCGATCGACGACACGCTGGCCGAGAAACTCGGCTTCGACTTGCTGGAGAACCTGCGCGAGACGCTGGAGGGGATGCGCCAGCGCCGGCTGGACGAACTGACCCGGATGCGCCTGAAGCGCGATCTGCTGGACCTGCTGGCCGAGCATGCCCACTTCGGCGCCCCGGAGGTGCTGGTCAACCAGGAGTTCGATCAGATCTGGAAAAACCTCGAGGCCAGCCGGGCCAACGGCACGATGGACGAGGACGACAAGGCCAAGACCGAGGATCAGTTGCGCGCGGACTACCGTGCCATCGCCGATCGCCGCGTCCGCCTCGGCCTGCTGTTGGGCGAGATCGGGCGGGTGAACAACATCGTGGTCACGCCCGAGGAAGTGACCATGGCGATCCGGCGGGAGGCGGCGCGCTACCCGGGCCGCGAGGCGCAGATGATCGAGTTCTATCGGAATTATCCGGCCGCGACCGACGCGTTGCGCGGTCCGATCTTCGAGGACAAGGTGATCGATTACGTGCTCGACGCGGCGACGTTGACGGACGCGGAGATCTCGGTCGAGGATCTGGAAAAGGATCCGGACGAGCCCAAACCCGCCGTTGCCGCCGCCGATGCCGGCGCGGCCCAGGACTCCGCCCCATTGGACACCGCCCCATTGGACACCGCCCCGTCGGGCGAAGCGGGCGCGGAAAGCGGGGAGGCCGGAACCGCCGCGACCTGAACCCGGTTCCGCCAATTGGCGGTTCCATGACATGCTGCTGGAAATTCCCGGGGATCGGCCTATTTTAAACAGGCGCCGAATCCTCGGCGCCGGTTTCCCCGCCTATCTGTCGCCTGCCATTCGTTCCCCTGCCATTCGTTCGACGTCCTTTGGTGCCCTCTGGCGAAAGTGAACCCATGAGTGATCGTGATCCGGTCGAGATCTACGCGAACAACCTGGTGCCGATGGTGGTCGAGCAGACCGCGCGCGGCGAGCGGGCCTTCGATATCTATTCCCGGCTGTTGAAGGAACGCATCATCTTCCTGACCGGCGCGGTCTACGACCAGGTCAGCGCGTTGATCTGCGCGCAGTTGCTGTTCCTTGAGTCGGAGAATCCGAGCAAGGACATCTCGTTCTATATCAACAGCCCAGGCGGGGTGGTTTCGGCGGGTTTGGCGATTTACGACACGATGCAGTACATTCGCAGTCCGGTCAGCACGGTGTGCATCGGCCAGGCGGCGTCGATGGGCAGCCTGTTGTTGTGCGCCGGCGCCAAGGATAAGCGCTACGCGCTGCCGAACGCCCGGATCATGGTGCATCAGCCGTCCGGCGGCGCGCAGGGCCAGGCGACCGACATCGAAATCCAGGCGCGCGAGATCCTGACGCTGCGCAAGCGGCTGAACGAGATCTACGTGCGTCATACCAGCCAGCCGATCGAGGCGATCGAGCGCCGGTTGGAGCGCGATTCCTACATGTCGGCGATGGAGGCCAAGGAATTCGGCATCGTCGATGAAGTCGTCGACAGCCGCCCGGGAACATCGTCCGATTCCTCGTCGGGGTGAATGGCGCCCCCACGGCCGGCGACGGCGCGACGAGCCCGATCCCGGCTCTCGCCGCGGGATCGGCGACGGCACGGTGTCCCCTGGGCGTTACCGCTCGCACGCCCGGCCCGCGTTCCTGTCCGACATCGCCAGGGAGGACCGGGCGGCCGCAACCAAACCGCGGCGATTCCCGTTGCACCCTTGGTCCGCGGAAAGCTTTCCGCGGCGCGGCGCGAATTTTCCGCGGCGCGGTGCCTGGCCCGTGAAAACCACGGAGTCTTCATACCTTACAAGGGATTCCGTGATTGTATGACGTTCTGGCCGCCGCCGTTTTGACATCCCCATGTCATACAAGGGTCTCCATCCTTGTCGCGGCGGGAAAGGGGAGTCTAGTATCCGACGGTGTAGTGCCCCCGCATCCGGGGGAGGAGTGCGCATGAGCAAGTCCGGCGATTCGAAGAACACCCTGTATTGCTCGTTCTGCGGCAAGTCGCAGCACGAGGTCCGTAAGCTCATCGCCGGTCCGACCGTGTTCATCTGCGATGAGTGCGTCGAACTGTGCATGGATATCATCCGCGAGGAGCATAAGACGCACCTCGTCAAGTCACGCGATGGCGTGCCGACACCGCGCGAGATCTGCAAGGTGCTGGATGATTACGTGATCGGTCAGGACCACGCGAAGAAGGTCCTCTCCGTCGCGGTGCACAACCACTACAAGCGGTTGGCGCACGGCCAGAAGAACAACGACATCGAGATCGCCAAGTCGAACATCCTGCTGGTGGGCCCGACCGGCTCCGGCAAGACGTTGCTGGCGCAGACCCTGGCCCGCATCCTCGACGTGCCGTTCACCATGGCGGACGCGACGACGCTGACCGAGGCGGGCTATGTCGGCGAGGATGTCGAGAACATCATCCTGAAGCTGCTGCAGGCGGCCGACTACAACGTGGAGCGGGCGCAGCGGGGCATCGTCTACATCGACGAGGTCGACAAGATCTCCCGCAAGTCGGACAACCCCTCGATCACCCGCGACGTGAGCGGAGAGGGCGTGCAGCAGGCGCTGCTGAAGATCATGGAAGGCACCGTCGCCTCGGTGCCGCCGCAGGGCGGGCGCAAGCATCCGCAGCAGGAGTTCCTGCAGGTCGATACCACCAACATCCTGTTCATCTGCGGCGGCGCGTTCTCCGGGCTGGAGCGGATCATTTCCGCGCGCGGCAAGGGCTCGGGCATCGGCTACGGCGCCGAGGTGCGCTCGTCGGATGAGCGGCGCATGGGCGCCATCCTGCGTGAGGTGGAGCCCGAGGATCTGCTGAAGTTCGGCCTGATCCCGGAGTTCATCGGCCGGTTGCCGGTGGTCGCCACGCTGGACGACCTCGACGAAAACACCCTGATGGAGATCCTGACCCGGCCGAAGAACGCGCTGATCAAGCAATACGGCCGGCTGTTCGAGATGGAGGGCGTGAAGCTCTCGTTCACCGAGGACGCGCTGAAGTCGGTCGCCTCGCGCGCCATCCAGCGCAAGACCGGGGCGCGCGGGCCTGCGCTCGATCATGGAGCAGATCCTGCTCAACACGATGTTCGACCTGCCGGGGTTGGATGGTGTAGAGGAGGTGGTTATCAATCGGGAAGTGGCCGAGTCTCGGGCCAATCCGCTGTATATTCACGGGAAGGAACGGGCGGAAAGCAGCGCCTGATCCGCACGCGCCAGGTTTTTCGGCGCCGCTTGTCAAGACCTTGCACGGAGGTAAGACGGTGCCGATATTCATCAACAATCGCACTCAAATTGCTTCGAGGCGCGAGGAATTGAGGAAAGCGTCTTCCGTGCCAATCGTGGGCGGCCGGACGCTGACCGTCCAACAGGAGGTCGAACAATGACTGATCAGGTGGACCCCGGGGCCGACCGGGGAAGCGAACGTTCCACCCCGGGTAAGGGCGATGTGATGGCGGTGCTGCCGCTGCGCGACATCGTCGTGTTCCCACACATGATTGTCCCGCTGTTCGTCGGACGCGAGAAATCGGTCCGCGCGCTCGAGGCGGTCATGCAGGACGACAAGCAGATTTTGCTGGTCGCGCAACGCAATGCCACGCAGGACGATCCGTCGGTCGATGATATTTATCGGCTCGGCACCGTCTCCACGATCCTGCAACTGCTGAAGCTGCCCGATGGCACGGTGAAGGTCCTCGTCGAGGGCGGACGCCGCGCCAAAATCACCAGCTTCAAGGAGACCGAGGCGTATTTCGAGGCATCGGTGGAAACCGTGCCCGACGTACCCGGCGACAAGAAAAGCCTGGACGCGCTCAGCCGCTCGGTCGTTTCGCAGTTCGAGCAGTACATCAAGCTGAACAAGAAGATCGCGCCCGAGGTGCTGGTTTCGCTGAACCAGATCGAGGAGCCGTCGAAGCTCGCCGATACGGTCGCCAGCCACCTCAATCTGAAAATTCCCGAGAAGCAGGAACTGCTCGAACTGCATCGTGTCAGCGACCGGCTGGAGAAAGCCTTCGCGCACATGGAGAACGAAATCGGCGTTCTGCAGGTCGAGAAGAAGATCCGCGGCCGCGTGAAGCGGCAGATGGAAAAGACCCAGCGCGAGTACTACCTGAATGAGCAATTGAAGGCCATTCAGAAGGAACTCGGCGAGGGCGAGGACGGCCAGGACGAGAACGCCGAACTCGAAGACAAGATCAAGAAGACCCGGCTTTCGAAGGAAGCGCGTGAAAAGGCCGTCGCGGAGATGAAGAAGCTCCGCAGCATGTCGCCGATGAGCGCCGAGGCGACCGTGGTGCGCAACTATCTGCAATGGATCCTGTCGATCCCGTGGAAGAAGCGCAGCAAGGTCCGCAACGACGTGGTCGCCGCCGAGAAAATCCTCAACGAGGATCATTTCGGTCTGGAAAAAGTTAAAGAGCGTATCATCGAGTATCTCGCGGTGCAGGCGCGCAGCCCGAAAGTGCGGGGTCCGATCCTGTGTCTCGTTGGCCCGCCCGGCGTCGGCAAGACCTCGTTGGGCAAGTCGATCGCGCGCGCCACGGGCCGCAACTTCGTACGCATGTCGCTCGGCGGCGTGCGGGACGAGGCGGAAATCCGCGGTCACCGTCGGACCTATATCGGCTCGATGCCCGGCAAGGTCATCCAGGGCATGAAGAAGGCGAAGACGTCGAACCCGCTGTTCCTGTTGGACGAGATCGACAAACTCGGCGCCGACTGGCGTGGCGATCCGTCCTCGGCGTTGCTGGAGGTTTTGGATCCGGAACAGAACAGCACGTTCGCCGATCACTACCTGGAAGTGGATTACGACCTCTCGGACGTGATGTTCGTCACGACCGCGAACAGTCTGCGCATGCCGCAACCGTTGATGGACCGCATGGAGATCATTCGCATCCCCGGCTATACCGAGGATGAGAAGGTCGAGATCGCCAAACGCCACCTCATTCCGAAACAGGCCGAGGCGCATGGCCTGAAGAAAGACGAGTGGGTGGTCACCGACGAGGCGCTGCACGAACTGATCCGCTACTACACGCGGGAAGCGGGCGTGCGGAACCTGGAACGCGAACTCGCCAACCTGGCGCGGAAATCGGTGAAGGAGATCGTCACCAAGAAGGTCGAGCGGATGACCATCGACATGTCGAATGTCGATACTTTCGCCGGCGTGAAGAAGTTCCGCTTCGGTGAGACCGAGGCCGAGGACATGGTCGGTGTCGTCACCGGTCTGGCCTGGACCGAAGTGGGCGGTGAGATCCTGACCATCGAATCGGTGCTGTTGCCCGGCAAGGGCAACGTCAAAAGCACCGGCAAGCTGGGCGACGTGATGCAGGAGAGCGTTTCGGCGGCGCTGAGTTACGTGCGCAGCCGCTCGACGCAATTCGGCATCAAGCCGACGCTGTTCGAAAAGCGCGACATCCACGTGCACGTGCCGGAGGGTGCCACGCCGAAGGACGGTCCGTCGGCCGGCGTGGCGATGGCGACCTCGATGATTTCGGTGCTGACCGGCATTCCGGTGCGCCGCGATGTCGCGATGACCGGGGAGATCACGCTGCGCGGACGGGTGTTGCCGATCGGGGGTCTGAAGGAAAAGCTGCTGGCGGCTTGCGGGCCGGCATCAAGACCGTGTTCATCCCGAAGGAGAACGAGAAGGACCTCGCCGAGATTCCGGACAACGTGAAGGCCAACCTGACGTTGATCCCGGTATCGGACGTGGATGAGGTGATCGCCAGGGCGCTGGCGCGCGCGCCGGAGGCGATCGAGTGGGAGGAACCGCGCGGAGATTCCGCCCGTTCCTCCTCAGGCACCGCAGGTAGGCGCGACTCTGGCGCACTGATAATACGCGGCAACCGCTCTTCCCGGACCCATGCCCAGGGGACGGGAAGGGCGGGGGCGCCGGGTTGGCGCCCATTGGGACCGGTGCCCCGGCTTATGGGCTTTTTGTTATGTACAGAGGGGAATGACACGTGAACAAAAACGACCTTATCGCGGCGGTCGCGGATAGCACGGATTTGACGCGCGCGAAGGCGGGCGACGCCGTGGACGCCGTGCTCGCGGCGATCACCGCCGCTCTGAAGCGGAAAGACTAGGTCCGGCTGGCCGGCTTCGGCACCTTCGTCGCGGCCGAGCGCAAGGCCAGCACCGGACGCAATCCGCGCACCGGTGAGGAAATGCAGATCCCGGCCTCGACCACTGTCCGGTTCAAGGTTGGCAAGGGACTGAAGGATACCGTCAACTAGGCGGTCATCGCATGGCCGCGTCAATCATCGCGGCTTGAACCGGACATCTGATTTGTTATGGTGACCGCCTCGTTCCCCCGGCCATTCTCGCGCCGAGGGACGGTGCGACGGCAGGCGGTTAGCTCAGTGGTAGAGCGTCTCGTTTACACCGAGATGGTCGGCGGTTCGAATCCGTCACCGCCTACCAAAAACCCATTCGGAACATGCGAAAAAACAGGTTGGTTCGCGCTTGACGCGTGTCGGTTCGCGGCCTAAAGCCTCGCCTCCGCCAAAGCGGGAGTAGCTCAGTTGGTTAGAGCGCCGGCCTGTCACGCCGGAGGTCGCGGGTTCGAGCCCCGTCTCTCGCGCCACGGCGCGGATCCTTGATTTTCATGCGCCATTGCCGCCGCGCGGACCCCGGACCCGGGGGGCTTGAACCAGAGGACTCCGCCCCGGGCGGCTCGACCCCAGGGGAGCCGAAGCGGCGGTGGGCGCGGTGTGGGCAGTGACCGGGCACGGGTCAGGAATTGGATGCGGAGCCGCCTTGTGATGCCGTTCCCTGGCTTTTGTCCGCCCGCTTCGGCCACGCCATGGCAGCGCGCATGAGGCGCGCCGCGATGCGTGGCGCGACCGGGCTGCTGTTGGGTCTCGCGATGGCACTGACGCTCAGCGCGCCGGCCGCCGTGCGAGCCGCCACCCCGGCCGAACAGGTCAGTCCCGAGCCCCCGCCGCCGGCGCCCCGGCCGTATCGCCACCTGCCTCCGAAAGAGGTTCCCCGCCCCGCCCGGCACGTCGAGCACGCGGAAGCACGCAAACCGCCCGAACCGCGCGGCAAGACCGTCAGGCCATCGGCCGGCGTGGGTCCCGCCAGAGGCACCCCCAACGCGCCAGCGGCACATGCGCCAGCGGCCCATGCGCCTGTCGTGGCGGCGCCTCCCGCCGCGCCTCCGCCGCCGCCCCAGCCCGCCGCGCCTGAAGCGGCCGCCAAGGATACCGGCGAGCCGCCCGCCAAGGTCCCCCGGTTCGCCGCGCTGAAGACCGACGATACCAACATGCGCAAGGGGCCCGGACAGCGGTATCCGATCGAGTGGGTCTACAAGCGGCGCGACCTGCCGATGGAAGTCGAGCGCGAATATGACGTCTGGCGCTACGTGAAGGACCCGGACGGGGTGGAGGGCTGGGTGCACCAGGTGACCCTCAGCGACCGGCGGACCTTTATGGTGCAGAACAAGGACGCGATCCTGCGGGCCGATCCCAATGATACCGCGTCGCCCGTGGCGACCCTCAAGGTCGGCGTGATCGGCCGCCTGAGGGAGTGCGCGGCGGGCTCCACGTGGTGCCAGGTCCAGG
Source organism: uncultured Alphaproteobacteria bacterium (assembly GCA_963719675.1). Classification (GTDB taxonomy): domain Bacteria; phylum Pseudomonadota; class Alphaproteobacteria; order Acetobacterales; family Acetobacteraceae; genus Rhodopila. The sequence continues at coordinate 45,632 of CAVRDN010000007.1, read as the reverse complement.
TCAGCGGATACAAGGGGTATCTACGGCGCGACCAGTTCTGGGGCCTGCTGCCGGACGAGGTGCTGCCATCGTCGTAGCGCCGCTCCGGTGCCCGGCTGAGCGCCCGCCTCGGGCGGTGCCACACCCGGCCGCCACACCGGATGCCCCACCCGGCCGCCACACCGGATGCCCCACCCGGCCGCCCGGCCGTTGCCGGCGCGGTCCCGGCGTTCCAAACTGCGGCGCCCACTCCGCAACCAGAGGCCACGACGCGCATGGACCTGAAAGACCACATCAGAGGCATCCCGGATTTCCCGAAGCCCGGGATCCTGTTCTACGACATTTCGACCTTGCTGCGGGACGCCGACGCCTGGCAGGTGGCGATGGGCCGCATGGCCCGCGCGGTCCGGCCGCATTTGCCGGATCTGGTGGCGGGCATCGAAAGCCGCGGCTTCCTCGTCGCCGCCCCGCTCGCGCTGAAGCTGGGCTGTGGCTTCATCATGATCCGCAAGCCCGGCAAGCTGCCCGGTCCGACGGTCGGGGTGAACTACGCGCTGGAATATGGCGAGGACCGGGTCGAGATCCAGGCCGACGCGGTGCACCCCGGCCAGCGGGTGGTGGTGGTGGATGACCTGCTCGCCACCGGAGGCACGGCGGCGGCCGGGATCAAGCTGCTGCGCCAGCAGGGCGCCGTGGTGCCCGCCGTCGCGGCGCTGATCGAGTTGACGTTCCTCAACGGCCGCGCCCGCCTGGACGTGCCGTGCGAGGCGCTGGTCGCCTACGACAGTTGACGCGGAAGGCTCACGCCGGCGATTATTGGGCTTTCGTCACCGTGACACCGCCCTCGAGCACCGCGTTGCCGGGGATCAGCCGCACGGCGTAGCTGTCGGTGCCCACGAATCCGGGGTCGGGCGTGTAATCGACGCGGGTCGTTTGCCCGACATGGTGGGCGAACACGCGGCCATGGGCGGGGCGTGTGACCAGCAGATAGGAGTTATATGCGACCCCGGCTCGGTTCAGGGTCACGCCGCACCAGCCGCCCTCGTTGCTCATCTGGACCTGCACCAGCACGGTCTTGCCGTCCGGGGGCGCCACCGGCGATGCCACGCAGGTCTTCGCCGCGCCGGCGCTGTCGATCGCGAAGATGCCGTTCCAACCCCCTGCTTGCGGCGCGCAACCGGACAGCAGGACGCCGGAAACGGCCAGCCAAACACCGGGCGCGCCCGAGCGGGTCAATCGCGGAAAATTCATGCCGAGGACGCCTCCACGCAATACCAAATCCAATCCCTGCCAGCGCGAGTTGTCAGGCGGGTCATCTCTCGTCGCGGGACATAGCCGAAGCGGCGGCATTCGCAAACCATCCGCGCGCCGGGAACCGGTGGATGACCAACTCTTCACGAGCGCGTTTCAATGGTCGGGGATCCCGCCGGCCCGTATCCGGCCACCGGGACCCCGGCTCGACCCCGGTCGGCCATTGGCCGCGCCCGAGCGTTGCCCCGACCGGGTATGGTCGGCCTGTCGGTCGCACGATCCGCGGATGGCGAACCGCCTTACCGTAACGCAATCAAAATCAATTAATCTGGTCCGATACCGTGCTAAACCGAGAAGTATTTCGCCCGCGGGTTCAGCGTGACGATGGCGCTGGTCGATTGCTCGGGATGCAACTGGAACTCGTCCGACAGTGACACGCCCACCCGGTCGGCGCCCAGCAGGCCCAGGATCGGCGCCTGATCTTCCAGTTTCGGACACGCCGGATACCCAAACGAATACCGGCTCCCCCGATACCCCTGGGCCAGCATCTTTTCGGTATCCGGGGCGTCCTCGGCGGCGAAGCCAAGCTCGGCGCGGATCCGCTTGTGGACGTATTCCGCCATCGCCTCGGCCATCTCCACCGACAGCCCGTGCAGATAGAGGTAGTCCTGGTAACGATTGTCCTCGAACCACTCGCGCGCGACGTCGGAGGCTTTTTGCCCCACCGTCACCACCTGCAGCCCGATCACGTCCCGTTGGGCCTCATCGACATCGCGGAAGAAGTCGGCGATGCAGTCGCCATCCTCCCGCGGTTGCCGCGGCAGGGTGAACCGGGTCAGTTCGGTGGTGCCGTCGGTGTCGAAGATGATCAGGTCGTTGCCCTGGCCCGCCGCCTTCCAGTAGCCGTACGCCGCCTGAGGCCGCAGAATCTCCTGTTCGGCGCACAAGGTCAGCATGCGGCGCAGCACCGGCCGCAGCTCCTGCTTCGCCCACCCGAGGAAGTCGTCGAGTGAGCGGCCCTGCTTCCGGAAGCCCCACTGGAACTGATACAGGCTGCGTTCGTTCAGCAGCGGAACGATCGCCTTGGGATCGGTCTCGATCACCCGCGCGCCCCAGAACGGAGGTTCCACCACCGGAACGTCCTGGGTCAGCCGGCGGCGGCGTTCGCGCACCGCGTTGACATCGACCGGTTGGAACGCGCGCGCATCGGCCTGACCCAGCGTGCGCGTCGTGTTGCGCGCCTTGCCGACGCGCTTCGCCCGCACCGCCGCGAGGTAGTCGTCGAACGCGTTGCCGGTCACCCGATCCATCAGATGCAGCCCGTCGAACGCATCGCGCGCATAGGCCACCCGGCCGCTGGCATAAGCGCGGACGCAATCGTCCTCCACGTAGTTGCGGGTCAGCGCGGCGCCGCCGAGCAGCACCGGGATCTCCAGACCCTGCCTGGACATTTCCTCCAGGTTCTCGCGCATCACCACGGTGGACTTGACCAGCAGTCCGCTCATGCCGATGGCGTGCGCGTGCGAGTCCGCCACCGCCTCCAGCATGGTCGCGAGCGGCACCTTGATGCCGAGATTGATCACCTTGTAGCCGTTGTTGGTCAGGATGATATCGACGAGGTTCTTGCCGATGTCGTGCACGTCGCCCTTCACCGTGGCGAGCACGATGGTGCCCTTTTCCTGCCCTTCCACTCGTTCCATCATCGGTTCGAGATAGGCGACCGCGGCCTTCATCGTCTCGGCGCTTTGCAGCACGAACGGCAATTGCATCTTGCCGGCGCCGAACAGATCGCCGACCACCTTCATGCCGTCCAGCAGCACGTCGTTGATGATCGACAACGGATCGCGGGTCTTCAGCGCATCGTCCAGTTCGTCGGTCAGGCCCTTGCGGTCGCCATCGACGATGCGATCCTTCAATCGGCCCTCCACCGTCTCGGCGCGAACCTTCTTGACCGTGTCAGCGGCTTTCTTGCCGGCGAACAGCGCCAGCATGGCTTGCAACGGGTCGTAACCCTCGGCGCGGCGATCGAAGATCAGGTCTTCGGCGACCTTCACTTCCTCCGGCGCCAGCAGATGCAGCGGCCGGATCTTCGATACGTGGATGATCGCGCCCGACATCCCGGCGCGCGCCGCGTGATCGAGGAACACCGAATTCAACACCGCGCGCGCAGCCGGGTTCAACCCGAAGCTGACATTGGACAGGCCCAGAATGATCTGGATATCGGGAAACTCGGCGCGGATCGCGGCGATGCCTTCCAACGTCCATTGCGCCAGCTTGCGATCGTCCTCGTTGCCGGTGGCGATGGTGAAGGTCAGCGGATCGATCAGCAGATCGGATTGCGGAAGACCGTGTTGGTTACAGGCGAAGTCGACCAGCCGGCGGGCGATGCGCAGCTTGTCCTCCGCCGTTTTCGCCATCCCCACTTCATCGATGGTCAGCGCGATCACCGCCGCGCCAAACTGCTTCGCCAGCCGAAGCCGATCGGCCGCCGCCTTCTCGCCATCCTCGAAGTTGATCGAGTTGATGATCGGCTTGCCGCCATGCAACTTCAACGCGGCTTCGATGACCGGCGTCTCAGTGCTGTCGATCACCAGCGGCGAATTGACCGAGGCGGTGAAGCGGCGAATCACCTCCAGCATTTCCGCCGTCTCGTCACGGCCGACAAACGCGGTGCAGATGTCCAGCGCGTGGGAGCCTTCGCCGATCTGCTCGCGGCCCATCGTCACGCAGCCGTCCCAATCGCCTTTCTCCTGCAATTCCCGCCACTTTTTCGAGCCGTTGGCGTTGCAGCGCTCGCCGATCGCGAAGATGGCGTTCTCCTGGCGCAACGGTACCGCCTGATACAGGCTGGCCACGCCCGGCACCCACACCGGTTTGCGCGCCACGGGAGCGGGACGGAAGCCGCCACGCCTGCGCAACATCGCATCCAGCGCGCTGATATGCGCCGGCGTCGTGCCGCAGCAACCGCCAATGAGGTTGACGCCGTCCTCGGCGATGAAACGCTCCATCCAGGTCGCCAGCTCATCGGCGTGCAGCGGATAATGCGTGTGCCCATCGACGAGTTCGGGCAGTCCCGCGTTCGGCTGCACCGACAGCAGGCCGGGCCAGTTGGCGGCGAGCCAGTGCAGATGCTCGGCCATCTCCCGCGGTCCGGTGCCGCAGTTCAGCCCGATCAGCGGCACGTCCAGCGCGTGCACCACGGTCGCGGCGGCGGCGATATCGGGACCGACCAGCAGCGTGCCGGTCGTTTCAACTGTCACCTGCACGAAGATCGGCGTGTCGGTCTTCGCCGCCGCGCGCGCGAGCTTCGCGCCGTTCACCGCCGCCTTGATCTGCAGCGTGTCCTGGCAGGTCTCGATGAGGATGGCATCGACGCCGCCGGCGATCAGGCCGCGGCTTTGCTCGGCCAGCGCCGCCTGCAACGGGTCGTACGCGATATTGCCCAGGCTTGGCAATTTCGTTCCGGGGCCGATACTGCCGATTACGTAACGATGCCGGCCATCGGAGAACCCCTCGGCCGCCTCGCGCGCCAGTTCGGCCGCCTTCCGGTTGATCTCGAACGCCCGCTCGGCGAGGTCGAATTCGCCCAGCGTGACGGGCGAGGCACCGAAGGTGTTGGTCTCGACCATGTCGGCGCCGGCTTCGAAAAAGCCGCGATGGATATCGCGCACGAGGTCGGGACGGGACAGCACCAGCACATCCGTACAATTCTCGCGGCCCCAGTAATCCGCCTCGATGTCCAGTGGCAGCGCCTGGGCTCGGCTGCCCATGCCGCCGTCGCACAACAGGACCTGGTCGCGCAACGCGTCGAGCAAATGGGGCCGGCTCATGTCGTCTCGTCTTTCAGTTCACGTTTTCGAGGGAGGCAGCGGCGGTGGCGTCATGCATCCGCGTGGCGCACCAGATCCGCACATCGAGCGGACCCGGAATGGTCTGCGCGTTGTCCGCCGGATGAAGCCCGGAATTGGTTACCAGTCGATGAATTGCGGCGTCGGAGAAGCCCGGCCAGCGATGCGCGCGCTTCACCACCAGATCGTCCCGGCCGTGCGGCGCCAGGTCGATGACGATCAGCCGCCCGCCGGGCCGCAGCACGCGCGCCGCCTCGGCCACCGCGCCGGCCGGATCCTCGGCGTAGTGCAGCACCATCTGCAGCACGGCCGTATCGAACGAGGCGTCCGCCAGCGGCAGCCGATACATGTCCGCCAACCGCACCGCGCAATGCGCCAGGCCGGGTTGCGCCAGGCGGGACCGCGCCAACGCCAGCATCGCCTTGGACGCGTCCACGCCCACGGCCTGGCGCACCCGCGGCGCGAGCAGTTCCAGCACGCGGCCGGTGCCGGTGCCGATATCCAGCAAGCGGCCGGGCGGATCCTCCGGCACGAGCGTCAGCAACGCATCCTCCACCGCCCGCGCCGGCAGATCGAGGGCGCGCATCTCGTCCCAGTCGGCGCCCTTGGCGCGGAAGCTGTCGGAGGCGATCCGGGCGCGTTCGGCCAGCACCCGCGCGGCCTGCCGGCGGTCCGATTCCAGGATCGCGTCGTCCGTCGGCAGCCGTGCGATCAGATCGCGAGCCAGCGCGCCCTCGTCGCCCGGCGGCAAGGCGAACCAGACATTCGCCCCCTCCCGCACCCGGTCGAGCAACCCGCAATCGCACAGCAATTTCAGATGCCTCGACAGCCTGGGCTGCGACTGGCCGAGGATTTCCGTGAACTCCATCACGCAGAAGCTGCCGCGCGCGGCGAGCGCGAGCAGCCGCAGCCGTGTTGGCTCGGCGACCGCGCGCAGGCTGGAGAGGAGGCGTTCCATGCCGCATGTCTGACATAAAGATATCCTTATGTCCAGCGGGTCCCGCGACACCCAGAGGGACCGTTGGAGAAAATCCCCGGAGACGCGCCGGGCCCACCCGCGCTGACCGGACGGGCGCGCCAGACGGGGCGGGGCGCTTGACGAGGCGGGGAGGCGCCGTTCCAATCCAGCCATGCATGACGATCCAAAGTCTCCGGGCCGCGCGAACATCCGGCGGGAGCGGGAGGCGGATGCGCTGCGGGCCAACCTGCGCCGCCGCAAGGAGCAGCAGCGCGCCCGGGAGACCCCGGCGGCGGAGATCCCCGCGCGTGACGCGACGGACGGTGCGTCGCCCGACACCCCGCCGGGCGAAATGGCGGGCGTCTGACCGGACCGCGGCGTCGTCCGTAATCCAAATCCACATTCCGCGGACGCGGCATCCACACACCGTGGCCGCGGCATCCACACTCCGCGGACTCGCCGCGGCGGTGCGTTGCATCCCGCCTGAGACCGGCGGCCTCGCGCGCTGTCGCCGTCTTCCGCGGGCGCTTCATTAAGAATTGCCAAAAGTTTAATATTCCGTGCCGTGCCGGTTTGGGTTTGCCGGATCATCGTGACTGGCGCTACAAAGCATTGACGGTCGCAGGGCGCGTGATTGGCGTGTCGCCATAGAACCGGGGGAGTTGAAGATGTCAGGGTTCACTGAGAAACAGCATATCAAGCTCGGAAAAACCAATCGCACCTGGGGCATTTGCGGTTTCACCAGTACATTTTACGCGATGTCGCGCATGAACCAGTTCAAGTACACCAAATGGATCGACACGACGCATGCGTACAGCGTGTTGTACGAGATCAGGGATTATCTCGTCGCGCTGCAGTCCGCCAACAGCCCATTGATTCAGGAAATCACCGACTTCACGCAAAGTTTTGGTGGGGTTCATAAAGATTTCAGTTTCGAAAAGTACATCAAGAATATCGACATGGCCAGCGCGAACGAAAAGCTCGACACCGATATTTTCAAGGACGAGAAGTTCGGTATGGGACTGCCGCCGAAGGCCGTGGCGGACTACATATCCCGGTTCTGGAACAAACAGGCGACCATCACCGAAGCCAGCGGCGCGCTCGCATCGGGCGACGCCATCGTGGGCGTGACCGACGGGAGCAAAACGACACCCTATAATGGGCTGGTTCATTACTTGTATCGCGGCGGAAATAAATTTTATAGCTGGGGCTACGAATACGACACGCTGGATAAGGCCGACGCGACGTTCAGCATCGTCTACGCGCTCACCATCGCCTGATCCGCCGGTCGATCCGCCAGGGCTGGTCGATCCCCCGGGGCCGATGTTCGATCCCCCGGGGTCGGTTGACCCCCCGGGGCCGATTGATCCAGCGCCGGGCGGTCGCGCACGCCCGGTCGTGCATACGGACCGGCGGTCGTGCCAGCCGTCATGTCAGCCGGCAACCGCGTCCGCGAAGACAAACTCTCGCTCCCGCGATAACCGGGCACGCATGATGCACCGCCTGGGCACCCGTTGGCCGGTCTCCGCGAACCGGATCCCCACCCAGGCACGGCAAATGCCGAACGTCCACCGGCCGGGCTTCGATTCGCGCCGGCGAGGCCGATACCTCGCCCAGTACCATGTCAATCGCCGGCATCCGCCAGATCGTGGGTCTATGATGCGTCCGTCGTCGCGGGTTCGGGCACCGATGCCGCGCGAGGCTCGGCGCTTTCGGCCTGCTGCGTCGCTTCCATCAGCCTGAGCACCGCCGCGGTTCGTGCCGCTCTCTCCTGTGCGGCGAGCAGGCCAGGGGTTTCGATGATGTATTCCTGGTACGGCTCATCCAGCCACGAGGTTGCCGCCACCGCCGACTGCGTGCGTCCGCGCGTTGGCGCGTCCGGGCTGGTTGGATCGGCCGTGGCGGGACAGGGCGTTGGCGCGGATGCGGGGTCGGGTGAGGCAGCGGATGCCTCGGGATCTGGCGATCGCGCGGCGGGCAGTGCGGCGTCATCGTGCGGCGGCGGCGCGGAAAGCGTTTCGGCACCGGATGGTGGCCCGCCTGTCGCCGCGGCGGACAGCGCCGCGGTGCCGGCGACCGGGGGCGCGGCGGCGCCGGGCGCGGCGGCGCCGGGCGCGGCGCCGTGGGGGGTGTCGACGTGCGCCACGGCGCCGGCGCGCGCGGCATCCGGCGGTGCGTCCGCCATCGGCGCCGTGCCCACCGACTTCGGCGGGGCCGCCGCCGCGACGGGCGCCTCGATCTCGGTCCGATACGGCTGGTTGCCGCGCTTCGCGAGGCGGTCCACGTGGCCCTGCGTCACCCGGCCCATCGAAACAAGGCTCGACAGCGTCTGCTTCTTCAGCGTGTCGTCCATCCCGCCCAACAGCCTCAGCGTGGCATCGGCGAACACCGCGTTGAACGCGACCAACTGGCCGGAGAGCAGCAGATCGATCGCGTCGCGCGGCTGAAACGATTCGAGGAGCGCCCAGGTGGCGTCGGCTTTGGCTTCGTAGTCGGCCATGGTCTGGTTCGGGCGGTCGCACACGGCGTGCACGATCTCGATCAGGGCTGGTTCGAGAAGGTTGGACATGTGGTGCGGGTGGGTGGCGGGCTGGCTCACGAGCGGGACCTTTGGCGGAAGATGAAGCGAGGTTCCAGGTTTATGGTCCTATCGTTCCACCGCGCCAAGGGAGATTTTCAGGGTCCGAACGCGGCCGGGGCGCGTCATGCGAGGCGCCGGGCCGCGGGTGACCCGTAACGCGACAGCAATGTCTCCGATTGTACTGACCTCGCCGTTCGATACACATTGTTGTCATGCGCGGCATCGTGAACGCGGCGGCGCCTCCTTCTCAGCGAAAGGGACCTTGGGACAAATGCGATTTCAGACCATGCATCTCGGCCTCGGACGAGCAACCGTCCTCGCCCTGGCGTTCTGTGGCTGCGCCAGCGTGATCTCGCCGGCCCGCGCGAGCTATATCGTCACCTATGCCGAGGTCGGATCCGATGTGGTCGCCACCGGCGCGGGTTCGATCGACACGACGGATCTCACGGACGAAAGCGACTTTTTCATCGGCGCCCTCGTCGTGCCGGAATTCGCGCTCGCGGTAACCGGCTCACCGGATGCCGTGACCGGCCAGGACTGGGGCGACATCAGCGGCCCCACCAGCCTCGGAGCCGCGGGGGTCAGCCCGGCAACCGCCGGCGACGGCGACACGGTCGGCGTGGAGGGCGCCGGCAACTTCCTGCTGCTGCCGGACGCGTATGTTTCGGGGAGTGCGCTGTCCAGCACGGCGACCTTCGGCGGCCAGACATTCGACACGTTGGGCCTTACGCCCGGGACCTACACCTGGACCTGGGGGACCGGCGCGGACGCCGACAGTTTCGTGGTCCAGATCGGACCGTTGCCGGAACCTTCGTCGTTGCTGCTGTCCGTGGTGCCGCTCGCGTTCCTGGCGCGTCGGGGTTGGCGGCGCGGCGTCCTCGCGCGCTGATCGGCGGGGCGCGCGCTTGCTCTGATGCCGGCGCGTTTGGGGCTGCCTGTCGTCCCGTGACCATGGTCCGCCCGGCCTCGCGGGCCATGACCACGGTCATGACGGCGTAAACCCAGGCGCGCGTGTCAATCGTGAAGTCCCTGGTATAAGCTCGCGGCATGGCTCGTCTTCCGCCGCGACGCAACGCCACGGCCGCCGTCTCGGACGGCGCGTCGCCCTCCGCCGCCCAATCGGCGCCGCGCGCGCCGCGGCCGCCAACGCCCGTCATTTTCGCGCCGGAGCCCGCGCCCGCCGACCGGCTTCGCGCGGCGCTCGACCTGTATCGATCCGGCGCCCATGCCGAGGCCGCGGCGCGGTTCGCGGCCATGTCCCAAAGCGATCCGGACAATCCGACCGTCCTCCGGCTGCTCGGCCTGAGCATGGTTCGATCCGGCGACGTCGCCGGCGGTCTGCCGCATCTCGCGCGCGCGTGGCGTCTCAACCCGCGCGATCCGTTGACCCATCTGCATTACGGCATCGGGCTTCAGGAAGCCGGCTGTTATGCCCGCGCCGCCGCGCTGTTCCGCCGCACCACCACGATGGCGCCCAACGATCCGGCGCCCTGGGTTAATTTCTGCCTCGCACTGCTGGGACTCGGCCAGAACAAGGCGGCGCGGGCGGCGGCGCGGCGCGCGGTCAGGCTGGCGCCGAGGCAGGCGGGATGCTGGCATGCGCTCGGCCAGTCGGAGCGCGCCGAAGGCGACCACCAGGCCGCCCGTGCCGCCTTCGCCCGCGCGCTGGAGGCGGACCGGCGGGCGCCGCGGATCTGGGTCGATTACGGGCTCGCGTGCTATCAACTCGGCGACATCGCGGGCGCGCTCGACGCGATGCGCACCGCCGTCGCGGCGGGTCCGGATTTCATTCCGGCGCAAGTCAATCTCGCCGCCTTCCGCGTGCTGATCGGCGAAACCGAGGAGGCCGCCGCCGCCTTGCGCGACATCCTGCGCGCCGATCCCGACAACGTGGCCGCGCGGCTGAACCTCGCCAACCTGCTGGTGCTGGAGCATGACGCGCCCGCCGCTCTGGCGCTGTTGCAAGGCGAGCCGCCGCCGGGACGCGACGGCAGGCACTGGCACGCGCATCGCGCGATGGCGCTGCTGCTGACCGGCCAGCGCCAGCGGGCGCGCGCCGAACTCGATGCCATCGCGGAACCTTACGGCGACGTCGAGATCCTCGTGTTGTGGCGGCGCATCGCCTTGTTGCCGCGGGACGCGTCGGGCCAGGCGATGGCCGATACGCTCGCGGAACGCATGGCGGCGCTGGCGGCAAGCGACACCGCGGCGTTGCTGGAGCATCGCGTCGTGGCGTGCTTCGATCTCGCCCGCTTTCACCACGACCGCGGCCGCAGCGGCGCCGCGTTCGAGCACTGGCGGCGCGGCCACGCGTTGCTGGCGCGCATTCAGCCGTTTTCGCGCGAACGCTACCGCGCGTTCGTCGATGCGACCATGCGACAGTACGACGGCGCCAGGATGCGCGACGGCCCGCGCGCCGCCAACGCCGACACCGCGCCGGTGTTCATCGTCGGCATGCCACGATCCGGCACCAGCCTGACGGAGCAAATCCTCGCCGCGCACCGCGATGTGTTCGGCGCCGGGGAGCGCACCGCGGTGCATCGGCTGTTGATCCAACTCGCCGGCGCCACCGACAGCGTGGCCGGCGTGCGCACCGCCGCCGGGCTCGACCGGGACACCCTGACCGAAGCCGCGGCACGCTTCGCGCGCGCGTTGCGCGAGGAGGCGCCGGGCAAAGCGATCATCCTCGACAAAATGCCCGGCAACGCGCGGCATCTCGGGTTCATCGCGACATTGCTTCCCGGTGCGAAAGTCATCCATTGCCGACGCGATCCGCGCGACACCGGATTGTCCATCTTCCAGCACCGGTTCTTCGGCTATCATCCGTACGCGCACGATCTCGCCGATCTGGGTTGGGCCATCGGCGAGCATGAACGGCTGATGACGCATTGGCGCGCGGTGCTGCCGCTGCCGATGATCGAACTCGAACTCTCCGATTGGGTGCATGATTTCAGCGGAACATTGACGCGCGTGCTGGGTTTCCTCGATCTGCCATACGATCCGGCATGCGAACGGTTTCACGAGCAGACGCGAACCGTCAGAACGGCCAGCGCGTTGCAGGTGCGGCAACCGATCAACGCGCGCGGCCTGGGGCGTTGGCGCACCTACGCGACGGAACTTCAACCGCTGATCGCGGAATTGCGGGCGGTTGGCCTGGTGCCAGGGGACATGCCAGGGGACATGCCAAAGGACATGCCAAAGGACACGCCAAAGGACTGCAGGGACATGCCGGGGACGTAGCTGGACAGTCGAGCGAACGCGGGTCAGACTTCCCGCGAGTGCCGCCGATTTCCTCACGGATGGCCGGCCTGAAACATCATTTTTGACCTTTGGCGAAGCGGAAAAGGCGAAGTCATGAGCGCATCCGTCGGTACGCAACAGGACTTCAACGATGCCATCCTCGGATTGCGGGACGTCGGCCCTGGGCAATACACGATCACGCTGACCGCCACGATCTATGACGACGTGGCGATCCCCGGCGTCGGGGGCCTGGGGCTTTACGCGCTCAATCTGCCCGCGGGCGTCTCATTGACGATCCTCGGCAACGGTTTCGCGTTGGACGGCGAGGGCGAGGGCAGCGGCATCGCGGTCGTTTCGGGCAAAGTCACGATCCAAAGCCTGACCATCGAAGATACCGTCGCCCGCGGCTACAACGGTCTGGGCTCCGCCGGCGGCGGCGCTGGTCTGGGCGGCGGCCTGTTCGTGGGGCGAAGCGCCACCGTCAACCTGCAGAACGTCACGGTCACCGAAGGCACCGCGCTGGGCGGCGATGGCGGGGCAGGGGGGTTCGGCTGGCCGGGCGCCCATGCGAGCCCGCTCCTACCGACAACGGCCGCCGCCACAGCCGGAAAATCCGGCGCGCGGGGTGCCTCTGGCGGCAACAACTCGTTGATCGTGCCGCCGACCCCGGGCGGCAATGGCACCGACGGCGGCAACGGAGCCGACGGTACGCTGTCGACGCTCGGCGTCCCACAGCCAGGCGGCCGCGGCGGCGATGGCGGCGCCGGTGGGGCGGGGCAAACCTCGAGCGTGGCCGGACCAGGGGGTGCCGGCGGGGCCGGCGGCAATGCCGGCGATGGCGGCGCCGGAGCGCCCGGCGCGGTTGGCGGCAATGGCGGGTTCGGCGGTCCCGGCGGCGTGAGCGGTCATTCGGTCCACACGGTGATCGGCGAACCCGAAGGCGGTACGCAGGGCGTTCCCGGCGGCGCGGGCGGCAATGGCGGCAACGGCGGTGCGGGTGGCACTTTCGCCGGTGGCGGTGCCGGCGGCAGCGCCGGGCCAGGCGGCGGGGTCGAAAACAACCTGGCCGACAACAGCACCGGCGTGGGCGGCACCGGCGGCAAAGGCGGCAACGGCGGCGACGGAGGCGATGGCGGGTTCGGCGGCGGCGGTGGCGGCGGCGGCAATGGCGGCATGGGCGCCCGCGGCGGCGGCACGAAAGGACCAGGTGGGCAGGGCGGCGCCGGCGGGTTCGGCGGCTCCGGCGGCTGGGGCGGCGGCGGCGGGGGTGCCGGGCGCGCCGGCGTGGGCGGCGCCGCCGGACCGACGCAAAACGGCGGTCCTTCGACCAATCCCGCCGCGGCGAATGGGGCCCCCGGCGCGCCGGGGGACGGCGGGTTTGGCGCCGGCAACGGCGGCACCGCCAGCACGGCCACCGGCGGCGGAGGCGGCGGCGGGCTGGGGGCCGGCGGCGATATCTTCGTGCAGCAGGGCGGTACGCTGGTCATGGACGGCGGCCTGATCGGCGAGGGCAGCGCGATTGGCGGCACCGGCGGCGAGAACGCCGGAAACGGCTCCGGCTGGGGCGCCAGCGTCTTCATGCAGGGCTTCAACGCCTACAGCAATTTCGTGCTGGAGGCGCCGGCCGGCCAGACGCTGAAGGTGATGAACCAGATCTCGGATCAGAGTGGCGTCGGCGGTACCGGGCCGAACGCCGGCTCCGGCGGGATCACGGTCGAAGGACCGGGCACCGTGGACCTGTCGGCGGTGGACAATGATTTCTCGGGCACGATCATGCTCAACTCCGGCACGCTCGAACTCGGCGACGACAAAGACCCCGAGGCGTCGCTCGATTTCGGCGCGCCGGCCAAACTGGTGTTGCAATACACGCCGGGCGTCGGCGTTTTCGCCGACCCGATCAGCGACTTCGGGCCGGGCGATACCATCGTCGTGAGCGGTTACACGCAGACCTCGTCGTATTACTTCCAGGACGAACTGATCATGGGCGGCCCCGCCGGCGGCGCCACGCTGGACATCCCCGGCCTGACGTTCGCGCGTCTGAACGTGGTCTCCGACAGCGTCGCCGACACGACGACCGTGACGGTGCAGTGCTTCGCCGAGGGCACGCGGATCGCGACGCCGGACGGGGACGTCGCGGTGGAGCGACTGACCCGCGGCGATCTCGTTGTGACGCACGATGGCCCGGCCGCGCCGGTGGTCTGGGTCGGCCGCCGCCGGATCGATTGCGCGCGCCACCCCGATCCGCGCGCGGTGTGGCCGGTGCGGGTGGCGGCGGGCGCGTTCGGCGCGGGACTGCCGGCCCGTGACCTGTATCTGTCGCCGGATCACGCGGTGTTCGTCGACGATGTGCTGATCCCGGTGAAGTATCTGATCAACGGCGGCAGCGTCGCACAGGTCGCCACGACGGCGGTGACCTGGTTCCACGTGGAACTGCCGGAGCACGGCGTGCTGCGCGCGGAGGGTCTGCCGGCGGAATCCTATCTCGAGACCGGCGACCGCGCCGCGTTCGAGAACGGCGGTGTGATCGCGCGGCTGCACCCTGACTTCCGCGGTGCCAGGCGCGAGGCGCTGGGGTGTGCGCCGCTGATCGTGCATGGTCCGCGTGTCGATGCGGCGCGGGAGGCTCTGGCGCGGCTTGCGTCCACCCGCGCCCCGGCCACGCGCCCGCCGAAATCGTTATTCGTCAGGAACGAACTTGGCGGACAGATAGATGCCGTTGCTGATGCCCATCAGCACCAGGAAACCCTGCGGAATGTCGGGAATGGTGTAGCTGTAGCCGATCTTGATCGCCACGAAGACCGCCGTGACCACCGTGAAAAACAGCATCTGCAGCCGCGTCACGTCGATCTCGCTGGTGCCGTCCGGCTTGATCACCAGGTCAGCCCAGAGCGGCTGGCGCTGTGCCCGCACCGTCAGCACGCGGGACCACGGGCCGCCCGCCGCGGCCACGCGGAAATCGTACCAGCGCGCACTGTCGATCCCGGTTTTGATGGAGAGTTTCGCCTCGGTCGGCGCGGGGTCGCAATCTTTCCAGACATCGTCGGACTGATGCGGCCTTTGCTGGACGGTGTAGCCGGTCGCGTTGGCGACCGCGGCCCAGATGAGATCGATCTGGCCAAGCTGCGGCGGCCGCTCCAACCGCAGGCCGGACACCAGGAGCGCCGCGTCGCCGGTCCGGTCCCGCGTGGTTTTCGAGATCGGGTCGGACGCCTTCTCGGCATCGCCATATTCGTTGAACGCGAGGACCTGGAAATCGTACAGCGTCTTCGGCTCCAGGTTGATCACCCGATACCGCGTTTCCGTCACCGTCTCTCCGGCCGTCATCCACGGTCCGGGCGTCGGTGGCTGGGCTGTCGAACCAAGGCGATACCGCACGCGATAGGCGCGCACCCGCCCGCCCGAGGTTGGTTCGGACCAGGCGAGCGAAACCTCGGTTTCGTCGGCCTCGCCGACCGGCCGCAAGTCCATGACCTGGCCTGGCTTCTGCTGCACCGATGGCGCCCCCGTCGTGCTCTGGCTGTTGCCGCTTTGGGCGTTCTGCAGCTTGGAGCCGACCGTCGCGACGCCGGAAATGCCGAGCAGGATCAGCGTGCCGTTGGAGATGTCGATGAGCCCGCCGGTGATCGCCATCACGTAGACAGCCCCGGTGCCGATGACGAAGGTCCACAGGATCACCTGCAACTGCGACAGGCTGGCGACCCCGCCGCGGGTGGAGATCACCTTCAACAGCCCCTTCCCCGGCACGTTCAGCCACCGCGCGACCCCGAACGTGAACCAGAAGGCCAGCAGCATCGCGACGAACGCGAGAACGGCGGACGCGACGACCGAAGTGAGGCCGATCGTTTCGGTGACGTCCGTCAGCGCGCCGCCCTTGCCGTCCGGCACGATCACCCGCATCTCTCCCGACAGGGCGACGATGCCGGTCCGCGCCGCGACGAAGAATTTGTTGAGGTGCCGCGGCGGGCCGGCCAGCTTCGGCGGCACGACCGCGTCGTAGGTCAGCGTGCTGTTGGTCGTGTCGTTACTTTGCAGCCAAACTCGCGGACTGGCCTGGAACGCGCCGCGATGATACGCGAAGCACACGATGGGCGGCTTGTCCGCGATGGCGGCGCCCTTCAGGCTGAAACTGACCGTGCCGCCGAGCGGTTGCCACACCGTATCCGTGCCGACCGGGCTACCGTCGATCCCCAGAAGGGAGAACGTGACGGACGCGGATTCAGCCTTCCCGTTATGTGGCACCGGCGTCGCGCAGTTCGGATTTTGGTCCGCATTGGCTGTTGCCGCGCCGAACAGGCAAATCGCGAACAGCCAGACGATCACCCCGCGTAACATTGGGCGCCTCCGGTTTGGCGTCTGTGCGCCGAGGCTACGACGGTTCCGGAATCACGACAAGTTGCGCGCGCGGGCCTGTCGCGCGGGCCATGGGGTCGCCGCGGTCCATCGGATGTCTTCGAGGGTGGTCGCCGCCGGCCGCCGCTTTGCATAACCCGGGAGTTTCGCGGCACGGCGGCTCACGCGCCAGGGTTCAAAACGAGATGGGCAATTGCAGGTAGGTCTCGGACAGCACCGGATAGCGATGCTCCATGATGGCGCTCCAACGCACATCGTAGCGCGCCACGGCACCGTTCTCGGCGACGATGTGCACGGAGGCGAGCGCTTTGTGGAATCCCGGGGTGGCGCCCAGGGAATTCGAGAAGGTCAGATCGAGGCAAATGACCGCGTTCTCGGGCAACGCGGAGGCCGCGCCGGTCGGTAGCGAAAACCGGAGATCTCGCAGCAATATTTTGCCGGCTTCGACAACGCTGCCGTATTGACCGAACACCGGTGCCGGAACGGTGGCATCGACACCCGAGAGCCAGACGAACCCGGTTTTTTTATCGCAGGCCTGATCGGGCGTTTCCTTGCCCGGGTCGGTGTCGATCATCGCGGCGTTGGCATCAAGCAATGCTCCGCTCCGATTGCCCTGATTGTACACCACGAGAACGTTGTGCACCGTCGCCCGAACCGGATTCGCCTGCTGCTGGATATCGGTTTTGGATACGTCGTAGATAAGCTGGTCGTGCGCCACGTACTGAACCGTGAATGCCGCGGCGGAGATCAGAACGGCGGCGACGGAGATCACGCGACTCAGCGGATCGGACGATCTCGTCCTGGCGGCACGCGGAGCGCGTCCCTTGCGTTCAGACTGCTGTTCCATGATGGCGTTCCTACCCGTGACCGCGTAACGATGGCAGGTCGCGACGACATCGCATTGATCTGGATCACGCGGTTCCCGGTACGCGGATTCCGGAACGCTGAACAAATGACCCTGAAGGCACGGGTTCGCGCCAACCGGTCCGGTTCCGACCGCGGGAAACCTGTCCGTGGCCGCGCCGAGTACCGGCGGCTCGCCGCCCCGAAGCAAGCCGGATGCGAGAAAGCACGCGGTGAGGGGCGTCCCGCCGTCGCTCACGGAACGGTGACGCCACCCTTGTCGAAATCCGGCGGCCGGGGCAGATTTGCCCTCGTGCCGGCGGTCATCCGACTGTCGATGCGAACGTGTCCCGATCGGTCGGGTCCATGGGGTGTGCCGGGCAATCGGCAGGCCCTTGAATTAGCAACGCTCACACGGGGAAGCACCATGAAAAGCCTGTTCGTCTCACTGCTGGGAGCCGGGATCGTTACCGCCGCGCTCGCGTCCGCCGCCACGCCCGCCTACGCGTTGGGCGGATGCGGCCATAACGCCCATCGGGCGCCCAACGGGCAGTGCGTCTTTGGCGGACAAAACCAGGCATGGTGCGAGAAACAGACGGGCCATCCCGCCACGCGCATGCCCAACGGGACCTGGCGCTGCCTCTGAGCCTTCGCGGTCAGAAGCGCCCCGCGCGCCTCCGGTCTTCTGGCGACAGGACCGCGGGGGACACATTACGACGCGGTGGAGTTCCGGCGCCAGGCGCGTGCGATGACGCCGGGTTTAAGCGCCGGTTCGTTGACGACATGCGGCGTCGCGAGGTCCGACGGACGGCGGAATTCATAAAATTCGAATTCGAACTCAGGCGAATTCATGACGCGGTGCGCGCCGCGCGAGTCGGATCACGCATGTTACGGGAACTCTGAAATTGCCGGCGAATTTAACTCAATGTCTGTCGGATCGTCAGACGTGAACGGCAATCAAGGAGAGCAAGATGGCGAACCAAGGTTCTCAGGGTGGTACTCACGAGCAGCACGTCAAGGCCGGCGAGCAGAGCCATAAAAATTCGGGCGGCTCGCATGACCAGGCCTCGGGCGGCTCGACTCGCGGTGGCTCGCACGAGCAGCATGTGAAAGCCGGGCAGCAGAGCCATAAGAACGCGGGTGGCTCGCATGACGAAGCCGCGGGCGGCTCGACGCGGGGCGGCACGCACGAGCAGCATGTGAAAGCGGGTCAGCAGAGCCACAAGAACGCGTAATCGTCGGATGGTCGACCGGCGTCATAAACGCCGGTCGACGAGACCTTCGGTTCGGGTCGCCTTTCCAGGCTGGCGACAGCGGAAACCGAGACGCTCGATGTGTCCTGTTCCTGGCGGCTCGGCAACTTCCTCGCAACCTGATCACCGCTTCACGCTTCGGCCAGGATGGCATCCATCGCCGCCTGCTCGAACGCCTCGGCGGGGAGTTTTTCCGGTCCGACGAGCGCCGCGCCGTACGGCGACAGCCAGCCGCCCTCGCGAATGCGCCGCATCGTCCGGGCTCGCGTGGCCGCCGCTTCGGGTCCGAAACGAACGCGCAGCCTCGCCGCGAACCGCGCGTTGATGCGCAGTCGCCGCATCCGCTCCAGCCGTTCCGCCACGTAGGGTTCGAACGCCGCCTGACGCCAATCGCCGGCGAGCACGATGTCCCGCACGAGGCGCACGTCGCGCAGCGTGATCGACAGGCCCTGGCCGATGAGGGGATCGTTATGGCCAGCGGCGTCGCCGATCAGCACCACGCCCGCCGCGGTCGGCCGTTCAACCCAGTGATCTTCGTTCGAATACGCGTGGAACGGTCCGATCGGCTCGCCGCGCGCGATGTGTTCGCCCAACGGCATGGATTTCAGGGCGAAGGCGGCCAGCAGATTGCTCTCCCGATCCGGCCCGGCGAACCGCGCGCGGTTGGCGAAATCGTAAGCGAGGTACAGCCGAAGTTTCGCGCCGCCACGCGGGAACACGAGACAGTGGATGTCTCCCTCGGTCCCGAGTTGCCAGACGTCCTGCGGCCATTCCGGAACACCATCGATCAGGATGCCCCCAATGAGGTTGTGCGGTTCGTCGTGCGACACCGGCAGGTCCAGTTGCCGCCGCACCGTCGAGGTCCGCCCATCGGCCCCGACGATCAGTCGCGGCCGCCAGGCGACCGTGTGCCCGTCGTGCTGAAACCGGAGCGACGGCGGTTCGCCGGCGCCGGCCACGACGTCTTTCACGCCGCGCAGCACCGTCGCCCCGGCCGCGACGGCGGCGTCGGTCAGTGCCTCGCACATGGCGGGATGGCCGGCGCATAGCGGACCCGTCGCGATCGCGTGGAACGTGCGCAGATCGCGGGTCAGGGCGCTGGCCTCCTCCGGCGCCACGGTCTCGTCGTAGCCCACGACCCAGGGCACGTGAAATCCGCCGGCGTCTACGCGCAGAATGTCGAGAATTTCGAGATTGGCGGCCTCGGTGATACCCCAGGGCGCCATCCACTCGCCGCGTACCCGATCGACGGGCTGGAGGTCGCGCTCCAGCACCGCGACGGACAGACCGTGGCGCGCCAGCACGGTGGCGAGCGCACCGCCGCCAATGCCGCCGCCCACGATCGCGATCTCGGGACTTTCCATTGTTCCACGCTCCCTGGTGGATTTTATTACGATCCAGGTAGCCGACGCGCGCGGGACAGACAAGAGATCATCTTGTCTTCGGCATCTCGAATCCCGCGTCGCGTTCGATGTATTTCACGATCGCGGTCAGATCCTCCTTCGCCGCGCCTTTGTGCATCGCGTGTTTGAACACCAGCCGCGCCGCCTCGCAGACCCACATCGGCACGCCGAGGTCCTCGCCCTGCGCGATCGCCAGGTCGATGTCCTTCATCAAAATGTGCATTTCGGCGCCGTAATCGAAGTTCCGGGTCAGCACGGAAGTGGGGAACTTCGACTCGGTGGCGCTGTTGCGGCCGCTGCCGGCGTTGATCGCGCTCAGCATCACCTCGGGGTCGAGGCCGCCTTTGGCGCCCATCACGAACGCCTCCGCCGTCGCCGCCAGAGCCACCGCCGACAGGATGTTGTTGGTCAGTTTCAATACCTGCGCCGCACCCGGCTTGTCACCGGCCACGGTCAGCGTGCGGCCCCATAACGAAATCATCGGCCGCACCCGTTCCACCGCCGCCGGATCGCCGGAGACCATGACGGACAAGGTGCCCGCGCGCGCGCCGGGCGGGCCGCCGGAGATCGGGCAATCGACCATCGGTGACGCCGCGCGCGGCCATCGCCTGCTCGATCTCTTTCACGAACGGCACGCCGACGGTGCAGGTGTTGACCAGCAGTTTCATCGCGGAGCCCTCGATCAGGCCGTCGCCGCCGAACGCGACCGCGCGGAACGCCGCCAGCGTGGGCAGCGAAACGAACACGATCTCGCACTGGTCGGCGAGGTCTTTCGGCGATGTCGCGCGCCGCGCCTGGCGTTCCAGCAAGCGGTTGCATCGCCGCGTCCCGGATGTCGAAGACGGTCAGCTTGTGACCGCCATCCAGCAGCTTGCCGGCCATGGGCAGTCCCATGTTGCCAACGCCCAGAAATCCCGCGTCCATGTCTTGTCCTCCATCGGAAACGTCGTGCGCTCAGGCTGGCACAGAGTTCATGCCGTTGCACGAAGGCGGACGGAGCGATGGCGTGGCGGTTCAACGAGGCTGACTACGCGACGCGATGGTTTGGATCCGGGTCATGGCGTGGGTGCCAATGATCCGGCCAGGCCGAACAACGATGAACCTGGGTTTCCCCTGTGTCGGACCGCGCCGATCAGGCACGGCGTCGAGCGCGGCCTCGGCGCCGACGGGCACCGGTCATCCCGGCGAGGACGACACCCAGCAGACTGAGCGAGGCCGGTTCGGGTAAGTAATCATACGTCACCGCGAGCGAACTCCCCCAGTCGGGATCTTCGATGTTGTTCAGATCGGTGATGCCGGTGTTACCCTCGATGCACACGCCGGGGGTGCCGCCGGCGGCATAATCCACCTGGCAGGAAACATCCGTCTCGGTCATGCTGTAGTGAAAGTTGACGACGTCGCCGGAGGTGATCGCCACCGGCAGGCTGCTGGTGAAATAGGTCTGCTTCTCCTGATCCGAGCACAGAATGACGGTGAAGCTGTTGTCGCTCGCCGTGCAACTCGGGTTCAGCGAGACGTCGAACGGCGTGGAAGCCACCGACTGTCCGTTCACCAACATGGTGATCGTTCCGCTGACGTCCTCATGCGCGACAACTTTATCGCCGACCGAATCGGTGGCGCCTTCGACATCGTACGTCGCATCGAACGGATAGCCGTAAAATTCGACAATGCCGGCCATGCTCTGAATGACGCCATAGCTCGGGTTGAAGGCCGGAACGGTGTAACGGCCCGAGGTATCGCCGACGGTGGACCCGACGATGGCGCCCGTATTGGAATTGATCGATTGCGTGGGGAACGAGGCGACGAAACCTCGAAGCCCGGTGTCGAGGGTCACGGTATAGTGTTCGAACGCGATGGCGGCGGCGCCGGCGGGAGGCGACGCCACGCAGAGCAGGGTGGCCAGCCCTGTCAGAAGCACGAGTCCTGTTTGAAAAGATCGCATGATATTTCCTTTTCCTGATGCGTTCGCGATGATTGACGCCGGTTTCGCAAATTCTTGTTCGGTTCGCCCGCCGCGCGGGCAACAGCCGCGCTATCGCCGCGCGATCATCGAGGTCGTGGCGGCGTTCGCCGGCGTGACGCTGTCATGCGCGACGTGCGACGGCGTGGATAATCCCGCGATGCCCGCGATCAGGGCCGCCGGAGCGGACATCACGACGACGCAGGCGAGCAGCGGAAGCAAGGCGGCCGGTACCGCCGCGAGCACGATGAAGGCGAGACCGATACGTCGCATGGTGATCTCCCGCATCAGCGATTTTCCCGGCTTTGCCATTTCCCTGGCGCCCCCTGGTCCGACGTGCGGGGTTTAGGAAATGTTTGTCGCGCGACTGTCGCGCTCGCCTGGTTCAATTGTCGCGTGTGTCGCGTATGCGTCATCCGCGCCAATGGCCGCGCCAATGGCCGCGCCAGTGACCGCGCCGGGTGCCGTGCGAATCGCGACCGTTATGCGCGCGGGCATCCCGCCACGACCGACCGTTGCCGGTCGCCGTTCCGGCCGCGTTTCCCGATCCGGCGAGCACCGCTCTATACTCGGCGCCATCGCGTGCGTCCGTGTCGCGCGCGGGGGCCGCGGTGCGCGGCGTCAACCTCAGGAGGCAACATCCCATGGGACCAAAACTGGTCGACCATCTGCTCTACGAACCCGATGACTCCGGCATCCTCTGGATCAAATTCAATCGCCCGGAGCGGATGAACGCGCTGGTCGGCACCGCGCAGGAGAACAGCACCGTCGCCAAGGTCGGCGAATATATGCGCGCCGGCGACGACGATCCGAACGTGCGCGTGATCGTGCTGACCGGGGTGGGGCGCGCGTTCTGCGCCGGCGCCAATCTCGGCTCCAGCGCGTCGGCGGATGTCGTCGGCGAGAACTTCCCCGGCAATCGCAGTCCGCACGAGGGCCTCGATGGCACGCGGCAGCATTTTTATCACGGCTTCACCGATTTGCACCGCGACATCTCGCTGATCCGCAAACCGACCATCGCGATGTTGAATGGTCCGGCGGTCGGCTCCGGCATGGACATGGCGCTGCATTGCGACATCCGCGTCGGCTGCGAGCGGACGCGCTTCATCGCTTATCACAACGCCGGCCAGATCATCGAAAACGGCGGCTCGTATTATCTGCCGAAGATGGTCGGCCTGGGGCGTGCGCTGGAGTTCGTCTACACCGGCCAACTGGACGCCGAGCGGGCATTCCAATGGGGCATGCTCAACCATCTGGTGCCGTCGGAAAAGCTCGAGGAAACCACACGCGAATTGTGTGCCCGCATGATGGCGATTCCGCCGCTGGTGCAGTGGGTCAGCAAGCGCATCATGCGCAGCGCGCTCGACACCACGCTGGAAAACACCATGGTGCTGACCTCGAACGCCAGTCCGATCCTGCAACATTCCGACGACGCGAAGGAAGCGCGCCGCGCGTTCGTCGAAAAACGCAAAGGCCAGTTCAAGGGCGCCTGAGCGCGCGGTTCGCCAGGCCGCGCTTCCGGCCGGCCTGGCTTAACGCCCTTCGGCGCGCGCGCACGTCCGCGCGTGCCCGGCCGTCTCTCGACCCATATATCAAAATCGTCGATTCTGGGTACTACGGTGCGCGCGAAATCCCAGGAGACCCGCGATGACCGAATTTCCCGCCGACATCTTTACCGAGCCCTCGGACGTCGATCCCGATACCTTGCGTAATCTGGGCCCTTTGCAACGCATGGCCGGCATCTGGGAAGGTGCCAAGGGCGAGGACGTCAATCCTGGGCCCGATGGCACCCGCCGCCAGGCCTATCTCGAACGTATCGAGCTGCAGCCGATCGATCCGCAGACCAACGGGCCGCAACTGTTCTATGGGCTGCATTACCTGACCCGCGTGGTCAGGCCGGACGAGCCGGAGACGTATCACCATCAGATCGGCTACTGGCTGTGGGAGCCCGCGACCGGCACCGTGATTCAGACGCTCGCCATTCCGCGCGCCCAGGTGGCGCTGGCGATGGGGAAGGCGAACGCGGAACTCGACGCGGTTCGAGTTGACCGCGACGCGCGGGGCGACGTCGTATGGGATCTGTTCGACGCCATTCCTCGAATACGGGTTCCGTACAGACTCGTATCGAATTGTCGTGACGTTGAATCCGGACGGCACCTGGTCGTACGACGAAGATACCGTGCTGACCGTGCGCGGCCGGCCGGAGCCGTTTCATCACACCGACCGCAACACGCTGACCCGGATCGCCGCGCCGACGCCCAACCCGCTCGCGCGGCGGTAACGCCGGAAGCGGATCGCGCGGCGGTCGGCGTGGCCGGCGACGCCTGCCGCGTCACGCCAGCCGGCCCGACCCGAGCGGCTGCCCCAGGCCGGGAACCGGACGCTCCGCCGCGCGCCCCCGATCGCGCCACATCCCGAACCACAGCAGGATCGCGCAGCCGGTGAGGATCAGCGGCGTGTCGAGCCACACCACGTCGCGCGGCCACAGCCGGAACGCCGCCGTCACCGTCCAGGACAGGAACAGGCCGACGCAGAACACATGCAGGCTGTGGCGGCCCGCGGCGGCCAGCCAGCGTGCCGGCCGGGTGTGCATCCACCGCGCCTCGCGCGGGATCAACAGGGCGACGAGATAGGCCAGCGCCAACGCATGCACGACCCGGGGCAGCGCCAGCTCATCCTTGCCGATCAGCCACGCGCTTTCCGGAATGCCCAGGTCGAACGGCAGCCAGCCGAACCAACTCAGCCGCAGCAGCAGGCCGGCCGCCAGCACGGCGACCGCGGCGATGGTCAGGCCTCGGGACGGCGGCAACGCCCGCCCGTTCAGCAGCATCCGGCGGCCGAGATAGGCGCCGACCATGAACAGCACCTGCCAGGCCAACGGGTTGAAGCCGATAACGGTGTCGGGACCCAGGCTCGGCGGCGTCAGACCTAACAGCCACGCCGCCAGATAGAGCGCGACGGAGGGGATCAGGCCCCAGACGCCGATCCGGCCCTCGAGCCAGGCGAACGCCGGCAAGGCGGCCATCGACCAGAGGAACACGGGCAAAATGTCCATGTAGTTCGGCTGATACAGCGTGGTCAGCGCCGCCGGGATGGCGTGCGCCGGATGCGTGACCAGGAAGCTCCAGCCCAGTCGTTTGACCTCGTTGGGGAAGAGTCCGATGGCGGTGACGGTGATGATCATGCCGCCGAACAGGAAAAACGTGATCAGGTGCGTGCGGTACAGCCGCCAGGTCCGCACCGCCATGTCGCCCGCGCCGGCGCCGAAGCCCTCGCGCCGCGATTTGCGGGCGAACACCGAGCCCAGCATGAGGCCGGACAGGAAGACGAACTGCTCGGAGCTGTCGGACAGCCCCCAGGCGCCGTGGATCAGCCACGCCCCGATCCAGGAGCCCGCCGCGTGGCTGGCGAAAATGGTCAGTTGCAGCCAGCCGCGGATGATGTCCACCCGGGTATCCCGCGGCGGGCGAGGGATTGCCCGGGCATTCGGCCGAAGCGCGGGAGGCGCGTCACGACCGGTCGCGGGTCCGGCGAACGGGGGCGCAAGGGGGGGTATTGGGGAGCGGGGAACGTCGGTCATGTCGGTCCGTCTGAATGATCGTCCATCGTCCGTCTCGCGAGCGGCCCGCGCGTTACACCGGGTTTACACCGGGCCGCGCCGCGGCCTAGACCATGAACCCTTCCGAAGGGGCCGTCACATATCACCCGGAGTCCTCCCACGTCATGAGCGTCATGTCCGATCGCTGGATCCGCCATATGGCCACGAC
This sequence comes from uncultured Alphaproteobacteria bacterium, assembly GCA_963719675.1. Taxonomy (GTDB): domain Bacteria; phylum Pseudomonadota; class Alphaproteobacteria; order Acetobacterales; family Acetobacteraceae; genus Rhodopila. The sequence goes on along the minus strand of CAVRDN010000007.1, from coordinate 20,199 downwards.
GCAGCGCATGATCGAGCCGTTCGAGGAAGGCGACCGTCGCGAAGGCACCATCAGCTACGGGCTGTCCAGCTACGGCTACGACGCGCGCATCGCGGACGAGTTCAAGATTTTCACGAACATCGACTCGGCGGTGATCGATCCGAAGAACTTCGCGCCAACCAGTTTCGTCGATCGCAAGACCGACACCTGCATCATTCCGCCCAACAGTTTCGCGCTGGGTCATACGATCGAGTATTTCCGAATCCCGCGCGATGTGCTGGTGATCTGTCTCGGCAAATCCACGTACGCCCGGTGCGGGATCATCGTGAACGTCACGCCGCTGGAGCCGGAATGGGAAGGCCAGGTGACGATCGAAATCAGCAATACCACGCCGTTGCCGGCGCGCATCTACGCGCATGAGGGGATCTGTCAGTTTCTGTTCCTCCAGGGTAACGAGCCGTGCGAGGTCAGCTATGCCGGAAAAGCCGGCAAATACATGGGGCAACGCGGCACCGCGCTGCCGCGGATGTAGTGCCGGGGATTGAGACCAAGATTGAGATGGGGCCGCGACAGGCGCCAAAGCGGATGGCGCCGAGGCGGATATCGCTGAAGCGGATGTAACCAGGTCGGGGAATGTAAACACGATGGACCGAATTCGTATCCGCGGCGGGCGTCCCCTGGCGGGTGAAATCCAGATCGGCGGCGCCAAGAACGCGGCGTTGCCGTTGATGGCCACGGGATTGCTGACCGAGGACCGGGTCATCCTGTCCAACGTGCCGAAACTCGCCGATATCGACACCATGACCGCGCTGCTGTCCCAGCATGGCGTGGCGGTCGATCCGGTCGGCAACGACGGGCGCACGCTGTCGATCGGCGGCTCCATCACCAATACCGAGGCACCGTACGACATCGTGCGCAAAATGCGCGCCTCGGTGCTGGTCCTGGGTCCGTTGCTGGCGCGGGTCGGCGAGGCGCGGGTGTCGCTGCCCGGCGGCTGCTCGATCGGCACCCGCCCGATCGATTTGCACCTGAAAGGGTTGGAGCAACTGGGCGCCACGTTCGACCTCGATGGCGGCTATATCGATGGGCGCGTCACCGGGCGGCTGCGCGGCGCCACCATCGTGTTCCCGTTCGTTTCGGTGGGCGCGACCGAGCAACTGCTGATGGCGGCGGCTCTGGCGGACGGCCAGACCGTGCTGGCCAACGCCGCGCGCGAGCCGGAGATTTCCGATCTCGCCGAATGCCTGGTGCGGATGGGCGCGCGGATCAGCGGCATCGGCTCCGACAAGCTGATCGTCGAGGGCGTGGAACGGCTGCACGGCGCGGCGCACACCATCATTCCGGATCGGATCGAGACCGGATCGTACGCGTGCGCCGCCGCGATCTCCGGCGGGTCGGTGTTCCTGCGCGACGCGCGGCTGGAGCATCTGGGCGCCACGGTGCGCACGTTGCGCGAGGCGGGCGTGGATATCACCGAAGAACCCGGCGGGTTGATGGTGAAGCGGCTGAACGGGCTGCATGGCGCCGACGCGATGACCGAGCCGTATCCGGGCTTCCCGACCGATATGCAGGCGCAGTTCATGGCGCTGATGTCGGTGGCCGAGGGCGCGTCGATGGTGACCGAAACGATCTTCGAGAACCGGTTCATGCATGTGCCGGAGCTGAACCGGATGGGCGCGCGCATCAACGTGCACGGCGCCTCGGCGATCGTGCGTGGGGTGCCGGAACTGAAGGGCGCGCCGGTGATGGCGACCGATCTGCGGGCGTCGCTGTCGCTGATCCTGGCGGGCCTGGGGGCGAAGGGTGAGACGGTGGTGAACCGGGTCTATCACCTCGACCGCGGATATGAGGCGGTGGAGCGGAAACTGGCGGCGTGCGGGGCGGATATCGAACGAATTGGCGGGTGAGGGGATGTCATGACCCGCGACAGTTCGCGCGAAACGCCGCGACAGCGGATTGAAGCGGCCGCCGTCCGGGTGTCCTGATGGTGGGTCGCCGGCGGTTTCGACGCCGGGCGAACATCATCGTATGCCGTGCCGTCGAAACGATGTGACCGACCCACGATCGGGTCTCTGGCCCAGGGATTTCGCCGCGCCCGCGCGCATTCCGGCCAGGCCGGACGGCCAATCCTTGCCCGACCCCCTCTCGGCGGTCTAGAAGCCCGCCCAACCTTAGCTTCCCATCCTTTTTCTTTGAAACGGACTCTCCGATGAAACAGCAGGCGAACCTGATCCGCGCGGGCCAGGTCATCGAGCACGAAGGTAACCGATGGACCGTGCTGAAACAGCAGATCATCACCCCAGGCAAAGGCGGCGCCTTCATCCAGGTGGAAATGCGCAACCTTAAAACCGGCAACAAGACCAACGAACGCTGGCGCACCGCCGATACCGTCGAACGCCTGACCACCGAGGACAGGGACTATACCTACTCCTACACCGACGGCATCAACCTCGTCCTGATGGACCCGGAAACCTACGAGGAAGCCCATGTGCCCGCCGACCTCCTCGGCGACGCCGCACCGTTCCTGCAGGACCACATGGCCCTCCGTCGGCCTGGTCGAAGGCGACCCGGTGGCATCCCCCTGCCGCCCCGCGTCACGCTGGAAATCGTCGAGGCGGACCCGGTCGTCAAAGGCCAAACCGCGTCCTCATCCTACAAACCCGCCAAACTCTCCAACGGCGTCAAAACCCTCGTCCCCCCCTTCATCGAAGCCGGCGAACGCGTCGTGTGCGCACGGAAGACGGTCAGCTACGTGGAACGGGCCAAGGGCTGAGGACATGGCCCTCCGCCTTTCCCCGCACATCACCGTCATGGCCAACGCGGCGCAAAAAGCGGCGAAGCGCCTGTTGCGCGACTTCGCCGAGGTCGAGCAGCTTCAGGTCAGCATCAAGGGTCCGTCCGACTTCGTTTCCCAGGCCGACATCCGCGCCGAGCAGACGCTGAAGGAAGAACTCAACAAGGCCCGGCCCGGCTATGCCTTCGTGATGGAGGAATCCGGCGTCTCGGGCTCCGAAAACTGGTCGTGGCGCTGGGTCGTCGATCCCTTGGACGGCACCACCAACTTCCTGCACGGCATTCCGCATTGGGCGATCTCGATCGGGCTGGAGCGGCGGTTGCCGGACGGCACCTCGGAACTCGCGGCCGGCCTGATCTACGCCCCCGCCGCCGACGAGATGTTCTGGGCCGAAAAAGGCGGCGGCGCCTTCGTCAATGAGCGGCGGATGCGCGTCTCGGCGCGGCGCGACATGACCGAGGCCGTGTTCGCGACCGGCGTGCCGTTTCGCGCGGTCTCGGCGGCGCGGCGCAACGCGTTCAGCCGGACCATGGTGCACCTGATGCCGCAGGTCGCCGGCATCCGGCGGTTCGGCGCCGCCGCCCTGGACCTCGCCTGGGTCGCGGCCGGCCGCTACGACGGCTACTGGGAGTTGGGCATTAAGCACTGGGACATCGCCGCCGGAGTGCTGATGGTGCGGGAGGCCGGCGGCTATGCCACCAGCACGGGCGATGAGGACCCGCGCGACAGCGGCAACGTGATCGCCGCGAATCCGCATTTGCATGCCAGGTTGCGAGAAGAGGTGATCCAGGGCATGACTCCGCCGACGTGACCGCATGGCCGGCCAACGCGGCCCGGCGCGGATCGAAGCCCCTGTTTTCCCCTGGTTGAGGCTCTGTTTCCCTGGTTGAGGCCCTGTTATCCTGGTTGAGATTGACCCCCCGGTTTCCCCTGGTGCCCAGTACCGCGATGTCCCCCGTTACCGCGATGTCCCCCGTTACCCCCGGTCTCATGCCGCTGCCTGGGTCTCTCCCCGGGTCTTCCCCCAGGTCTACCCCGGATCTGCCGGTGTCCCTCGATCCCCTGTCGCCGCGGCCTCGCCCACGCGTCGGAGGCGTCGTGTTGGCCGTGCTGCTGTGCCTGGCGGCGCGCGCCGAGGCTCAGGTCTCCGTCGATATGCGGGCATTGGATGGACCGGGAGCAGAGGCCCCGGCCGCGCGTCCGGCTCCGGCGCCCACGCCGCCCCATCATCCGCCCCCCCGTCGGCCGATCATGGCGAAGCGGCCGGTCCCGGACGTTCCGGCCGCGACCGGACCGACATCGCCCATGACCGCGGCGTCGGCGCGTCCTGGGCCGAATTCCACCGTGGGCCAGCCACCCGCCGCCGGTCCGGGCAGCGCGAGCCAGGCCGCCGCGCCACCGCCGGCGCTGCCTACCGCCGTGCCTGGCGCGCCGCCGCCGTCCACCATGGTCCCGGCACCGGTGGCCAGCCGGGCGCCGTTGCCGCCGCCGGTGCGGCTGCTGTTCGAGGATGGCAAGGCGGATCTCACGCCGGCCGACGAGGCGGCGATCCGCGACCTGGCCCATGCGATCCCCACGCCGGAGGCCGATAGCGTGAACGTGGTCGCGTACGCGGCGGGCAAGCCCGACGATCCTTCGACAGCCCGGCGCCTGTCGCTGACGCGCGGCCTGGCGGTCCGGTCGGTGCTGCTGGCGAGCGGCGTTCCCGTCGGCGCGGATTTATGTCCGCGCGCTCGGCGCGACCGGGTCGGAGGGCCCGGCGGACCGGGTCGAACTGACGGTGGCGCCTATTGGAGGCGCCTCCGCGCCGCCCCCCGGCACGGTGACACGATGACCCGGCCAACCACCTACCTCATTCGCATGGCGGTGTTCCTGGTGCTGGTCGCCATCGCGGTCGGCGTGCTGTCGCCGGTGCTCTGGGTGGTGTTCTGGCACAACCCCGGCCTGAACAGCCTGATCCTGCTGGTGCTGGCGGTCGGCATCGCCTGGAACCTGCGGCAGGTGCTGCGGCTGGCGCCGGAGGTCGCCTGGCTGGATCATTACCGCGCCGGTCCGGACCGGCTCACCGCCGCGCCGGTCGCCCGCCTGCTGGCGCCGATGGCGCGCATGTTGCGGCCGCGGCAGGAGGGGTCGGAATGGCCGGCGCAGCGGCGGCTGACCTTGTCGGCGGGCGCCACGCGCAGCCTGCTCGACAGCCTGGCCTCCCGGCTCGACGAAAGCCGCGAGTTGTCGCGCTACATGACCGGATTGTTGATCTTTCTTGGCTTGCTTGGGACGTTCTGGGGCCTGCTGAAGACCATCGGCGCGGTGGCCGACGTGATCGGCGCGATGACGGTGGGCGGCGGCGATGTCACGGCGATGTTCGATCACCTGAAAGCGGGCCTCGCGCTGCCGCTGCAAGGCATGGGCACCGCGTTCTCCGCCAGCCTGTTCGGTCTCGCCGGCGCCCTGATCCTGGGCTTTCTCGACCTCACCGCCGGGCAGGCGCAAAATCGTTTCTTCAATGAACTCGAAGAATGGCTCGCCGGGCTGACCCGGCTGTCCTCCGGCGCGCTGGCCGACGGCGAAGGCTCGGTGCCGGTTTATGTGCAGGCGCTGCTGGAACAGACCGCCGAGAACATGGAAAGCCTGCGCCGCGTGCTGCTGCGCGGTGAAGAAAGCCGCGGCTCAGTCGCAACAGGCGATGGTCACGTTGAACGAACAGATCGGCGCGCTGACCGACGCGGTGCGCGGTCAACCAGCAACTCATGCAGCGCGTGGCGGAGGCGAGCGTGAGCGGCGACGACGTGGCGCGCGCGCATCTGCGCAACATCGATCTCTGCCTGCAACGGATGGCGGCCGAGGCCGAACAGGGCCGCGCCGAAACGACCTCCGACCTGCGCAACGACCTGCGGATCCTGACCCGGACGGTCGCCGCGCTGTCCGAAGAGAAGCGTTAGGTCATGGCGTTGCGCGCCCGTCGCGCCGGCGGCAATGGGCTGGAGGCCTGGCCCGGCTACGTCGATGCGCTCTCCACCCTGCTGATGGTGGTGATGTTCGTGCTGCTGGTCTTCGTGCTGGCGCAGGCGATGCAGTCGGTCGTGTTATCGAAGCGCAACGATGAACTGACCGTCGCCAATCAGACGCTGACTGCAGGAACGGGAACGGGTCGCGCGGTTGAGCGGCTCGGTCAACCGGCTCAATCAGAACCTGGCCCAGGGCGACGCGGCGCGCGCGGCGCTGCTGTCGCAGTTGCGGGATCTGAACGCGCAGACCGCCAATACGATGGCGGAACGGGACAAACTGGCGGCGCTGCTGAAAGAGGTCGAGATGGCGGCCGCCGCGGCCTCGACGATGAACAAGACGCTGACCGCGCGGGTCGAAACGCAAACGCAACGGGCTGACGCGGCGACTCAGGCCAACCAGCAACTCACGACGGATCTCGCCGCCGCGAAAGCGCGGTTGCAGGAGATGCAGACGCAGATGGCGGCGCTGGACAAGACCGTGCAGGCCGACAAGACGACGATCGACGCGAAACTGTCCGACCTGGCACGGCTGGCGGAGCAAACGCGCGCGTTGACCGCGTTGCGCGACGACCTGCTGCAACAGGTGAAAACCGCCGCCGCCGCCACCATGACCGAGGCGCAGAAACGCCAGGCGGCGGAGGCGTTGCTGGAGGATGAAAAGAAACTCGGCGACAGCGAGCGGGCGAAGATCGCCATGCTGTCGCAACAGGTCGACCAGTTGCAGCGCGAACTCGGCGTCAGTGAGCAGCAGCGGGCGGACGAGCAGGCGAAGAGCAGCGGCCTGACGGAGCAACTGAACCTCGCGCTGGCGGCGCAGGTCGAGGAATTGCGCAAATATCGCAGCGACTTCTTCGGCAAGTTGCGCGCGGTGCTGGCGGACCGGCCGGGCATCTCGATCGTCGGCGACCGTTTCGTGTTCCAGAGCGACGTGTCGTTCGGCGTGAGCAGCGCCGAGCTGACACCGGCGGGCATGGCGCAGATGACCGAACTGGCGGCGACGTTCCGGCAAATCATCGACAAGATCCCGCCCGATGTGAACTGGGTGTTGCGGGTCGATGGCCATACCGACGCGACGCCGATCCACAGCGGACGCTTCGCCTCGAACTGGGAGTTGTCGGCGGCGCGCGCGATCTCGGTGGTGAAGTTCCTGATTACGCAGGGCATTCCGCCGACGCATCTGGCCGCGACCGGCTTCGGCGAGTTCCAGCCGGTTGACCCTGGCGACACGCCGGAGGCGTACGCGAAGAACCGGCGGATCGAGATCCGGCTGACGGATCGGTGACGTGCCGCCTGACGCGTTCCGGACCGCTCGCCTGATCCCGCGGCCGATCGCGGCTGACGATCGCGATGCGATCTTCGATGCGTACGCCCAGGATGCGGAGGTTACGCGCTATCTGACGTGGCGGCCGCATCGGACCCGTGACGAGACCGCCGCGTATATCGCGCGCTGTCTGGCGACCCCGCCGGCCGTGAGCCGAACCTTACGTGCTGACCGGACGCGAGGACGGCGGCGTTCGCGGCGCGTTCGACCTGCGTTGGCCGGCGCCGTATCGGCTTGAGTTCGGCTATGTGCTCGCGCGGCGCTGGTGGGGCCAGGGTTTGATGACGGAGGCTTTGACCTCGGTCGCCGATTGGGCTTTGCGCGAGCCGGGCGTGTTCCGCGTCAGCGCGGTTTGTGACGTGGAGAATCTTGGTTCCGCGCGCGTGATGGAGAAGTCCGGGCTGATCCGTGAGGGCGTGATGCGGCGCTTCATGCTGCATCCCAATGTCAGCGACGAACCGCGGGATTGTTTCACCTACGCGCGGGTGCGGTAGTCACGCGTTATCGCCGAACGCCTTGCGCTTCAGATCCTTGAGCCGGTCCTCGCCGTTCGGCGTGCGCGGATCGATGTCCATCACATGCTGCCAGGCGTCGTAGGCGGCTTTCCAGTCCTCCCGCGCCGCCGCGATCTGCTCCAGGGTTTGCCACGCCCCGAAATGCCGCGGCTCCAGCTTCAACGTTTCCCGCAGGTCCTGCACGGCGCCCACGGTGTCGCCGGATTTGAATCGGGCGATCGCGCGTTGATGCCACGCCTCGGCCAGGGTCGGATCGAGCACGATGGCGTCGCTGAACACCGACACCGCGTCGTCCGCGGCGTTGGCGTTGGTCTCGCGCAGGCCTCGGCTCATGAGCAAGGTCACCGCGGGCGTGCCGGCTTCGAACCAGGTCTGCCGGATCCTGTCCTCGAGCATGGTCGCCACCTGCTCGTTCGGCGCGGTGCGCAGTCCATCGAGCAGCTTGTCGAGCGCCGCCTGCTTGTCCGGCGCGGATTGCGCCAAAGCCAAAGACGGCAGCAGGAAAAGCGGCAGGATCAGGCGTCGCATGGGATTCCCTCCGGCAGCGGCCCGCCGGCCATCCAGTCGAGCAAAGCGACCGTGTGCACGACCGGCAGCGCGCCGCCCGAAACTGCGTGATGCAGCCGATGTTGCCGGCGGCGACCAGGTCGGGTTTGGGTTTTGGCGATGTTGCGCAGTTTGCGGGCGCGCAGCCGCGTCGCGATCGTCCGGTTGCAGCAGGTTGTAAGTCCCGGCGGAGCCGCAGCAGAGATGCGCCTTCCGGCGGCTCCACGACACGGAACCCGGCTTTGCGCAGCAGCGCCTTCGGTTCGTTGGTGATCTGCTGGCCGTGCTGCAGGCTGCACGCGGAATGATACGCCACCGTCAGTCCCGGTTTCGGTCGCGTCGGGGTATAGCCGATCCGCGTCAGCAACTCCGTGATGTCGACCGCGAGTCGCGGAGATGCGTTCGGCCTTCTTCCGGTTCGCCGCCGGCTCGGTTGCGGAACATGAAGCCGTAATCCTTCACCGTGGTGCCGCAGCCGGACGCGTTGATCACCACCGCGTCGAGCCCGCCTTTGTCGATTTCCCGGCTCCAGGCCTCGATGTTGGTCCGCGCCAGGGTCATCGCCGGATCGTGCTGACCCATGTGATGGTTGAGCGAGCCGCAACATCCCGCGCCCTCGCGCCACCACCACCTCGCAACCAAGCCGCGTCAGCAGCCGGATCGTCGCGGCGTTGATCTCGGGCGCCAGCACCTGCTGCGCGCATCCCGCGAGCAGCGCCACCCGCGCCTTCCGCTGACCCCGCGCGGGTGAATCGCGCGGCCCCTCGTTGGCGTCCGGTCCCGCGACGTTCGCCGGCGCCAGCGCCAGCATCGCGCGCAGGCGCCGTGCCAGCATGCCCCTGGCCCGGGATCAGCCGCGCCAACGGACGGAACAGCCGCGCGCCGGCGAGCGTGAGGCGAAATACACTCGGTCGCGGAATGATCCAGCCGAGCGCGCCGCGCAGCAGCCGTTCGGTCAGCGGCCGGCGGTAGGTGCGTTCGATATAGGCGCGGGCATGATCCACCAGATGCATGTAATGCACGCCGGAGGGGCACGTCGTCATGCACGACAGGCACGACAAGCAACGATCCACATGCAGAACGACTTCCCTGGGTCGCCGGCTCGTTGTTCTCCAGCATGTCCTTGATGAGGTAAATCCGCCCGCGCGGACTGTCGAGTTCGTCGCCCAGCAACTGAAACGTCGGACACGTCGCCGTGCACAGGCCGCAATGCACGCAGCTCCGCAGCACCTGATTGGCGACCGCGGTATCCGGATCGGCAAGTTGCGCGTCGGTGAAATGCGTCTGCATGAAGCTAAAGTCCCGCGTAGATCCGGCCGGGATTGAGGATCCCGCGCGGATCCATCGCGCCCTTCACGCGGCGGGATATCGCGGCGAGCGGCGCGGCCTCGGGCGGCACCACGTCGACCGCGTTGCGCAACGAATCCGGCGCCCGCATCAAGGTCCAGGTGCCGCCGGCCGCGCGCGCCGCCGCTTCGATCGCCCGGTGAGTCGTTTCGATCGGCGGGACCGGCGAACCACACCAGGCCGCCGCCCCAGTCGAGATACCCGGCCGCGGCCGCGACCGCGCGCAGCACGCCGGGACCGGAGGACGGCCGCACCGAGACGCGCCAGACGCCGTCACCCTCCGCCGCGGGCAGCACGCCGAACGTCCCGCACCGCGCGCCACACTGTCCGCGACGTGGTGTCGTCCAACAGCTCGGCGCCGGCCAGTCCCAGTTCGCCACGCAGCTTTTCGGTGCGGTAGGCGACCGAGGCGGCGAAATCCTCGATGCGGATCAGCGTGACCGAGCGGCCGATCGGGTCCGGGCAGCCGGGCGGCCGCCTCGGCGGGCAGCCATGCGGCGCCGGATACCCCGTACGGCGAGCCAAGCGCCGCCGACATCGCCGCGACGGCCTGCCCGGCGTCCAGGCCGGGGATGACGATCGTGCCCGCCGCCTCGGGCGCCGGCAGGACTTTCAGGGTGATCTCGGTGATGACGCCCAAGCGTGCCGTGGCTGCCGGTCAACAGCTTGCATAAGTCGAGACCGGTGACGTTCTTCAGCACCCGGCCGCCGGAATGGATCACCTCGCCGCGGCCGGTCACGGCGCGCATGCCCATGACGTGGTCGCGCATCGCGCCCCAGGCGACACGCCGCGGACCCGACAGGTTGGTCGCGACCACGCCGCCCAGAGTCTGCGTGTTCGGCCGGCGGCGCCGAGCAACGCCGGACAGATCGGGCGGCTCGGCGATCAGATGCTGCCCTGTGCGGCCACGAGTTCCGCTTCGATCTCGTGCAGCGGCGTGCCGGCGCGCGCGGAAATGATCAGTTCCTTTGGCGCGTACAGCGTGATGCCGGTCAGACCGGCGGTGCTGATCATGCCCGCCGCCTGTACCGGGCGCAGCATGCCGGACTTGGTCCCGGCGCCACGCACCAGCAAGGGCTCGCGCGCCGCCGCGATCTGGCGGGCGATCGCGCTCTCCGCCTCCGTCGGGATCATGCGGCGAGTCATAGCCGCTTGCGGCAACGCCGCCGGTGCCCGAAGCGGAAAAACCTTGCTGGGGTTCAGCAGCCAGTCGGGATCGAACGCGGATTTGATACGGCGCTGCTGCTCCAGTTCGTGCTCGGCGAACTGCACCGGCATCAGGTCGCGCTTTTCGACGCCGACGCCGTGCTCGCCGGTCAGGCAGCCGCCGACCTCGACGCACAGTTTCAGAATGTCGGCGCCGAAGGTTTCGGCGCTGTGGAAACTGCTCGGGTCGTTGGCGTCGAACATGATCAGCGGATGCAGGTTGCCGTCGCCGGCATGGAAGATGTTGGCGACCTTCAGCCCGCAGCTGTCGGACATTTCCTGAATGCGGCGCAGCACATCGCGGCAACTGGCTGGTCGGGATCATGCCGTCCATGCACAGATAATCCGGACTGATGCGGCCGATCGCGCCGAACGCGCCCTTGCGGCCTTTCCAGATCGCCGACGACTCTTCCGCCGACTGCGACACTTTCAGGCTGATCGGATGATGCCGTCGCAGATCGCCGACAGCCGCGCCAGCAGATCGTCCTGCTCGGCGACGCTGCCTTCGACCTCGATGATCAGCATCGCCTCGGCGTCGAGCGGGTAGCCGGCATGGGCGAACGCCTCGCAGGCGTGGATCGCCGGCCGGTCCATGAACTCCAGCGCCACCGGAATGATGCCGGAGGAAATGATGGCATCGACGCACGGCGCCGGCGATTTCGTTCGACGAGAAATCCGGCGAGCATGGCGCGCGCGCCCTCCGGGCGAACGCAGGATGCGCACGGTGATTTCGGTGACCAGCGCGAGTTGGCCCTCGCTGCCGGTCAGCAAGCCCGAGCCAGTCGTAGCCGGCGGCGTCGAGATGGGCGCCGCCGATGTCGAGGATTTCGCCGTCGACCGTGACGATCTTCAGGCCCAGCAGGTTGTTCGCGGTGACGCCGTATTTCAGGCAATGCGCGCCGCCCGAGTTCATGTTGACGTTGCCGCCGATCATGCAGGCGAGTTGGCTGGACGGATCGGGCGCGTAGAAGAAGCCTTCGTCGGAGACCGCGTTGGTGATGCCGATATTGGTCACCCCGGCCTGCACGGTCGCGCAACGATCGGGGTAGTTGATGTCGAGGATCTGGTTCATCCGCATCATGCCGACGACGACGGCGTCGGCCATCGGCAGCGCGCCGCCGGACAGCGAGGTGCCCGCGCCACGCGGCACCACGCGCACCCCGTTGGCGTGGCAGAAGCGCATGATCGCCGCGACCTCCTCGGTGGTTTCCGGCAGCGCGACGGCGAGCGGCATCTGGCGATAGGCGGACAACCCGTCGGTCTCGTATGGCCTGAGGCTGATCGGATCGGCGATGACACCCTCCGCGTCGGCGACCGCCGCGCGCAAGCCGGCGATCACCGCGTCACGCCGCGCCATCACATCGGGTTTCGGGTCGGGCAATCTGATCATGAGCGAGCCTCCATCATTCATGATGGGGCGTCCCCCGCCACTGGGCAAGCGCCGGGCGAACCGCGTGACCGGCACGAGCGGCCGCCGCCCGGTCTCGTCACGGCGCGGGCACGACCCGGCGCGCCCCGGAAGGATCGCGCACCGACCCGTCCGCGTCGTCGAACCGCGGCCCGATCGGCACCTTTCCGTAGCCGCCGGGGATGTCCAACACATAAGTTGGCCACGCCAGACCGGTGACCCGGCCACGCAGAGCGGCCAGCAGACGCTGACCCTCGGCGATCGGCACGTGAAACCGGGCGGTCCCGGGCGCGGCGTCCAGTTGGTGCAGGTAGTACGGCTTGATGCCGGCCGCGATCATGGCGCGGAACAAAGCCTCTAACGCATCGGCGCTGTCGTTGACGCCGCGCAGCAGCACCGACTGGCCCAGAAGCGGGATGCCGGCGCGGCGGAGGCGCGTGAGCGCGGTCCGCGCCTCGGATGTGAACTCGCGCGCGTGGTTGGCGTGCACCGCGATCCACATCGAGCGTTCGGTCGCCAGCGCCGCCGTCAGCGCGCCGGTGACGCGAGCCGGGTCGGTGGTCGGCACCCGGGTGTGGATGCGCAGCGTCTCGATGTGCGGGATCGCCGACAGCCGGGCGACGATCGCGCCGAGGCGCCGAGCCGACAGCATCAGCGGGTCGCCTCCGGTCAGGATGACCTCCCGGATCGCGGGATGCGCCTCGAACCAGGCGTAGGCAGCCTCCAGTTCGCGCGCGGTCAGCAGGCCGCCGTCCGGTCCGACATGCTCGCGCCGAAAACAGAACCGGCAGTAGACCGGGCAGATCAGCAGCGGCTTCAGCAGCGCGCGGTCGGCGTAGCGGTGCACGACACCCTTCACCGGAGAAAGCCTGTCGTCGCCGATCGGATCCGGATGCTCGTGCGGCGCGGTGGTCAGTTCGTCCGGGTCGGGGACGAACTGTCGCGCGATCGGATCGCCCGGAGACTGGATCAGGTCCCGCATGGCGGGGGTGAGCGCGACGGCATAGCGCGTGGCCACGGCCTCGATCGCGGGCCGGTCGGATGGGTCGAGCAGGCCCGCGTCGATCAGGGCGTCAGTGTCGCGGATCGTCATGGGGCGAGGGACTTTGCTGAGACGAAGGTGCGGTGGCGGACCGCCCAATGGCGCCTCCCGGGCCGCATGGCAAGCCGCTCATCGCGCCAGTTGGCATGGCACGCGCCATTGGTTTACCGGGGGAGCATGTCCTCGCCACCGAAGCCCGTCGCCGCGAGATCCCCCGCCGCGAAATCCCCCGCCGCGGAATCGACCCCACCCTGGCATCCCGTCAGCCTGGAGGCGCGGCTGCCGTTTTTGCGCCGCCGCGCCGCGCTGACCGCCGCGACCAGAGCGTTCTTCGCCGCCCGAGGCTACCTGGAGGTGGAAACGCCGTACGCGGTGCCGGTGCCGGGCGAGGAGGTGCACCTGCGCGCGTTCGCGACCCGGCGCGAGTACCCGGACGGCCACGCCGAACGGCTGTGGCTGCACACCAGCCCGGAATTCGCCATGAAGCGGCTGCTGGTCGGGGGTTCCGGGCCGATATTCCAGTTCGCCCGGGTGTGGCGCAACGGGGAAGCCAGCGCCACCGCACGCGCCGGAGTTCACCATGCTGGAATGGTACCGCCCAGGGGCGAGCATGGACGCGCTGATTGAAGAGACGACGGCGTTGTTGCGCGATGTGTTGCCGGAGCGGGTGTGCGCGCGCGGGGTCACGACATCTCTGACGCGCACTGAACGATTGACGGTCGCGGAGGCGTTCGATCGTTACGTGGGCGCGGATGTGCTGGGCACCGAGGGCGACGCCGCGGCGCTGGCCGCTCAGGCGGGCACGCGGCGGCGTGAGGGAGAAACCTGGGAAGACCTGTTCTTCCGCCTGTTGCTTGAGCGTATCGAACCCCAACTGGGCCGTGCCCATCCGACGTTCCTCACGCACTGGCCCGCCGCGCAGGCGGCCCTGGCGCGTCGCGATCCGGCCGACCCGCGCGTCGCGGAACGGTTCGAGTTGTTCGTTTGTGGCATCGAACTCGCCAACGCCTTCGTGGAGCTGACCGATCCGGTCGAGCAGCGCGCCCGCTTTATCGCCGACCGCGCGCGGCGGCACGCGCTGTACGGGCCGGACTGGGAGATGGACGAGGATTTCCTCGCGGCGCTGGCGGAGGGCATGCCGCCATGCGCGGGGATCGCGCTCGGGTTCGACCGGCTGGCGATGCTGGCGTCCGGTGCGGATCGGATCGGTCTGGTGCTTTGGCTGCCCCCCGCTGACCTTGTCTGAGGCGGATCGTGTCGTCCGTTCGGGACGCGGGTCGTGTCGTCCGTTCGGGACGATGGAACGCCACGGCTGGCGGGCGACTTATAAGGGCGGCGAGGAAATTGAACTCTTCGCCAGGACTTCAAGTCAGGGCTCGCCGTGATTGGCATCGCGGTATGGCCGCGCACCCCGTCCGGGTTTGGCGGCCGCGAAACGGCGTTTTTGGAAGAGGGCACGGCATGCCAACGATCAAGTATCGCTCCATCAACCCGAAGCTGCGACCGCGCCGTACCAAACTTGAAGTTCCCGGATGGGCCGGCGAAAACGAGCCGCGCGCGAATGGCTCGCATGAATATCCCTGGCACTGCATTCCGTTCTCCGAGGCGGCGCGGGCCGGGATCGAACTGCTGTATCCGTACGACGATGAACTACGCGTCAGCACCAGGAACGGCGTCATGCTGTTCGAGGGCGATTTCGGATCGGACAACGCGCGCCAACCGCCGTTCCGGGATTTCGGCCGGGAATATTACACCTATCAAATCCTGATCGATCTGAAGGTCGAAGACGGGTTCGGCATCAAGTTCGAAACCCATCCGCGGTTTTACTCGGACACCACCGGAACCGCGCCCATCGCCGTGCCGGCGATTATTCGAAACTGGTGGCCAATGGTGAATTTCGTCGTGTTCAAGTCTCCGGCCGAAGGCCAGACCCACATCTTCCGGCCGGGCGAGCCCTTTTTGCAGGTGAGCCTCGTGGAACCGGACCTGAAACTCGATCTCGTCGAAATGCCCGAGGCCGAAGCCGCCGAACGCGAACTGCAGTCCCGGCGGATCTACGCGAGCCGAACCACGCTGTCCGCCGACACGCAGTGGCTATCCTCCACCGATACGGTTTTCGACGGAACTTACCGCCGCATTTTCGGTGCGGCGAAGAGTGCGAAGCAGAGGTAACGCCTTACCGGAAGCATCGGTAACGTGTGGCTGTTTGGCCGGCGACAAACCGGTCGGACCGATGGCGAAATTAAAATTCTACCGGGTGTGGCGTATACCGAGGGATGGGACCTTTGGCTGAGCCTGCCAGGTCATGGCCGGGCCTGACCCGGCCATCTTTTCACACACAGACCGTTAGTCGATCGCAGTCCGCCCGGCCATCGCCGGCGACCGCTTTCGTCACGTAACGACGCGACCGGACGGCCACCGTACCGTCCGATCGCCTCCGCACCGTACCGTCCGATCGCCTCCGCTCAGTTCAGGTGTGGTGATGATGGTGGTGGTGATGATGGTGATGGTGGTGGTGATGATGACGCCGCCGCGGACCGAAAGAGAACCAGAACTGGGCTGGTTCGACCGTCGCCTCGGTTCCAGGAACCGGCGCTTCCGGAGCGGCTTTCAGCAGCACCGCGGCATTCGGAATTGGCTTCAGCAGATCGGAGTAAGATCCCGCCTGCATCGCCTCATGCATGGTGGCCGGTTGCGCGAGCGCGGCTTGTGCCGGGATCGCGAGCAGGCCGGCTACGCCAATCAGTCCGGCTAAATTCTTATCCATTGCTGCCTCCAAATTGAATTCGTTCGGCGCCGGATCGTTCGAGCTGACCCAACATCCTGCTGAAGCAAACTCCGGGGATACCGGATTGTTCCACGAATGCGCGCGCGACCACGGCACCGTGCACACCAAACGGCATGACCTTCGGTGCAGGTCGGAATCATGGCGTGACAGAGGCACTCAAGACTTATTCGCGGCGAAGACCGAGTATTATCGCGAAGGTCTTAAGTTCTGACCGATTGCGTGCCGACCGATTTTCTGGCGGCCCTCAAACGGCATACCCGGCCGGCCCGCGCCGCGCATGCCATGCGCCGCCAACACACACACGCCAATCGTGACGTTCGGCTCGCGCGGAGGGTAGCCTATTCCGGCGCCTCGCCCGGAATTGGCGTGCGGCCGAGCGTCCGGATCAACGTCGTCACCTCGGCGATCACCGCTTCGGCCTCGGTCGCGCTGGTGCCTTTCGCGACCAATGTCACGCCGTTCCCGGTCGGCCGGTAGAACGGGTAACTGCCCAGATCGATGTCCGGATAACGGTTCTGGATCGCGGTGAGGCCGTCGGCGATCACGCCCTCTGGTAAGCCCAGAGCATGCACCGCGCGTTGCTCGATCTTCTGGCCGCCTTCTAAATGCGGCGCCAGCCATTCGAACATGGATTGCATGACGCGCGGCACGCCGGCCATGACATACACGTTCTCCATTTGAAATCCCGGCGCGACCGACATGGCATTATCGATGAGTTTCGCACCACGCGGCATGGTGCCCATGCGCTGCCGCGCCGCGTTGAAATCGCCGGGCTTATAGGCCTTTTCCATGCGAGCCCAGGCAACGGGGTGGGGCTCCCAGGGGACGCCAAAGGCGGCGGCGATGCACTCACTGGTGATATCGTCGTGGGTCGGGCCGATGCCACCTGTTGTGAACACGTAATTGAATTTCGCGCGCACCTCGTTCACCGTCGCGATGATCGTTTCGGCAACGTCAGGAATGACCCGGACCTCGCGCAGCGGAATCCCGAGATCCCCGAGTTTCGTGGCCAGGAACCGAATGTTGGCGTCCTGCGTGCGGCCGGACAGCACTTCATTGCCGATGACCAGCACACAGGCGGTGGGATTCTTCGCTTGCATGGAACGGGTCCTTTACAGGAAATCGCGCAACAGCGGGATCAGCGGCTTGTCGGCCGGCGGCATCGGGTAATCGGTCAGTTTCTGCGGCCGCACCCAGGCGAGCGTCTGGCCCTCGCGCGCCGTCGGGATGTCCTTTCCAGCGGCGGCAGAGGAACAGCGGCATCAGCAGATGGAAACCCTCGTAGGCGTGCGAGGCGAAGGCGAACGGCGCGAGGCAGTTCTCGGCGACATCGATGCCGAGTTCCTCCTTCAGTTCGCGGATCAGCGCCTCTTCCGGCGTTTCGCCGGATTGAGTTTGCCGCCGGGAAATTCCCACAGCCCGGCCATTTTTTTGCCCTCCGGCCGGCGCGCGAGCAAGACCCGCCCGTCGACGTCCACCAGCGCGCAGGCGGCGACCAGCAGCAGCGGTTTGGCACCGGGTTCGGTCGCCTCGACCTCGGTCTGGCCGAAGATATCGTCGCGCGTGGCCTCGAACAGCAGCACCGGGACGTCGGAACCGCGCGAGGCGAAATGCTGGTGGCCGGCGCCGGTCTGGCGGAACCCGATGCGGCGCAGCACGGCGGCCGAGGCCGGATTGTCGGTCGCCACGCCGGCCGTGATGCGGTCGATTTCCAAATTCGCGAAACTCCAGCGGGTCAGGCGGCCGGCGGCCTCGGTGGCGACGCCGTGCCCCAGTATTTCTGCCCGACCCAATAGCCGAGGCGGCCGGTCCGGGTCGCGCGGTCGATGGTGATGCCGACGCCGCCGACCAGGACCTCCTGCTCGCCTTCCTGGCCGGTGATCGCGAGTTGGCAGGCGGTGCCGGCCGCCAGGTTCCGGTTCGAGGACTGGATCCACGCGTCGGCGGTCTCCCGCAGGTACGGGAACGCCACCAGTTCGAGCATTTTCGCGATGTCGAAGTTGTTGATCAGCCGGTGCAGGCCGGTCGCGTCGGTGGGTTGGAATGGCCGTAGAACGAGCCGCTCGGTCTTCAGCGGCGCGAAGCCGGGATCGACAGGGTCCGCTGCCTCCAATGGGCGCGGGGCGGCGGTACGGCGCCGTTTCGGGCGAGCAGGGGTCCGCGATGCGGCGGTCATGGGCGCGTCATCAAAAGAATCGGTGGGTCCGGGGTAGCGGTGAGGGGGGCACGGTGGGCCGGAGCGACCGGAGAGGCAAGGGTCGACCGCGAACGGGGTCGACCGCGAACAGGGCCGACCGCGAACAGGGCCACGGGGTCGAGTTGGTGTCGCGAGGACCTGATATTGACCGAGCCGCTCCCCGTGCGAAGATTGCTCCGGTCACCTCCGGAGCCGCCCATGTCCGCGATCCGTCTGTTCCCGCTGTTCGCCGGCATCCTTTTCGTCACGCGGCCCGTCTGGGCGAACGAACAGGCGGATTGCGCGGCAAACGCGGGCACCTTGCTGGTCGGCACCGTCGCCTCCGGCCCGACCTTCGCGCGTGGGCACGAGCGGCGGGGCGTGGAGCTCTCTCATACGCATGTGCGGCTGCGAGGCGACGACGGCCGGTCCTATGACATCGCGATCGATAATATATTCGCCGAGGGTTACGATCAGGCGGGCGAGCACGTCCCGCGCCTTTGTCGGATATTGCGCATGGCGAGCGTCTCGAATTTTGCGGCAAGCCGTACACCAGCGGAGCGGGGATGGATTGGGTGCACAGCAATTGTGGTGACAATCCGACGCCTGCGGATCCGAATGGCTGGTTGAAGGTGGTTGGCGCCGACGGCTCGGTGGGCACGAACCTGGAGGCGAGCCAGGAGGTCCTGCCGACTGTGGACGCGGCACTGAGGCGATCGCTTCGCGCGGAAACCGGTCGGATGGCGGCGTCGCGATAGTGGCGTAGCGCGGTCGCGCCACCCGGTGCGGCGTGACATCGCCCCGCGTGCTGGCGTGAGAAACCCTGTTCCCTACCCCCGCTTCGCCAAAAACCCCAGCGCGTCCGCGATGCCGAAATTTAACACGCTTACCGCATCGATCAATGGTGATTCCGCAGTTAATGTATGCAGAGGCACTAGTGTTACGCTTTCGGCAAATGGGGCAACCACAAGTTATGTTGATCCATTCCTTCAGGGTTCACTGCCGGTACTGCTACAACAGCTGCCAGCGCCAGCACAAACCACCACTTACAATATAGCAGGTACTACCGGGGAATGCACCTTCACGACCAGCTGTTACAGCCAATATTTTGAGTGTGAGCGTGACTCCGGCTCAGGCGGTAATCAATTCAGGTGGTAACGTTAGCCTGATTGCTACCGCTATCAATAATTCCGGTACGGTAACCTATGGATGGTCGCCCTGTTCCACCCTTTAATTCGGGCACCGGAAGCACTGTTAGTGCTTCGCCGACCGGTGGAACTACTTATACCGTTACCGCATTCGATGCTAACGGGTGCACCGCATCAGCTACAGCAATAGTTTTGGTGAATCCTACCGTAAGCGGCACCGCCGGAAGTGCAACTGTCAGTTGTACATATTCGGGAGTTGGTACTTCCATTCCGTGGTCTGAAATTGTAGGCACATCCGGTACCACGAATATTGCTTCCGGTGTTATTGAAAATGATGTTTATCCGGGCATCAATTTTGGCTCGGGATTTACGTTTACATTTAATGGAACCAACTACACTTCATTCGGTATTCATAGCAACGGATTTATCTGGTTCGGTACGGGTACGCCATCTGCTACCGAATCCACACCAATTAGTGACGCTTCTGCCGTGCTGTTCGGCTACGCCAGCAGTCCCAGCTTTCGCGCATCGGCTTGAAGGGTGAAAGCGCGCTGGCGCTGCTGAACACCTGGGCGTGCTAGTCACCCTGGTTCCGCTGGTCTGGCGCCGCCTCTGGGGCCTGGCGCCCGGCCTGTTGGCTGGCTACCTGGTGACGGATTACCCGTGGTGGGAGCGCCTGCTGCTGGTCGTCTTCGTGGCGCTCGGCGTCAACGCGCTGGCCTGGCTATGGGAAGCCCGCCGGCGGCAACCCGTGCTGGCCGCGTGGTGCCTGCTCTATTTCGCTTTCGCGTGCGTGGCGTTCTTCGCCGGCGCGGCGCGCTACCTGCTGCCGCTGGCCGCGCCGATGGCGCTGCTGTTTGTGATCCAGTTCCGCGGCCGGCCGTGCGTGCTCTGGCTGGCGCTGGCGGTGAACCTCGTGCTCG
>CAVRDN010000006.1:0-33364 GCA_963719675.1 uncultured Alphaproteobacteria bacterium | reverse complement strand
GGATGCGGGCCATCCCCGAGGACGCGCGGGCGGACGATGACCGTGCCGCTGTCCGGGGGTGAACGACGTCTGACGTGTCACGCGTCACGACGCCGGACGACAAGAACAAACCGCGATACGATCAGGCACGATGCCTGGGCGCACGGGGGGCACCCGGGTCGCTTCGCGCGAAGCGGGTGCCGGCCATTACGCAGCACGACCGGGCGCGCGCCATTACCTGACAAGCCGGCGAAAACTCGGGCGTCAGAAGCCGGCGGCGGACCACACCGAGAACGCATGCACCGCCTGAAGCCAACGGGAGTCACCAGCACGCGCACGTTGACGCCGGCGAGCAGGGGCCTCGGCATTGCGTGAGATCCGCGCGCCGACGCGGTCCCTCGTGTCCCACACGGAAAGCGCGCACAGCACCTGAAAGCCGGCATCACGATCCGGACGCGTCAACGCGCAACTCATTCCCTGTCAGCGGGGCTGATTTCTCCCACGCCCGGCCACGGTCCTTCGTCGCGGACCTTGGTCAAACTGCATCGCCCGCCGCCGCCGCGACCCGCGACGACGGAGACATAAGGAAATTCCCTCGACATCTCTGGATTCCGCGGATTCTTGCCTTTCCCTCGACGGGAGGGGGGACAAGGATGACAACCGTCTGGTCGGATCTCGCGAACATTCCGGACCCGCGCACCGGCAACGCGCAAAAGCGTAACTCCTGGATATCCTGACGATCGCCCTGGTTGGCTCGATTCGCGGCGCCGAAAGTCGCGCTGATTTGGCCGACTTCGCGCGCGACCGTGAGGCCTTGTTCCGCGAATTCGTCGCGCTTCCGGGCGCCCGCCGAGCGACGACGCGGTCTCGCGCGTGTTCCGCCGGCTCGAACCGGTGGCTCTCGCGACCTGCTTCGAGAGCTTCCTCGAAGACCTCGGCGCCGACGGCTCCGGCATCGTCGCCCTTGACGGCGAGACGCTGCGCCGGTCGCACGACCGCGCCGCCGGGAAGTCCGCGTTGCATGCTGCCGGGCCTGCTCGGCCGGAACGGCGCCCTGGTCACCGGCGATGCCATGCGCCAGATCAATCCTGGGGCAAATGCGATAGCCCTCTGATTTCTCCCACGGGCATGGCGCGCGGGGCAAAATCCTGCTTAGAAGCGTGCTCGCCGCCGTGTTTTTCCAAGTCTACCCTCCAGCCAAACGGCACCGCCCATGAAGATCGTAGCCTGCAACAGCAACCGCCCGCTCGCTGAGGCGGTCGCGGTCAACCTCGGAATCAAACTGACCCAGGCGCAAATTCGCCGCTTCGCCGACATGGAGGTGTTCGTCGAGATCCTGGAAAACGTCCGCGGCGAGGATGTGTTCGTCATCCAGTCCACCTCGTTTCCCGCCAACGACAACCTGATGGAACTGCTGATCACGCTGGATGCGCTGCGACGCTCCTCGGCGCGGCGGATCACGGCGGTCATTCCGTATTTCGGCTATGCCCGGCAGGACCGGAAAACCGCGTCACGCTCGCCGATCAGCGCCAAGCTGGTGGCCAACCTGATCACCGAGGCCGGGGCGAACCGCGTGCTGACGATGGACCTGCATGCCGCGCAGATCCAGGGGTTCTTCGATATCCCGGTGGATAATCTCTATGCCGCGCCGCTGTTCGCGCGCGACATCAAGGAGCAATACGCCGGCCGCGACATCATGATCGTCTCGCCCGACGTCGGCGGCGTGGTGCGCGCCCGCGCCATAGCCAGCCGGCTGAACAGCGACCTGGCGATCATCGACAAGCGCCGCGAGCGCGCCGGCCACTCCGAGGTCATGAACGTGATCGGCGACGTCGAAGGCCGCGACTGCGTCATGGTCGACGACATCGTCGATTCCGGCGGCACTCATTGCAACGCCGCCTACGCGCTGATGAAGCACGGCGCGCGCTCGGCTGGCGCCTATGTCACCCACGGCGTGCTGTCGGGCGGCGCGGTCGCCAGGGTCGCCGAAGCGCCGATGGAGATGATGACGATCACCGACTCGATCCAGGCGACGCCGGAGGTCGAGCGGGCGGGCAACATCCGCCAGCTCACCATCGCCCCTCTGCTGGCCGAGGCGATGCGGCGGATCAGCGACGAATCGTCGGTCAGTTCGCTGTTCGATTGAGCCTGCTGGCCGGTATTTCGACCGATCGGAGGGGCCGACGGATTCGCGGCCTTCGCGGGGCTGCTATCCCGCCTCACGCGCCGGTTCGCGCGCCCCGGTTGTGATCTCATGCGACGGCGTGTTACCCCCGGCCACCGCAGTCAGGCATAAGGGGGCCACGTGTTCAAACGCCGCAAACCCGAAGAGCCGCCGCCCGCGTCCCCGTCGCGCGGTCACGTCATCGCCGCCGGGCCTGAATCGCCGACGCAATCCCGGCTCGATATGCGGGGGTCAACCGACGCGCCGGTGATCGAGCCGGGCGCATCGCGTCCGCCGGATCCCTCGTTCGTTATCCCGGCGAAGCCGGAAACTCCGTCCCCACAACCGCCGGTGTCTCCCACGCCGCCTCAGACCAAGGAACCGACACTCATGTCCCGTCCGCCTTTGCAGCCGACCCCCACCGCGCCGACCCCGCCGCAAGGCGTTCCGGGCGGGATGTCTCCTGGCGGGCTGGGACGCACGCCCATGGCTCCGGCGCGGATGCCGGCGCAGACCGGCGATCGGCGCACCCTGGTCGTCGGCCGCGGCATCAGCGTGCAAGGCACCATCACCGACGCCGAGCGTCTGGTCGTCGAGGGCACGGTCGAGGCCTCGTCGCTGAACGCCCAGGAACTGCAGATCGCGCAGGGAGGGGTGCTGAAAGGGCAGGTCGAGGTGGAGGATGCCGAAATATCCGGCCTCATGGATGGCATCCTGACGGTCAAGGGCAGCCTCGTGCTGCGCGGCTCCGGTCAGGTCATCGGCGAGGCCCGCTGCCGTCGCCTGCAGGTCGAGGATGGCGGTCAACTCAGCGGTAAGATCAGCATGATCACCGACAGCAGCTCCCCCACGCCGACGCCGTCCCCCCTGCCCGTCGAGCAGCGCGCCGAGTAGCACTCAGGTCGCGTAATCCGGTTCCTCGCGGTCGAGGATGCGACGCCACGCGTCCAAATGCAGGCGCGCGTCCACTTTCTCGCTCCAGGGACCATGCCAGTGGCGGCGCTCCAACTCGGGCAGCGCGCGCAGTGGCCGGCCGGTGGACATCGCGGTGAGCTGATACATCGCGGTCCGCTCGGCGGCGTGGCATTCGTCGAAGGCGTCATGGACCGTGGGGCCGACAACTGTAACGCCATGGCCGCCCATCAGCAGGATGGATTTGTCGCCCAGAGCGGCGGCCAGCCGGTCGCCTTCGGCATGGCTGTCGGCGGGCGCCACGCCCTCATGGTCGATGGCGATGCGGTCGTTGAGGATCAGGTTGTTGTGATGCGACAACGTGACCTCCGGCTCGGCCAGCATCGACAGCGCGGTGAGCCAGCGCGGATGGACATGGACGATGCAGGTGGCGTTCGGATTCTGCAGATGGATCCGGGCGTGGATATGGAACGCGACTTTGCGCAGTTCTCCGGTCCCGCGCAGAACGCGGCCGTCGAGGTCGCAGACGATCAGCGAACTGGCGGTGAGTTCCTGGAACAAATAGCCGCGCGGGTTGATCAGGAACGTGGGTTGGTCGCCCGGTAACATCAGAGAGTTGTGGTTGCCGATCTGCTCGTTCCAACCGAGGCGGGCGGCGACGCGGAACACCGCGGCCATGTCGCGACGGAGGTGCCACTCGGCTTCGTCGGCGGCGGTGGAGGAGAGGGTGTGAAGGACGGCGGGCATTGGGTTCTCGGTTCGGACGAAGTGGGGTTTGTTGTTTATCGCATGCGCCGGGTGGAAGCGAGTTTTCCGTCGCTTTCGCGGTGGAAAGAACAACTCGGAAGGTGACAAAAGTTGCAGATACGTAATCATATGCAAAGCGTCTCCGCGATAATGTAACAACTTACGAGAGGAGCTGACTCTACGTGTTTCCGATGGCCGCTGGAGCGGACCGGCGCCGTCGCCCGGAATAGCGGCTCAATGTCTCGTCGGCCACGATTTCGCGCCGCATGATTGGAACGGACCAAGGTGGCGCGTTCGACGTGATTCCATTGCTTGAAAGTAAGTATATTCTCCAGGAGCTCCGTCCGGCATCGTTTCTTGGCGAATTTACCATCTTGCCACCGGTTCGGGGTTCTGACACCATATCATGTCAACCGGCGTAACGGTGCGTTTGGTAGCGGATCGATCTCACAGATCGTGCCCGCGATCCGGTCCCTCGGGACCGCAACGGAGCGATTTCCGCGCCACGGTGGAGGAAGCGATGGGGAACACTTACACCTGGATTGGCGCTGCCGGTACGGCGGCGCTTGCGTCAGCTCCGGCGGATTGGTCTCCGTTCGGCACGCCCCAGCCGGGTGACACGAGTATCCTGATCGACGGCGGGACGATCCAGTTCGCTGACGGTCAACTGAGCGCGAATACCATACTTGCCGGTAACGGCCTGCTTGATTTCGCGGGTGACACGCTGATCACGGTGGAAACTCCGACGACGGATGCGCTGTCGTTGATCGCCACGAACACCGGCGCCGGCGTGGCTCAGGCGACGACGATCGACGCGCTTGGCAACTTCGTGAACGCGGGGACGATCCTCGCGGATGGGGCGGCGGGCAGCTCACTCCTGATCAACGTCGGCTCCACGGCGTTCAACGGTACCGAAAGTCGCGGGCTATTCGTACAATACGGGTGTGATCCAGGCCGACGCCGGCAACAGCGTCACGATCGCTGTCGGTCCGACCGCCGAGATTTACAGCGTTGGCTCTCTGATCGCCGATGGCGGTTCGATCCTGGTCACCACCTCCCCATCATCGATCGCCGGCGGTTGGGCGGCATCGCGCAACTACGCATTCATCGAGGCCGGCGGCACCATCGAGACGACCGCTGCCTATGCCTCAACCGTCAGTGGCAACACGCCGACTTATTTCTTCCTCAACTCCACCTTCGGCGACACGCTGAAGATCGATAACGTCGGCAGTTTCGGCGGCTCGCTCAGCGGCTTCGGTCCGGGCGACACAATCGACCTGGGCACGCTCCTGTCGATCGGCACGATCACGTACAACCTCGCCACGAACGTCATGGCGCTGGAAAACAACAGCGGCACCGTGGTGGCGTCGTTGCTGATGCGGTCGGGCGCGTTTCCCGCCGGCACCTTCGCGGTCAGCGGCGGGGTGGCGGACGGTGTCACGATCAGCACGGGCTCCGACGGCGACACGATCCTGACCACCAATTTGTTCCAGCCCAGCGCCACGGTCGGCGGAAGCTGGCAGTCCCCCGGGATCTGGGCCGACGACATCGTTCCTGGCGTCACGGACACGCCGTTCATCGGCCAGGGCATGACATCGGCCTTCACGGTGACCACTGGCTTCAGCCCAGTGACGGTCAACGGATTCAGCGTTCTCGACCCCAACGCGGTGCTGCGGATTACCAGCGATACCACCGCGACGGCGGACACCGCGGCCGGGCAGTTTGGCACGCTGGAGGTGATGCCCGGCCAGACCCTGACCGCCACGAATATTGGCCAGATCCAGCCAACCGCGGCCACGACGATCGCCGCCGGAGCGACGGTGGCGCTGTCGGGCCACGAGAACATCAACAATGTCGGCGCCGTCAGCGGCACTTTGGTGGTCGAGCAGGGTGGCAGCTACGCGGCGGGTTTCAACGGGGGTACGGCCGAGATCGATGGTTCGATGTTGGCGGGGCCGACCAGCGTCGCGGGCGGCGGCGGTTCAACCACGATCGGCGAAAACGACAACGGCCCGGCGGTCGTCACGGTCAACGGCAACGGGATTGCCGGTAACGGCGTCGTGACGGATACCCAACTCCTGCTGGGCTCGGACCCAACGTCCTCCGGCACGCTGACGCTGAACGGCGGCGGCGCGAGTTGGACCGACATGATCGACAACGGCGATCCGCTGCAATCGCGCGGCTATGCTCTGATCGGCTACAATAACATGTCGACCAACACGCCGGCGGGTGTCGCGCCGCCGCTGCCGGAAGGGCCGGCGCAATTGCTGATCGAGAACGGCGCGACGCTGGCGGATCAGGAGTCAGCGGAGATCGCCGACTCGCCCGAAAGCGCGGGCACCGTCACCGTGACTAACGGCGGATTCTGGAACCTCGCGAACAACAGCACGGTGATCAGCAACGGGACCACGTACACCAATGTCAGCGCCGGCTACCTCAACGTCGGGCTCGCCGGCAGCGGCTCGTTGTTGGTTCTGAATGGCGGCAGCGTCGCTCTCGGCAGCGTCGGCACGTTCGTCAGTAATGGCACGACCTTCACCGGCGGAGGCATGGGGATCGGGCAGTCCGCGGCCGCCTCGGGGACGGTCATGGTCAGCGGAACCAGCGCGGGCGTAGCTTCGCAGCTTTCGACCCTGAACGGCATCGCGGTCGGCAAGTCGGGCCGGGGACTGCTGAGCATCCTGAATGGCGGCACGGTCGACGTGAACGGCGGTGGGATCGGCGTCGGCACCACCGCCACATCGACGGCATCGGGGACGGTCGCGTCGGAGGAGGGACGCTCGCATCCGCGCTGAATTTCGCCGCCACGAGCAATGGTCTTGGGATTGGCAACGCCGCGAGCGCGACCGGCGTCGTGAACGTGTCGGACAATGGCACCATCACTCTCCTGGGCAGCGGGTCGGCCGGCCAAGGGTTTCTGGGTATCGGCAATGCCGTCGGGTCCACCGGTTCGGTCGTCGTGGGGGGCACGACCGCCGCCGCCGTGATCAATGTCGGCAACGGTGTCAACGTTGGCAGCTCCGGAACCGGCGCGCTGACAGTCAATCCGCTCGGCACCGTCGCCCTGGCCAGCACCGCCGGTGGCATCACCGTTGGCGGCAACGCCGGAGCGGTCGGGACGATGATTGTCAATGGCGGCGCGGTTACCGAGGCGGCCTCGACGAGCAGTTACGGCCTCACCGTGGGTTACTTCGGCGAGGGATCATTACTTGCAGAAAACGGTGGGTCGATCTCGCTGTCCGCCAATGGGATGTCCATCGCGAGCGGGTCAACCACCGCCAACGGCAGCGGTGTCACGATCACGACCGGAGCGATCCTGAATAACACTGGCACCAGCGGCGTTAACGTCGGTGGGCTCGGCAGCGGCAGTCTGACCGTGAGCAATGGCGGCAGCATCGTCATGGCCGGCGCCGGAAGCCTTAACATCGACTCGACGAGCGGCACGGCCAGCCAGATGACGGTCGCCGGCGGCACGGTCACCTTCAGCGACCCGACAAACTACGGGATGACCGTCGGAAATGCCGGGACCGGAACGATGACCGTGTCCGACAGCGGCACCGACATCGGTTCCGTCGCAACCGATGGCTATATCGGAATTGGCAACAGCATCGGGTCGCATGGATCCTCATTGTCGGTGGCACCTCGGTCAGCGCGGTGTTCAGCGATTCCGGCAACGGCATAACGGTTGGCAACGACGGGACCGGCGCTCTGTCGGTGAACAGCCTGGGCACTGTCGCGCTGACCGGGACCGCCGGCATCACCATCGGTTACACGAATGGCGCGAGCGGCATGATGACCGTCAATGGCGGCCACGTCACTGAAGCCGCGACCAGTTACGGCATCAACATGGCCAATAATGCCGGCGCCGCGTCGGCGATGCTGGTCGAAAACGCCGGCACCGTCTCGATGGCGGGTGGTGGCCTGAATATCGCGGCGTTTGCCTCCCTGACCAGCGCGTCCGTCACGGTTACCGGCGCGGGCGCGCTGCTGCAGTATACGGGACCGAACAACATCGACGTCGGCGGGTCCGGCAGCGGCACGCTAACCGTCAGCAACGGCGGCAGCCTGGCCATGACCGGCACCGGTGGCATCGGCGTCGATTCGAGAGATGGCACCGCGAGCGCGATGTCGGTCGCCGCCGCCGGCGTCCTCAGCAATTATATCAACGTTGGCATTAGCGGCGCCGCCGCGATGACAGTGTCGGACGGCGGGATCGTAAATCTGGACACATATTCCAGCGTCGGGCTCTTCGCCGGTTCGAGCGGTTCCGTCGTCATCGGAGGCACCACGTCTGCCGCGGCGGTCAACCTGTCCGGCGGCAATCTGAACGTTGGTCTCGACGGCAACGGCGCATTGACCGTGAACCACCTCGGCACCCTTGCCCTGACCGGTACCGCCGGCATCGTCGTGGGTTACACAGCCAGCGCGATCGGAACGATGATCGTCAACGGCGGCGTTGTCACCGAGGCCTCGACGGATAATGGCGTTTCCGTCGGCGTCACCGCCAACGCGACGGGATCGATGCTGATCGAGAATCAGGGGCTCGGTTACCATCGGGGGCGGCGGGATGTTCCTCGCCTCAGGCTCCGCCACTACCGGCACCGTGACGGTCATGGGAAGTGGCTCCCGGCTATCCAACACTGGAAGCTTCAACGTCGGCGGGTCCGGTCTCGGCGACCTGTCGATTGAGGAGGGCGGCGCCGTCACGACCACCGGCTCCGGTGGTATGGTGATCGCCGGCGCCGCCACGGCATCAGGCTCCGTCAACGTCACTGGCGCCGGCTCGAATTTACAGGTTGGCTCCGTCCTGGCTGTCGGGGGAGCCGGGTTCGGTCAGCTTTCCCTCTCCCAGGGCGGTGTGGTCACCGCCGCGAGCATCGACGAGGCGTCCGCCGCCACCGGCGATGGCGTGATCACGGTCGCCGGCACGGGTTCCTCGCTGACGCTGACCGGCAGCCTCACCGTGGGCGATCAGGCGGCCGGTGAGGTCTCGATCCTCAACGGCGCCACGGTCAGTGCCCTGGATGTCACCGATCGGCAACGCCAGCGCGGCGTCCTCGGGCAACGTGGACGTCGAAGGCGCCGGCAGCGAGTTGTTCATCGGCACCGGCGGTGTGCTGAATGTCGGCGTCTCCGGCGGCGGCAGTGGCGTGCTGACGATCGGACCCGGCACGACCTTGCATTCCAACGCCGGCGTGGTCGAAGCCGGCCACGCGTCGTTCAACAACAACGGCGGCGTGGTCGATCCGCCGTTCGTCGATCTCACCACGCAGAGCAACTCGGGTCTCGGGTCGAACCTGTATGACCTCTATGTCGAGAACATCGGCGCGGTGCAGATCGTTTCGGGGACCGGCACGTGGGACACGCCGATGATGTTGACCGGCACGTCGGTGTCGGACGCGTCCAACAACATCAACGTCAACGGCGACCAGGGCGAGTGGCAGTTCAGTTCGGGCGGCACGCTGATCGTCAACGCCAACACGGTTGACTCCGGTCAGGCCATCGTGTTCGAGGACGCGACCGACACGCTGATCATTGGCCAGATCGTGAACAATGGCTCGGCGGGCGTCAGCGGCACCGCGCCGGTGGTCGAGCCCGGGGCCGAGAACGTGCTCCAGGCGGGCGGTTTCGCGGCGGAGATCTGGGGCTATCCAGACCGGCGACCAGATCGCGTTCGACAACATGAGCTGTGACCTCCGGCCGATCGTGTCAACAGCAACACGGTGGATTTGTTACGGCCCAGGCAACGTGTCGCTGGGCTCGCTGGCGTTCTTCACGAAGTCGGGGTCGAAGGCGTCGGACGCGGGGGCGGCGGCGGCGGCGCTGCAGATCCCGGTTCAGTGCTTCGCCGCCGGGACACGGATCGAGACGGCGGACGGCTGGGTGCGCGTGGAGGATCTGCGGGTCGGGGACCGGCTGGTGACGGCGGACGGCGATCGCCAACCGATCGTGTGGATCGGGCAACGAGTGGTGAACTGCGAACGGCATCCGACGCCGGAGACGGTATGGCCCGTGCGCATCCAGGCCGGCGCGCTCAGCGAAAACGTTCCGGTTTGCGATCTGTATCTGTCACCGGATCACGCGGTATTCGTGAACGGCGTGCTGATCCCGGTGAAACTCCTGATCAACGGCACGACCGTGCGTCAGGGGGAACGCGATCGGGTCCGATACTTTCATGTAGAACTACCTGGGCACGCGGTCATCCTGGCCGAGGGACTGACGGTCGAAAGCTACCTCGACACCGGCGACCGCGCGAGGTTCTCGGGCGGACCCATCACCGCGCTATATCCCGACTTCGCCGCCCGGACGTGGGAGATGGCGGGCTGGCGCGCTCGCTCGTCCTGACCGGAGAGGTTCTGCATGCCGCGCGCGCGTTCCTGGCCGATCGAGCGGCTCAGCCGGAGGCGCGTTCGCCGGCGACGCGGACCCGAGAATGCGGCGCGTCGCCGTCTGACAACGGGTGCCCGCCGCCTGAACCCGTCCCGCTTTCCGGCGCACCCTACCGCTGCAGCCGGTCGCCATTGGTCAGGATCGCCTGCGCCAGTTCCGCCGCCGGACCGCGCGTGCTCTGTCGCGCGGTCCGCACCACGAACTCCACATCGCCGGCCGGCGGCAAACGCGCGCTCCCCGGCACCTCCACCATGCCATCCGGCATCAGCCCCTGCGCGTGCAGCGTGACGCCCAGCCCGGCGAGCGCGGCGGCGCGCAGCCCGCTGAGGCTGCCGCTGGTGCAGACGATCCGCCACGGCCGCCGAACCCGCTCCAGCGCCTCCAGCGCCACCGCGCGGGTGATGCTCGGCGGCGTGAACAAGATCAGCGGCACCGGCTGCGCGGGGTCGATCCGGGTGCCCGGCGCGCCAATCCAGGTCAGGCGGTCACGCCACACCAGGCGGCCTCGTTCATCCCCCGAGCGGCGTTTGGCCAGCACCAGATCGAGCTCACCCGCGTCCAGCTGTTCATACAATGTCGCGCTCAGCCCCACCGTCAGTTCCAGATCCACCAGCGCGTGGCGGCGGACAAAGTCGCGCAGCAATTCCGGCAGACGGGAACTGACGAAATCCTCCGAGGTGCCGAACCGGACCCGGCCGCGCACCTGCGATCCCGCGAAATAGTCTCGCGCCCGCGCGTTCGCCTCCAATATCGACTGGGCGAATCCCGTCATCGCCTCCCCGTCCGCCGTCGGCACCACGGAGTGGGTGTCGCGCACGAACAGCCGTCGCCCGGAGGCCTGCTCCAACTTGCTGATGTGCTGGCTGACGGTGGATTGCCGCAGGCCGAGCCGGCGGCCGGCCTCGGTGAAGTTGCGGGTCTGCGCCACGGCGAGAAAGGATTCCAGTTGCACCGGGTCGAGCATCGCGGCTCCTGTCATCACGATTTGCGATAACAATAACCCCGTTCAACGTAGTTCACAATGAGGCCCGGCGCGCGCATTGTCGGTTGCGACGGAACCAAGGAAGGACCGCGGTGATGACCCCGAAAGCGCTGCTCT
The DNA here is from genome assembly GCA_963719675.1 of uncultured Alphaproteobacteria bacterium. Taxonomy (GTDB): domain Bacteria; phylum Pseudomonadota; class Alphaproteobacteria; order Acetobacterales; family Acetobacteraceae; genus Rhodopila. Next base: position 22,073 of record CAVRDN010000006.1, on the reverse strand, counting down.
CCCGGTTGAACATCGATCCCTACATCGCCGCGATCGTCGGCATGGTCGGGCTCGCGTCGATCGTGCCCGTGCATGGCGCCGGCGCGGTCGCCGGCGGCTACGCCACCAACGCCGCCATCGCGGTGCTGTTCTTCCTGCATGGCGCGAAGCTGGAGCCTCGGGCGGCGCTGGCGGGCGCGCGGCACTGGCGTCTGCATGTCGTCGTGCTGCTGTCCACCTTCGTGTTGTTTCCGCTGCTCGGGCTGACCGCGCGCGCCGCTGCGCCCCCCCTGCTGCCTCCGACGCTGTGGGCCGGGCTGCTGTTGCTGTGCGTGCTGCCGTCTACCGTGCAGTCCTCGATCGCGTTCACGTCCATCGCGCGCGGCAACGTGCCGGCGGCGCTGTGCGCGGCCACCGCGTCCAATCTTCTGGGCATGGCGCTGACCCCGTTGTTGGCCGGCCTGCTGCTGCACACGCACGGTGGCTTCTCCCCGCCGCGGTGGGCGACATCGCGCTGCAGTTGCTTGTGCCGTTCGTCGCCGGTCAGTTGGCGCGTCCCTGGATCGGCGCGTGGGCCGCGCGGAACCGGACGCTGCTGGGCCTGGTGGACCGCGGCTCGATCCTGCTGGTGGTCTACGTGGCGTTCAGCGACGGCGTAACCCAGGGCATCTGGCATCAGTTGGACATGGCGTCGCTCGGGACTCTGCTGCTGGTGGATGCCGGGCTGCTGGCGGCTGTGTTGGGCGGGACCACCCTGGCGAGCCGGTTGCTCGGGTTTCTCCCGCGGGGATGAAATCGTCGCGGTGTTCTGCGGCTCCAAGAAGAGCCTGGCGAGCGGGCTGCCGATGGCGACCGTGCTGTTCGCCGGCCAGTCCGCCGGGCTGATCGTGTTGCCGCTGATGCTGTTCCACCAGGTCCAACTCATGGCCTGCGCCGCGCTGGCGCGGCGTTACGCGGCGCGGGCGGAGCCGTCCGTGCGGGGACTGCCTGCCGCGGTGCGTTGATTGAAAGCACCCGGCTTGATCGGGGCCACCTGCGTTCCAACTTACCAATGTCCGGTGCGGCGATGCCGTACCGGCCGCGCCCATGCGGGCCGCTCATCGAGCCCGGACTGGGTGTCGCGATCGCTTACGATCCGACCCTGAACAACACCGCGGGGAGAGCAAACATGTCTGAAGCAACCTACAAAATCGTTGAAATCGTCGGCACGTCCGACGTCAGCATTTCGAAGGCGATCGAGGGTGCGATCGCCAAAGCCTCCGGGTCCCTGCGCCATTTGGGCTGGTTCGAGGTCGGGCAGATCCGCGGCAATATCGCCGATGGCAAGGTCAACCGGTATCAGGTCACGCTCAAGGTCGGTTTTACGCTGGAATAGCTCCGGCCGCCGATCGTCCGGGACAGGCGCGTCGCACGCGTCCGGTGGTGTGATCCCACCTGGCGACGGTTTCCCGCGCGACTCCGGCGGACCTGCCGGTCAGCCGCGGGCGCTCTGTTTGGTATGATGTCGCAATGTTCCGATGGACGACCGGACACGGCATCCGGCTCGATCGGCGGACGCGCCAGGACGGCGACATTCTGACGTTGCGAGAACGGGATATTGTCGTGTCCGCCGTACCGACCCGGGTCCAGGGCTTACACGGAACCGTCATCCAGGTTAGCTTCCGGCTCGGCTCGCGGTTCTTTCCGGGGCCGCGCGTGGCAGCCGCCCGAATGGCGGACCTGGAACGGAGGAAAACGCACATGGATGCCAACACCGCCGATGCGAGATTGGGCGGCCAGAACTGCCTGAACGGCGTTCGGATATCTGGATCTGACCCAGTTCGAGGCGGGCCCGTCCTGCACCGAGGCGCTCGCCTGGCTCGGCGCCGAGGTGGTCAAGGTTGAAAATCCCGGCGGCGGCGATCCCGGCCGCGCGCTCGGCGGCAAACCCGGCATGGACGATCCGTATTTCCTGCTGTTCAACGCGAACAAGAAATCCATCACCGTCAATTTGAAGGATCCCAAAGGCCTGCAACTGGTCAAGGACCTCGCGAAGCAGGCCGACGTCATGATGGAAAACTTCGCTCCTGGCGCGATCGAGCGACTGGGCCTTGGCTACGACGTCATGAAGGCGATCAATCCCTCGCTGATCTACTGCCAGGTCAAGGGATTTGGCGAAGGCAGCCCGTACGAAAAAAATCTCGCATTCGACATGATCGCGCAGGCCTGCGGCGGCACCATGAGCATCACCGGGGAACGCGATGGCCGCCCGTTGAAACCCGGCCCATCGCTTGGCGACACCGGCACCGGCATGTTGCTGGCGATTTCCATCCTGGGCGCGCTTTACCGCCGCAAGGAAACCGGCCAGGGCGAACATCTGCAGGTCGCCATGCAGGACGCGATGCTGCACTACATCCGCATCGCGTTCGCCGCGCAGTACCGCACCGGCAAGGCCGCGTTGCGCGCCGCCGATAGTTCCGTGTCCGCGACGACTCCGCCGATGGGCACGTTCCCGTGCAAAGGCGGCGGATCGAACGATTACGTCTACATCTTCACCAGCCGCGCCAATCCGGAACATTGGAACCGGCTGCTGAAAGTCATCGGCCGCGAGGAGCTGATCGGCGATCCGAACGTTACGATACACCCTGGAAACGCGCCGAAGTGCCCGACGAGGTCAACGGCATGATCACCGAGTGGACGCTCCGGCACAACAAACACGAGGCGATGGAAATCGTCGGCGCGGCGGGCATTCCGGCGGGCGCGGTGCTGGATACGATGGAACTCAGTCAGGATCCGACGTTCGAGCAGCGCGGCATCATGCCGGTGATCGATCATCCGGTGAACGGCAAGTTCAAAATGGTTGCGTGGCCGGTTCGTTTCGGTGGCAGCCCGCCACCGGTCAAGCCGGCCCCGTTGCTCGGTCAGAACAACGAGGACGTGCTGACCAGTTGGCTCGGCCTGGATTCCGGCGATGTCGGCACGCTCAAGGCCAACGGCGTGATTGGCTGACACCGCCGCGTCATGGCCGGGTCCTGATCTTTCGTTGTGGCCGGCCCCCGATCTTTCGTCATGGCCGGGCCTCACCCGGCCATCTCTCGCGGCACCGGCCTGGAAGCGACGTTCCGCCCATGACCACCAAACTTAACCAAGGAGACTGAAACGATGGCCGAACTCACGGGTTCAGAAATCATCGCCAAATGTCTGCAAAAGGAAGGGGTCAAGGACCTCTTCTACATCATGGGCGGACCGATGCTGCTGGCCGAGGCCACCTGCATCAAGGAAGGCATCCGCATGATCGACGTCCGCCATGAGCAGGCGGCGGCGTTCGCGTGTCAGGCCTACAGCCGGCTGAAACAGATCCCCAGCGTCTGCATGGCGGCGTCCGGTCCCGGCGTGACCAATCTCGTGACCGGCATGGCCAACGCGCTGGTCGACTGCTGCCCCGTGGTGGCGTTCGGCGGATCGAGCCCGCTGAGCCAGTTCGGCCGCCAGGTGTTCCAGGAGATCGACCAGGTCGAACTGATGCGCGGCTGCTGCAAATACGTCGACCGTTTGATCAACCTGAAGCGCATTCCGCAACAGATCAACTTCGCGCTGCAGAAGGCGATGACCGGCAAGCCGGGGCCTGTCTACATCGATTGCCCAGGCGACATGCTTTATCAAAAGATCGACGAGAATTTGGTCGACTGGAGCTATGCCGGACGGCCGTTGGTGGACTCGCGTCCGCTTGGCGATCCGCGTCAGGTCGCGGCGTTGGTGGCGGCGCTGCAGAAGGCCGAGCGGCCGTTGATCGTGTCCGGCTCCGGCGTGATCTGGTCGCGCGCCTGGAACGAAATGCAGCAGTTCGTCGAGGCGGCGGGCGTGCCATTCTATACCACCCCGCAAGGCCGCGGCGTCGTGCCGGACGATCATGAGTATTCGTATCTCGCGATGCGCTCCTCCGCGTTCCGTGACGCCGATCTGATCGTCGTGCTCGGCACGCGGATGAACTACATCATCGGCCATGCCTCGCCGCCGCGGTTCGGACCGAACGCGACGATCGCACGGATCGATATCGACTCGGCGGAAATCGCGACCGCGGCGCGTTACGTCGACATTCCGATCGTCGGCGACTGCAAGGCGGTGCTGGGCCAGTTGCTGGAAGGGATCAAAGGCAAGATCGCGCCCGGCAACTACAAAGCATGGCGGCAGAAGCTGCACGATGGCGAGCAGCAGAAGCGCTCCGCCGCCGGCGCCAACCGGCCGGCCGAGGATGGCGACATCCATCCCGTCCGCATGCTGGAGGCGGTGCGCGACTTCGCCAAACGCGACGCCATCCTGTGCGTCGATGGGCAGGAGACATTGAACTTCGGCCGTCAGACGATGCCGACGTTCTCCCCGGGCCATCGTTTGAACTCCGGTCCGTTCGGCACCATGGGCGTCGGCCTGCCGTTCGGCGTCGGCGCCAAGGTCGCCTGTCCGGACAAGCAGGTGATCGTGGTGCACGGCGACGGCTCGCATGGGCATGAACGCGATGGAGATGGACACCGCGATCCGGCACAAGATTCCGTTGCTGATCGTGATCAGTCTGAACGGCGGCTGGACCGGCGATCCGAAGCGCGAAAAGCCCGGCCGCGACCTCGGTTACATGCGCTACGACAAAATGTGCGAGGCGTTGGGCGGCTACGGCGAATACATCACGAAACCGGAAGATATCACGCCCGGCGCTGGAACGCGCGCAGAAGAAAGTGGATGAGGGCATGGTGGCGCTGGTCAACGTGCGCACGGATTATCGCGCGCGCTATGCCGGTGCGGCGTTCTCCGACTACTCGACCTGAGTTGTTGCGCGATTGGTCCCACTCGCCTCGTGGCGGGTGGGACCGGCCGCGGTAGACGCGTGCTCGCGCGGTGTGCGACGCTCCCGATCAATCAGCAGGGAGAGTTGGCATGCGCATCGTCGCGTTGGAAGAACACTTCACCGTCCCAAAAATTGTCGCCGGCATCGACCCGGACGCGGTGAAACGCCGCGGCTTTCCCGGTGCGGATTTCGTCTGGGCGCAAACCGTCAAGCGTAACGAACTGGCCGATCTCGGCGACACGCGGATCGCCGACATGGACGCCAGCGGGATCACCGTGCAGGTGCTCTCCGTGGCCGGCCCAGGAGCGGACCTTGTACCGGGCGAGGCGGGTGTGAGGTTGGCGCGCGCGTATAACGATGCGTTGGCGGAAGCCGTGGCGCGGCATCCGACGCGCTACCGCGGTTTCGCGCATCTGCCGATGCTGACGCCCGAGGCGGCCGCGGTCGAACTGGAGCGTACGGTCAAGCAGCTTGGTTTCCACGGCGTGTTGGTGAACGGGCCGACGGACGGGTTGTTCCTCGACGATCCGCGATTCGATCCGATCCTGGAACGGGCCGCCGCGCTCGATCTGCCGATCTACATCCATCCCGGCATTCCGGCGGAGGCGGTGCGCAACGCTTACTATGACGGACTGCCGGGCAATTTCAGTTTCACGATGGCGCTGTCCGCGTGGGGTTGGCATGCGGAGACGGCGATCCACACGCTGCGGTTGGTTTTAAGTGGCGCGCTCGATCGGCATCCGCGGCTGAAGATCGTCATTGGCCACATGGGCGAGGCGCTGCCGTTCATGCTCGACCGCATCGACGAAACCACCAGTGCGACGGCGAAATCGGTGCTGAAACGCTCGGTACGTCAGACGATCCTCGATCAGGTCTGGATCACGACAAGCGGCTTCTTCACGATGGCGCCGTTCATGGCAGCGTTGCTGACGTTTGGCACGGACCGGATCATGTTCTCGGTCGATTACCCATTCGCATCGAACGCGCGCGCCTGGGCGTTCCTCGACGCGCTGCCGGTGTCGCCGGCCGACCGCGAGAAGATCGCGCACGGCAACGCCGATCAACTGATGCGGCTGCCGGTTTAAATCCAGGGCGTTTCAGCGGCCGCGTTTCGTCCGGAGACGCGGCCAAACGCCAGGCATTCGCCGATGTTGCCGGTGCCCTGGTACAAATAGCTGTAGATCGAGCCGAGTTCACCGGCGCTGTACAGTCGCGGGATGGGCGAACCGTCAGGCCGCACGATCTGGGCTCGCTCGTTCCGGCGCGGGCCACCCTGGGTGTTGAGCATCGAGGGCGACATCTCGATCGCGTAGAATGGCCCCTTCAGGATGGGCGCGAGCATCAATTTTCGCCCGAATTCCGCGTCGTGCTTCGCCTCGCAGGCGCGGTTCCAACGGTTGACGCTGTCTTCCAGCGACGCCGGATCGAGGCCGACCATCGCCGCGAGCGCCGCGATCGTATTGCCGCGTTTGATCCAACCTTTCGCCAGTTCGGCGCTGTTGTCCTCGCTCCATTCGTACCGCTCGATGATTTGCGTCCAGCCGTGGCTCGGGTGTTTGTCGTAGAGCGGGCCTGCGGAGAACATCGTGTGGTCGAAGATCAGATGCATCGGGCACGGGGTGGGCAACGGCAGCCAGACGCCATTGACGGGGACTTTGCCGTGACGGGTCTTGAACTTCTCGTCGGCGAAGCGGCGCCCGTCCGGGCCGACGACAATCATGCCGCCCGGGATCTCCTTGCTATAGTGCAACGCCTGCATCGAGAACGAGGTCCGAACCTCCGGCACTTTCAGCGCCAGCGACGGTCCGGCGAAATTGTTCATATGCCAGAGGTCGGCGCCAACCGACATCGCCATCGTGATGCCGTCGCCTTCATTGTACGGCGTGCCGGATGTGTAGCAATATGGCACGCCAGGAAGATAATTCCGGATCATCGCCTGATTGTTCTCGAAGCCCCCGCAGGTGAGCACGACGCCCTTGCGCGCCTTGACGTTCACCGATTTGTTGCCCTTCCGCGCGCGTACGCCAAGAATCTCCTTGGTCACATCGTGCTGGATCAATTCACGTCCCGGCGTTTCATATAAAATCGGAATTGGGCGCTGCCTGACGAGGCGTTCGAACAATTTCCAGGTGTACGAATACCCATAAGTCGGACCGTCATGAAATTTATGCACACAGTCCGAGCCGGGCAGATCGGGAAATTCAATTCCGACCGGAGGATGCTGATGCTCCTGCGGGTCGCCGCCCAGACCGCGCAGCCAGTCGTTGTTCTGGCCCATCTCCTCAGCCCAGACCCGTATCATCGTTTCCGGAACGGTGTAGGGGCCGCACAAAGCCGTAAGGTAGCTCATGGCCTTTTCGACGGATGACGTATTCAGATAGCCTTGCCCGGCGACGCGGGTGTTGCCGCCTTCCTGTCCCTCGGGGGCCTTTTCCAGGATGACGACCTTGGAGCCCAGCTCGTGCGCGGTGACGGAAGCGGCCATGCCCGCGGCGCCAAATCCGACAACGACCACATCGGCCTCGACATCCCATTCAACCGGCATAGGGCGTCGTCCCGTTGGCGGAATAAATGTATCGCGGTGTCGCCTCTACGGGAGCCATGCTGTCGTTCCTTGCTTGCCGGTATCGGCATTTCACGATCTTTCCGCGCGCTCCGCAACCGCCTCTGTCGCGCCGGACGCATTCGCGGCATGATTGCCCCACAACGGATGTCAAACCGGAGGAAAGCAATGATCGATCTGTATTTCTGGCCAACAGGCAACGGTAAGAAAGTCGTCATCCTGCTGGAGGAACTCGGTCTCCCGTACACGTTCAAACCGATCAACATCGGCCGCGGCGATCAACTCACCCCCGCGTTCCTGAAGATCTCCCCCAACGGCCGCATGCCGGCGATCGTGGACGACGAGCCGATGGGCGGCGGCGAGCCGATCTCCATCTTCGAGTCCGGCGCGATCATGACCTACCTCGCGGAGAAGACCGGCCAGTTCTGTCCGACCGACCCGCGAGGAAAGTACGACGTGGCGCAGTGGGTGAGTTGGCAAATGGCCAATCAGGGGCCCAAACTCGGCGAGCAAGGCCATTTCCGCCGCGCGCTCGCCGCCGGCAAGAACGGCGATCTGACCTACGCCTTGCACCGCTTCAACAACGAAGCGCATCGCATTTTCGGCGTCATGAATCTTGGCCTGTTCAACAAGCGCTATTTCGCCGCTGGCCAATACACCATCGCCGACATGATCTGTTACCCCTGGGCTTCCAGTTGGGCGACCCGAGACATCAACATCGACGAGTTCCCCAACGTGAAACGCTGGCTGGAGGAAATCGGCGAACGGCCGGCGGTGAAGAAAGCGATGGCTCTCGGACCGGAATTCCGCGAGGACCCGGCTTCGATCAGCCCCAAGGAACAAGCCCGTCGCGCGAAGATCGTCGCCGACCAGCGCGCTCAGCCAATCCCGGCCGAGTGGCTCAGCGCCGCGCAATAGAGGAGACAACCGATGGCTTTGAGAGTGCCAATGGTATCGCCGGAGCGCGCCCGCGAGCTCGGCGATGCGATGGGAATGCCCGAACGACGCACGCAGAGCGAGGCGTTTCGCGTGGTCGCGAACAATCCCGGTGTGGCGCGCGTCGCGTTCGGTCAGTTGATGCAGTTGCTGGAGAACAACAAGTTCGATACGCGACTGCGCGAACTGATGATCATGCGCATCGGCTGGGTCACCGGGTCGGCGTACGAATGGACGCAGCATTGGCGCGTCGCGACCACGGCGGGCATCCCGCCGGAGGACATTCTGGCCGTGCGGGACTGGCGAAAGTCGGATCGTCTGACGGCGGCTGACAAGGCGATCCTCGCCGCCACCGACGAGTGTCTCGCCGGCAAGTCCATTTCCGATGCCTGCTGGGCCGAGGTGGCGAAGCACGTCTCCGACCCGGGCCAGCAGGTGGAATTCGTCATCGCGATGGGCAACTGGATGTCGTTTTCCTTGCTGTTCCGTAATCTGCGGATACCGCTCGCCACTGGGATCGCGATCTGGCCGCCCGACGGTCTGGCGTCGCCGGCGGCCGACGCGTAGACAACAGGCCAGGGGGAATGCGGAATGGAAAGCCAGACTTTTGACTATATCGTGGTGGGGGCTGGATCGGCCGGGTCTGTCCTGGCCAACCGGCTGAGCGCCAATTCAAAATACCGCGTGCTTGTGCTGGAAGCCGGGCGGGAAAGCCACCCCTGGTCGCGCATTCCCGTCGGGTTCGCCAAACTGATCGAAAACCCCGCCGCCAACTGGCTTTATTCGTCCGAGCCCGACGCGGGCACCGGCAATCGCCGGATTCCCATTCCGCGCGGCAAGCTGCTTGGCGGCTCATCCTCGATCAACGGCATGGTTTTCGTGCGCGGCCAATCGCAGGACTACGACACCTGGGCACAACTCGGGAATCGCGGTTGGAGTTATCGCGAAGTGCTGCCGATCTTCCGCGAGATGGAGAGCTACCAGGGCGACGCCGACGACGAGTACCGCGGCCGCGAGGGGCCGTTGAAAGTCACCGAAAGCAACGAGAGCGGACCGATCTACGATGCGCTCATCAAGGCGGCCGGTGAGGTCGGCATTCCCTACACCAAGGATTATAACGGCGCCAAACAGGACGGTATCGGCATGACCTCAGGCGACGATCCGCAAGGGTCGCCGCATGAGCACCGCGTTCTGCTATCTCGACCCCGCCCGCGGCCGGCCGAACCTGACGATCCAGGCCAACGCGTTGACGGAATGTTTGCTGCTGGAGGGCAAACGTTGCGTCGGCGTGCGCTACACCCTGAACGGACAACGCCATGAGGCGCGGGCCGGACGCGAGGTCATCGTCAGCGGCGGCTCGATCAATTCGCCGCAGCTGCTGGAACTGTCCGGTATTGGCCAACCCGAATTGCTGCGAAGCCTCGGCATCGAAGTGCGCCACGAACTGAAAGGCGTTGGCGAAAACCTGCGCGACCATTATTCGCCGCGGATGAAGTGGACGGTGCCGCGCGCGCTTGGCCTGACCTACAACGACAAGGGCCGCGGCCTTGGGCTGGTCTGGCAGGCGCTGAAATATGGTTTGACGCAGAAGGGATTGCTTGGTCTGCCGGCGTCCCCGATCCGCGCTTATATCCGCACTCGCGTTGGACTGGACGCGCCGGACGCGGCGATCTCGTGGATTCCGTTCCTGGCCGATACGAACTTCAAACTCGCGAAGAACTCGGGCGTCACCGCGATTATGAACATTCTGCGCTCGGAAAGCACCGGCAGTATTCACGTGGCGTCAAACGAGCCGCGCCAACAGCCGGCGGTTCGCTTCAACTTCCTGACCGCGCAACTGGATCGCGACGTGACGCTGGAGGCAATGCGCATTACGCGGCGCATCATGACCGCGCCCTCGATGCGGAATATCGCCACCGACGAGATCGCGCCGGGCATCAACATTCAATCCGATGACGAGTTGCTCGACTGGGTCAGGCGGAACGCGGAAACCACCTACCATCCGGTAGGCACCTGCAAGATGGGCCACGATCCGATGGCCGTGGTGGATGACCAGCTTCGGGTACACGGCATGGAGGGGCTGCGCGTCGCCGATGCCTCGATCATGCCGACGTTGACCTCGGGCAACACCAACGCGCCGTCGATCATGATCGGAGAGAAAGCCTCGCGTATGGTGCTCGCCGCGGCGGCCTGATCACTTATCGAGCCAGATCGTCGCCAGATCCTGATTGACGTAATGGCTTGGGCTGATCTTGAAGCCTTTGACGTAGCTGCGATACGGCACGATGCGGTAACGCCACAGCAGGAACATCTCGTGTGCCTCGGTGTCGAGCACGCGCTTCTCGAACTGCCGCATCAGGTCGCGTTGCTGTGTGAAATCGGTCTCTCGCAGCATCCGGTTATAAATATCGACCTCCGTTGGATCTTCATAGTTGCCGTAATTCGCGGAGGATACCGAGTGCGGCAAATACTTGGTTCCATCCAGCAACGGATTGACGATGTTCTGGCATTCCGCATCGACCGCGACAGCGAAATCGCCGTGACGTAGCGCTTCATCGTAAGGCCCGGTCGGCAGCACGCGCTGGGTCGCGTGGATGCCGATCTTGCTCCATTCGCCGATCACCCAGATTCCATTGAACTTGTACGGCTGATCGACGTTCCGGTTGAGCAACTCAAACGTCAGGCCTTCCGCGCCGGCTTCCTTCAGCAGCCGTCTCGCCTCCGCGCGCGACTTCTCGATGTCGGGCCAGTAGCCGGCGATCCGCTGAAGCTCCGCCTTGGTCGCCGCCAGAGGAGAACCCGGAAACACGATGCCGCCGACCGTTCGCGAAACCGTGATCCGCGACATCGGCGCCGCGCCATTCCAACGGTCGATCGCCAACGTCAGGGCGCGGCGCACGCCGGCGTTGTCGAACGGCTTGCGCTCGTGGTTCGGGGTGATCAGAGCGCCACAATTCCAATCGCTCTCCTGGACGGTGATCTTGTCACCGAGGGCGGCGACAAGCTCATCGCGAGTCTCCGGCGGAAAACCGCGGAATTCGATCGCCGCGCGGTCGCCGCGGATCGCCGCCACCCGAACCGCCTGCTTGTCGGCGAAGATGCCGACGAAGCCGTCGAGGTAAGGCAGTCCCGGTCTGTAGTAATTCGGGTTGCGCTCGCCGGTGATCGACTGTCCGGCCTGATAGTCCTTAAACCGAAACGGACCGGAACCCATGACGTTCCGCTCATACCAATGCGGATCGCGGTCGAGGATCTCTCTCTTGTAGATGAACGCATAAGGATCGGCGAGCGCGGGCAGAAACGCGGCGGTGGCGAATTTAAGCCGGAAGATGACGGTTTTCGCGTCCGGCGCCTCGACCTTATCGAGCATCGAATAATAGCCCTGGCGCGCGCTGATGACGCCTTCCGGCGGGTTGATGATTTCGTTCCAACTCGCCGCCACGTCGTAAGCGGTCAGGGCCGCGCCGTCGGTGAATTTGACGTCGTCACGAATTGCGAACGTATAGGTCCTGCCATCATCCGTTGGCGTGGGGATCGCCGTGCAGACGTCGCAGACGAACTGGGTGGTGTCGGCCGGATTTTCCGGGTTCGCCCGGATCAGCACGCTGTAGAACGGCGCCACGGCATGGATCGTGGCGAAGGTGTTCTCCCGATGTCCGTCGAAGCTCGGAGGCGAGTCAGCGGGGATCATGAAGGTCAGGATGCCGCCGTGTTTCGGCGCGTCCTCGGCATGCGCGGGAAGGCTGAGAGACAGCAAGATCGCCACGCACCACGCGAATGATCTGAACATTTCCGGCCTCCCTGTTTCCCCGGGTTATCGGACCGCCTTCCGTCCGGCACAAGACGGCCGTTGGCACGCGCGGCGACGAACTGCCATTCTGTTCCCGGCGTTTAAACCAAACCAGGAGAACAAAATGACCCTCAAGATCGAACGCTTTCAACCGGAGGGGATGAACGTCAGGATGTCCGCCGGTCAGCCGTCCTACTCCCATGTCGTGACCGTCAGCGGCACCGGGAAACTGGTTTACATCGCCGGTCAACTGGCGCGCGATGTCGATGGCAACTGCGTCGGCAAAGGCGACATGCGCGCGCAGATGGAACAGACCTTCCAAAATCTCGACCGCTGCCTCAAAGCCGCCGGAGCCACCTGGGCGGACGTCGTCAAAACCAACACGTTCGTCACCGATTTCGACGAATTCCAGAAGTGTGGCGATGTGCGCATGCGCTACTTCGGCGTGGCAACCCCGACCAGCACGACCGTCGGCGTCACGCGTCTCGCCGGTCCGGATTTCATGGTCGAGATCGAGGCTGTGGCCGTCGTCAACGCGTGACGCCGGAGGGCGGCGTTCGTCTCAATTCGCAGCGCGGTCCGCGATCGAAAAAGCGACGATGCGTCCGGCGTCTTCCACGACCCAGCCTCGAAATTCCGCGGCCAGTGACGCCGCGGCTGAGAATTTCACCAGGCGAGTTGCGGCGAGGTAAAGATCTTTACCGGCCAGGGCGGTTCGTTACTGGTCCATACTCTGACCATATCCGCCCACAGGCCAGGCCTGGTGGACGTGGGCACGATCGCGTTTTTTTCAGCCGGCACCTCGATCACATCGGAGAACAGGTCGGCGGGCCAGTCCAGGTCGGGTACACGCATGTCATCCTCCTTGTGAGGTCACCGCAGGCTAGGCCGCGATTGATGAATCGTCTGTGAAGAAGGTCACGCTTTTTTTGCTTTTTTATCGGATTGCCGGTGGCGCGGCGGACCCGACAGGGGCTTGCCAGCGGCTCGCGCGCGAACGACCATCCGAGGCAACGCGGCAAGGGTTGGAACCGACAGATGAAATACGATCTTTTGTTGACGGATGGCGACGTGCTGGATCCTGGTGCCGGGCTCCGCGGCGTCATGGACATCGGCATATCGGGCGGCAAGATCGTCGCCGTCGCACCGTCGCTTCCCGCCAATGAGGCGCTGCGCACGATCTCCGCCAAAGGCCGCCTCGTGACGCCTGGGCTGGTGGATATTCATGCTCATGTTTTCGTCAACGCGCACGACATGGGCGGCCACACGGATCATCACTGCCGGTGCAGCGGCGTCACCACGCTGTGCGATGCCGGCAGCACCGGGTCGTCGAATTTCGCCGGGTTGCGGCACGTGCTCGATCATGAGGTCCGCACACGGGTTCGCGCGTTCGTCAATCTGTCGGCGATCGGCATTACCGGCACGTCGCGCGGTGGTGAATTGTCGCACTTCCCTTACGCCGACCCAGAAGGTTGCGCGCGCACCATCACGGAAAATCCGGACCTCGCGATTGGCGTCAAGCTGCGCTACGGTCCAGGGTTGGTGTGGGAGTACTCGGCGGAGCCGGTGAAGCTGGCGAGGAAGACGGCCGATATGGCAGGCGGTGTGCCGATGATGATGCATATCACCGACTCGCCGATCCCGCTGCCGGATCTGCTCGAACATATGAAGCCGGGCGACATCGTGACGCACTGCTACCACGGCCGCGCGCATGGCATCATGGGACAGGAAAAACAATTTCTGCTGAAGGAAGTGGTTGAGGCACAGCGGGCCGGCATTATTTTCGACTGCGCGCATGGCCGCAATCACTTCAGCTTCCGGATGATCGAGAAGGCGCTCGATCAAGGCTTCCTCCCGGACACGATCTCGACCGATCTGACGGTGACGAGCGCGACGCGCGGACCGGTGTGGGACCTGCCGACCACCATGTCGAAACTATTGCATTTCGGACTGTCGCTGGAGGAGATCGTGCGCCGGTCGACGGCGGCTCCGGCGAAGATCATGGGCTATGAGGGCACGGTCGGCACGCTGCGGCCCGGCGCAAACGCCGACATCTCGGTGTTCGAATTGCGCGATGGCAATTTTGAGCTGACTGACAGCGATCATCAAACCATTACGGCGAAGCGCCGTCTGCTGGCGCAGATGACGATAAAAGATGGCCGGGTGTGGTACGAGCGGCCGGCGGAGTAACGTCACACCCGGGTTCGGCGGTCACTCCGCCGAACCCGGGTGGCTGCGAAACTTACTTCTTCATCACCTGGCCGCGGATTTCGCCACCCTTGTTCGCGGCGGTATGAATGTTGAAATACCACTTGCCCGCCGCGAGATCGGCGGCCTGCGCATCGGTCAGCGTCGCTTCGCCTTTGATCGGATTGGCGAGCGCCGTGGCTGGAACCGGAACCACCGGAGGCGCATTCGCACCCACCGCCGCCGGGCCATGGAAGTGCGCCGCCGTCGCCGGGCCCGTCAGTCCCGAATAAGTCACCGAATAGGTGAACTTCTTGGTCGCCGTGTCATAGCTGGCTGTCACCGTCCCGGTGCCTTTGCTGTCGGTCGGTGGAACCTCGGACGATCCCTTGAGGCTCGCGGTATAATTGACTATCGCGGCGTATGACGGCGCGGCGAACAGCAGCATGGACAGCGCGGCCGCCGCGAGTACTGGCCTACGGTAAGTTCTCAACATCTTGTTCTCCTTTTATGGGACACATTGGGACGTTAGCCAACCGATGCGACAAACTCCGGCGGTATTCGTTGAGGCGTGCCCGATAACCTTCCTCTGGCGCGCGGTGATCGCCGCCGGCATTGCGCGCAACGTCCTGCATTGTGGGGCGGTCCGGCGATTTGTCCATAACCCGGGTGCAGAACGTTTCAGAGCCGTGAGAGTTCCATGCTTATCGAGCCCTATAGCAGTTCGAGATACTCCCGCTGCTCCCAGTCGGTCACCGCGGCCAGGAACCGATTGATCTCGAACTCCTTCAGCCCCACGAAATAATCGACGAACGTGTCGCCGAAGGCGGCGCGGAAGCAGGCGTTGTCGCGCAACGCGGTGATCGCCTCCTGCAAGCTCCGCGGCAGCGTCGGGCTCTCGGTGCTGTACGGCGTGTCGGACGACGGTCCGGGATCGGCATTGGTCGCGATGCCGTCGAGACCGCACGCGATCTGCGAGGCCATGTAGAGATAGGGATTGGCCGCCGGTTCGCCGACGCGATTTTCGAAATGCGTCGCCGGATCGCCGGCCAGACCAATCACCCGTACCATCGCCGCGCGATTATCGTAGGCCCACACGACATGATCCGGCGCCATGGAGTTCGGCTGATAGCGTTTATAGCCGTTGATCGTCGGGGTACTGAACGCCGCGGCCGCGCGCGCGTGGCGCAACAAGCCGCCAAGCCAGCGGCGCGCCATGGGCGACAGCCTCGCCACATGCGGAAACAAATTACGGCCCGTCGCGGCGTCCTCGACCGAATGGTGCAAATGCCAGCCGGACGACGCCGTATGCGGAACCTGAGGCCGGCACATGAAGCTGGCCAGGTAGCCCTCGCGCGCGAAAATCTGCTTCGTCGCGTTGCGGAACAGCAGCATCAGGTCGGCCGGTTGCATGCCGGTGGTGGCGGCGAAGGTGACCTCGATCTGCGACGGACCGAACTCGACTTCCAGCGAGCGGAGCGGCAGGCCGAGGCCTTGCAGGCCCAGACGCAACTTTTCCAGTAACGGATCGAGCATGTCGTAACGCAGTTCGGTCAGATATTGATAGCCGTGGTTGACCGGCGCGATTTCCGGCGTCGGGCCTGGCATCGCGATGGCGTCGGACGTCGGCTGGCGCTCGGCGTATTTGAACAGATGGAATTCCACTTCGATCCCGGCGCGCCACACCATCTTTTGTTCGGCCAACCGCGCCAGCATGCGCCGCAGCAGCGCGCGGGTGCAGAACGGGTGCGGCGTGCCGTCGGTGCGATACAGATCGCACAGGATCCAGCCGGAGTGAGGCGCCCATGGCAGCACGCGGAACATGGTCGGGTCGGCGACCATGACCATGTCGCCCGCGCCGTCGCCGCCGGGATTGAAGATCGGAAACGCGGTGCGGCCGGACAGGTCCTTCAGCACCATCGTCGCGGTGCAGGTGACACCGGAGCGGAGCGCGCGCACCGCCTCGGCGGCGACCAGGGTCTTGCCGCGCACCACGCCATGCGCGTCGGAGAATGCGAAGCGCACGACATCGAGTTCGTTGATCCGCTCGATCACATCGTCGGCCGCGGCGGTCTGCTCGGCGCTCCACAGGCCGTGCCGTTCGACGAAATCGCTCACGCGGTTTCCAGCATCCACGACGCGTTGCGCCGGCGGGCCGCCTCCTGCTCTTGCCAGTAACGTTCCCAGTCATCCGCCGGGCCGACGGCGTCGATCGTGGCGGGACCGTGCAAGGCGTCGGCGCCGATGGTGCCGGGCGGATCGCCACCCGCGGCCACATCGTCGATGGCGCGGAAGATCATCCGTCGCGCCGCGATGATGATGCGATCGGAATACCCAAGATGCTCCCTGCTACGATCCGCGATCGCTCCTGGGCTTTCGACCGCCCACTGGTCATGCACGTTGATGTCCTGACCCATGCCGGTATAGGTCGCCTCGGCCTGTTCGTCTGGATTGAAGCCCCAGTCGTTGTCGCGGCCCGCGAGCGGAACGTAGTCGGGCAGAGTATGCGTCTCCAGCCGCTGCGCCCGCATCGTTGCTTTGTCGACCGGCGCGCCGAAGCTGGTGAATATCGCGTACCAGTAACAATGCGTGTCATCGACCGGCACGTGGAACTGGGTGATCGTCATCTCCCGGCTGAGCGGGATAACGAACGCGTGCGGAAACAGCATATTGGTGATGCGCAGGTGCACGACCCGGTCGTTGATCGGACGCAACGTGGTGATGCGCAACCCATACGCGGTTTCCTCGGACTCCAGTTGAGGATTGGGGACTTCGCGCATGAGGCGGGTCATCGGAATGTCGGCGCCGATGGTCGCGGCGCGGAACTGCCGCCCGTAGGCGGCGCCGGACGGGTCTTCGTCCGCGAAGAACCGATGCAGAAAGCTGGCGTGCGCCGGGTCGATCCCGACCTCCAGCGCCTGCAGCCAGTTGCAGGACCACAGACCCTTGAATGCGAACACATGCGAGTCCGGGGCGACGAAGCAGTCGAACGATGGAAACGGCGGCGGTTCGCCGGGGCCCAGGTAAGCCCAGATGATTCCGGAGCGCTCGGCGCAGGGATAGGAAGGTTGCCGCACCTTCAGGTGAAATGTGCTGCCGGTGGGCTCGGCCGGTTGTTCCAGGCAGGCGCCGGAGACGTCGAACAGCCAGCCGTGGAATGGGCAGCGCAGGCCGCCGTCCTCACAGCGGGCGAAGGCGAGGTCGGCGCCGCGGTGGGCGCAGTGGCGATGCAACAGGCCGTAGCGCCCGGACGGATCGCGGAACAGCACGAGGTCTTCGCCCAGCAGCCGGACGCGTTTGACCGGACGCGGGATGTCGAGTTCCTCGGTCAGCGCCGCCGGTTGCCAATAGCGCCGCATCAAGGCCCCGCACGGCGTTGCCGGGCCGGTTTCGGTGATCAGGCGGTTCTGTTGGGCGGTGAGCATCGCGCCTCCGGTTGGCGTGTCCGTCCCGTCATCCTATGGAGGGAACGAGACGAAGCCCAGAGGGGATGAAGCCCAGAGGGGATGAGGCCCAAGGGATGAAGCCCAAGGGGATGAGGCCAAAGGCCATACCGCGGGGATCGCGCGTCGGCCCCCGCCCCTTTGGGATCAACGCGACCGGAATGCCGGGCGTTGGCGCCCGCGGGCCCGGTTCACAAAATGAACCGGCTCAGATCTCCCTTCTGCGCCAACGGAGCCACCTTCTCGTTCACATACGCCGCGTCCACCGCGATCGTTTCGCCCCCGCGATCCGTCGCCGTGAACGAGATATCCTCGAGCAACCGTTCCAGCACCGTATGCAATCGCCGGGCGCCGATATTCTCGATCCGATCGTTGATGTCCGCCGCCAGGTCCGACAGAGCGTCCACCGCGTCGTCGGTGAAGCTCAGCGTCACGTTCTCGGTGCTCAGCAGCGCCGCGTATTGCTTCAGCAACGAATGCTCCGGTTCGACCAGAATCCGCCGCATGTCATCGCGCGACAGCGGCGACAGTTCGACCCGGATCGGCAGCCTGCCCTGCAACTCCGGCAGCAGATCCGACGGCTTCGCCAGATGGAACGCGCCCGAGGCGATGAACAGCACGTGATCGGTCTTCACCAGGCCGTATTTGGTATTGACCGTGGTGCCCTCGATCAGCGGCAGCAGATCGCGCTGCACGCCTTCCCGCGACACGTCGGCACCGCGAAACCCTCCTTCCGTGGAGCGCGCGCAGATCTTGTCGATCTCGTCGATGAACACGATGCCGTTGTTTTCGGCGTGCGCGACCGCGTCCTTGGTCAGTTGCTCGTTGTCCAGCAACTGATCGGCCTCCTCGGCTTCGAGGATTTTCCGCGCCGCCTCGACCGTCATCCGGCGCTTCTGCTTCGGCCGATTGCCCATCAGGCCTTTCATCATCTCGCTGAGGTTGATCACCTGGCCCGGCGGCATGCCGGGCATGTCGAACTGCCCGATCGGCGAACCGCCCACGTCGGCCACCTCGACCTCGATTTCGTTCTGCTCGAACTCGCCGTCGCGCAACCGGCGGCGCCATTTCGACTTCGTATCGGCGGTGGCGTCCTCGCCGACCATGGCACCGATCAGCCGGTCCTCGGCGTTGGTCTCGGCTTTCGCCTTCACCTCGCGCCGCGAGCTTTCCCGCAGCATGTTCAACGACGCGTCGACCAGATCGCGCACGATGCTTTCGACGTCGCGCCCGACATAGCCGACCTCGGTGAATTTCGTCGCCTCCACCTTCAGGAACGGCGCCTGCGCCAGCTTCGCCAGCCGGCGCGCGATCTCGGTTTTGCCGCAGCCGGTCGGGCCGATCATGAGGATGTTCTTCGGCACCACCTCCTCACGCATCGCCTCCGGCAGATTCTGCCGGCGCCAGCGGTTGCGCAGCGCGATGGCCACCGCGCGCTTGGCGTCGTTCTGACCGACGATGAAACGATCGAGTTCCGAGACGATCTCCCGGGGGGAATAGGTCGGCACCTCCATCAGATCGACTCCACGATGACGTTACCGTTGGTGTAGACGCATATCTCGGCGGCGATCTTCATGGCGCGGCGGGCGATCTCCTCGGCGGCGAGGCCGTCCACCGACAGCAGCGCGCGCGCCGCCGCCAGAGCGTAGTTGCCGCCGGAGCCGATGCCGATGACGCCGTCCTCCGGTTCCAGCACGTCGCCGGTCCCGGTCAGCGTGAAGCTGCGGTCCTTGTCGGCGACCGCCATCATCGCCTCCAGCCGGCGGAGGTAGCGGTCGGTGCGCCAGTCCTTCGCCAGTTCGACGCAGGCGCGCTCAAGCTGGTTGGGAAACCGCTCCAGCTTGGACTCCAGGCGTTCCAGCAAGGTGAAGGCGTCGGCGGTGGCGCCGGCGAAGCCCGCGATGACGGTGCCTCCGTTGCCGATGCGGCGGACCTTGCGGGCGTTGCCCTTGACGATGGTCTGACCCATCGAGACCTGGCCGTCGCCGGCCATGGTGACGTGTCCATCCCGCCTGACGCACAGGATGGTGGTGCCGTGCCACCCGGTCGGGTCGGCGGCGGCGGATGAATTGTTCTGCATGACGGGCACAGATGGAGGCGGAACCGCCGAACCGCAAGAGCAGAGCGCGGTGGCCAGCCCATACCCGACGCTCGGGGATGGTGCGCCACGCCCGCGGCCGCTGCCTGACGCCGGGGGCGAATGCCTGAAGCTCGGGACCAGCGCTTGACGTTCGGGTATTGTCGAGGTTCCGATAAGCCGTAACAAGGCCGGTCATCGGACCGCCATGACCGGGAGTTTGTCCAATGATCGCCCAATCCGCCGGTGCCATCGCCGCGCGCCTCGACCGGCTGCCGCCGGCACGCCATGTTTGGTACCTCGTCGTGCTGATCTCGCTCGGCCATTGCTTTGAGATCTACGACCTTTTCCTGACCGCCTACATCGCGCCCGGCCTCGCCAAAGCCGGCATGTTCACCCCCCAATCGCTTGGCATCTTCAACGTACTGGGCCCGTTGGGCGTCGCCGGGATCGGCACCTTCGTGTTCGCGCTGTTCGCCGGGCTGTTCGTCGGCACGATCCTGTTCGGCTATGTGCCCGACCAATACGGGCGCCGCACGGTCTTCACCTACTCGTTGCTATGGTATTCAGCCTGCACGGCCGTCATGGCATTTCAGACCACCGGATTCGGCATCGATCTGTGGCGCTTCCTCGCGGGCGTCGGCATCGGCGTGGAACTGGTGACGATCGACACCTACATCTCCGAATTGGTGCCGCGCCGCGATCGGGGCGAGCCTTCGCCTTTTTCCAGTTCGTGGGCTTCGTCATGGTCCCGGTTCTCGCGCTGTTGGCGTGGCTGCTCGTGCCGTACAAACCGTTCGGATACGACGGCTGGCGCACGGTCGTGCTGCTGGGTTCCATTGGTGCGATCCTTGTCTGGTGGATCCGCCGCCCGCTGCCCGAGTTGCCCCGCTGGCTCGCCCGTCATGGCCGCTTCGCCGAGGCCGAACAGGTCACCGCCGCGATCGAGCAGCAGGTCACCACTGAAGTCGGCACGCTACCGGCGCCCGGCCCGGAACTGCCGTCGGAGGAAGGCGAGGGGACCTTCGCGGAGATCTGGCGCGAGCCCTATGCGACCCGCGCGATCATGCTGTCGGTCTTCAACTTCTTTCAGACGTTCGGCTATTACGGGTTCGCCGCCTGGGTGCCGACACTGCTGATCTCCAAGGGCATCACCGTCACCACCAGACAAGGATCGCACCAATGGAACCCAGCAGCACGACCGTGCGCCAGCCGTCGTATCCGAACGGTTTGTACGGCACGAGCAGCCACGCCAACAGCGCGAGAACCGGGACCATGACGAAGCCCACGAACTGGAAAAAGGCGAAGGCTCGCCCCCGATCGCGGCGCGGCACCAATTCGGAGATGTAGGTGTCGATCGTCACCAGTTCCACGCCGATGCCGACGCCCGCGAGGAAGCGCAACAGATCGATGCCGAATCCGGTGGTCTGAAATGCCATGACGGCCGTGCAGGCTGAATACCATCGCAACGAGTAGGTGAAGACCGTGCGGCGCCCGTATTGGTCGGGCACATAGCCGAACAGGATCGTGCCGACGAACAGCCCGGCGAACAGCGCGAACACAAAGGTGCCGATCCCGGCGACGCCCAACGGGCCCAGTACGTTGAAGATGCCAAGCGATTGGGGGGTGAACATGCCGGCTTTGGCGAGGCCGGGCGCGATGTAGGCGGTCAGGAAAAGGTCGTAGATCTCAAAGCAATGGCCGAGCGAGATCGGCACCGACAAGGTACCAGACATGGCGTGCCGGCGGCAGCCGGTCGAGGCGCGCGGCGATGGCACCGGCGGATTGGGCCGATCATTGGACAAACTCCCGGTCATGGCGGTCCCGATGACCGGCCTTGTTACGGCTTATCGGAACCTCGACAATACCCGAACGTCAAGCGCTGGTCCCCAACTTCAGGCATTCGCCCCCCAGCATCAGGCAGCGGCCGCGGGCGTGGCGCACCATCCCCGAGCGTCGGGTATGGGCTGGCCACCGCGCTCTGCTCTTGCGGTTCGGCGGTTCCGCCTCCATCTGTGCCCGTCATGCAGAACAATTCATCCGCCGCCGCCGACCCGACCGGGTGGCACGGCACCACCATCCTGCGCGTAAGGCAGTAAAGACACGTCACCATGGCCGGCGACGGCCAGGTCTTCGATGGGACAAACCATCGTCAAGGGCAACGCCCGCAAGGTCCGCCGCATCGGCAACGGAGGGACCGTCATCGCGGGCTTCGCCGGCGCCACCGCCGACGCCTTCACGTTGCTGGAGCGCCTCGGGGTCCAAGCTGGAGCGGTTTCCCA
>CAVRDN010000005.1:0-49578 GCA_963719675.1 uncultured Alphaproteobacteria bacterium | reverse complement strand
GCAACCGTCACCTTCGTCAGCGGGGCCGCCACCTTTAACGTGACGTTCGTGACGGCTTGAACGCAGACCGTAACGGTCACCGACCCAACGAATCCCACCGCGTTGACTGCCACGCTGAAGGTCAACGTGGTCGCTCCGGTGGCGGCCACCATTTTGCCGTGCTTCTGCCTCTGCTGGTGCCCCAGGGCAAGCCAGGTGACGGTGCAGTTGGAGGCACTGGGCGCGAATAACAAGTTGACGTCCGGTTATAATGGCACGGTCACTGTGACCAGTTCCGACACCGGCACCGGCGTTACTTACCCGAGCACGGTCACGTTCACCGGTGGCGTGGCGTCGCTGACGATAACTTTCGTCACGAAAGGCAAGCATCGGTGACGGTAACCGACGACACCGGAAGCACCCCCTTGACGGGCGTGGGCTACACCTGGGTTGGGCTACCACCGATCGTGGGCCCGGGGGGGCAGGGACCGCACGTGTGATCGCGGCCGTTCTCGTGTAAACGTTGAGATCGGTGCCTCGCCAACAGAGGCGGCATCGGCGTGTCCATAGGAGCCCAAAGCACCGGCAAGAGGGATCGGTAAGTGTTTGCCCTCCGTTGCGTTTCGGCTCGTCTTTTGCACTTCTACGGCGGTCCCCATCGGAACCTTGTCCGCCCCGCTGCGTTAATAGGCTAGGGAATCGACCTGCCTGTTAACAGTCACCTCGCGGTATTCGGGGCAGGTCCTTGCGACGAGGTGACGGTGGGCATCGACCTTCGAAAGGAAATGACCATGGCGGCTCAAAGCATTTCGTCGAGAGTCCGGGATTCTTGGCGCCGGTGGGAATCATGGCTCTTCTGGCCTGCCACGGTTGGTCGGCGGGCCGGAGCAAACTGCGACCTCTGGGGAAACATCGCGTGATAGGGCAAGTGCCCCCGCCCGCCCGGCCGCCGCAACCGGTGCCAAAGGCCGCCACGGGCGCGACGACGACCGCCAAAGCGGTGCGAGCGGCGCTGGAAAGCGAGTTGGCAGGGGACAACCGTCGCCGCGATGCCCTGTTGCGGCAGGCCCTGTACGCTTCGTCCAGCGAGTCCTCGGCAGGCCCGGCACAACTTGCCTGACGACCCCTCTGTGCATTGGGCACTTGGCCATGTCTGGGTGCAGGGGCGATGGCAGTCCCCGGCCGAGGTCGAGCGGGCGGCCCAGCAGGACAAGCACCTGGCCGAGTACGGGCGGCGGCGGGACGCGGCCGCGTTGACGGCGGCCGATCAGGCCGGCCTGGCCCGCTGGTGCCGGAAGAATCGCCTCGAGGACCAGCAGCGAGTACACTGGATGTTGGTCCTGCAGCTCCAGGGAGATAATACCGAGGCGATCCAGGCCCTTGGGTTGCGGCCGTACCAGGGAATGCTGCTCGGTGCGGCACAGATCAAGCACCTCAAGCGCAACAGCAGAAGGTATGGAAGGCGATCGAGGATTGGCGCCTCTGGTGGTCCAATGGCGCAAGGCGGCCGAAGGCCACGATCCGGCGATTCCCGCGGCAGTCCGCGAGCGAATCGCCCAGATCGCCGATCCGGCCGAGATGGTCGCCCTGGAGGCGGCCCTCGGGCGGCAAGTCGTTGCCAAACGGCAGACGCGGCTATATCACGACATGACTCTGGCGATGATGCCCGTGCTGGGCGGCAATCCTCGGCCGCGGCGGCCGAATCGCTGGCCCGCTACGCGGCGTTTCCGCTCCGAAGATGTCCGAGCGGCGGCCGCCGCGGGGCTGAAGCGGCACCCGCTGGACCACAGTGCCGCTGCTGCTGGCCGGACTGCAATCGCCGATCGACGCCAACGTCCAGTTGCGTTAACTGCGACCGGAGCAACTGGTGAGTCGCTGCCAGTTCCTGTTCCAGGAGGGCCCGCTGGCCGACGTTTCGCAGACGCTGCATTGGCTTCTCCCGTTCCTGTCTGCCTCTCGACCCCGTGCTGGGCATATCCGTGACGCCCGGCACCGGACAGGTGGACTACGCCTACCCGCAGTAAAAGCAGGTCCTCGGCAACACTCAAGCCCGGCCGGCGTGCGGCCTACGCCCAGGCCAACGCCAACGGCACGGCCGTCGCCGCAGGGATAGTTGCCAGCGCCAAGGCAGCGAACACACTTGCCGTTGAGGCAAACTGCGAGATCAATGCCCACGGTCGCGGGTCCAGGCCGCTCAGAACCAGGCCGCCGTGCGCGAGGCGGTCGAGCGTGCCGAATCGGGCCATCGCGCGCGCAATGCCCAGATCGCGGCCGCTCTCGCGAAGACCACCGGCCTGAACCTGGGCATCAGCCGATGCCGTGGTGGACTTGGTGGTGGCAGGACTACAACGAGATGTACAACGTCAGCGGCCCAACCGATCCCGACCGCCCCAGCAAGCCCCAAAGCTACTACGAAGACGATGAGGAATATGTCGGCGGTGGCCCGACGTCGGCCGACCACGATGGTGGGCACTGGCCCGGTCACGTTACGCCCACTCCTGTTTCGCCGCCGGCACGAAGGTCTGGACGCTCACCGGCCGGCGGGCGATCGAGACGATCAAGATCGGCGACCGGGTGCTGGCCCAGGACGTGGAGAGCGGCGAACTGGCCTACAAGCCGGTGTTGGCCGTGACCACGCGGAGGCCGGGACCGTGGAAGAAACTCGGGCCTCGACGCGGAGTCGCTTACGGCCACGCCCAGCCATCCGTTCTGGGTGGCCGGCCAGGGCTGGCGGATGACCAAGCAGTTGGCGGCCGGCAGTCGCCTTCACGCGCTCTCGGGCGGCGTGCCGGTCAAGACCATCGAGTCGCTGGAAGCCGAAGAAGTGCCCGGCAGTCTGGCTTACAACCTGATCGTCGCCGACTACGACAACTATTTCGTGGGCGACGGCGGGGTCCTGGTTCACGACAACACGCCACGGCGGCCCACGGCCGCGATCTTGCCGGGGCTGACGAAACAATAAGCTACACTTCCACGCACTGCGCAGTTTACATTTCGATCGATGCGGCGGAGCAGGCCGCGGAGCGTCCGGCCGGGGCCGACCTCGTAGAACTGATCGAACCCTTCGGCGAGCAGGTAGCGCATCGACTCCTCCCAGCGGACCGGCTGGAGAATCTGGCGGACCAGGATGCGGCGGATTTCTTCGGGGTCGTCGTGCGGCAGGGCATCGACGTTCGAGATCACCGGAATGCGCGGCTTCTGCATCTTCACGGCGGAGAGCGGCCTCGCCGCACTGCCGGTCGGCCGGGCGCATGATCTCGGTGTGGAAGGCCCCGGCCACCGCCAGCGGCATGGCCTTCATCGCGCCTTTGGACTTGGGCCATCTCCGCCACCCGCTCGCAAGCCGCCAGGCTGCCGGAGATGACGATGTTGCCCGGGCAGAGGAGATTGGCGATTTTGAGCGTCTCGCCGTCGCGGGCCGTTCTCGCAGAGGGCCTCGACTTGCGACCCGCTCCAGGCCGAGGATGCTCACCATGCCGCCGGGCGTCGCGTCGGCGGCCTCTTGCATGGCCGCCCCGCGGCGCTGCACCACCAGCAGGCCGTCCTCGAAGCTCATCACGCCGGCGAAAACCATCGCCGTGTACTCGCCCAGGCTCAGGCCCGCCGTGCCTCCGCATTCCGCCACGACCGCGGGCGACTCGGCCCGCAACGATTCCAGCGCGGCCAGGCTGGTGACGAAGATCGCCGGCTGGCTGTAGACGGTGGAGTCCAGCTCCTCGGCCGGCCCCTCGAAACAGAGCTTGCCAGGTCATAGCCCAGCACGTTCCGCGGCGCGATCGTAGAGCTCGCGGGCGGCGGGCAACGACTCGGCGAGCCGCCGGCCCATCCCCACGTTCTGCGCCCCTTGTCCGGGAAAAAGAAACGCAATTCGGCTCAAGTTTCGGTCTCGACGACTTTACGGCCCATGTAATGACCGCAGTTCGGACACACCATGTGCGTCGGCAACGCCGTGCTGCACTGCGGACACACGGAAAGCTGCTTCGGCTTCTTCGCATCGTGCGCCCGGCGGCTGCCGGTTCGGGCGTTGCTCTGCCTGCGCTTCGGGACGGCCATTTTCGGTCACCTCCAACCAACTCCAGGGAAACTCCAAATCCTAAACGACGCCGGCCGCGGTGTCAACGTGCCGCGGAGGCAAATCGCGATGGCCGTCCGCGAGTAACAAGCTATTGACAGGCTCGGCGGGCCCGTCTCCGGACATCGTACCCCCCATAGTGCATACTTGTTAGCCGTTTGCGCGTTGGAGCCCACGTGCCAATCGGCATCTCAGCCCGCTATCAAGGGCATCCTCAAGTTGTGCCGGCCGCGGGCTAAAGTTTATGGGGTTGTCCCTTGAACCGGTCCGTTCCTATGACTAACCAGCCGCGCCAGTGTCGCGCCGTACAGGAGAACCCGTGGAGGGGAAGAGGGACCGTGGCTCCTTCTTACCTTCGCCCTGCTCGCGCCGCCGTGGCCGGCGTCTGGCAGATGCCCCAGCGGATCCACTCGGACTGCGCCGCGCCTGGAACAAGCCGAACTGCTGCTCGACGGCGCGGTGCCGTGCTGCGACTTCGTCGATACCAATCCGCCCTTGATCGCGTACCTGAACGTTCCGCCGGCTGGTGGCGCGGGCCTCGGGATGCCGATTCTGGCCTTTCATTGCTTCGTGCTGCTGCTCCTGGCGGTCTCAACGGTGGATTCACCACCGCCGTGATGATGCTGAAGGGAAACGTGACGCTGCGCGACTATACGGATGAGGGGCTACGCGACCCGGCGGTCCTCGCGATGGCGGACCGCGTCTCGTACCGGGCGCGCGTGGCCTCCGATGGTCCGGCGACCGAATTGGCGGCCTCCCGCTGCCGACCGTGGAGGTCAGGACGAAGGATGGCCGGACGGTGTCGCACACCCCTGACGGCGTCCCGGGCGATCCCCGCCATCCCGTGGACTGGCCCCTTCTCGAAGCCAAGTTTCGCGATTGCGCGTCGTTTTCCCTTAAACCCATTCCACCGGCGAATGTGGAGCGGGCGATCGCGCTGGTGCGAGACCTGGAGAACCTGGCCGATGTCACCGAGATCGTGCGACTGCTTGTTTAAAGGCGGTTTTCGATCGGCTTGAAACGGGCCTGCCGCGACCGCCGTCGCGAGCCACGGATGTGTCCGGCCGGGCCATGATGGTGAGAGAACGACTTGCCGCCGCGCGTGCGGCATCGCGGCTGCATGCTCGTTCCGGCATCACGGCAGGCGGGCGCATCCGATCCGGGCGCATGCCCCGGTCCCGCTGCTTTTCGCATCGGTTTGGATTTGGCGTTTGCCGCGCACGCCGGTAACCTGTGCCGATCGGTCGCCTGATCGTTGGCACATCGCACGGAATCGCCCCATGCCATTCAATTCGGTCCTGAAATGGCCGCCGATCGCGGCTCTCGTCTGGGCCGCGCTCGCGGCCATGCCGTGGACCGCGCGCGCGGCGGATCCATCGGCCTTATGGAAGATCGACAGCGAGAAATGCGTGCCGCACATGCGGGAGAACCACGACCCGGCGCCGTGCGCGATCGTCGATCTCTCGGCGGGCTACGTGGTGCTGAAGGACATCGTCGGCGCCACGCAATTTCTGCTGATGCCGACGGCGCGGATCAGCGGCATCGAGAGCCCGGCCGTGCTGGCGCCCGACGCGACGAATTACTGGGACCGCGCGTGGCGCGCGCGGGCGCTGACCGAGGCGCGCGCCGGCAGGCCGTTGCCGCGCGAGGATCTGTCGCTCGCCGTCAACTCATCTTCCGGCCGGTCGCAGAATCAGTTGCACATCCACATCGATTGCGTGCGCGCCGACGTGCGTGACGCGCTCACCGCGCATCGGGACGCGATCGGCGCGTACTGGGCTGAGTTTCCGGTGCGGCTCGTCGGGCAGTCCTGGCGCGCGTTCCGGGTGGACGGCGAGAATCTCGGGACCGTCAATCCGTTCCGGCTGCTGGCGGACGGGGAGCCGGGCGCGAGGGCCGACATGGGGCAACATACGCTGGTCGTGGTCGGGATGACCTGGCCCGCCGAAAGGGGCGAGCGAGGCGGTGGCCGGCTTCGCGATACTGGACGGCAAGGCTGATCCGGCGACCGGCAATCGCGGCTCGGGCGAGGATTTACAGGACCATGACTGCGCGCTGGCCCACTGAGACTGCGCGCTGGCCCACTCAGACTGCGCGCTGGCCCGCTGACCGCGCGCGGCCCTGACGGCACGGCCCGCGCCGCGAGAGGCATGCCACCGCGGGCAGGACGCCGCCACGGACCGGACGCCGCCGTGGACAGGACGCTTCCACGGACCGGACGCGCCCGCCGACAGGGCGCGCCGACCGAAAGGGTGCCCTCACCCGCGGAGCGCGCCCGTCGGCCGCGAACCCCTCCGGCCGCGCCCCCTCCGGCCGCGACCCCGCCGGCCGCGACGCCCGCCGGCCGCGAACCCGACCGGCCGGGCGTGCCCGCCGTGTGTTATTTCGCGTCGGCGGCGACCTGGAACTGAATGATCCGATCCGGATCGTTGACCGTTCCGCCACCGCCGCTGCCGCGCTTGATCTGGTCGATGAACTCCATGCCCTCCACGACCTGGCCCCAGATCGTGTATTGGCCGTCCAGATGCGGCGCGGGCGCGAACATGATGTAGAACTGGCTGTTGGCGCTGTCCGGGTTGCTGGTGCGCGCCATGCCGCAGGTGCCACGCAGATACTTCTTCGCCGTGGTGAACTCGGCTTTCAGATCCGGCAGCTTGCTGCCGCCGGTGCCGGTGCCGGTCGGATCGCCGCCCTGCGCCATGAAGCCCTCGATCACGCGATGGAACGGCGTGCCGTCGTAGAACTTCTCCCGCGCGAGTGTCTTGATCCGCTCGACATGCAGCGGCGCGAGATCGGGGAACAACTGGATGACCACCCGCCCCTGCTTCAGGTCCAAATAGATGGTGTCTTCCAGATTGGTGGTTTCGCTCATGGTGCCTCCAAATGCGGGGTTGGCGATCGGGATTGGCGATCGCGGGATCGGGGTCGGGGTCGCGGGGTCCGGGTCCAGGGATCGCGCGGGTCGATCTCTGGGCGGACGCGGGTCGTTGCCGGAGCCTACTTCACATCCGCCGCGACCCGCATGTGAACAATGCGGTCCGGATCGGTCACCATACCGCTCTCGCCGGTGCCGCGCTTGATCTGATCGACGAATTCCATTCCCTGAACGACCTGGCCCCAGATGGTATACTTGCCATTCAGCGCGGAATTCGGCGCGAACATGATGAAGAACTGACTGTTGGCGCTGTCCGGATCGGAGCTTCGCGCCATCCCGCAAACGCCGCGCAGGAATTGCCGCTTCGTGGTGAACTCCGCCTTCAGATCGGGCAGCTTGCTGCCGCCGCGGCCGGTTCCGGTCGGGTCGCCGCCCTGCGCCATGAAGTTCTCGATCACCCGATGGAACGGCGTGCCGTCGTAAAACCCCTGGCGCGCCAGGGTCTTGATCCGCTCGACGGTCATCGGCGCGAGGTCCGGGAACATCTGGATGACGACCCGTCCCTGTTTGAGATCCATGTACAGCGTGTTTTCAGGGTCCGGCGTTTGCGCCTCGGCGCCCGCGCACACGGTCAGTGTCGCGATCGCGCCGGCGGACGCGATCAAGAGTACGGCGTCGCATGGTCTGCTCCCGGTCAGGATTTCGGTTCTCGGATGCGCTGCATGACGCGCTCGAACGTCAGCGGCGGCACGAAAGAGGTAATGTCCCCGCCCAACATCGCCACCTCCTTGACGAGGCGGGACGCGATGAACTGATGCCGTTCGCTGGCCATCAGGTAGACGGTTTCGATGTCCGGAGCCATGCGGTAATTCATGCCGAACATCTGAAATTCGAAATCGAAGTCGGTCACCGCGCGCAAGCCGCGTACGATCATCGAGGCGCCAACCTTGCGGGCGAAATCGACCAGCAGCGTGTCGAACGGCCTGACCTCGATCACCATGCTGTTCTTGTCGGCGATCGAGGCGATTTCCGCCTCCACGAGTTCCACCCGTTCTTCCAGGGTGAACATCGGGCCCTTGCCGCTGTTGATGGCGACACCGACGACCAGCTTGTCGAGCAGGCGAGCCGCGCGGGCGATCACGTCCAGGTGACCGTTGGTGACCGGATCGAACGTGCCGGGATACAGGCCGATGCGAGACGGCCGCCTGGATTCAGTCATCTTGTCCTTCCTCGGGTTGCCTTCCTCGGGGTTTCCTGCGTCGGGCCCCTCACCAGGCCCCGGTTCGGGAACGTCCCCCGCGTCGGGCGCATGCCGCGCCGAGGATCCGCGGCGGTGGCGCCACCACCCGCCGTCGGGTTCCCGGCCATGTCCTCGGCCCCGCCTTCCGCGCCGCCACCTTCCGCATCATCGGCGTCGTCGGTTTCATCCTCCAGGACCGGGAACACGCTGGTGACGTGCTCGCCCGCGTCCACCCGGAACAGGGTCACGCCCATCGCCTGCCGGCCGGTGATGCGGACCTGATCGCCGGGCACCCGGATCAGGCGGCCGGCGTCGGTGACCAGCATCACATCGTCGCCGGTCGCGGACCGGGAAGGTCGCGACCACGGATTTCCCGTTGCGCGGCGCCAGGGTGATATTCGCGATCCCCTGCCCGCCGCGGCCGGTCACGCGATACTCGTACGCGGAGGACCGCTTGCCGAAACCGGCGTCGGTGACGGTCAGCAGCATTTCCTCGGCCGCTTCCAGTTCGGCGATGCGCTCCGGAGTCAGATTGGCCTCGCCCTCGACTTCCTCGGCGTCGGCGGCGACCGGTTCCGGCTCGTCCTCGGCCTCGCCGCGGCGGCGCGCGTTGGCGAGTTTGACATAGGCCTCGCGCTCCGCCGGGGTGGCATCGACATGGCGCAGCACCGAGAGGCTCATGACTTCGTCCCGGTTAAGCAACTTAATGCCGCGCACGCCCGAACTGTCGCGCCCGGCGAACACCCGCACGACATCGTCGTTCAACTGGAACCGGATGCAGCGTCCCTGTCGCGTGGCGAGCAGCACGTCGTCGCCCTCGCGGCAGGTGGCGACGCCGATCAGATGATCGCCCTCATCCAGCTTCATCGCGATCAGGCCGGCGGCGCGCACGTTGCGGAAATCCGACAACCGGTTGCGCCGCACGCCGCCGGACGAGGTGGCGAAGATCAGATGCAGGCTTTCCCACAACGTCTCGTCCTGCGGCAACGGCAGCACGGTCGTGATGGTGTCGGAACCGAGTTCGGGCAGCAGGTTGACCAACGCGCGGCCCTTGGCGGTCGGACCGGCTTCCGGCAGACGCCACACCTTCTCCCGATACGCCTTGCCGCCGGACGAGAAGAACAGCACCCATTGATGCGTATGCGCATTGAAACTGCGGGTGACGATGTCGTCGCCGCGGGTCGATGCGCCGGACCGCCCGCGCCCGCCGCGATTTTGCGAGCGGTAGGTTTCCAGCGTGGTGCGCTTGATGAAGCCGTCGCGGGTGATCGTCACCACCATCTGGCCGGGCTCGATCAGGCTCTCGTCGTCCTGGTCCGACAGCACATCGGCGATGTCGGTCATCCGCGGCGACACGATCGCCTTGCGCGCCTCGGCGAGTTCCTCGGTCATCACCTCCATGCGGCGGATCTGCGAGCCGAGGATTTCCAGCAGCGCGCGGATCTCGGTGGCGACCTCGGTGAGGTCGGCCTGGATCTTCTCGCGCTCCAGTCCGGTCAACCGCGCCAGCCGCAATTCCAGAATGCCGCGCGCCTGTTCCTCGGTGAGGCGCACCGTGCCCTCGGGCGAGATGACGTTGCCCGGTTCGTCGATCAGTGCCAGCAACACGCCGATATCTTCCGCCGGCCAGTCCCGATCCATCAACGCCGTCCGCGCGGTCGCCGCGTCGGGGCTGGCGCGGATCAGCCGAATGACCTCATCGATGTTCGCCACCGCGATGGCGAGGCCCACCAGGTTGTGCGCCTTGTCGCGCGCCTTGCCGAGGTCGAAGCGCGCGCGCCGGACAATGACTTCCTCACGGAAGCGAATGAAGCATCGCAGCGCGTCCTTCAGCCCCAATCTGCCGCGGCTGACCATCGTCGAGCGCCAGCATGTTGATGCCGAAACTGCTCTGCATCTGGGTGTGGCGGAACAACTGATTGAGCACGACCTCGGGCGTCGCCTCGCGCCGCAACTCGATCACGATGCGCATGCCGGAGCGGTCGCTCTCGTCGCGCATTTCCGAGATGCCTTCGACGACTTTCGCGCGCACCAGTTCGGAGATGCGCTCCAGCAGCGTCTTCTTGTTGACCTGATACGGGATCTCATTGACGATGATGGCGAAACGATCTTTGCGGATTTCCTCGATCTCGGTGCGGCGCGCGCACGATGATCGAATCGCGACCGGTTTCGAACGCGCCCTTGATGCCGTTGCGGCCGATGATGATGCCGCCGGTCGGAAAATCCGGTCCCGGCACGATCTGCATCAGCTCTTCCAGCGTGGTCTCCGGATTGGCGATCAGCGCCAGCGTGGCGTCGATGATCTCGCCTGGATTGTGCGGCGGAATGTTGGTCGCCATGCCGACGGCGATGCCGCTGCCGCCATTGATCAGCAGATTGGGAAACCGCGCGGGCAGAACTTTCGGCTCTTTCTCCGACTCGTCGTAATTCGGCGAGAAATCGACGGTGTCGCTTGTCGATGTCGTCGAGCAACAACATGGCGGAGCGCGCCAGCCGCACCTCGGTGTAGCGCATCGCCGCCGGATTATCGCCGTCCACCGAGCCGAAATTGCCCTGCCCGTCAATCAGCGGACGCGCATCGAGAAGGATTGCGCCATGCGCACCATGGCGTCGTAAATCGCCGAGTCGCCGTGCGGATGGTACTTGCCCATCACGTCACCGACGACGCGCGCCGACTTACGGTAGGCGCGGTCGGGCGTGTAGCCGGCCTCATGCATGCCGTACAGAATGCGCCGGTGCACCGGCTTCAGCCCGTCACGCGCGTCGGGCAGCGCGCGCGCCACGATCACGCTCATCGCGTAATCGAGGTACGAACGCCTCATTTCATCTTCGAGCGTGACCGGCTGCGTGTCGTCCGGAGGGCCCGGGGGGGTGGTGTTGCTCACTCGATACTCAATTCACAATTCCGGGAGGCCGGTTCATGGGGCTGGTGATAGGCCGATTCCGCCGCCGTGGCGAGAGGGAAGCGCCTGGCCGTTGCCCCGGACCCCACCAAGGGGCGCCGCCCCTTGGAACCCCGCCAACGGCACCGCCCCTGGCGGGTCCGAGGGATCGGGCCGCGAAGAGCGGACCGATCCCTCGCGCTTACCGGTTGATCGGCGCGAACGGCGCGTCGTTCATCAGATTGTTGCGTTGCGCGATCAGATACCCGGCCTCGGCGTTCTTCCGCATGAACACCTGCCAGTCCGGATCCGCCTGCATCGCCGCGCGCTTCGTCGCCCGGTCGGCCGCGTCCTTGTAAACCCAGATATGCACGTAGGTGTTCACCTCGCCGGACTCGGTGATGAGGTAGGCCAGCGGCTGACCGAGGTGGCGGGTTTGCGCCTTCCAGCCAAATTCCTGATAGAGCGCCATTTGTTTGGCCATTGTGCCTGGCTTAACGGTGTAGGTGCGATGATCGACAAGCATGGCATTTCCTTCCTGACTGCATGGGGTCCGTCACGCGCCCCCTCGATCAGGCCCGGCCGGGCGTGACCGTTGGCGCGACGGGTTCAGTTAAGCACGGATCGCGCCGGATGCCGAACCACCCAAATGTCGAACCACGATGGCGGCGAGCGTCTCGCAGCCGGTTTGATCCGCGGCATCGAAACGCGCCAGCGCCGGGCTGTCGAGATCGAGCACGCCCAACACCATCGCCGCCGCGCAGCAACGGCACGACGAGTTCGGAGCGCGAGGCGGAGTTCGCAGGCGATATGGCCGGGGAATTGTTCCACATCCGGCACGAGGACCGAGCGGCGTTCCCGCGCGGCGGTGCCGCAAACGCCGGCGCCGAGTTTGATCCGCACGCAGGCGGGCCGCCCCTGAAACGGGCCGAGCACCAGCGTGTCGCCGCGCAGGAAAGTAAAACCCGGCCCAGTTGAGGGTGGGGAGCGAATGGTAGATCGCCGCGGCGGCATTGGCGGCGTTGGCGATGGCGTCGGTTTCGCCACTCAGCAGCGCGTCCAGTTCCGCCGCGAGATCGCGGTAGAGCGTGGCTTTGCCTTCGCCGCCGGCGCCTGACCGGACTGGGTCCACGGGGCGCCGGTCCACGGTGCCGGCCGGGCACTGTCGTGCATGACGCGCTTAGCGGCGCGCCTTCCCGTTGGACGCATCGCGCAGGATGCTGCGGATGTCTTTCAGATAGGCGTTGCCCGCCGGGGTCCGCTGCACCAGCACGCTGCGCCGATCGGCCGGATCCGCCTTACGGCGCACCAGATCGAATCCGCCA
Organism: uncultured Alphaproteobacteria bacterium; assembly: GCA_963719675.1. Classification (GTDB taxonomy): domain Bacteria; phylum Pseudomonadota; class Alphaproteobacteria; order Acetobacterales; family Acetobacteraceae; genus Rhodopila. The sequence goes on along the minus strand of CAVRDN010000005.1, from coordinate 37,205 downwards.
ACCGGTCCAGCGCGCGCGAGATCACCGGCTTGGATACATCGAGCGCGGCGGCGAGGCCGCGGACGGTTTGCGCGTCGCCTTCCAGATAGCAGGTCAGGAACACGCCGAACTGCCGCGCCGACAGGTCCGGACCATCCTGGCGCACGAGCGCGACGATGGTGTCCCGCAGGACATTCACCAGACTTTCCGTTGTTTCATTCGCTGCCATTGGCCCGACCTTTCCTGGATTCCTGTCGTATCGACACCTGGTAGGCAGGTCCGGTGGCGACCGGGCGGCAAAGAGGACGACCGCTGGGGGGACGCAGAAGGTTCAGGTACCGCGCCGGTCGCCAGTCCGCATCTGGGCAATGCGTTGCCTGAGCATGCACCCTGCCGCCTGTCGGTTCCCCTGCGGCCACGTTACGGTTTGGACAGAATTGATCGCTTAACAGCCCCTGACGAGCCCGACCGTCATGATCTTCCAGCGGAATCATTCGTTCCGTACCGGACGCTTCACGTGCCCGCGATCAGTCTCCAGCCTACCAACAGGACCATCTCTCCCAAGCAGCCCCGTAGAACTAAAGTGGCCACTTTTACACGCAGAGTCAAGGCCATTCGGGCAGGTTCGGGATGAAACAATATATGTTCTGCTGACGCATTCAATGGAGGCACGGCCTGATAAAGTCGTATCGCCCTCGAATTTGATAAAGGGAAATCATTCGTGCGGAAATTCTTCGTGAATCTCACGCCATGAATGCGTCAACACCCTCCGGACAGGGACGGCCATCGGAAAAATCCTAGAGCCCGTAGGGAGGCGGCATCAGGCGAGAACGACCACGATAAAATCAACCAGGGCTTTGACGCCGGATCACCACGGCGTTCGGCGGACGGTCGAGGCGTTGAGTATGATCCGCCGCCGCGGGCGCGAAACGCGACCATGGACGGAGAAACCGGCCGGCACCCGCACGTTAATGTCAAGATCTGTAACAACTTCCCGCGCCACGATCGATATCGCGCAAACCGCGGCGGCGTGCACGGCATCGATGAAATGATATCGAACACGCCACCGTTCGGTTCGCCGCCGCCAAGGCCCAACGCGTCACGGCCACGCTGAACATTGATTGGGCACGGCTCGCCCGAGGTGATCCCGCCAAGGGCACGATCATAACGGACTGGCAATAAAATCCGGTCGGCGGACAGCACGGGATCGTTCCATCCGGACACTGGCAACCGTCCGCACGCATCGCTGACGACAAGCGTCGTCCGCCAGATGACCCGGGAAACGGGCATGGCCACCGACGAACGCGGCGGACGGGCCGGCCGGGGAACATCCGGAGATCGAGCGACCGGAAACAAGGCCCTGATCGTCTAGGCCATGCCGGACGCCACGCCTCCTGGTCGTGTGTTCGTTCGGTCGACCATTTCTTGACCGAACGATGTAACCGTAAGTAACAATGCGGCACAGGGCACCGTGTCGCGGTCGCTGGAACCCAATCCACCCTCCCGTTCCTTCGTCCCGCGGACCAGGACCAGGATTCGGGTCTCGGCGAGCGCGCCGGCGCGGCCGCATGGAGCATCCGTCGCGTCCCGAGCGCGAGCGCGCGCTCATGATGCCGGTTCCGTCTTGGCAGCCATATCAATCCGCATGAGCAACGTTTGATTCACATCAAGGCGTTTGCCCGAACCGCGCGGCAGGCTGCCCAGGAGTTTGTTTGGAGGAGAAAACACCCATGACGACGATGACGATGCCGGCAACGGTGGAACGGACAAAGACCAATCAGGCGAAACGAGTGAGCCAGATCGTCCCGATGGTGGTGGCGCTGGTATTGCTCGCGGTGGTCGGAGTGGGCTCGATCCTGATCTCCGGCCCGATGCACTGAGCCGGGCGCCGACCCGGGATTAAATCGTTTCCACGCCGGCCTCGACTTCGGCGGGCACCGCCTCGATACCGGCGGCCAAGGTGGGGCTGGCGCGAGGGCCGCGCCGGCGCCTGACCCGGCGTAGGACAACGCTCTGCCGCGGATCGGGGACGCGCACCGCGACCAGCACGTCGACCGCCCCGGCGCCGGCGGTCACAACGTTTCGCCGCACGCCTCCGCGGTCGCGCCCGAGGTCAGCACGTCGTCGATCAGCAGGACGCGGCGGCCCACAAGCGACGCCACGCGCCGCGGCCGCACCGCGAAGACGCCCGCGACCTCATCCCGCCGCTCAGCCGCCGATTTGCCGTCGAGGTTGTGTGTCGCCGCGGTGCGCGCCAGCGCATCCACCAGCACCGAACGCCCGGTCATGTGTCCAAGCGATCGCGCCAACAGCGCGGACTGGTTGTAGCGCCGCGCGAACAGCCGGCGGCGATGCAACGGGACCGGCACGATGACGTCGGCCTCGCGTAACAGGTCCGCGCCCGCCCGCGCCATGAACCGCGCCAGGACAGCGGCGAACTCAATCCGGTCGCCATGCTTGAACGGCAGCACCAGGCGGCGGGAGGCATTGTCGTAGACCAGCGCGGCGCGCGCGCGCTCGAACGCCGGGGGCGTATCGATGCAGTTCTGACACAGCCCGCCCTCGGCGGCATGCCACGCCAGTTCGAACGGCACCCCGCAACAGGTGCAATACGGCGCGCCGATCGATGCTCAGCGCGCCAAAGCAGCCGCCACACAGCAGACCAGGCGCATCCACCTGGACGGAACAGAGAATGCAGGTGGGCGGCAGCAACAGATCGAGCGCCGCCGCCGCGAGCCGGCCGGGATGGAGCGTTTCAGTGCGCGGCAGCCACCCCAAAAGCAATGGTACCATCCCGTTGGATTTCGTTCACGAGCTCGATCTCCCAGGTCAGATAGGCGTTCATCGCCTCCTCCACACCTGAATTCCGGTCGTAGGCCCGCAAATAAAAGTCGATGCAGGCGTCGTCCGGCGGATCGGCGCGATTGGCCACCACGGGATGACCCGCCGCGCGCCACGCCGCCGTGCCGCCATCGAGGACCACCACCTCGGCCTTGGTCATCGCCTTGACCTCGGCGTGCGCGAAGCGGGCCTGAGCGCCGTCCGGCGAGGTCAGCACGATACGCCGCGCCGACGTGAGTTTCTCGACCACCGGACCGAGCCGGCCGCGCACGCCCCAGATCGCGTGCTCGATGTGGCCGGCGCGGAAGTCGATGCTACGGGCGAGGTCGATGATCGCGGTGCCCGGCTCTCGTTTCGCGAGCGTCGCGGCGTCGATCGTGGGCGCGGTCGGCGCGAGGTCGGGCAGCCCATTCCCGGTTTCCGTTCCGAGGGCGTTATCGGCGACAAACACATCCTTGTTGCCCATTTGCCGCAGCCAGGCGGCCGACATGCGGGCACGCACGCCGGTATCGTCGATCACCACGATGCGGGCGCCGCGCACGCCCACCCAGTTATCGGTGCCTTGCACCAATTGCCCGCCCGGCGCGCTGTGGCTGCCCTTGCGGTGGCCGGCGCGGAATTCGCTCGGGTCGCGGGCATCCAGAACGTAGAGCGTGCGGCTTTTGTCCGCCTCGAACGCCGCGAGTTGGTCCGGGGTGAGCTCACGCACGCCGGATTCCCGGGCGAACGCCGTGGCCCGTCGCAGGGCGAGCGCGGCGGTGCGCGGCGTGCCGGGAACGAACCGCTCGGGACGGCCGTGTTCGCATCGCAGTCCGGCCAGTTCCCAACCCATCGTGCCGTTGCGCAGCGCCACGACCTTGTTGGGAATGCCGGCGCGACGGAGGCTCTCGGCGCCCATGATGCTGCGGGTACGGCCGGCGCAGTTGACCACCACCAGCGTATCCGGATCGGGCGCCAGGTCGCCGATGCGATACGCCAGTTCCGCGCCCGGCATCGGGATGCCGGTGGGGATCGACATGCGGGTGAACTCTTCCTGGGTGCGGCTGTCGAGCACGATCATCTTGCGGCCGCTGTCGATCCACTGCTTCAACTCGGGCGGATCGACGCTTTCGGTTCCGTAATGGTGCTCGACCCATTCGCCGAACGCCTTGGAGGGCACGTTCATGCCGCTGAAGTTGACATGGCCGGCGGCTTTCCAGGCTTTCGTACCGCCGGTGAGCACGGCGACATCGGTGTAGCCGTTGGCCTCCAGCCAGTTCGCGAGGTCTCCGGCGAGGCGGCCTCCATCGTCGGTGACGCAGATGCGGACGGATTTGCGCGGCAGCAGGGTGTGAGCGCGGGTTTCACGGTGCGCCATGCCGAAGGGAACCGCCCAGAACAGATGGTCCGCGCCGAATTCTCCATCCTCGCGCGCGTCGATGACGGCCAGTTCGTCGCCGTCGGAGATCCAGGCGTACAGAGTTTTGGGATCGATATGTCGCATGGCTTTGGCCTCCCGTTTCGGCGGGACGGTAACGGCGGGGAGCGCAGGTTGGCAACCGCGGGGTGCCGGGTTGAGGGGTGCCGAGCCGCGGGGATGCGGGGCGGGGGGTGCGCGGCGGGTGTGGCACCCATCGACGCGCGGGAAGGCCATTCCCGAACGCGCCGGCGCCCCCCGCTTCGATCGCGAGGACCGGGGGCCGCCGATCGACGATAAAGCGGGGAATTACCTGCCTCGGCTTCGTTCCTCGAAGTATTTCGCGAGAAACGCCCAACGCGGCACCGTCATCGCGGGCCGCGTCGCCTTCAAGGGGCCGTCTGAAACTCCAGGATCCGGCGACGGCGGGAAAACATCCTACTCCCCGGACAACTCGCGCCGCCGGCGATCGAGTTCCTCGCTGTAGCGGCGCAGCGCGTGCTGCTCGGTCAGCAGACCGATCACGTGCCGCGTCTCGGTGCCATCGACCACCACCAGCGCGTCGCTCTCGGCGTTCTCGAACATCGCGACGGCTTCCTTGATCGTCATCTTCGGCAGCAACACGGAGTCAGCGTGGTGCAGCAGATCGCCTACCACGTGCTCGTCGTCGGCGTCGGCGTAGACCTCGGCGACCTGCACGATGCCGACGTAACGATCCTCATCGTCCAGCACCACCACGCGATGCTCCGAGCCGAGCGAGAAGTCGTGCTTGAAATCCGCCAGCGGCATGCCGGCGTGAATCGTCCGCACCTCCCGCCGCATCATGCGTTCGACCGTCAGGTTGCGCATCCAGCCGATATCGACGGCGCTGCGGATCAACTTGCCGCGCAGGTGGAACCGCCAGGTGGCGAACGAGTAACCGAATGTTCGCCGCACCGTCACGGCGGAGATGACGCAGGCCGCCAGCACGGCGACCGCCATCGGCAGGCTGCCGGTCGACTTCCAGCGCCAGGAATCCCATGGTCAGCGGGCCGCCGATGATCGCCACCGCCAGTCCGCTCATGCCGACCAGGGCGCATATGGTCGGTGAGATCATGTGTTCCGGGCTGACGCCGCCGACGATCACGGCGAACGCCTTGCCCAGTACGGCGCCGAGAAACAGCGACGCGAAGAACAGTCCGCCGCGGAACCCCGAGCCGATCGAGATCGCCGACGCCATCGCCTTCAATCCGACCAGCAACAGCAGACGGGTCAGCGGGTATTCGGCGCCGACCACCACGCCGATCGCGCCATGGCCGGACGACAGCACCGCCGGCGTGTACAGCGCCAGGATCCCGACCGCGAGGCCACCGATCGCCGGTCGCGACCAGGCCGGACAGGCCCAGACGGCGAAACACGAACTCGGTCAGCGTCACGCCGCGCATGATCGCGATCCCGAGCAGCGCGCACAGCATGCCCAGCGCGAGGATCGGGATGTAGTCGAGCGGGTCGATCTCGGCGGGCAACAAACTCAGTTCGAACAACTGGCCGCCGAGCGCGTGCACCACCGCCATCGACACCAGCGCGGCGACCGCGACGGGCCCGAACGTGCCGATCGAGTAAGTGCCGATGACCAGTTCGAAAGCGTAGAACGATCCGGTCAGCGGCGCATTGAACGCGCCGGCGATCGCCGCGGCGGCGCCGCAGCCGACCAACAATCGCATGTCGTTGCGGCGGACCCGGAAGGCGTGGCCGAACTTCGACGCGAGAGCGGAACCGATCTGCGTGTACGCGGCCTCCAGCCCGATCGACGCGCCGACGCCGTTGGAAATGATCGTCTGCAGCACCACGACCAGACTGCCGGTCAACGACATGCGGCCGCCGAACAGCGCGTTCGCCTCGATCGGATCGACCGAGCGGCGGGTATAGATGCGCCCGATCCCGAGCGTGATGAGCCCCAGCGCGAGGCCGCCAAGACAGGGCACGGCGACGGTGGCGATCGGGCTGAGGTGGGCCATCGCGCTCAGCCGCTCGTGCGGGCCGATGCCGAACAAATTCTCATGGAACAACTGCGCGGCGCCGTTGATCAGCCAGACCGAGATACCCGCCGCCACGCCGATGCCGGCCGCGACCACGAGCAGCCAGACCTCATCGGCGCGGACCAGGGCGCGCAGCACCTGAGGCGCGTGCGCGACCGCCGAGCCGAGCGCGCGGCGCGGCCGTTTGACGGTTGTCTGGCCGCCCCCATCCCGCGATCTGAACACACCCCTCCCGTGACGGGCGTTGCCCGCGACGGCGGATTCTCCAGGCGTGGGCGGCATAAGCGACGTCCCGAGGAGCGAGGAAGAGGCGACGCCCCTTAATGGAACGAGGCACCGGCCCGATCAACGGGCCAGCGACATAATTCTGGGCAATCATGGTGAAAAAATGGTGTGTTCCGCCATCCGCAGCGAAGGATTGTTGCTAAATGGCAATTCCTCGGTCGTGGGCGGTCGCCGCCAGGTCGTCCTCGACGAAGGCGCGAATCAGATCGACGACGGACTCGTGCGGCGCGAAACCGAGCGACGGCGCGCGCGCGGGTGTGAACAGAGCCGGCCAGGTTCCGACGATCGCCTCGATCGCCGGATCGGGCACGCGCCGGACGAGTGCCGCGGCGCCGGGCTTCACCTGCTCCAGCGCATCCAGAAGTTGTGCGATCGTCACGCTGATGCCCGGCGGATTGATGCCGCGATCGAGGCCCAGGCGACCGCTGTCGAGCGCTGCCGCGTGCATCAGCCAGGCGGTCGCGCTGCGCGGGCTGCAAACCCAGGCGGCGAAGCTGTCGGGCACCGGCAGTTCGGTCGCCAGTCCGAGCAGCGGTTCGCGAATGATCGCCGAGAAGAACGAACTCGCCGCCTTGTTGGGCCGGCCAGGGCGGACGATGACGGTGGGCAGGCGGATGGAGACGGTGTCCATGAAGCCCCGGCGGCTGGCGTCGGCCAGGATCAGTTCCGCCGCCGCCTTCTGCGCGCCGTAGGAATTGGCCGGCAGTTGCCGCGCGTCGTCGCCGAGGTTGGCGCCCTGCCCGCCGCTGAAGCTGGCGACCGAACTGGTGAAGACCACGCGCGGCGGCCGGCCCCCGGCGTCCACGACCCGGCGGCAGGCATCGACCACCGCGTCGGTGCCCCGCAGATTGACCCGCCGCCCAAGCTCGTAATCCGCCTCCGCCTGGGCGCTCACGACGGCCGCGAGGTGAAAGACCACATCGGTGCCAGGCGGGATCGCGGCCTCCGGCGGGGCGACGATGTCGCCGGCGAGGCGCGTGACCGGGAATGGCGCGTCGAGCAGCGGCGGCTCGTGCAGGTCGAACAGCGTCAGTCCGGTGACGGGCGCGGCGCCGAGCATTCCGGTTCGCGCCAGCCGCGAAGCGATCCGACGGCCGAGGAACCCGCCGCCGCCCAGAATGGTGATGTTCATGCGGCCTCGCCTCTGGTTGCTTCCGGCCGTGGGTTTCTCGCTCCTGACCGGGGCTGGCAAGAGGGGGGCGGGTTCGGGGCAAGCCAATTCGGTTGCGTGGGAACCGCCAGTATAAGGATTAATATCTTATTAATAGCTCTTTTTTCATTGTATACTCGCTTGATTCTGGTTATGTCCTCGATTTATCCACAACTGTCTTGACCGAATCCCGAGAACCAACATAGAACGCGCTCAAGGTTGCCGATTTGTTCCGAACGGGGTCAAAGACCTTGATCGGGCGGTCGCTTCCAACAAATCCCGAAACGGGGAAACCGACATCATGCTGACCCGTAAACAGTACGAGTTGCTGACCTATATCAACTCCTATTTGAAACGAACGGGCTACTCGCCCAGTTTCGAGGAAATGAAGGAGGCGTTGAAGTTGAAGTCGAAGTCGGGAATTCACCGGCTGATCTCGGCGCTGGAGGAACGCAATTATCTGGGCCGCCGGCATCATCGCGCGCGCGCGTTGGAGGTGTTGCGTCTGCCCGACAACATGATGCCGCGGCAGGACGCGATCATCGACCTGGAGGATGAGGAGGATGAAGATTCGCCCCGGTTCACGCCCAATGTGATCCGCGGCGATTTCACCGGCCGGATCCAGGCGGTGCGCGCGGCGAACGACGCGGCGGCGGTGAAGTTGCCGCTGTACGGACGGATCGCCGCCGGCCTGCCGATCGAGGCACTCCGCGATACCAGCACGATGATCGATGTCCCCGCCTCATTGCTTGGACCGGGCGATCATTACGCGCTTGAAGTGTCCGGGGATTCCATGGTGGACGCCGGCATCCTGGATGGGGACACCGTGCTGATCCGCAAGGGCGACGTGGCGGAGAACGGTCAGATCGTGGTGGCGCTGGTCGACGATCTGGAGGTCACGCTGAAACGGCTCCGCCGCCGCGGCAACTCGACCGCGCTGGAGCCGTGCAATCAGGCGTACAAGCCGCAGATTCTGCCGGCCGATAAAGTGAAGGTGCAAGGCAGGCTGGTCGGGTTGTTGCGGCGGTACTGACCCGGCGGCGGCGGGCGGGTCGGCGTCTCGCGACCGTCGCTGGACGGCACGCGGTCTGTTCCCGTCGTGGCCGGATATCGACCCCGCGGGCGGCTCGACAATCGCCAGGCCGGGGCCGGTCATGTCGCGGCGAAGGTGGTGCCGCGTCTCCGGCGACCGTTTCGGCCTGGCTTACCTCCGTTCGCCATCGGCCGAATCCGGCATCACGACCCATCGTCCAACGGCGCCAGCGGCAGGTTCGGTACCGGGCGCGGCCTGGGTTTGGGCGGAGGAGGCACCCAGGGCCGATCGCCGCGATCCTCGCGATCGGTCACCACGCGGGCGCCGCGCGGTTCGAGCCATATCGCCGCCGCACCCTCTTTCCACACCGTGAACCGATCGACCGGACGTGGCGACGGCCACGCGCAGACCGAGCGCGCCGGCTCGGCCGAGACCACGACCGCGACGCCCTCGCAGGTGGACGGTTTCGACGGCCCGCGCACCAGCAAGGCCGCCATCGCCGACGGCCGCGGCCGGAACAGGCAGGTGTCCCGTTCGCAGGTGAACGCGCCGGAACTCTCGGTGGGCAGCGGCGCGGCGGCGGTCACATCCCAGCGGGTAAACCATGCGTCGCGGGTAAAGTTGGAGCCGCTTCGCGTTTGCTGAATGAACACGCCCCGATCGGTGCGGAAACCGATCAATCCGGCGTCGGCCGACAGCAGAATGTCCGGCGGCCGGTCGAACAGCGGCGAGGCGATGCCGAGCGCGATCGCCGCGATGCCAAAAAGCCTCAGGCTGGATCGCCAAAGTCCGAGCCACGCGATGCCGAGGGACAACACCTCCAGCCCCCAGCGCGGCATGTGCGCGACGGGCACCGTCGCATCCGGCAAAGCGGCGGTGAAGCGGGCGACGGCGATGATCAAGGCCGTGCCCCAACCCATCGGTACGAGCGCGAGTCGCTCCAGGTGCAGCGGCATCAACAGCAACGCGATCATGCCCGCCGGCATGACCCAGAGCGCCGCCAACGGCACCGCGACCATGTTCGACAGGATGTAATAAATCTGCACGTGCCCGAAATGATACGCGCCGTATGGCAGCGTCGCGGTGCCCGCGAGCGTGCTGGTCAGCGCCAGCGCCGCCAGATAGGACAGCAAACGCCGCGGCAGAGTTTTGCCGTACAGCCGCCGCAGCCAGGGGCGTAACGTTTCGTAACCGGAGATCAACGCCAGCACGGCGGAGAAGCTCATTTGGAACGAGACGCCCGGCACCTCGTACGGCGAGACCAGCATCAGCGCGATGCCGGCGATGCCCAGACCGCGCACCGAGATCGGCTGCCGCCCGGCGAGGATCGCCAGGGTCAACAGGCACGCCATCGTGAAGCTGCGCACGATCGGCACGTGCGCGCCGGTCAGCAGCATGTAGCCGCCGCCGACGCACAACGCGAAGACGTAGGCGAGCTTTTTCGCCGGCCAGAACAGGCTCGCGGTCTCCGACATCGCCAGCATCGTGCGCGCGAAACCCAGCGCGAAGGCCATCACGATCCCGATATGAAGTCCGGCGACCGCGAGCAAATGCGCCAGGCCGGAGGCGCGGAACGCGTCATGGTCCGCCTCGGGGATGCCGCGCGAGGCGCCGGTCAGCAGCGTGACCGCGACCGCACCGGGCGCGCCGGGGACCGCGGCGGCGACGCGCGCCGCGATCGTTTCGCGCAATCCCTGAATGCGCGCGGCGAAGCGATCCGGTGTGCCGCGGGCGATGATCTCGACCGGGTCGAGCGCGTAGCCCGACGCGCCAAGACCGGCGAAGAAGGCGTCACGCTGGGTATCCCAACCGCCGGGCAGCGCGGGCGGCAACGGCTCGCGGGCCATCGCCCTGACGCGGATCGTGTCGCCGGTCTCGACCGCGGCATTGTCTCCGGTCATGAGCCGGATCCGCACCTCTCTGGTCAGGCGACGGGGCGGTGCGGCATCGCCGGCGATATGAGGCGTGGCATCGCTGGCGATGTGCGGCGTGGCATCGCTGGCGATGCGGGGCGTGGCGTCGCCGGCGATGGGCGTCGTGGCCAACGCTCGGGCACGACCTCGGGGGGGCGGTCTCGGCGCCTCGGTCAGGTCGACGTCGCCAAGGGTGATCCGGCGCGCGTAGGACAGGACCTCGACCGAGCGCACAATTCCGCTCGCCAGAGAGGCGCGGCTCGGGAGGTCGGGCTCCAGAGGCGGAAGCCGCGCGGTGGCATATTGCGCGGAGGCGAACCCAAGCGCCGCGAACCCGGCGCAAAACGCGATCGCCCGCGGCGCCGGCCATCGGGGCAGCGCCAGCGCGGCGGCGAAGCCGGCAACGGCGAATTTGGCGCCGATCCAGGGCGGCGGCTCGACCCGCGGGCCGTAGTAGGACAGCACGCCGATGCCCATGAACACTGGCAGCCACAGTACGAATCGGCCGCGTTCGGCCTCGGCGACGGCGGCCAGGGCGCGTCCACACGGTCCCCGCCCGACCCGGCGGAGCGTCGCGCCCCACCACCGCACGGCGCGGACCGGCGCATCGCACGTCCCGGGTTTCAGGCGCGCGAGGCCGCCCCGCGCGACGCTGGACCAACGCCCCGTGATCCCGCATCGCCTCCTGCCCCACTGGGTGACGCCCGGCCGAAGCGCTGAACGGGCTTGTCCCATGCCCCAACAATAACGGGCGATGCCTCAAGAACGGGTTAACCGCGATCGCTGCGACCTCGCCGCCGTCACGCCGGATCTCAGCGCCGGATCGGAGGGCCGGATCGTGGGGGGCCGGATCAACGACGTTGGAATGGGGGCGCCGGAAGGGGCGGTGGTCCGTCCGCGCTGGTCCGCGGCGCCGGTCGGTGGCGCTGGATCACCGCGTGCCCGCCGGCGCGAACCGTCGTTGCACCGCGCGCCGTTTCGGCCGGGCGGGAAATCGGCTAATTGGAGGTGGTGGACCTCCGCCTCGTCATGCCCGGTCGGACACGAACCTCTCGCGGGCTCGGGTCCGCGGGACAAAGCCTTGGATGACCGGGACCGAGGCCTCGCCAACCGCTCTGGATCCGACCGCATGACCGTCCGCACACGTTTCGCGCCGAGCCCGACGGGGTTGCTGCATATCGGCGGCGCCCGGACCGCGCTGTTCAACTACCTGTTCGCCCGTCATCACGGCGGCGAATTCCTGCTGCGCGTCGAGGACACCGACCGCGAACGCAGCACCGACGCCGCCACCCAGACGATCCTCGAAGGCCTCGACTGGCTGGGCCTGGACCGCGACGAGCAGACCGTGTTCCAGTCCACCCGCGCCGCGCGCCACGCCGAGGTCGCGCACGAAATGCTCGCCCGCGGTCAGGCGTATTACTGCTACTGCACCGCCGAGGAACTACGGCACATGCGGGAACAGGCGGTCGCCGACGGCCGCTCGCCGCGCTACGACGGGCGCTGGCGAGACCGCGATCCGCGCGAGGCTCCGGCCGGGGTCAAACCGGCGATCCGCCTGAAAGCGCCGCGCGACGGCGACACCGTGGTCGAGGACCTGGTGCAGGGCCCGGTCCGCGTCGCCAACGCCGAGATGGACGACCTGATCATTCTGCGCAGCGACGGCACGCCGACCTATCTGCACGCCGTTGTGGTCGACGATCACGACATGGCGATCACTCATGTCATCCGCGGCGACGACCACCTGACCAACACGTTCCGCCAGGTGCAGATCTACCAGGCGATGGGGTGGACGCCGCCCGCCTTCGCCCACATTCCGCTGATCCACGGCGCGGACGGCGCGAAACTCTCGAAGCGGCACGGCGCCGTGTCGGTGCTGGAGTTCCGCGAGGAAGGCTTCCTGCCCGAGGCGCTGTGCAATTATCTGCTGCGCCTCGGCTGGTCGCATGGCGATCTGGAGGTGATCGACCGCGACGAAGCGATCCGGCTGTTCGATATCGATGCCGTCAACCGGGGCGCCTCGCGCATGGACTACGCGAAGCTGACCAATCTGAACGGTATCTACATCCGCAAGGCGGACGACGACCGGCTGACGCACGAAGTGCTGCGGCGGCTCGCCCATCGCACCGACCTGGCGTTGGGCTCGATTGCCGCCGCGCGCATCCGGGCGTTGATGCCGCACCTGAAGGAGCGGGCGAAGACGTTGGTGGAACTGGCGGACTCGGCCGCGTTCCTGGCGCGGGTCGTGCCGCTGCCGATGGAGCCGAAGGCGGCGGGACAACTGACGGCCGAGGCGCGGCTGCTGTTGCGCGATGTCGGCGAGGCGCTGGCGGCGACCGACTTTTCAGAATCAGGCCTGGACGCCGCGCTGCGGGGGTTCGCCGAACGGACGGGGCGGAAACTCGGGCAGGTGGCGCAGCCGCTGCGGGCCGCGCTGACGGGCTCGACGGTGAGCCCAGGGATCGATGCCACGCTGGCGGCACTGGGTCGGGAGGAAGCGCTGGCGCGGATCGCCGCGGCCTCGGCGTGAGGCGCGGCGGGGCTTTCGCCCCGGACCCCGACCAGGGGGCGTTGCCCCCATGGACCCCCATCAAAGGGCGAGCCCCTTTGAGATCTGTCCATTGGTGGGGGAACAAGAGGGGCCAACGGTCGCGTTTCAACATCGGTGTCGGCCCCTCTTGTTCCCCCACCAAAATGAATGGTTCCAAGGGCCACTGCCCTTGGCGGGGATCCAATGGGGCAGAGCCCCTTGGTCGGGGTCCGGGGCGGAAGCCCCGGCGCTCGCTCCCGCATGTCCGATAGAAGCCGCGCGATGGATGCGATGCTGGTGTTCGATCGGCACGCGGTGCGCCTGCATCGCGACCGGGCGGCCACGACGGTCGAGACCGTCGCCGACCTGCTGCGCGATGGCGCGGAGCGGTTGCTGGACCGCCTGGATGACATGACCGGCACGTTCCACGCCGCGCTGGAGATTGGCGGCCGCGGCATCGTCGCCCCCTTGTTGCGCGCGCGCGGGATCGCGGTAGTGTCCACCGATTTGTCGCTGCCGATGGCTCGCCTCAACGGCGTTTCAGTCGTGGCGGACGACGAGTTTCTGCCCTTCGCGCCCAACTCGTTCGATCTGGTGGTCGCGAGTTTGTCGTTGCACTGGATTAACGATTTGCCCGGCGCGCTGATCCAGTTGCGACGGACGCTGCGGCCGGACGGACTGTTTTTGGCGTCGATGCCGGCGCTCGGGAGTTTGGCCGAATTACGGGCGGCGTTGACCGGCGCGGAGATGGCATTGCTCGGTGGCGCCTCGCCGCGGGTGTCGCCGTTTCCGGACGTTTCCGACTGCGCCGGGTTGTTGCAGCGAGCCGGCTTCGCCGCGCCGGTGGTCGACGTGGAGGAGATCGTCGTGCGGTATGCCGATCCTTTGCGCATGCTGCGCGATTTGCGCGCGGCGGGGGAAACCAACGCAATTCGGGCCAGGTCGCGCGCGACGCCTCCGGCAGAACTGTTCGCGACCGCACTGGCCGGGGATGCGCGGGGACGACGGACGGGTGCCGGCGACGATGCGGCTGGCGATGATGACGGGATGGGCGGCGGCACCGCCGGACAACGCGAAACTGTAAGCGGAGATCAGGCGGGCCGGAGACGTCGAGCGGCGCGTGGCCAACCGGGATGGTGCGTAATTGTCCGCCGTCGATCGGGCGATGTAACCGAGCGATTTAAATCAACCGGCCGAAGAACGATCGACTGGCGCCGCACCGTCATGGCCGGGACCGACGCGTCTGGCAAAACGTCCATCTCGCGGCCGCCTGGATCACGCCCCCAAATAAAGCTCCCGGATGATATCGTTGTTGTTCAGATCGTCCGCCGACGCGCCCTCGAATTCGATCCGTCCGTGCACGATCACGTAGCCGCGGTCGGCGATCCGGATCGCCTGGGTGAAGTTTTGTTCCGCCATCAGGACGGACAACCGGTAGCCTTCCTTCAGCGCCTTGATGCTGTCGATGGTGCGCGCCACCAGCAACGGCGCCAGTCCCACGCTCGGTTCGTCGATCAGCAGCATTTTGGGCGCCGACATCAAGGCGCGCGCCAGGGCCAGCATCTGTTGCTCGCCCCCGCTCATCGAGCCGGCGAGTTGTTTGCGCCGCTCGGCCAGCCTCGGGAATAATTCGAAACAAAATGCGAGGTTTCTGTCGATCGAGGGGCGCGCGACCTTGCGGAACGCGCCCATCAGCAGATTTTCGGTGACGGTCAGGCGCGGAAACAGGCGCCGGCCTTCCGGTACGAAGCCGATGCCCAGATCGACGATCGCCTCGGTGGTCATGCCGACGAGGCTGGTGCGCGCGCCGTCGATTTCAACCTCGATGAGGCCGGCGGACGGGCGCACCATGCCCATGATGCACTTCATCAGCGTGGACTTGCCGTTGCCGTTGGTGCCCAACAGCGCGACGGTTTCGCCTTCGCGCACGGCCATGGTCACGCCATGCAGCACGCTGACGGCGCCGTAGCCCGCGTCCAGGCCAACGATGTTGAGGCTAGCTGCCAAGATACGCCGCCACGACATCGCTCTGCCGCACTACGTCACGCGGATCGCCGTCTGCGATCTTGCGGCCCGCGACCAGCACCACGAGTCTTTGAGAGAACGACAAAACCGCGCGCATGATGTGCTCGATCAGGATGATGGTGATGCCCTGTTCCTCGTTCAGCCGGACCAGCAGCGCCAGAATGTCATCCACTTCGCCGTGCGACAAACCGGCCATCGCCTCGTCGGCGATCAGCAGCCGAGGCTCCGCCGCCATGGCGCGCGCGAGTTCCAGCTTGCGCATTTCGATTTGCGTGAGGTCCTTCGGCAACCGATTTGATTTCGCCGCGAGCCCGACGGTTTCCAGCAGGGCGATGCAGCGGTCATTGATATTGGCCGCGGACCCGCCCTCACGGCCATGCACGGCGTAGAGGATCGGGATTCGCAAATTCTCCGCCAGGGTCAGCGTGCCGAACGGGCGCGGCAACTGAAAGGTTCGCGCGAGGCCGGCGCGGGTTCGCTGATGCGCGGCCTGACCGTCCAGCACCCTGCCCTCGAACCGGACGGACCCCAATTCGTTCCGCAACGTGCCACAGAGGCAATTGACCAGCGTGCTTTTGCCGGAGCCGTTGGGACCGATCAGGCCAAGCCGCTCGCCGCGCGCGACGGCCAGTTCGACGTCGGCGAGTGCCACGAAACCGCCGAAACGTTTTCCCAGGCCGGAAACCTGAAGGATCGGCGCGGTGGCATCACGCGCGGCGCTCATTTCCAGAACCACCCGATGATGCCTTTTGGCGCCACCACCACGAACACCACCAGCATGACGCCGACGATCAGCAGCGACAGCGCCGACGAGATGGTGACCGTCGCGACCTGCTGCAGCGTGCCCAGCAGAATCGCCCCCAGAATTGGCCCGAGCCAACTGGACGTGCCGCCGATCAACGGCATGGCGATCGTGTTGACCGCGTAACTGAGACTGAACGCCGACGCGGGATCGAGGTAGGTCACGTAATAGGGCAAGCGGCGCGCCGACCATGCCCATGAACCCGCCGGACAACCCGGTCGCGATCAGCTTCAATCGCAAGGTGGGAACGCCGGATGCCTCGGCGGCGAGTTCGTCGTCGCGGATCGTGGCGAAGCCATAGCCGAGGCGGGATTTCTCAATGGCTCGCGCGACGCCGACGGTGAGCACGCAGAGGCCGAGCATCATCAGGAACAGATACTGGATATAATCGATGCCGAGATATTGCACCGTGGCCGGGCGAATGATGTAGGCGCCGCGGGAGCCTCCGACAAAAGCCCAGTTGGTGACGAGGGTTTGCATGACGACGGCCATGGCGAGGGTGGCGATCGAAAAGAACGTGCCGCGCAGGCGCAAGGTCAGATAGCCGGTGCCCACGCCGACGAGGCCGGAGACGATGCCGCCGACCAGCATCATCACGATCAGCGGCAGATTGGTCGTCTTATGCAGCACGACGGTGCTGTAGGCGCCCAGCGCGATGAACGCGGGGATGCCGAAGTTCACGTATCCGGTGTAGCCGCCGAGGATGTTCCACGCCGTCGCCAGCGCGATGTATTGCAGCACGACGTAGCCGGCGAAGTAGAAATACGCGTTGTCGATCAGTCGGGCGGCGACAAAGGTCAGCAGCGCGGCCACGATCAGCCACAGTACGAACACCGAATTCTTCATTTATGCGCGCCCAAAAATGCCGCTCGGGCGGAACGCCAGGGTCAACAGCAGGAAGCCGAACGCCACCGCGGGCGCCCAGGAGGGGCCGAAGAATGTGGCTGTGAGGTTTTCCATGACGCCGAGGATGATCGCCGCCACCAGGGTTCCCGCGAAACTGCCCATCCCGCCGAGCACGCAGATCGCGAAGATGCGGCCGATATAGTCGCGCCCGACCGAGGGCTCGATCGGCTGGATGATAATCAGAATGGCGCCCGCGACCGAGGCGGTGGCAATCGACAACCCGAACGCGATCCGCTTGATCCGGCTCGGATCCGCCGCCATCAACCTCAACGCCAACGGGTCCTGGGCCACCGCCTGCACCGCCCGGCCGATGAAGGTTCGAGACAAATAAAGTTGCAGGACGCCCATCATGGCGAGCGAAACCAGCGCCGGCACCAGCAGGCGCAACGGCAGATCGATGACGCCGAAGTGCAAGGTCGTGCCGATATAAACGGCGTCCACCAGGCGGTAATCGACGCCGAAAATCAACGTCAGCGAGACCTCGGTGATGAACAACAGGCCGAAGAAGAACGCCAGGCCGCGCAACGCGGTGTCGCCTCGGCGTTCGAAGGAGATGTCGTAAACGTGATAGATGCCAACGCCGAGAAAATAGAACGCGGGCGTGGCCGCGATCGACACCAGGATCGGATCGAAGCCGAAATTGCTGTTCATGATGTAGGCGACGTACGAGCCGAGCAGGATGAACGCCGGGTGCGCGATGTTGACGATGTCAAGCATGCCGAAAGAGATCGACACGCCGATCGTGACGGACGCATAGAAGCCTCCGAGCAACAGGCCGGAGACCAGGGCATTGCCCAGAAGGTCGAAAGACAGATCCATGTTCAGCGCTTGTGACGTTGCCCCTGGCGCGCAATGTGACCGATGGCGATGGGGAACGCCAGAGGGCAAGACCCGGGCCATCGTTTGGGTGAGGCAAGGCGAGGGCGAAGCCCTCGCCCTCGCCTCCCCATACGTCGGCCCCAGGGCTTGCCCTGCCGCGCCCGCTCCCGTTGAATGCGGCCGCAACATGGAGGAAACCGCCGGTGGCCAATCTCGCGGGAAAGATCGCCTGGGTGACCGGAGCCGGCAGCGGCATCGGGGAAGCCGCCGCTCTGGCGCTCGCCGAGGACGGCGCGACCGTCATTCTGACCGGCCGCACGCGGGAGAAGCTGGATAACACCGCGCGGCGCATCCACAACAGTTCCGGCCAGGCGCACGTGCAGCCGGCCGATCTCACCGACAAGGATCAGGTCCGCCGCGTCGGCGCCTACATCGCCACCACCTTCAATCGCCTGGACATCCTGGTGAACAACGCGGGCGTGAACATCGTCGATCGGCACTGGGACAAGCTGACGCCCGAGAGCATCGACACCATGGTCAACGGCAACCTCACCGCGGCGCTTTATTGCGTCACCGTCGCGTTGCCGTTCATGCGCGCGCAACAGGACGGACTGATCATCCACACCGCCTCGATGGCCGGCCGGTTCATCGGCGGCGTCAGCGGGCCGATCTATGTCGCCGCCAAGCACGGCATCGTCGCCATGAGTCACGGCCTGAACATGGAGGAATGCGTCAATGGCATCCGCTCCACCGTGTTCCTGCCGGGTGAGGTGGCGACGCCGATCCTCGACCAGCGTCCCAATCCGGTCGGCCCCGAGGTACGCGCGAAGATGGTGCAGCCGGCGGATTGCGGCGACCTGATCCGCTATATCGCCGGCCTGCCGAAGCACGTGGTGATGAACGAGGTGCATCTGACGCCCACGCACAACCGCGGCTATCTCGCCAATTTGCAACGAAAGCTTTGAGGGAACGGCACGATGGCTACCAACAAGCGTAAAGTGATGCTGCCGCACACGATGGGGCCGCAAGGCATCGACATCATCCGCGCGCGTGACGACATCGAAACGGTGATCTACCCGGCCGGGATCAGCCAGACGGACCTGTTGCCTCTGCTGGCCGATTGCGCCGGCATCGCGCTTTCCGGCACGCCGTATAAGCAGACCGAAATGAACGCCTCACCCGCGATGCAGGTCGTGGCGCGCATCGGCGTCGGCTATGACGCGGTCGAGGTCCCGGCGCTGACCGCGCGGAAGGTGCCGTTGATGACGGCGGGCACCGCGAACTCCACCAGCGTGGCGGAGCAGGCGTTTCACCTGATGATCTCGCTGGCGAAGAAGCACGAGGCGCTGGACGGCCTGGTGCGCGAGGGACGCTGGACCGATCGTCACGGCGGATTGCCGATGGAGATTTCCGGCAAGACCGTGCTCATCGTCGGCTTTGGCCGCATCGGCACGCGCCAGGCGAAGCGGTGCCTCGCGTTCGACATGACCGTGCTGATTTACGATCCCTATGTGGACAAGGCGAAGATCGCGGCGGCGGGGTGCGAGGCGGTGACGGATCTCGACGCGGCGCTGCCTCGGGTGGATTTCGTTTCGATCCACTGCCCGAAAAATCCGGAGACGATTGGCATGTTCAACGCGGCGCGGTTGGCTCGGATGAAAAAGGGCGCGTTCATCGTCAACACCGCGCGCGGTGGGATCATCAACGAGCCGGATCTGCACGCGGCGCTCACCAGCGGCCACATCGCCGGCGCCGGGCTGGACGTGTTCGATCAGGAGCCGACGCCGCCCGACAATCCGTTGCTGAAGCTGAACAACGTCATTTCGTCGCCGCACATGGCCGGCGTGACGGTGGAGGCCGTGGCGGCGATGGCGGTGGCGACGGCGCGCAATATTCTCAGCGTGCTGGACGGGGCGCCGAACAAGGAGAACACGATCAATCCCGAGGTCTATGATTGATGCCGCAGCCCGACCATATCTCCGCGCTCGGCGTGCCCGATCCGTCCGGTCTGGATGACGATCTCCGCGTCATCTGGAAGAAGTGCGTCGACAAACTCGGGTTCGTGCCGAACGTGTTCAGCACCTACAGCCTGAAGCCGAAACGGCTACGCAACTTCATGGCGATGTACAACGAGATCATGCTGTCCGCGTCCGGTCTGTCGAAGCTGGAGCGGGAGATGATCGCCGTGGTCGTCTCGTCGGCGAACCGTTGCTACTATTGCCTCGTCGCGCACGGCGCCGCCGTCCGCGCGCTGTCGGGCGATCCGGAACTGGGTGAGATGATGGCGCTGAATTACCGCGTCGCGAAGCTGGACGCGCGACAGCGGGCGATGCTGGATTTCGCCTGGAAGATGACCACGACGCCGCATCTGGTCGACGATGCCGATCGCGACGCACTGCGCGCCGTCGGGCTGACCAACGAGGACCTGTTCGATCTGGCGGAGACGGTGGCGTTCTTCAATCTGTCCAACCGCATGGCGTCGGCGACCGATATGATGCCCAACCGGGAGTACCATCGCGAAACGCGTTGAGCGGCGAGTCCGGTTCATCCGCGAGACGCATCAAGGAAAGGCCGCCCAGGCGCCGACGCGCGCGGCTTATCGGCACGGCAGATCCAATCGACACCGGATCGCGTATCAGCGGGATGAACAAAATTGAACCCCTCGCGCTGCGGGCCACGATATGCGTGGCATGCCTGGTGCCGATCGGCGCCGGAGGGGCCGGGGTCCTGCTCGGATCGCGCATGGTTCACGCCGCGGGCGCGGGCGTCGATCTGGACAGCCATTTTCGCTATCTGTCCGGCCTGCTTTTGGCGATCGGCCTGGGGTTCGCCTCGACGGTGCCGCGCATCGAACGACAGGGCTCGCGCTTTCGGTCGCTAACCCTTATGGTGATGTTGGGTGGCGTCGGACGCGCACTGTCTTTGCTGGCGGCCGGCATTCCCTCGCCCGCGATGCGCGCGGCGCTGGCGATGGAGTTGCTCGTGACTCCGGGCCTCGCGCTATGGCAGCGCCGCGTGGCGATGATGGGGCGGAGCCGGGTGGCGGCCAGCGGCGCGGACCGCGAGCCTGACAAACCGCATTGATTCTGAAAGTCGAGGCCGGATAGTCTGGCCCCGGTCGGTTCGGGGGCCTGGATATTGTCTGTTGTCGCGCCTGCAACTGGTCCGCGGAACGTTACCGTTCGATCGTTCGACGATATCGCGGGATATGAACACAGCATGCGGCTCGCCACCTCCAGCATGGTCGTGCGCGAGGCTCCGAGTTTCAACGGCTGGCACGCCAAAATCGATCTGGGCCGGGTGAAGCTGAACAGCGCCGAATATTCGGCGTCCCTGAGCACGCGCAGCACCGTGCGTTGGCCGCGGTTCTTTTTTCTGACCGGCGGCGGACGGCCGGCGCGGGTGTCAGGACGTGATTTCGACCATGGCATGATCACCTATATGGCCGAGCACGGCGACGTCTCGATGATGTCGGACAAGCACATGGCGTGGACGTCGATCGAGTTCGCGCCCGACCTGCTGACGACGGATTTCCCGGCGCTCGACGGATCGTCCGGCGCGCGGCTGGATCACGGCGCGATGTTCGTTCCGGCGGATACGCCGGCGTGGACCCGGCTGACCGATGTTTGCCGGACGGCGCTCCGCCTTGGCATGACGGAAGCGGCGAGCTTCGACGAGCACGCGGTGGCCACGGCGACCGCGGGCGCGCTCCTCGATGCCGTCGTGGCCTGCATCGGCGATGGCGGTCAGGAGTCCGACCGCGCGGCGATCGGGCGTCAGCAGGTCGTGCTTCGGCGCATGATCGATGCGATCGAGGACGATTGCCGGGCGGACCTGACCATGGCGTCGCTGTGCCAGGCGGCGAACGTGTCGGTGCGCACGCTGCACGAGATCACGATGAATTATCTTGGGATGCCGCCGGCGCGCTATCTGCGCAATCATCGTTTGCGTCGGGTCCACGAGATGTTGCGCGATGCCGACCCGGATTCCACGACGGTGGCCGTCGCGATGACCCGCAACGGGCTATGGGAACTCGACCGGGCGGCGGCGGCGTATCAGGTGATGTTCGGGCAGAGCCCGGCGGATACGCTGAACAAGGTGACGCGCGCCGCCGTCGCCGACAATCGGTCGCAGGGCCCGCGGCGTAGGCGGGCCTGACCGGAGGCCTCTGCGGTTCAGCCCCTCCTGGCGCGCGAACGTACCGGAAGGGGCCGCCGTTTCAATCAGACCCGCTCGATCAGCGCGGCGATGCCCTGGCCCACGCCGATGCACATCGTCGCGATCGCGCGCTTCTTGCCGTAAGCCTCCAACGCATGCACCGCCGTCAGCGCCAGCCGCGCGCCCGACATGCCCAGCGGATGGCCCAGAGCGATCGCGCCGCCATGCATGTTCACATGGTCCGCGTCGTCCGGCAGCCCGAGTTGGCGCAACACCGCGATCCCCTGCGACGCGAACGCCTCATTCAGTTCGATCACGTCGATCTCATCGATCGACATACCCAACCGGGCCAGCAACTTTTGCACAGCGGGCGCCGGGCCAATGCCCATGATGCGCGGCGCCACGCCGGCCGTCGCCATCGCCACGACGCGGGCGCGCGGCGTCAGGCCATGACGCTTCGCCGCTTCCTCCGACGCCAGGATCAGCGCGGCCGACCCGTCGTTCACGCCCGATGCGTTGCCCGCCGTCACGGTGCCCGGATCGCGGAACGGGGTGCGCAGCTTCGCCAGCATCTCCAGCGTGGTGTCGCCACGCGGATGCTCGTCGGTATCCACCACCGTATCGCCCTTACGCCCCTTGATCGTGACCGGCGTGATTTCCTGGGCGAAGAACCCGCTCTCCCGCGCTTTCTTCGCTCGCATCTGGCTGCGGTACGCGAACTTGTCCTGATCGGCGCGGGAGATCTGGAATTCCTCGGCCACGTTCTCCCCGGTCTCCGGCATCGCGTCGGTGCCGTAGACTTTCTTCATCTGCGCGTTGACGAAACGCCAGCCGATGGTGGTGTCGAAAATCTCGTTACTGCGCGAGAACGCTTCGGTCGCCTTGCCCATCACGAACGGCGCGCGGGTCATGCTCTCGACGCCGCCGGCGAGCATCAGGTCGGCTTCGCCCGTCTTGATCGCCCGCGCCGCCGTGCCGACCGCGTCGAGGCCGGAGCCGCAGAGCCGATTCACCGTACCGCCCGGCACCGTGGTCGGCAGGCCCGCCAGCAGCACCGCCATGCGGGCGACGTTGCGGTTGTCCTCGCCGGCCTGATTGGCGCAGCCCATGATGCAGTCGTCGAGCGCGTCCCAGTCCACCGAGGCATTGCGCGCCATCAGCGCCTTGATCGGCAGCGCGGCGAGGTCGTCCGTGCGGACATCGCGCAAGGCGCCGCCGTAACGTCCGATCGGCGTGCGGGTGAAGTCGCAGATGTAGGCTTCGGCCATGTCCGTTTACTCCCAGGGGTGGATTGGCCCGACCGTATTACGTGCGCGCGGCCACGCCAAGTGCGAGCAATCCGGCAACGTTGGCGCGGCGGAAGATCGTGAGCCGTGTCTCGTTCGGCGCCGGCCTCAACCCCGCCGCCCGTCCGCCGGCACATGCCTTCGCAGGAACGTCCGCACCCGGTTGATCGTGCGCGCCTTCAATTCCGGCGGCTCCTTCCACGGGAACACGGTGATCTCGGCGTTCGGACACAGCGACGCGACCTCCACCGAACTTTGCAGCGGATGCGCCGGCGTCTCGTCCGGCAGGACCAGCATCGGCGTCTGGCAGGACCGCGCGAAGTCCTTGGAGACGCTGTAAACGAACTCGGGCCGCGCGCGGTAGAGATTGTGCTGATATGCCTCGATCGTTGCCATTGTCACATCGGGCCGCCGCGCCATCAGGTCCGGCGCCCAGACATCCCTTCCGGACCGGTACATGACGTCCGGGTCGTCGTCCCGATGCCCGACGGTCTGCACCAGCACGCCGGCGACGACGCGCTCCGGCGCCCGCTCCATCAGCTTGAGCGCGAAGCAACCGCCGATGCAGTAGCCCATGAAGAAGAACTCGCGGATGCCGAGGTGATCCATCAGCCCCAGTTGATCGTCGGCGAACGCACCCCAGGGGTCCTCGACCGCGATCGGGCCGGTGGACTCGCCGCCATTGGCGTTGCGCTGGTCCATGGTGATGCAGCGGAATTCGTCCTTGAAGATCTCCATGGCGTTGAACACCGCGTTCGGCCAGTTGCTGACGCGGGAGTTCAGGCCGCCTCCGGGCGTGACCAGTAACGGAAAACCGCTGCCGGCCTCTTCATAACGGATGCGGACGTCGCCTTTCTGATAAAATGGCATGGTCACTCCTCGCACCAAATGATGTTCCGCGTCTGTGTCCACGTTCGCCGGACGTGCGCGCGCCGGAAACTTCACCGCGGTTCTGGCGTCCGCTCAAGCCCCCGCGGCGGACCAGGCGCCGCGCCTTCCGCCAACAGCACCGCCCTCGCCTTTGCACCGCCCTCGCCTTTGCACCGCCCTCGCCTTTGCACCGCCCTCGCCTTTGCACCGCCCTCGCCTTTGCACCGCACGGTACTCTTCGGCTATACTTGGATCCGAGGTCGGCAAGACAGTGATTGCGAGGTAACGCGGTGAGCCGCGAGCTCTCCGCTCCGAGGAGGTCACGATGGCATATGCCAGCCATGTTTCGGCGAGCCCACAATTCCACTTTCCGCCCATCGGCAAACCGCGATGGCCTCGTTTGCGTCGGCCGCTGTTGTCCGGGCGGGCTCGCGCGCTTCTGATGATGGGTCTGATGATCAGTCCGGCGTTTCTCTCCGATTATATTGGCTATGGCATAAAACGTCTGACCTACACGGCGGCGCAGATCGCTGAGATGCGAAAGCCCGACGATACGATGCTCTCGCGCGTCACGATGTTTCCCGTCGCCTGCGCCGACCCGGCGACACCGGCGGCACAGCGGCGCGCGTGGGTCGCGGTCGCCGCTGGAGACGGCTGGCCGCGGTATCCTGAGGCCGGTGAGACATGCTTCCGGCTGAACCGGAGCCTCCTCGGCATCGCCGGGCTGAAGACGTTCACCGTCGCGTGCCCCACCGCGGCTCTGTCCGTGGCGGATCGGCGTCACTGGATGACCTATGCCGCCGACCGAGGGTGGACCGCTTACCCTCAGGCCGGGGCGGATTGCGTCGATCCATGATCGGCCTCGCGCTTACGGGACCCGACTGAAAACCATTCGCCGCGCACAATCGCGCGGGCGCACCCATACCGCCGTCCCCGCCCCTGGTCCGGGCCGCTGCCCGGACAGAAGGGGTGTGCGCGTCCGGCCTCCAGCCCTCGCCTCGATGGAGCGCACCCAACAGCGCCGTCGAGTGCCCGATACCCCGGTCAACCCGTCCCGTGTTGCACTGCGGCAGGATTGTTGCCATTTCCCCGGAGGTGATGCACTGTAGCTATCCTGCGGCAACTCGGCCGCAACCAACCCACACCCGAGACGCCACGATGAATGAGGTTGTGAGACAAGGCCTGTACGACCCCCGCAACGAGCATGACGCCTGTGGCGTCGGCTTCGTGGTGAACATCAAAGGCCGAAAATCTCATGATATCATCACCCAGGGTCTGAAAATCCTGGAGAATCTGGACCATCGCGGCGCGGTCGGCGCGGACCCGCTGATGGGCGACGGTGCCGGCTGCCTCATCCAGATGCCCGACTCCCTCCTCGCCGACTGGGCTCGTTCCGCCGGCAAAAGCCTGCCGAAGCCCGGCCGCTACGCCGTCGCCATGTGCTTCCTGCCGCGCGACGAGAAATCCCGCGCCTATGCGATGGAGCGGTTCGAGCAGGTGACCGCGCAGGAAGGCCAGACCATGATCGGCTGGCGCGACGTGCCGACCGACCTCACCGGTCTCGGCGCGGCGGTGATCGAGAGCATGCCGGTGATCCGCCAGGCGATCATCGAGGCCAGCCCGCAGATCAAGGACCAGGACGCGTTCGAGCGGAAGATCCTCGCCATCCGCAAGCAGATCCTGAACAACGTGCGCGGCCTCGCCGAGCGCAAGGCGCTGCCCGGCCTGAGCGAGCTCTACATGCCGTCGTTCTCCACACGGACGATGGTGTACAAGGGTCTGCTGCTCGCGACCCAGGTCGGCGCATTCTATAAAGACCTGCAAAACCCGCTGACCCAGTCGGCGCTGGCGCTGGTGCATCAGCGGTTCTCGACCAACACGTTCCCGTCCTGGCGGTTGGCGCATCCGTACCGGTTCCTCGCGCATAACGGCGAGATCAATACCGTACGCGGCAATGTGAACTGGATGTACGCGCGGCGCCGCTCGATGGAGTCGGCGCTGATCGGGCCGGACCTCGACAAGATGTGGCCGATCATTCCGCACGGCCAGTCCGACACCGCCTGCATCGACAACGCGCTGGAGATCCTGGTGGCCGGCGGCTACTCGCTGGCGCACGCGATGATGCTGCTGATCCCCGAGGCATGGGCGGGCAATCCGCTGATGGATCCGGAACGAAAGGCGTTCTACGAGTATTACGCCGCGCTGATGGAGCCGTGGGACGGCCCGGCGGCGATCGCGTTCACCGATGGCCGCCAGATCGGCGCCACGTTGGACCGCAACGGGCTGCGGCCGGCGCGTTACATCGTCACCGACGACGACCACGTGATCATGGCCTCCGAGGCCGGCGTGCTGCCGGTGCCGGAAGAACGCATCCTGCGCAAATGGCGGCTGCAGCCGGGCAAGATGCTGCTGATCGACCTGGAGCAAGGCCGCATCATCGGCGACGACGAGGTGAAGAAGGAACTCTCCACCAAGTATCCGTACGCGGAATGGCTGAAGGCGACCCAGTTCAAGCTCGAGGACCTGCCGGACACCGAGCAGACGCGGATTGCCGCGGCCGAACGACCTCGCGCGTGCTGCATCAGCAGCAGAACGCCTTCGGCTACACGCAGGAGGACATCCAGTTCTTCCTGGAACCGATGGCGAAGGACGGCGACGATCCGCTCGGCTCGATGGGCACCGATACGCCGCTGGCGGTGCTCTCCGACAAGGCGAAGCTGCTGTATAATTACTTCAAGCAGAACTTCGCCCAGGTGACGAACCCGCCGATCGATCCGATCAGGGAAGAGTTGGTGATGTCGCTGGTCTCGATGATCGGGCCGCGGCCGAACCTGTTGGGTCATCACGCCGGCAATCACTACCGGCTGGAGGTTTCGCAACCGATCCTGACCAACGCCGATCTGGAAAAGATCCGCGACATCGAGAATCTGGCGGGCGGCGCGTTCCGCACCCAGACCATCGACACGACCTGGCCCGCCAGCGAAGGCGCCGAGGGCATGGAGCGCGCGATCGAGCGGGTATGCCGCGAGGCAACGGACGCGGTGCTCGCCGATTACACGATTCTGGTCCTGTCGGATCGGGCGGTCGGCCCGGATCGCATTCCGATCCCGGCGCTGCTCGCCACGGCGGCGACGCACCACCATCTGATCCGCCAGGGACTGCGCACACAGACCGGCCTCGTCATCGAGACCGGCGAGGCGCGCGAAGTGCATCACTTCTGCGTGCTCGCGGGCTATGGCGCGGAGGCGATCAATCCGTATCTGGCGTTCGAAACGCTGGAACTGATCCGCACCAAGTCCAACCTCGCGCTGTCCGCGTACGACGTGCGGAAGAATTATCTGAAGGCGTTGGGCAAGGGCATCATGAAGGTGATGTCCAAGATGGGCATCTCCACCTACCACTCGTATTGCGGCGCGCAGATCTTCGACGCGGTCGGGCTGTCCTCTGCGTTCGTCGAGAAGTGCTTCACCGGCACGTCCACCACGATCGAGGGCGTCGGCTTCAAGGAAATCGCCGAGGAAGCGGTCACCCGGCATCGGCATGCTTACAGCGACGACCCGCTGTACCGGTCGATGCTGGATGTCGGCGGCGACTATCAGTTCCGCCTGCGGGGCGAAACGCATGCCTGGACGCCGGAATCGATCGGCCGGTTGCAGCATTCCGTGCGCGGCAACTCCTACGCCGGATTCAAGGAATTCACCCGCACCATCAACGATCAGAGTGAGCGGCTGCTGACCCTGCGCGGCCTGATGGACTTCAAACTCGCGGCCGGAGCCGGTGCCGCTCGACGAAGTCGAACCGGCGGCGACCATCGTGCATCGTTTCGCCACCGGCGCGATGAGCTTCGGCTCGATCTCACGCGAGGCGCACACCACGCTGGCGATCGCGATGAACCGGATTGGCGGCAAGTCGAACACCGGAGAGGGCGGCGAGGAGTCCGATCGCTACATCCCGATGGCGAACGGCGATTCGATGCGTTCGGCGATCAAGCAGGTCGCATCCGGCCGGTTCGGTGTGACCACGGAATATCTGGTCAACGCCGACGATCTGCAGATCAAGATGGCGCAGGGCGCGAAACCTGGCGAGGGCGGCCAGTTGCCCGGCCATAAGGTGGACCGCAATATCGCCCGCGTGCGCTATTCGACGCCGGGCGTGGGATTGATTTCACCGCCGCCGCATCACGACATTTACTCGATCGAGGATCTGGCGCAGCTCATCCACGATTTGAAGAACGCCAATCCGAAGGCGCGCATTTCGGTCAAGCTGGTGTCCGAGGTCGGCGTCGGCACGGTGGCGGCGGGTGTGTCGAAGGCGCGCGCGGATCACGTCACGATCGCCGGGTATGAGGGCGGCACCGGGGCCAGTCCGTTGACCTCGCTGACGCACGCCGGCTCGCCGTGGGAAATCGGTCTGGCGGAGACGCAGCAGACATTGGTGCTGAACGGGCTGCGTGGCCGGATCGCGGTGCAGGTCGATGGCGGGTTCCGGACCGGCCGTGACGTGGTGGTCGGCGCTCTGCTGGGGGCCGACGAGTTCGGTTTCGCCACCGCGCCGTTGATCGCGGCGGGCTGCGTGATGATGCGGAAGTGTCATCTCAACACCTGCCCGGTCGGCGTGGCGACGCAGGATCCGATCCTGCGCAAACGCTTCACCGGCACGCCGGAACACGTGATCAACTTCTTCTTCTTCATCGCCGAGGAAGTGCGGGAGATCATGGCGCAACTCGGCTTCCGCACGTTCAACGAAATGGTTGGACGGGTGGATAAGCTCGACACCGAAAAGTCGGTCGAGCACTGGAAGGCGAAGGGCGTCGATCTCAGCCGCATTCTGTATCAGCCGACGCCAAAGGCCGGGGTCGCGATCTACAACTGCGAAACCCAGGACCATCACCTCGACAAGGCGCTGGACCAGGAACTGATCGTCGCGGCCAGGCCGGCTCTGGACCGCGGCGAGCCGGTGCGGATCGAGCATGCGATCCGCAACGTGAACCGTACCGTGGGCGCGATGCTCTCGGGCGAGGTGGCGAAGAAATACGGCCACACCGGACTGCCGGAGGACACCATCTCGATCAACCTGACCGGCAACGCGGGCCAGAGTTTCGCCGCGTTCCTGTCGCGCGGCGTGTCGCTGACGTTGAGCGGCGATGCCAACGACTATGTCGGCAAGGGCCTGTCCGGCGGCCGCGTGGTGGTGCGCCAGCCCGACACGGCGCGGCGCGATCCGGCGGAGAACATCATCGTCGGCAACACCGTGCTGTATGGCGCGATCGCCGGCGAGGCGTATTTCCAGGGTGTCGCCGGCGAGCGCTTCGCGGTGCGTAATTCCGGTGCCGTCACGGTGGTCGAAGGCTGCGGCGATCACGGCTGCGAATACATGACCGGCGGCGTGGTGCTGGTGCTTGGGCAGACCGGCCGCAACTTCGCGGCGGGCATGTCGGGCGGCATCGCTTACGTTTACGATCCGGACGGCATGTTCAAGCAGTTGTGCAATCCCGCCGGTGTCGATCTGGAGAAAATCGGCGCCGCCGAACTGGGTCTGGCGGACGCGCCCGGCCGGCCGCGGCAACGCTCCGTCAATGTCGAGGACAACGGCATGGGCGATCCGCTGCGCTTCGACGCCGAGCGTCTGCGCATCCTGGTCGAGCGGCATTTGCTGTTCACCGGCAGCGGCCGGGCGCGCGCTCTGCTCGACAACTGGGACGCCGAGTTGCCGAAATTCGTGAAGGTCGTGCCGCGGGATTATCGCCGTGCGCTGCTCGACCTTCGCGCCGAGCAGGATGCGGCGAAGACCGTCGCGGCGGAGTAATGCCAACGTCGTGGTGGGGAGTGGGAACGCCATGGCGGGTGGCGGGAACGTCGTGCCGCGGACCGTCATGCCCGGCCCTGCGCCGAGCACGTGTCGCGACGATACGTGGTCTGTGTTGAGGGTGTGCGCGGACAGGCCGATCCGGGTTGAGCGCGAGACGCGAGTTTGGTTCCGACGGCCTCGCAACGTCATCACCGGGCCTGGACCCGGTGACCCGTCGAGGCAGGTGCGGCGAGAGATGGCCGGGTCAGGCCCGGCCATGACGATGAGACGGCGGTGGTCATGACGATGAGACGGCGGCGGCCATGACGATGAGAGGGCGGTGGCGCATGACGATGAGACGGCGGTGGCCATCACGATGAGAGAGGCGTCTGAGCCCGAAGACGACGACGTGGGGACGATCCCGCCGGGCCGGGTGACGTCCAGACGGGACGATCGCGAAATAAACGCCGGCCACGGCGACCATCGTGGTCCGGATATCGGATTTGGAGAGGGTAATGGGGAAGCCGACCGGATTTCTTGAGATCGAACGCCACGACCGCGGCTATGAAAAAGTCGCTGAGCGAGTGAAGACCTACAAGGAGTTCGTCAAACCACTGCCGGCGGCGGAACTGACCGGCCAGGCGGCGCGCTGCATGGATTGCGGCATTCCGTTCTGCCACAACGGCTGTCCGGTCAACAACATGATCCCGGACTGGAACAATCTGGTCTATCGCGACCAGTTCCGGGACGCGTTGACGGTGTTGCACTCCACCAACAACTTTCCGGAATTTACCGGCCGGATCTGCCCGGCGCCGTGCGAGGCGGCGTGCACGCTGAACATCGACGACAGCCCGGTGACCATCAAAACCATCGAGTGCGCCATCGTCGATCGCGGTTGGGAAGAAGGCTGGATCGTGCCGATGCCGCCGGCGCACAAGACCGGCAAGCGGGTGGCGGTCGTGGGCTCCGGTCCGGCGGGGATGGCCTGCGCGCAGCAACTGGCGCGCGCCGGGCACGCGGTGGTGCTGTTCGAAAAGGCCGACCGCATCGGCGGATTGTTGCGTTATGGCATCCCCGACTTCAAAATGGAGAAACACCACATCGACCGCCGCATGGCGCAGATGGCGGCCGAAGGTGTCGAGTTTCGCACGAAGGTCGAAGTTGGCGTGACCGTCACGATCGATGCGCTGCTGGCGGAGTTCGACGCGGTCGCGCTGACCGGCGGCGCCGAGTGGCCGCGCGACCTCACGGTGCCGCAACGCTCGCTGGACGGCATCCATTTCGCGATGGATTTCCTGACGCAACAAAACAAGCGCGACGCCGGCGACGATGAGGCGACCGCCTCGGGCAACCATCCGATTTCGGCCAAGGGCAAGCACGTCGTGGTGATTGGCGGCGGCGATACCGGATCGGACTGCATCGGCACCTCGGCGCGGCAGGGCGCGGCGTCGATCACGCAGATCGAGATCATGCCGAAGCCGCCGGAGAAAGAAAACAAAGCCATGGTGTGGCCGGACTGGCCGAACAAGCTGCGGTCGTCGCATGCGCACGAGGAAGGCGTTTCGCGCGACTGGTCGGTGCACACCAGGGACGCGATCGGCCAGAACGGCCATGTCACCGCGCTCGACTGCGTTTATATCGATTGGGTCAAGGGACCCGATGGCCGCATGCAAATGGCGGAGATCGAGAACAGCGGCTTTCAATTGAAGGCCGATCTCGTGTTGCTGGCGATGGGGTTCCTCGGTCCGCATCGCACCGCGTTGCTGGAGCAGGCCGGTGTCGAGCTCGATCAACGCGGCAACGTCGCGGCGAACACGGTGGAATACAAGACCTCGCGCGACAGGCTGTTCGCGGCCGGCGACATGCGGCGCGGTCAGTCGCTGGTTGTCTGGGCTATTCGCGAGGGCAGGCAATGCGCCCGCGCGATGGATAAGTTCCTGATGGGAACAACGGTTCTGCCGCGGTAACGCGGCGCTCAGCCGAGCGCTTCGTGGCGCGGGCGCGTCACGAAGTCAGCCGCCACATCCATCGCGCCGGCCTCGACCAGATCGATATGACCGGCATGCGGCGCGATCCAGAGTTGCTTCGGCTCGGGCGCCGCGGCGAACACCGCGCGTCCCATCGCGACCGGAACGATACGGTCGCGCGCGCCATGCATCACCAGAACCGGCGCCAGCGCGCCGCCGATGATCCGGAACGAGTCAAACCGGTCCCGTAACAACCAACGCACAGGCAGGAACCAGTAGCGCGACCGGGCGATGTCGGTGATGCTGGTATACGGCGACTCCAACAGGACAGCCGCGACCGGTTGCTCGGTCGAAAGTCGCGCGGCGAGGCCGGAGCCGAGTGACTTGCCATAGAGCACGATGCGCGTCGGGGCGATCCCCATCGCCAACAGCGCGGCGAGGGCGGCGCGGGCGTCGATGGTCAGACCCGCCTCCGATGGCCGGCCGGGATTGCCGCCATAACCGCGATATTCCAGGAGCAGCGCGCCCCATCCGAAACGATGAAACCGATCCAGCCGGAAGGCGCGATGGCCGATGTGGCCGGCGTTACCGTGCAGATAGAGGACGACGGGATCCGTGTCGCCCGGGGCGGGCAGGTACCACGCCAGCAACGTCAGGCCATCCGGTGTCGCGACGGTCGTCGCGCGCACGCCCGGAACGCCGGCGCGGGCGAGGTCGGGACGCGCGCGATCCGGCCGAAACAGAATGCGTCGTTGACAAAGGAACATGATCGCCGCGATCAGGATGTACAGAACCAGCAGCGCCCTGGCGGCGGTCAGCAGGTCCGGCATCCGGTGTCCCCTTCCTCGAGTTGCGTTCCCGCGGCACAGAGTGCCGTGTGCCGGGCCGCGTGGCCATGGGTTGACGCGCTGGGGCGTTGCCCCAGACCCCACCAGGAGGCTCTGCCTCACTGGACCTCCGCCAAGGGCGAGGCCCTTGGAACCATTCATTTTGGCACTGGAATGGAAGAGGGCCGACCGTTGGCCTTTCATGGTCCGTGTTGGCCCTCTCCCATTCCACCGCCAATGGACAGATTTCAAAAGGCCTCGCCCTTTGATGGGGTCCAGGGGCAACGCCCCTGGTGGGGTCTGGGCGATGCCCCGGCGCATCAACCCGCTCTTTCCCTTCCGCCCGCGTCGTGGTCACACTACGGCCCCAAAAAGGAGGCGCCCCCATGTTTCGGATCAAGCACCTGGATCACCTCGTTCTGCGGGTGACCGACCTCGACGCGATGATGCGCTTCTACGTCGATGTGCTCGGCTGCTCGGTGGAGAAGGTGCAGGAGGACCTCGGCCTCTACCAACTCCGCGCCGGCACCGCGCTGATCGATCTCGTGCCGGTGACTGGCGAACTGGGACGCCGGGGCGGCGCGGCTCCTGGCGCCGAAGCGCGCAACCTCGATCATTTCTGCCTGCGCCTTGATCCCTACGATCCGGACGAGATCATCGCGCACTTGCAACGTCACGGGGTCGAGACGGGTCCCGTCGCGTCCCGCTACGGCGCCGAGGGCCAGGGTCCCGTCGATTTACGCCCAGGACCCGGAGGGCAACACGGTCGAACTGAAGGGGCCGCCGTGGCCGGCGGGCACCAACGCTTAAGGCCTGGGCGTTGCTACGGTGACCGCGGGCGTCGGGACCACATCTGGCGGCGTAATGATCGGCGGCGGCGTGGTTGGCGCGGCGCCGAACGCGGCGGGAAGCTGTGGCGGAACCCCGGTCGGGGTCGGCACCGGCGGTATGACCTCGGCGACGGGAGGATGGGACGCGGCACGGCATCCGCCGGATGCGACGCGGGCGCGGCATTCGCCGCGGGTGACACGGTTCCGGCATTCGCCGCGGGTGACACGGTTCCGGCATTCGCCGGCTGGGCCGCGGACGCGGAACCCGCCGGATGTGACCCGGTCGCGGCCTCCGCCGAATGTCCCGCGGTCACGGCCTCCGCCGCGGGAGGGTGCGCCGATGCGCCATCCCCGGCGGGAGCGCCTGGTTTGGCCGCTGCCGTCTTGGGCGGCCCGGCGAACGGCACGGTATAATCCGGCACCACGCGCGCCTGCGGCCCCGCGATCACCAGCACCTTCTCACCAACCCACAGCGGTTTCTTGTCCTTTTGCGCCACGCTGACCATCTCGCCGCTGGTCTTGCGCACGATATACTCGAAGCCGTCGGTGTCGCCGATGATGTGCTCGGTCGCCACGCCCGCGATGCCGCCGATCAATGAGCCGCCGATGGCGCCGAACGCGCTGGTCGGTCCGGCACCAACCTGAGACCCGGCGACCCCGCCCGCCGCCGCCCCCGCCACGCCACCCACCGCGCCCTGGGCGCTGATCTGCACCGGCCGCACGCCGGCCACCACGCCGGGTTCCACCTTGGCGGCCTGCTGCGCCGCGTTGTTGGCATAGGTGTCCGGCGAGTAGCTCGGCCCACATCCGGACAGCGCGACGATCGGCGGGGTCAACACCGCCAGCGTGACGAAAAGGCGAATCAACGAGGCGGCTCCATCATTCCTGGTCCGGCGCTACACATTGGCGAAATCACCCAGGCGTCAACCCTGCCTCGGCGACGCGGCGGAATTGCGGCGATACTTCGAAAGATCGCGGATACGGGATCGGCGGACCGACGCGGAGACCGGCGTCTGACCGCGACGGCGGCACGCAACCGTCAGCCGGCTTCGCCAATCCACGGCCCTGACCTCGCCCGTCCCGGCGCCGGAGCCGGGCGGCGACGCCGCGACGCAGGCATCGCGCGGCCACGCGCCCGTTCGGCGGCGGGCGAAGACGGTTTACTTCAGGGTCTTTTCGAAGAAAGCGACGATGTCGGCGTCAAATCGCGCGTGGAACGCCGCGCGGTCGAATCCGGGCCGCGACCGGCAGATCGCCGGCACGGCTTTGGCCATCGCCGGAGGACACGGCGGCAGGAAGTCGTAATGATCCGCGTTGCCGACCACATGATAATCGGGCGTCAGGGGCAGAGCGGTCCGCACCGCTTCGGCGTAATCCGGGTACGGCAGCACGTGATCGAATTCGGCGCGCCAGAGCTGCACCGGGATCCGAACGCCCCGCAATCCCGCTCGGCCAAAGCTGAAACCAAGCGCGGGGGCCGCGACGACGGCGGCTTTGATGCGCGGATCGTGCACCCAGGTGGACGCCGGCAACGGCTCCGCCAGCCGCCGCATGGTGCCGGGCGTCTCGGTCACGACGACGCAGGTGTCGGTCGCCGGGTGCGCGTGGCAGG
This sequence comes from uncultured Alphaproteobacteria bacterium, assembly GCA_963719675.1. Lineage (GTDB taxonomy): Bacteria > Pseudomonadota > Alphaproteobacteria > Acetobacterales > Acetobacteraceae > Rhodopila. Next base: position 2,174 of record CAVRDN010000005.1, on the reverse strand, counting down.
TACGGCGCGATCGTGGTGAGGTCGGGCGTGCCTCCGGCCGCCACCAGCGCGGTGAAGCCGCCGGCGGAGAAGCCGAACACGCCGATGCGCGCCGGGTCGAGCGCGCCGCGATCGTGCCACGCTGTCACCATGTGGTCGGTCAACTGCTTCAGTTGCGCGGGCCTGATCCAGATCTCCGTGCGGCGGCTGGTGTCGTCCAGGCTGTCGCCTTCCTGGGTGACGGCGGCCGCCACGAAGCCGGCCCGGGCCAGAGCCAGCGCCGTGTCGTAATGACCCGCGAACGACCCGCCGGAGCCATGGGACAGAACCACGAGAGGCAGCGCGTGCCCCTCGACCGGCGCGTCCGGCGCGACGTCCTGCGTGTAGCTTTCCAGGCGGTGCGGACCGGAGGGTGCGGACGTCGGATACCAGATCCCCACCGCCAGCGGAGGGCCATCGGGATTGGGCAGGCTGGCGGTCTGGAACCCGACATTGTTCGCCAACGCCCCACCGCACGCGAACAGCAGCGGCAGGATCGCGCGGAGTGCCTCCACCAGCCGCCGCGTCGCGCCACGGATCGCCCCACGCCGCATCGCACCTCTCCATGACGGGTTCGTGGCTCACATTGGGTTCGCCGCGGAGCGAATCAACGCGCGCGACGTCCGGCCTCCATGGGCGGGGGAGCATGGCGGGGGATCGCCGTGGGGGATCTTGGCGGGGGACCCGCGCGCAGCGGGCAGCCCGTTGCACGAGGCATCCTGGCCAACGGCGCAATCGGCAAGGCACCGAGGCCAGGCCGCCGGGCGTCCGGATTCCGCGGACCCCAATCGGCGCACCAATGTCATGTCATCGCCACCGGCAGCAGGTCCCCCGGCCGCCGGAGAACGAGCCACCGGGGCGTCTGACCGCACAGACCACCATGGGGTCCGACACCCCATTCTCCGGCCATACGAATTGTCCACGTCCCGCGGTAACGTTCACCGCATGCAGCCACGCGGCCCCATCGAGACGGACATTTTGCTTCTGGGGGCGGGTCACGCGCATGTCGAAGTGCTCCGCCGGTTCGCCATGCGGCCGGAGCGCGGGGTGCGGCTGACCCTGATCGGACGCGAGCCGGAGACACCCTATTCCGGCATGCTGCCGGGGGTGATCCGCGGCGACTATGGGACGCGGCAGGCGCATATCGACCTCGCGCCGCTCGCCGCCGCTACCGGGCGCGGCTGATTCTGGCCGAGGCGACCTCGATCCAGCTCGACGCGCGCACGGTGACGGTGCCGGGCCGGCCGGACATCCCGTACGACCTGCTGTCGATCGATGTCGGCGGGGAGCCGCGGTGCCGCCCGACGGAGGCATCGCGGTCAAGCCGATCGGGCGGTTTCTGGACCAGTTGCGCCGGATCGAGGCAGACGATCCACGATCACGACCGCATCGTGGTGGTCGGCGGCGGCCCGGCCGGAGTCGAACTGGCTCTCGCGCTGGCGGATTCGGTTCCGGCGCGATACCGGATCGGCTGGTGTCGCGGCACGCCGGAACCGCTGGTCGACGCGCCGGAATCGCCCGCCGGGTCGCGGTCTCGGCGCTGGTGGACGCCTCCGTGGAGATCGTGTGCGGCGTGACGGCGGGCAGCTTCCAGGACGGGCGGCTCGCGTTGTCGGACGGCAGTCTCCTCGACGCGGCGGGCGCCTTTGGGCGACCGGCGTGGAGAGGCGCCCGCTTCCTGGCCGATCGCCGGGCTCGCTGCGACGCCAGGGCTGCGTCAGGTGACTCGACCCTGCGCAGCATCAGCCATCCGGCGGTGTTCGCGGCGGGCGATTGTGCCTCGATCCAGCGTCGCCGCGGCCCAAGGCCGGGGTCTGGGCGGTGCGGGCCGGGGCTCCGCTGGCGCAACCTTCGCCTCGCGCCGCCACCGGCAGCTGAGGCGCTGGCGGCCGCAGCGCGAGGCTCTGGTGATTCTGGGGCTGGGCGACGGGAAGGCGGTGGCGTGGCGCAACGGGCTGGCGCTGTCCGGCCCGTGGTCTGGCGGTGGAAGGACCGGATCGACCGGCGCTGGATGCGGATGTACACCGAAATGCGCATGCACCCCGGACCCGGAGCCCCGATGCGCTGCGGCGGCTGCGGCGCCAAGGTCGGGCCGAGGTGCTGGCGGGTGCGCTGGCCGATCTGCCCCGCGTCGTGACCCCGGGCCTGTCGATCGG
>CAVRDN010000004.1:0-140747 GCA_963719675.1 uncultured Alphaproteobacteria bacterium | reverse complement strand
TGCCGCAACTCGAACGGCGGCGTGTCGGTGTCCGGTTCCATCGCCGGATGGTTCAGCAACATCTCCCGCTGCCACCAGATCCAGCGATGGCGGGTGCCGGTTTCTCCGTCCGGAATGCGCGCGAGCCAGGGACCCAGTTCGCGCGCCACCGACCGGAACACCGTCTCGGCGTCCGCCATCGGCACGCTGCCGATCAGGTGGACGCCGGTCGGTCGTCGTCATGCTCCCGCCGCGTCCAACGCCTGATCGAGGTCGGCAATGATGTCGTCGATGTGCTCGATGCCGATCGACAGCCGCACGTAGCCGGGCGTTACGCCGGTCGCCGCCTGTTCCGCTTCCGTAAGCTGCGAGTGCGTCGTGCTGGCCGGATGGATCGCCAGGCTGCGGGCATCGCCGATATTGGCGACGTGGTAAAACATCTTCAGCGAGTCGATGAACTTGCGGCCGGCATCGACGCCGCCCGCGAGTTCGAAGCCGCACAGGCCGCCCATGCCTTTGCGGCAGATATTTGGCAGTCCGTTCCGCTCCCACACCGGTGTGGCAGCGATGGATGGATGACCTGGGTCACGCCCTTGCGGCTCGGACAGATATTTCGCAACCGCCAACGCGTTCTCGCTGTGCGCGCGCATGCGAAGCGCGAGAGTTTCGACCCCCTGCAGGAACAGGAACGCGTTGAACGGCGCCATCGCCGCGCCGAGATCGCGCAACAAGCGTGACGCGCATCTTCAGGATGTAGGCGATCGGGCCCAGAGGCTTTACCGCCTGCGACCAGACCGCGCCGTGATAGCTGGGATCGGGCGTGTTCAACATCGGCTGGCGCGTCGGGTGCGCCTCCCAGTCGAAATTGCCGCCGTCGATCACCACGCCGCCGATCGAGGTGCCATGGCCGCCGATATATTTCGTCGTCGAATACATCACGACGGCGGCGCCGTGATCGAACGGGCGCACCAGCAACGGCGCCGCGGTGTTGTCCATGATCAGCGGGATGCCGAACTTGCGGCCGATCGCGGCGACCTCGGCGATCGGGAACGGGATCAGTTTCGGGTTCGGCAACGTCTCGGCGTAGTAGGCGCGGGTGCGGTCGTCGGTGGCGCGGGCGAACGCCTCGGGGTCGGTGGGATCGACGAACCGGCCTCGATCCCCTGGTCTTTCATCGTGTTGGCGAACAGGTTCCAGGTGCCGCCATACAGATCGGTCGAGCTGACGAAATTGTCGCCGGCGCGAGCGACGATTCAGCATCGGAGAAGCCGACGCGGACTGGCCGGACGCCAGGCCCAGGGCAGCGACACCGCCCTCGAGGGCGGCGAGCCGCTGCTCCAGCGCATCGTTCGTCGGGTTCATGATGCGGGTGTAAATGTTGCCCAGTTCCTTGAGGCCGAACAGGTTGGAGGCGTGCTCGGAGCTGTCGAACTGGTAGGAGGTGGTCTGATAGATCGGCACGGCCACGGCGTTGGTGGCGCTGTCGCGGCGCCAGCCGGCATGGAGAGCGAGCGTTTCCGGATGCTTGGACGTCATGGCAGTGCTCCTGGATTTGTTTCGTTGTCTGGAGCTATCACGACAAGCGGGGACGGTAAACGCGGCCAGGAAAGTTGGAAGAAACTTCGCGTAAAAGGCCAAATCCGCGAAGATTTCGTGCGCTTTCGGCATCGCCCAGGAAATCCCGGCCCGACACCGGGATGTGCGGGCGCTGTCGTCCCGGCCTGTCGTTCGCCCTATGTCACCCGGCGATGTGGCGCCCAGGGTTCGCGATGGCGATCGAGGAGTTGCGCTATCCGGCGGCGCGCTCCCGCAGCACTTTGTTGCCCTGGCGGAACGCGTTCGCCATCTGGTCGTGCGGCATCGCGCCGGAGAACAACCCGTAGCCGTCCAGGAAGAATGACGGCACGCCGCTGACCCCGGCTTCGCGCGCCGCCTGATCCGCCGCGCGCATTTCCTTGTCCGCGAGATCGCCGGCGAGGAATGCTGACACGTCTGCCCGATCCAGTCCCACCGCCGCGGCACAATCCGCCAGGACGCGAATGCTGGCCGATGTCTTGCGCCTCGATGAAGTAGGCCTTGAACACCGCCTCCATCGCCGCGTCCTGCACGCCCTTCTGCCCGGCGAACCAGATCAGCCGGTGCGCGTCGATCGTGTTCGGCGTCCGCTTGATCCGTTCCGGATGGAATTCCAGTCCGACCTGCGCCGCCGCCTCGACGATCCGGGCGTCCAGCGCGGCCGCCTTTCGCGGCGCTGCCGAACTTCCAGGCGCGGTACTGGGCGCGGTCAACGCCCTCTTTCGCCATGTCGGGATTGAGCTGGAATGGGTTCCAGTGGATCGAGAACGCCAGGCCCTCATCCGCCCAGAGTGCCAGGAGCGCCCGCTCCATCTGCCGCTTGCCGATGTAGCACCACGGACAGATCGCGTCCGACACGATGTCGATCCGCGTGCCGGCGGCGGCCTGGGGTTCAGCGTCTCGGCGGAGGCTACGTTCGTCGCAGCCATCCGGGCCGCAAACGGCGCCAACCGGGGTCAGGTCGTCCATCGGTTTTGCTCCCTCTGCCTCGCCATTCCGACTGCGTCATGGCAGGTGGTTTTCTCGGCTTCCGTCGCGGTCGGGCCGCCTTTGGCCATTTATCGAGGCCCGTGCTGACCGAGATGGCCGGGTCGAGCCCGGCCATGACGACCTACGCACGTTACCACGATCACCGCCCAGCCGTGATGGTCTACGCACGGCTACCACGATCACCGCCCAGCCGTGATGGTCTACGCACGGCTACCACGATCACCGCCCAGCCGTGACGGTCTACGCCCGGCTAGCACGATCTACGCCCGGCCATGACGGTCCACGCCCGGCTACCACGATCTACGCCCAGCCATGACGGTCTACGCACGGCTACCACGATTACCCCCGGCGACGACGGTCTACGCCCGCCACGCGGCACTCACAACGCGTGGGGCGCCGCGTCGCTGACAATCCGGCGGCCTTACTCGACCGCCTCCGGCTCCTTGCCGACCCCGCCTTCGTCCTCGCCTTCCGGCTTCGGCAGCGCGGGCACCGAGGCTTCGATGATTTCGAACGCCAGCTTGTCGTCCTTCATCGTCACCTTGACCGAGCCGCCCTTCACCAGCTTGCCGAACAACAACTCCTCGGCGAGCGGCTTCTTGATGTACTCCTGGATCACCCGCGCCAGCGGCCGCGCGCCGTACAGCTTGTCGTAGCCGCGCTCCGCGAGCCATTCCTTGGCCGCCGAGGACGCCTCGATCGTCACGTTGCGGTCGGCGAATTGCGCCTCCAGCTGCATGACGAACTTCTCCACCACGCGGCCGACGATTTCCGGCGTCAGGCCGGCGAAGCCGATCGTGGCGTCCAACCGGTTGCGGAATTCCGGCGTGAACAGCCGCTTGATCGCGTCGTCGTCCTCGCCCTGCGCGGGTTTCACGGCCGAAACCGATGGCTTCCTTGGCGAGATCGGAGGCGCCCGCGTTGGTCGTCATGATCAGGATGATGTTGCGGAAATCGACCGATTTGCCGTTGTGGTCGGTCAGTTTGCCGTGATCCATCACCTGCAGCAGGATGTTGAACAGATCGGGATGCGCTTTCTCGATCTCATCCAGCAGCAATACGGCGTGCGGATGCTGGTCGATCGCATCGGTCAGCAGGCCGCCCTGATCGAACCCGACATAGCCGGGCGGCGCGCCGATCAGACGGGAGACGCTATGCCGTTCCATATATTCCGACATGTCGAAGCGGATCAGCTCGATCCCCATTGTGGCGGCGAGTTGGCGTGCCACCTCGGTCTTGCCGACGCCAGTCGGACCGGAGAACAGGTAATTGCCGATCGGCTTCTCCGGCTCCCGCAGCCCGGCGCGCGCGAGCTTGATCGCCGCCGCCAGTGCCTCGATCGCCTTGTCCTGGCCGAACACCATCGACTTCAGATCGCGTTCCAGATTGCGCAACGTCTCCTTGTCATCGGCGGACACGCTCTTCGGAGGAATGCGCGCAATCTTGGCGACGATTTCCTCGACGTCGCGCAAGGTGACGGTCTTCCGGCGTTTGTTCTCCGGCAGCAACATCCGCGAGGCGCCGACCTCGTCGATCACGTCGATCGCCTTATCCGGCAGTTTGCGGTCGTTGATGTATTTCGCCGACAGCTCGACCGCCGCGCGGATCGCCTCATCGGTGTAGCGGACCTTGTGGTGCTTCTCGTAGTTCAGTTTCAGGCCGCGCAGGATCTTGATGCTGTCCTCGATGTTCGGCTCGTTCACATCGATCTTCTGGAAGCGGCGGACCAGCGCGCGGTCCTTTTCGAAGTAGTTACGGAATTCCTTGTAGGTCGTGCTGCCGATGCAGCGGAGATTGCCCGACGCCAGAGCGGGTTTCAGCAGGTTCGACGCGTCCATCGCGCCGCCCGACGTGGCGCCGGCGCCGATCACGGTATGGATCTCGTCGATGAACAGGATCGCGCCCTGCTGCGCTTCCAGTTCGTTCACCACGGCCTTCAGCCGCTCCTCGAAGTCGCCGCGATAGCGCGTGCCGGCCAGCAGCGCGCCCATGTCCAGCGCGAAGATGGTCGATTTGGCCAGCACCTCCGGCACGTCGCCCTCGACGATCCGCTTGGCGAGGCCTTCGGCGATGGCGGTCTTGCCGACCCCCGGATCGCCGACATACAGCGGGTTGTTCTTGGTGCGGCGGCAGAGGATCTGGATCGTCCGCTCGATCTCCAGGTCGCGGCCGATCAGCGGATCGATCTTTCCGGCCATCGCCTTCTTGTTCAGGTTCACGCAGTAGTTGGTCAGCGCGTCCTGATTGCCGCGGCGGTTCGGCTTCTCCTCGCGCTCCTGCTCCGGATTGTTTTCGTTCGGCTGCTGGTTGTTGGAGCCGAGCACCGGACGTTGCGCCGAGCGGCCGGGCGCCTTGGCGATGCCGTGGCTGATGAAGTTGACCGCGTCGAGCCGGGTCATGTCCTGCATTTGCAGGAAATACACCGCGTGACTCTCCCGCTCGCTGAACAGCGCGACCAGCACGTTGGCGCCGGTGACCTCATCGCGGCCGGACGACTGCACATGGATCGCGGCGCGCTGCACGACGCGCTGGAAGCCGGCGGTCGGCTTCGGGTCGCCAGGCCGGTCGGTGGCCAGGCCGGCGAGATCCTTGTCCAGAAACTCGCCAAGGTCGGTGCGCAGCTTGTCCAGGTCGAGGCCGCAGGCCTTCAACACCGTGGCGGCGTCCGAATCGTCGGTCAGGCCCAGAAGCAGATGCTCCAGAGTCGCGTATTCGTGACGGCGTTCGCTGGCCAGGGACAAAGCTCTGTGAAGCGTCTGCTCCAGGTTGCGTGATAGCATGGGGTCTCTGCTCCTGGTCTACGTGGTCCCCGGGTGCTCCCGGGCCGTCATCGAAACAGCGGAGTTTCGCCGCTATTCCTTCTCAATCGTGCATTGCAAAGGATGTTGGTTCTGCCGCGCGAGATCCATCACCTGGGTGACCTTCGTCTCGGCGACCTCATAGGTATAAACGCCGCAGACGCCGACGCCGCGACGGTGCACATGTAGCATGATTCGGGTCGCTTCCTCCCGGTTCTTTTGAAAGAAGCGCTCCAGGACGTGTACGACAAACTCCATCGGCGTATAATCGTCGTTCAGCATCAGCACCTTGTACATGGCCGGCTTGCGGGTCTTCGGCCGCGCCTTGACCACCACGCCGGTGTTGGGGTTCTCGGTGTTGCCGCCCCCGCGCCTGTCGCTGTCACTCATCGCTCGGCCCTGTTCGCCCTGGTCATCCGCGCCTTGCTCATCCGCGCCTTGGTCATCCGAAACGGCACCTCGTCAGATCCTTCCACTCGTCCAGCACCGATCATATCGGATCACGTCCCCCGGTTGGAAGCATCCTGTACCGCGAGCCCAAAGTCGCTACCCGGACCACGTCCCGAAACGCGACCTGGGGAGCGGGTCTCAGAGAGGTTCGCGCGTCCGCTCCGGTTCGGCAAGAGGCACGCGGTTCATTGACGCTGATCTCCTTCGCTCCAGCCCCCTTCAGGGTGCAGCACGAAGCCGGCTGGCCGTGTCATGGACTTTGGATCCTGGCCTTGGTGCCAGGTGTTCGCGTCGAACCGAAAGCCATTGACGCGATCCGCCGCGCGGGAAACGACAAACAGCAACGGCGCCACCATATCGTCAGGCTCCACCAGCAACGGCACCGCGCTGGCGGCGGACCGCGCCCGCATCTCCGCCGCCATGCCTGGCGTGTTCGCGCCCGCGCCCGGATTGACGATATTGACCGTCACCCCGCTTCCATCAAGTTCCTTGGCCCAGATTTCCGTCGCCATTTCCAGCGCCGCCTTGGAGGGACCGTAAGGGGAGCTGCCCGCCCGGTTCATCGTGTCGAGCCTGGTGGTGACGTTCACCACCCTTCCCCAGCCGTCGCGCACCATCAAAGGCACCGCGCGGCGCGCCATTTGGTCCGCCGCGACGTAATTCGTGTCCATCACCGCCTGAATGATGTCGTCGCCGCATTCCCAGAACCGTTGCGGCTTCTCCCGCCGAAACCGGGTGGGGTCGATAAAGGTGAATGTCAGACCCGCGTTATTGACGAGGATGGACGGGTCGGCGCCAAACCGCCGCCGAGACTCGGCGAAGACGCGATCGCACTCGGCAGGCTGCCGCAGGTCGGCGACCAGCGGCAGCAATTGTTGTGCATGCGCACCGGCCAGCGTCAGCATCGCCTCGACGTCTTCCCGGATATGGCCGACAGCGGTCACACGGTGGCCTTGGCCGAGCAGACCGAATGTCATGGCCCGGCCCAGTCCGCGGAGGCCGCCGGTCACGATCGCGATGCTATCGGTCATGGGTGTGTTTCCTTCCCTGCGCGACGTCCGTGCCGCGCGATTGAGACGCCTCTCGCGGGGCAGCATCCTCCCGGCGCGATGGCGGTGCAACCAAACCGGCTCCACGGGTCATCGAAACCAGACGTCCGGCTGCCGCCGCGGTCGGGAAAACGACGGCGTCGTCTCAGATGCGATTGGAGGACCCGCTCATGCCCGGGTCGTGTTGAAATTCATGATCGGCGGCTTCGCGGTGAAATGCGAGATTAAAACGAATCAGGACAAAATGAAGAGAGCTGCTTTCGCCAGTGTTCTCCACGGATTTTCTTACACCATCGTTTCAGGTCGCGGCGTAGGCCGAGGCCCGCGCGTGCAACGGCGACCGATCGAACGCAAGACGTTCCGCCGGCTCAACGTCATGGCCCGCACGGGGTCGCGCATGGGGTCAGGCACGATGCCGCGCCGGCGCTCATTCGACAGCCGGCCAGGTGGAATCGAAAACGCCCGGACCTTTCGATCCGGGCGTTTTCACCGTGTGGCCTGCTACGCGGTCGGGAGGGAGGAACGCCGCGTCCCGCGGGCTACGCGGCCGTTAACTCAGGCCGCCTTGCCGAACGTCTCGACCGCGACCGTCACGCGAGCGGTGATCGGCGCCAGCGTTTGCTCGGTCAGCTTGATCGACGCGTCGGTCAGCTTGTTGGATTCGGCCATCGCCTTCTCCAACGCCGCCTTGGCGAAGGTGCTCTGCAGGTCCATGGCTTCCTTCACCGACTTCGCGGTGCTGATCGCCTTGAAGGTGGAGACGGACTCGTCGAACGACGCCTTGGCGGAGCTGGCGAACTGCTTCGTCAGTTCCTGCACGCCGGCGCTCCAGATCTGGCCGGACTTCACGAACGCTTCGAGGTTCGCCTGGCCGAACGCGACGAAGTCTTCAGTGCTTTTCATCATGGTCTTCATTCCTTGGGTCAGGTTGCGGGGGGTTAGGTTGGGTTTTGTCGGCGAAATCGAGGCGGCGGTTTCGACAACCTCCGCCGTGACGGCCGCGACCGTGTCGGCCGTCGTCGTAAGGGACGTCGAAACGACCTTGGCGGACGCGGCGGCGAGATCCGACGCGGCGGCGATCGTTTCCTTCACGGGTTCCGGGGTCCCGGCTTCAATCGCCGCGGCCATTCCCGCGACCGGCTCCGGGACGGCGGCCGGGGTTACGATGGGCAATGGGGCGCCGGCCGGCGGCGCACTGGCCGGCGCGGCAATCACCGGCGGCTCCGCTTTCACGACCGGCGCCACGTCGACCGGGGCGTCAACTTTCCCGGGGACCTGCATCTTCGCCGGGGCCGCCACTTTGGCGGGAGCCGATTTGACCGGCTCCATCCGGGCGACCGGCACCACCTTGGCGGGGGCTGGCTTCATCACCACTTCCTTCGGCGCCACCTTGGTGGCCGAAGCGGGCCGGGCCTGAGCGCCAGCCTTGGGCTTTTGGCTCATTGTCGTCTCTCCTGTCGGAGGGAGGAGGCCCGCGATTGGCACCATCCTGTCCTCGGAAATTCTGCTTCAGCAGGTTTGCTGCACTGCACAATCAAGGATATAGGCGGGTGGACCGGCGGGATCAAGTAACAAATGGTGCAATGCACAAGAAAATTTGATGACCACCCGCAACCCCGCGCAAGACCTCGGGAAACCCCGAACACCGTTCTGTAACCTGTTCAGATTGATGAATTTCCATCTGGACGCCGCAACGGTTCGCGGGTTAGATGCGTCACGCACGCTCCTACCGCGGACCGCAGCCAAGGGATCAGGAATGGATCACGAGGGGAAAGTCAGACCGTCCGCCGCCGTTCGCGCGCCCTTTCTGGCGCTGCTCGGCGCCCTGCTCACCCTCACGATCGCACCGATCGCATCCGCCTGGGCACAGGTCGGATCGGCCCGCTACAGCGCGATCGTCATGGACGCGAGCACCGGTCGCATCCTCATGGGCGTGAACCAGGACGCGCTTCGCTTCCCCGCCAGCCTCACCAAGCTGATGACGCTCTACATGACGTTCGAGGCGTTGCGAGACCGCCGCATCCAGCTCAATCAATATATGACGGTGTCGGCCACCGCGGCGTCGATGCCGCCCAGTAAACTCGGGTTGCAGCCGGGAGAGTCGATGACGGTCGAACAGGCGATCCTTGGCCTCGTCACCAAGTCCGCCAACGACGCCGCCTCCGCGCTTGGAGAGTTTCTGGGCGGCAGCGAAGACCGGTTCGCGCAGATGATGACACTGCGCGCACGGGCGCTTGGCATGAGCCGAACCAGCTTTCGCAACGCGTCCGGACTGCCGGATCCGGATCAGTGGACCACGGCCCGCGACCTGGCCACTCTGGCGCGCCGGCTGATCCTCGATTTTCCGCAGCTTTACGGATATTTCTCGGTGCCCGGCTTCGTCTGGCACAACCGGGTCATCCAGAACCACGACACCATGTTGCGCACCTATCCCGGCGCGGACGGAATGAAGACCGGGTTTACCGACGCCGCGGGACATAACCTCGTGACCAGCGCGGTGCACGGCAACGTCCGGCTGATCGGGGTCGTGATGGGCGCGGGCTCCAATGTCGAGCGCGACCAGCACATGACGATGCTGCTGGACGGCGGCTTCACCGAGGAGAACGCGCCGGCCAGCCGGTTTGGCGGCGGCCTGATCGCTCTGGCCAACGCGGCGACGACGTTCTCGCTGCACCCGTCGCCGCCCCCGCAACTCGCCGAGCGAACGGTCATGACCGTCCCCAAACCGGTGCGGGACTACGCGATCCAGAGCGGCGCCTTCGCGGCCGAACGCATGGCGCGCGGGATCGCGCTCGAGTTGGCGCGCCTGGCACCCGACGCACAGCCGCGCGTGCAGCCCGTGGTGTTTCGCCGCCATACGGTGTGGCATGCGCAGTTGGTCGGGCTGAGCGAAGCCGAGGCGCATAATATCTGTGCCGATCTGGCCCGCCGCGTATCCTCCTGCGAGGTGTTCCGGATCGGGAGCGGCCCGGCTTCCCCACGCTGAAAATCCGTCCGGACGCCGCGATCTCGTCCCCCGGCCGCGGTCGATCGTTACATTGGCAGCCACTCAATCCCGGCAGGGCATCCAACCGGTCGCATGCGCCGCGCCGCGTCATGCCCGCGCCATGACAGGTCCGCCGCGCGGTCGTGACCGCCCGCTCATCGGCGCGGCGATGGTCGTTCTCACCCGCCCATACGCATGGCGGGCAAGCGGGGCCGCGACCGCGGGCGGGGCAGGGTCCCGCGGTCCAGTGGTTGACGGGACCGTCAGAGCGGCGACACTGCCGGACACAGCAAGAACCGGAGGGACGCTACAATGACCGATGTGACAATTCTCGCGACCGGCCTGGGTTTCCCGGAAGGCCCGGTGGTGTGCGCCGACGGCTCGATCGTGCTGACCGAAATTCGCAACAATAAATGCTCGCGGGTCACGCCGGACGGCAAGGTCAGTGTGTTTTCCGAATGTGGCGGCGGCCCGAACGGGTTGGCGATCGGTCCGGACGGTTTCTTCTACCTCTGCAACAACGGCGGCAGCCGGTACGTCGAGGGTCACTCGATGGGGATCGGCCCGCATCCGGACTACAAGTTCGGCTCGATCCAGCGTATCGATCCGAAAACCGGCGCGGCGAAGCTGCTGTATAAAGAGGTCAACGGACATGTCCTGTCGGCGCCGAACGATCTGGTGTTCGACACCGCGGGCGGATTTTATTTCACCGATCTGGGCAAACGCTACGCGCGGCATCGCGATCACGGCGGCCTGTATTACGCGTTGCCCGACGGCTCGAAGGTCGTGGAACTCGCCTATCCCATCCTGAGCCCGAACGGCTGCGGCCTGTCGCCGGACGGCAAGACGATCTACGTCGCGGACACGGAAGGCGCGCGGTTATGGGCATTCGATATCGAGGGACCGGGCAAGATCAAAGCCGCGAAACCCTACGCGGCGCACAGCGGACGCGTGATCGCGGGCCTCGGCGGCAACGCGCGGTTTGACAGTCTCGCGGTGATGGCGAGCGGCAATATCTGCGTGGCGACGTTGACCACCGGCTACATTACCGAGATCTCGCCGGGCGGCGACATCGTCCGCGCGGTGAAGATGCCGGACGCGTATCCGACCAACATCTGCTTCGGCGGTCCCGACATGCGCACCGCCTACATAACGCTGTCCGATTCCGGCCGGCTTGGTGTGATGCAATGGCCGGAACCGGGGTTGAAACTCAACTTCAACTGACGCCCGGCGTCGTGACCGGGCAACGGGGCACGATCTACCTGTTGCTCGGGATGCTGGCCTGGATCATCGCCGGCTTCGCGGGCGCGGTGGTCGCCGCCGCGCTCATGAGTCTGGCGGCGTTTTTGCTCGGCCGCGAATTCGGCTTCGTGTTCGTTCCGCAAACGAGCCGTCTCGTCACCGTTCTGATCGCGGCCGCGGTGTTTCAGGGAATTCTGCTGCTGGGCGCGTTGCGGCAAGGCCGCCGGGCGGGCAACGGCGACAGCCGCGCCGGCCTCGGGGTCCGATCGATTCGCCACGGCGGACAGATCGCTCTGCTCTGCGTCGTGATGATCATTTGGCTGATGGCGTTTCTGTTGCTGGCCGCCGCGGTCCCGGCGTTGCGGGAGTTCGCGAAATCGGTGTCGCCCGACGTGCTCGCCGGCATGACCGACAGCGGCCCGACGGTCGCGGTGTTGAGCGTCCTGCTGGTCGTGGCGCTCGCCCCCGTGTCGGAGGAACTGTTTTTCCGCGGCTGGCTTTGGGAAGCTTTGCGCCGGCGCGGTTTCGGCGCGTGGTCGACCGCCGGCCTGACCGTTTTTCCATGGTTGTTACTGCATGGCATCGATGCCCCTGGGCGGATCTTGTTCTTAATTCCCGCCGCGATGGTGTTTTCGTTCGCGCGTCATCGCGGCGGCGGCGTGCTCGCCTCATTGGCGGTGCATGTGACGAACAATACCGCCGCGGTCGCGATACAGGCGATCGCCGCGCAATTTGGGCAGCCGTAGCCGCGACACGCCTGGCTCAATGATGGTGGACCGGCCGCGCGCCCGTCGCGATGGGATGGTCCCGCGCGTCGCGAACGGCGGCTTCGACCTGATCCGATGCCGCGTCGGGCGGTAGCCAGGCGCGCAGCCAGCCCTGCCCATCGACGATGGCGCGATAGCCGGCGAAGCGGTCGGGCATGACGCCCGCGAGCGTCCGCCACGCCTCCCACGCCTCCTCCGACGCCGCCACGCATTCACCGGGCCGCGGTTTTCCGGCGGGGCCCCTGGGCAACCGAATCGTTATCATGCCGGACGAATTGAACGCTTCGGCGCGCGAGGAGGCGGACACGGCGTCCGGCGGTGTCGGCTCCGCCTCGACCTCGACGATCAGAATATGCGTCGCCAGATCCGCGAGTGTGTCGGCGTCCCGGTTCGCGCAGACCAGCGGAGTCGCGGGGGCGGCGATCGGCGGCGACCAATGACCGGTCGTGGCGGTCTGATGCCCCACGTTCCACGCGTGGATGAAATCGACGAGCGCCCAACGGTCGTCCTCGGATAAGACCGAGCCGAACGCCGGCATCAGCGCGGCGCCCTCGGGGTCCTGGATCCCATTCGTGACCCACCAGAACAGCTCGCCGTCCAGATGTCCCCAGATGTGCGGCGCCGTCAGGTCGGTCTCGCCGCCCGTCCCGGCCTGGGACAGATGGCAGGCCGCGCACCATTGCGTGAACAGCGTTTCACCGTGCGCGATGGCATTCACCGAAAAGCCCGTCGTCGATTGCGCGTAGCTGGTTGGATAGGCCTCGACCAGCAGCAGATCCAGCGAATGGGCGAACGGCGCGACCACCAGCGCGGCGAGCGCCACAGCGGCCACGCGGAAGCGCCGAATGATGAGGCTCGCCCCGATCAGCACCAGACCGGCACCGGTGGCCACCAGCAACCGAACCAGTTCCCCGCGCAGTTCGGGTTCGCTCCAGGCGTCCAAACTGGGTCGCCAGGCGAATGGCCACACCGGCTGCTCGTGCGCCGCCGGCGTCGAGGAGGCCATCGCGCTGGCGGCCAGCACGACGCAGCACACCACGACGAATTCGATCGCGATGGAGCCGATCAGCGCCCGTCGCGCCAGGCCGGCGGTCAGTCGCGCCGTCAACACCAGGCGGTTGAGGCAGGCCAGACCCAGAGCGAGGCAGAACAGCGCGATTTTGACGAGGGCCAGGTGGCCGTACTGGGTGCCGAACAGCGCTGGAAGGCCGCCGATCAGTTCACCAGCCTGCGGCAGCGCGCTGACCGCGATCGTGCCGACGGCGACGAGCCCGACCGGCGTGAACCGGTTACACAATTCGGCGGCCAGGGGCGGCGGTCCGCGCAGCACGCAAACCAGCAGCGGCAACAGACCGCCCAACCACGCGCCGGCCGCGAGCAGGTGGGCCGCCTCGATCGGGATCAGCACCTCGCGCCCATCGGCCGCGCCGATATGGCCGATCATCGGCTGCAGCGAGAGCGCGGCGCCGGCGATCACCAGCGCCGCGATCCGCGCGCGGGGTGCCCATCGGGGTGCCCGAAACGCCAGCAGAACCACGACCGCCACGAGCAGCAGCAGCCGCGCGCAAACGAAATTGCCAAAGCTGGTGTGGCGCGCCACGACCGGCACCGCGGCGAGCAGCGACGCCAGACTGTTCGCGCCGGCGATCGTGCCCGAGACCGCCGCGAGCCATACAGCGCCGCATACCAGAGCAAGTACGGCACTGATCCAGGTGATCCGGTTCACCGCGGTCAACGGTAGCTCCCGCGCGCCTCGTGGAACCACGAAGCCGCGGAACACCAGGCAACCGAACAGCGACAACGACGCCGCGACATGCACGCCGCGCAGCAAAGCCGTCGCGATCTCGTACCGGTCCACGATCTAGGGCCCGATCGTGAACTGGTAGCGTCCCTCGGTCTTATGCGTATCGACCGAGGTCACATGCCAAACGACCGTGTAGACGCCGTTCGGCAGTTTCGGCAGCGCGACAACCAGCATCTGTCCGTCGTCCGCGACCTGTGGCGCGGCCACGCTCACCGCCGCGCCCGACGGGCCGAGCAATTAAATCGTGCAGAACAACGGTTCCACGCCTTCGGTGAAGCGGAGGGTCAGTTCCGCCGGCGCGGCCGGGATCTGGCTTCCCACCGGGGGCGAAGCCTTGGCCAGGAACGCGTGCGCCCAGCAGGGCGATGTGAGGCCAGCCAGGATCAGAAGCAGGCCGGCACGCCAGGCGCGTCCGATGACCGCACTCAAAACGACACCAGCGGTTTGCCCAGAGTGGTGGAGAACAGGTCGTCGAAGTACAGGTGGAACTGCGCGACCAGGCCGAGATGCGACCCGCTTTGCGCGTTGCCGGGAATCAGCATCTCGAGCCCGATGGCATAGTCGAGCGAGGTGTAGTTCACGCCGACACCGATCAAATATTGCGTGCTGGCGTTGTTGGGTTTGCTGGCGGACGACGACCACGCCAGCTCAACCAGCGGCGTCACCTTGTTGAGCCAGTCGGGGAAATTGAAGTCCTTCACCTGCGATTGCAGATACAGCAGGCTGTATTGCACGGTCAGTCCGCCGACCCACTGGTTCGAGCCGCCGTTGTTGAACAGCAGATCGCCGAAGTCCGGATCGGTGCCGGTTATCTTGAGTTTCTTGTCGGCGATCTGGTACCCGATCGTGCCGGTGATCGCGAGCGGACGCAGCATCCCGATCGGCAGATCGCCCAGCCCTTTGCCAAAGTAGAAGGTGGGGGTGGTGGAACTGCTGTCGTCGTTTCCCAGCGCCGCTCCGTTGGAGCCGTTCGCGCCGGTGCGGGCGAACTCGCGGCTCACGCCGATCGACATCATGAATTCGTGCTCGGCGTTGACGTAGGGCTTGTATTTCAGCGTCACCTCGAGGTTCTGCCAGCCGTTGACGGTCTTCATCCCGGGCGTCTGCAGCCAGGAATAGCCGGTGTTGAGCGCGAAGCCGAAGTTCTCGGTGATGCGTTTGTCCCATTCGGCCGTCAGCTGATATTGCTGCGTCGTCGGGGTTCCCGGGCTGGCCGGCGCGGGCAGCCAGAAGAACATCGGCAGGGTCGCCTCGTCCGCGACATTCGGATCGTCGATCAGCATGGTGCTCACGAACAGCCGGGCGCCCGCGATGCCATGCGCCGAGGTCGGAGCGGCCGGAAACAAAATGACGAATAGCAGCGGTGCGAGCGCCAGGCGCGCGGGTCGCGACAAAAGCGCGAGAATTTCGCACGAACGATTGGTGGCGACAGCCACCCGGTAGAATTCACGGAACATCGGTCAGATCCTCGTCATGAAGTCAGCGCGGCGCGCATGGCACCGCAATGGAAGGCTGGAACTCAGACGGGGATGGGAGGACCGCGGGGACGCGCGGCCATGGCGATGCGCGGCGGCGGCGCGGTCGGCGGCGGCAGGATCACCGCGCGCGCGACCCGCGTCACCATGGGCGCGGGCGGCACCGGCGCATCGGTGAGCAGGCCCACCGGCCCCGAGGCGCCATGACAGATAAAGCAAAGCAGGCAATCGGGCATCTGATGCGCCGGTGCCGGCGGCGCGTTCGGGGTGTCGGAGTGCTGGCAAAGCACCGCCACGTCCGCGAGCGACAGCGTCGAAGCCGGCACGGCGGCAGCGACCGTCAGCTGCGCCACGAGGGCCAGCAACGCGAAGAACAATCCCAGGGCCTGGTTCGTTTCCCGCATCATCGCGCGCCAACCATACGGAATCTCCGCCAACGCGCATACCCCGGTTCCGCCGCGGGGATCGAACGCCAAAATCGAACGCGGCGTCGCGGGGATGGCATATTGAGCCAGGCGGCGATCGGGCGCAGGTTGCGGCGGATCGGAGTGGTTTTGTTCATGCGCGCCTGACAATCGACGAGGCGCGGATCACCCGCCGCCATGACGGCGGCGCCGCACGAAACCGGGCCACGCCGCATGCTGGTCCGCGTGGCTCAAAGTCCTCCTGACGACAACCGATGGTGACCGACATGGACGTCGTCCAACTTTCCCGCCTGCAGTTTGGCCTGACGGCCATGTATCACTTCCTGTTCGTGCCGCTCACGCTCGGATTGTCCGTGTTGTTGGCGATCATGGAGAGCATTTACGTCACCACCGGCCGCACCGTGTGGCGCGACATGGTGCAGTTCTGGGGCACGCTGTTCGGGATCAATTTCGCCCTCGGCGTCGCCACCGGTCTCACCATGGAATTCGAATTCGGCACCAACTGGGCCTATTACGCGCATTACGTCGGCGACATCTTCGGCGCGCCACTGGCGATCGAAGGCCTGATGGCATTCTTTCTCGAGGCGACGTTCATCGGTTTGTTCTTCTTCGGCTGGCGCCGGTTGAGCCGCGTGCAGCATCTGTTCGTCACCACGATGGTGGCGCTCGCGACCAACTTGTCGGCGCTGTGGATCCTCATCGCCAATGCCTGGATGCAAAATCCGGTCGGCGCGCGCTTCAACATCGCCACGATGCGCATGGAAGTCACCGATTTCTACGCGGTGCTGTTCAATCCGGTGGCGCAATCGAAATTCGTGCACACCGTGTCCGCCGGCTATGTCACGGGATCGATGTTCGTGCTGTCGGTCAGCGCGTTTTACTTGTTACGCGGGCGGCATCGCGGCCTGGCGATCCGTTCGATGACAGTCGCGGCGAGCTTTGGCCTCGCGTCCGCGCTGTCCGTCGTCGTGCTCGGCGATGAAAGCGGCTACATGGCCGGACTGAACCAAAAAATGAAGATCGCCGCGATTGAGGCGATGTGGAAAACCGAACCGGCTCCCGCGTCGTTCACCGTGATCGGCATCCCGGAGATCTCGACGCACACGACGATGGATGCCATCCGGGTGCCCTGGGTGCTCGGGCTGATCGCCACGCGCTCCCTGAACACCGAGGTGGCGGGCATCGATAACCTGGTGTCCGAAGCCAGGACACGCATCAGAAGCGGCATGACCGCCTATGGCGCGATGGAAACGCTGCGGGCGCATCCGGAGGACGCCGCGGCGCGCGCGGCGTTCGATGCGCATATGAACGATCTCGGCTACGCGCTGTTGCTGAAACGCTATACCCCGAATGTGACCGATGCCAGCGACGATCAGATCCGCGCCGCGGCCTCCGATACGATCCCGCCCGTGCTGCCGTTGTTCTTCAGTTTCCGCGTCATGGTGGGACTCGGGTTTTATTTCATCGCGCTGTTCGCGGCGATGTTCGTCCTGGCGTCACGGCGCGAACTGGAACGCCGCCGCTGGTTGCTGCGTGTTTGTCTTTGGTCGCTGCCGCTACCCTGGATCGCCGCCGAACTCGGCTGGGTGGTCGCCGAGGTCGGCCGCCAACCCTGGACGATCGATGGCGTGCTGCCCACGTTCCTTTCGGTTTCCAGCGTGCCGGCCAGCAACGTCTGGATATCGCTCGCCACGTTCGCGCTGTTCTACTCGGTGTTGGCCGTGGTGGAGGTTTATCTGATGGTGCGTACCATTCGGCATGGCCCGCATCCGGGGCCCAGCACCCTGCCTGACACGCTGAGCGCGCACGGTACCGCCTGAGGAGAGCCGCGATGTCCGAATACGAGATTCTGCGTTTGCTGTGGTGGGCGGTTCTGGGCGTGTTGCTGATCGGCATCGCGGTCATGGACGGCTTCGATCTGGGTTCCGCAATTCTGTTGCCCTTTGTCGGCCGCACCGACATGGAGCGCCGCGTCGTCATCAACACCGTCGGTCCGGTGTGGGAAGGCAATCAGGTCTGGTTCATCCTCGGCGGCGGCGCGATCTTCGCCGCGTGGCCGCCCCTCTACGCGGTCGCGTTCTCCGGCTTTTATTTGGCGATGCTGCTGCTGTTGTGCGCGCTGATCCTGCGACCGGTGGGATTTAGTACCGCGGTAAACTGGAGAACCCGCGCTGGCGTGCGATATGGGACATGGCGCTCTTCCTCGGCGGACTGGTTCCGGCGCTGGTGTTCGGCGTCGCCTTCGGCAATGTGCTGCTCGGCGTTCCGTACCGGTTCGATGACACGCTGCGCATGACCTACACCGGCACGGTGTTCGATTTGTTCACGCCGTTCGCGGTGTTGTGCGGCCTGGTCAGCGTGGCGATGCTGACGATGCACGGCGCCGGTTGGCTGGCCTGCAAGACGGAGGGCGCCGTGCGTCACCGCGCACGACGGGCCGCCGCGTTCGCCGCGCTCGCGCTGATCGTGCTGTTCCTGGTGGCCGGCGTCTGGGCCGCCAAACTCGACGGCTACGCTGTGCGGTCTTTCGCCGGTATGGACGCACCCTCCAATCCGCTGACCAAGCAGGTGGTTCGCGTGCCGGGTGCGTTGATGGCCAACTACGGCGCCGTGCCGCTGACCATGCTGGCTCCGATCCTTGGCGTTTCCGGCGCCCTGCTGACGGCGCTGCTGGGCTTTCTGCGCCGGCTTCCCGTGCTGGGATTTGTCGCCAGTGGCCTGGCGATCGCCGGAGTGATCTCCACCGCCGGCGTCAGTCTGTTTCCGTTTCTGCTGCCGTCGTCAATCGATCCCGCGTCCAGCCTCACGGTTTGGGACGCGTCGTCGTCCGTCACGACGTTGCTGGTGATGAGCGTGGTGACCGCGATCCTGCTGCCGATCGTCCTGCTCTACACGGCCTGGGTTTATCGCGTGCTGCGCGGGCCGGTCACCGCGGCGGACATCGAAGCCAATTCGCACATGAACTACTGAGGAGGGCATCGCATGTGGTACTTCGCCTGGATTCTCGGATTGAGTTTCGCCGCCGCGTTCGCCGCGCTGAACGCGATGTGGCTGGAACTGTCGCCGGGGATGGGGCTGCCGGATTGATCCCGCCTGAGCCATCCTGATCCGGAATGCGTTCTATCCGTCCAGTTCCTCGAACAACGTCGCCGCTTCCGCCGGCGGCCCGCGCCGGGCGGCCAGAGCCAGCACCCGCACCACCCGCACCCGGCCGCGCACCGGCACCGTCAGCACGTCGCCCAGCCGCAGCCTCGCATGCGCCTTTTCGGTGGCCTGGCGATTGATCCGGATACTCCCCTGGCTCACCAGAGCGGCGCAATCGGTGCGCGCCCGCATGAACCGCGCGCACCACAGCCATTTGTCCAGCCGCTGCCAGTCGCGGTCTTCCTGATCCGCCACGCCGCGCTATCGCTTCAACGCCGCCAATGCCGCGAACGGGCCGCGCGCCTCCGACGACGCGCTGGCGCCGGCGCGGCCACCACCGGACGCCGCCGCCGGATCGGCGCCAGCATCGCCGGCGCCGGCGGTCCGAACATCTCCGGCGCCAGACCGCCGCCGGGCACGATGCGGAATCCCAGTTGACGCAAAATGATCGGCAGCAATTCGGTCCGGACCGACAGCCGCGAACCCGAGGTCGCGCGGCAGCATGATCGCCCCGCGCCGCGTCACGTAGCCGAGTTCGCCGGCCACCCGTTCGGCGACATCCAGCCGCAACGGACCGGGCCAAATTCCATCCAACCCATCGCGGCGGCGAAACCCGGCGGCCAGTCGCCGCCGCGCCGGCATCGACACCACGCTCGCGGCCGGCAACGCTGGCACCGCCAGACCGTTCGCCAGGGCCCAAAGCCTCGCTCGCATCGCCGCCGTCCGCGGCTTCAGCATCGCCGGCACGAACAGCGCCAGCCGCCCCGAGCGCACGCCGATCTTGCGCAGCTTCGGGCGAATGGTCGGGGCCAGGGTTTCCTCGTCCACACCCGGGATGATGCCCAGAGTCTCGCCCAGCCGATGAAGGGGACCGCGGAGGTCGGGATCGGCGGCGGCGGCCTCGGTGGCGGCGAACAGCGGCGCAAGGTCGGCGCGGATTTGCGCGTCGACGAAGCGTTGCAGGCGGACCCGCAACCGCTCCCGTTGCGCGCCGTCGAGGAATTCGCTGTCCAGCATCTGCACGCGCGGACGGGCGACGGTTTCGCCTCGGGTCAGCCGAGCGATCGGCGCCCCCTCCCAGGTCAGCGCATGATCGTCCGTCAGCGCCAGCGCGCCGTCGGGCGCGGTTTCCACGGCGGCGACCCGGCGCGGCATTTCCTCGCGCAGCGCCCGCCGCGCGGCGCGCACGACCAGCTTCTTTTCATCGCCCTCGGCCACCGGATCGGGGACGAAGCGAAACCCGTCCAGGTGGCCGACCGGATGGCCCTCCACCACGACCTCGCCGCGGCGTGTCACGGCCGACAGTAGAGCGACTCCGTCCGTCGCTTCCAGCCGCCGCATCAGTTGGGCGGAGCGGCGATCGACGAACCGCGCGGTCAGCCGCTCATGCAGAACGTCGGACAGTTTGTCTTCGACCTCGCGCGCCTTGCCCTGCCAGTGCACCGAGTTCGCGCACCCAGTCGGCCCGCGCCGCGATATACGACCAGATCCGCACGCCGGAGAGCCGCTGCATCAGCGTGTCGATATCGCCCTCGGTCCGGTCCAGCGCGGCGATCTGGCTGGCGAGCCAATCGGTCGGCAGTTGCCCGTCCTTGATCACATGGCCGAACACCCGGGCGCACAACAGCGTGTGGGTCTCGTCCGTCAGCTTGCGGAAGTCGGGGATCTGGCAGGCTTCCCACAGCAGCCGGACCGCGCGCCGGCCCGTCGCCAGCTTTCGGATGTCCGGGTCGCGCGACAGCGATACCAGCGTCTCCAGGTCCGAGGCGTCGTTGCCTTTGACCAGGCCGGCGCGCGGCGGCGGCGCGGTCAGGCTGTCGAGCAGCGGATCGATGCCGGAAAAGTCCAGCTCCTCATTGCGCCAGCACAGCACGTCGAGAGCGTCGAAATTATGCGCCTCGACCGCCTCGACGACATCATCGGCAAGCGGCGGACATTCTGTCGTGGTGCCGAAGGTGCCGTCGCGCATGCCGCGGCCGGCCCGTCCGGCGATCTGTGCCACCTCCGACGCGGTGAGCCGGCGTGGCCGATGGCCGTCGAACTTGCCCAGACCGGCGAAGGCGACATGGTCCACGTCCATGTTGAGGCCCATGCCGATGGCGTCCGTCGCCACCAGAAAGTCCACCTCCCGCTCCTGATACAGCGCCACCTGGGCGTTCCGCGTGCGGGGACTGAGGCGGCCCATGACCACCGCGCAGCCGCCTTTGCGGCGGCGGATCAGCTCGGCGATGGCGTAGACCTCGGCGGCGCTAAAGGCGACCACGGCGGTGCGGGGCGGCAATCGCACCAGTTTGGCGGGGCCGGCGTAAGTCAGTTGCGACAGCCGCGGCCGGGTTTCGACCGAGGCCTCCGGCACCAGCCGGCGCAGCAGCGGCCTGATCGTCTCGGCGCCGAGGAACATCGTCTCGACCATGCCGCGGGCGTGCAGCAGGCGCTCGGTGAAGACGTGGCCGCGGTCGGGGTCGGCGCAGAGCTGGATCTCGTCAACCGCGACGAATTCGACCTGACGGTCGAGCGGCATCGCCTCCACCGTGCAGGAAAACCATTTGGCGTCGGGCGGGATGATCTTTTCCTCGCCCGTGATGAGGGCGACGAATTTGGCGCCCTTGCGCGCCACCATCCGGTCGTAGTTCTCACGCGCCAGCAGCCGCAGCGGGAAGCCGATGATGCCGGAGGCGTGACCAAGCATCCGCTCGATGGCAAGGTGGGTCTTGCCGGTGTTCGTCGGACCGAGGACGGCCTTCACGCGGGCGGGGAAACCGGAGTCCAGGCCGTGCATGGACAGGATGTTTGTGCGGCACGGCACGGAATGCAAGGGGATTTGGGGGCGAGCGCCGGGCAATTCACCGGACCGCCATGAGGCGGGTCACCGGTGCGCTCGCGACCCCTCGGCCGACCGCGGGAGCGGTTCGCCCCGCTTCCGTGGCTACGATCTCCAGACCCGGGTAGCGGCGACCAGGCCCTCGATCTTGTGGCTTGCCATGGCCGGGTCTTTGAACCACCACCAGACCACGACCACCATGAAAATGGTGAAGAGTCCCAGTATGTTGTCTATTCTCATGTGGCCCCTCCTGTTCTTGTAGCCGCCAGAATCCCCCGTGCGGTTCGATATCAACCGGTTCGCGAGACCTCGGATTTGACGGGCGGCCTCATGACGCTTTCGCCGATCTCAATCAGACCCTCGTGATACCGATGCGATACCGCCGCGATACGGCCATGATACTATTAATACATTCCTTACAACATCGTTACCGATCGCGCGCCAAAAAGCGCGCCAGAGAAAGGCCATGCCTGAGACGCAACCAAAGCCGCCGTCCATCGTTCTTTCGATTCACGGTGGATCAGTGAGAGCATTGCATGAGACGACGGAAATCCGTTCTGCGTGAGATGGCGGTGCCGGGATTGCTGATGCTTGGCGCCGGCGTTCTGATCGCGAGTTGCCGCAACGTCCGTCCGGTCGGCAACGCGGCGGTCCCCGAGCCGGCCGGACCGGTCGATCTCAATCGCTATCTCGGCCGATGGAACGAGGTTGGCCGCTACGACAGTCATTTCGAACGCGATTGCGAGGGAGTGACGGCGGAGTATTCACTGCGTCCGGACGGTTTGATCCGCGTCGTGAACAGTTGCCGGCGCGGCGCCCCGGATGGTCCGCTGCACTGGATCGAGGGCAAGGCGAAAGTGGTCGAGGGCTCCGACGGGGCGAAGCTCAGCGTGTCGTTTTTCGGGCCGTTCTTTCTCGGCGATTATTGGGTGCTGGACCACGCGGAGGATTACTCCTGGTCGATCGTCGGCGAACCCTCGGGCAAATACCTGTGGATTTTATCCCGGGACGCCACGCCGGAGCCGGATCGCATCACATTCCTTTACGACAAAGCGCGGCATCTGGGATACGACACGAGTCTGCTGCGGTTGACCTCGCAGCCCCCCGGCCCGCTGCCTGGTAAGTCCGGCTGGTACTCGAAGCGGCATTGAAGCGGTACGCGATCGGAATCGTTCTTTCATCATATCATTCGGACCGTACACCGTTCTGGTCACAGAACATCCGCGCGAGAATTTTTCGAAATCGGCGCAATCGGAACGGCATCGCCGCGGGGCATGCGCGCGGACGTCACAGCGGCGACGGTCCGACGATCTCCCACCCGTGACGTTGAAGAATGTCCGCGAGTTCGGTTTCCGTCATCGCGGCGAATTTGCGCTGGGTTCGCTGCTGCTCCTCCAACAGTCCGCCCGCGCCGGCTGGCGTGTAGAGAAACAGCACGCGCCCGGTTTCCGCACCCGTGCTCTTCCACGCATGCGCCACCCCGCGCGGCATGAAAGCACACATTCCTGGGCCGCAAACCGTGAGGTCCTCGCCGATCCTGAACGTCACCTCGCCACTCAGGACGTAAGCGGCCTCGTCGCTGTCGCGATGCAAGTGGAACGTGCTCTTTTTTCCGGGTGGGACGGCCTCCTCGAACATCATCAGGCGACCGCCGGTCGCGGCGCCGAGAAGTTTGAGCTCCACCGAAGGTGACGACGACGGTTTCGACGTCGTGGTCGGCTCGGGTGGATCGACGCTACTTGGCGTGTCCATGGCTGGTTCCTCCGCGGTCGGTTTGCTCCTCCTGTACGTCCGGTATCACGCGGTCGCCATTTAGTGTTTCCGCAGGAAACCCAGAACGGCGGCATTGAACGCGTCCGGCCTTTCCCAGGCGACCGAGTGGCCGGCATCGTCGATCACGACCCAGTCGTGGTGTTTGATATGGGCGGCCCAAAGCCGCATCAGCGCCTGTGGTGCGTATAAATCGGCATCGGCCACCAAAACCAGGGTCGGCACCTGGATCGTTTCGATCTTCGCGAAGGTGTTTGGAGTACGCAGCGGTTGCGCCGGCGCGTCCGGTTGACGCGCATGCTCCTCGAGTTCGCTCCAGCGCGCGGTGCCGTCAGGGTCGGAGCCGCGATAGGACAAGCCCAGTTCGATGTATTGGCCGGGGAGCTTGTCGAGGCCGGGAATGGCGATGCGGCGGGTGAAATCGGTCATCACCTTTTCAGAAAATAACCCGGTGCTGGCGGCGACGATCAGGCCGCGCAAGTGCTCCTGATGCCACGCGGCGTAATCCAGCGCCGCGAAACCGCCACCGGCGGTGCCAAGAAGAAAGAAACGGTCCAGCTTCAAGGCGGTGACCAGAGCATCCAGATCGCCGGCGATGCTACCCGGCTGCGGTCCGGTAGAGGGATCGGCGATACTTTGGCCCCACCCGCGGCGATCGAACGCGATGACGCGGTAGCCGGCATGGGAAAGGCCTGGTTCTGCTTCGCCCAGTACGCGCTCGTGCCGGTATTGGCGTGCAGCAAGACAATCGGCACGCCGTTGCCGCCGGTGTCGGTGTGCCGACAGCTTCACGCCGGGCAGCGCGATGAGGGTCCCGTGCGCCTCTTCCGACCGCACCGGGCTGACCGCCAGGAAAAACACCACCAGCAATGCGGCGCAACGAAGCATTTTGGTCATCCGATGAGGTTCCCGAGGGCCGTTATTGTCCGCCGCCGCGGCGGGCGATGAAATCGAGCGTCGCTTCGGCGGCCTGATCCGCGTGCGTCGCGGCGACGTGGTACGAGTTGCCGGGCAACACCACGAGCTCGGAATCGGGGATCTGCTGTTGCCAGGCACGAGTGTCCTCGACCGAACCGAGCGCGCTTTGTTCGGTGACGATCACCAGCGTCGGGCAGGCGATCTTCGGCAGATCCGCGCGGATGTCGGCGCTGGCGATCGGACCCATGAAGCCGAGTTGCGTGGATACCGCGGTGCGGCCCATGAATTTCGTCCACCACGCGACACCCTCCGGCGGAAAGGCGTCGCCCAACCGGCCAGCCATGTTCTGTCGCGCCCAATATTCCACGCCGTGGGTTTGAAAATCGCGGATCAGGTCAGGCACACGCTCCAGGTTGCCGGCGCGGAACGGCGGCGGCGTCCCGACAACGGTCAGCGTCATCACCCGCTCCGGCCTGCGCGCGGCGAACGCGCGCGCGATCGTGCCGCCGATTTTCGCGGCGACAAGATGGAAGCGGGCAATGCCCAAATGGTCCATCAGCGCGCAAAAATCGTCGATCAAACGATCGAGCGTCCACGGATACTCGGCTGGCATCGGCGTCGATTGACCGAACCCGCGCATGTCGGGACGCACCACGCGGTAGCGCCGCGCCAGTTTCGGCATCCAGGCGTACCACGCGAGCCCGCTCTCGGCATTGCCGTGCAGCAGCAAAATCGTTTCGGGTTCGTGCCAGGGGTCGGTGAAGTTATCGACCTCGTAGTGCATATCCAGATCGGGCGTTGGGCGGAACACTGGCATCGGGATATCCTCCTGCGCCGGGAGCGGGGGAACCGTCAGGCGTTGACCGGGATCCGGCCGGACCGTTCACGATAGATACGTTCGTAGATATTGGCGCGCTCCAGGATTTCGGGCGCGATGGGCCGGTCGTTTTCAATCCGCAACCAGAGCCGGAGCAAATGACGCGTGTGGTCCGGCAAATCCTGATACGCCTCCCGCGCGTGCAGCATCTGGAAGTTGTGCCGACAACAGCATGTCCCCTGGGCGCAGCATGAACTGGATGCTCAGCTCCTCGCTTTCCGCCAGCGTATCGAAATAATCGAGCGCTTCGACGAGACGCGCGGGCAACGGTTCGCCGCGAAGTTCGGCGGCGCGTTCGATGAACTGGCGCGAGTAACCGCAACTGACGATGTCGTCGATACGACAAAACACCGGAATTTTGAAATCGGTCACCGGCTGGGCCGAGAACCGCGCCTCCGCGATCGCGTAGTACCAGCCTTCGTAAAGTGGCTCCAACAGATCCGGCCGCGTGGCCAGGATCGCGTTGTGAATGGCCAGGCCGCTGACGATCCGGCTGCGTCCACCGCGCTCCGCGCGTTGCAGGCACATCAGTCCGACCATGCGGTACGAGTTGGTATGCGGCGTCAGTTCCTCATTACTGCGATAGCCGCGCGCCACCGGATCGTCCTTCACGTGCCGGACGTGCCCCAACCGGTCGCCGAGCATGCTTTGCGTGGCGGCCTCGCCGAGATGGGTGCCGATGCCCCAGTAAATCCGCTCCATGTCCTCTTCGGAACAGATCTCCCGCGTCAGGCCGGACAGCAGCACCGCGCCGCGGCCATGCCGGATCGTTTCGTCCAGCCACGCGGTGAGCGCGTTGATTTCCGGATGCTGGAAGTCGGCGCGGGTGACCTCCCGCGGCTTCAGGTGCCGGGTTTTGGCCAGCAGCGTATCGAACGCCGCGAGTTGTGCCGGGGTCAGCCGATGCGTCAGTCCCGCCTCGCCGCCGATCGCGCGGTTGGTCCAGGCGGCGGGCGAGGTGATGGTGCGTCGGAAGGGGGACATTGGCGTTTCCTGCGTTTTGGCGGTGCGGCGTTGGCGTCACTCAACACGCAACGGAAGATGCTGGCAACTCATCGGCGGTGAATCGCGGCGGGATGACAGCCGGGCGACACCTCTGCTTATAGTCGTCGATGCAATGGGAAGGAAAACAACAATGCCCACGAATTGTT
The DNA here is from genome assembly GCA_963719675.1 of uncultured Alphaproteobacteria bacterium. Classification (GTDB taxonomy): domain Bacteria; phylum Pseudomonadota; class Alphaproteobacteria; order Acetobacterales; family Acetobacteraceae; genus Rhodopila. The sequence goes on along the minus strand of CAVRDN010000004.1, from coordinate 114,526 downwards.
ACGTCAGACCCACGGTTTCCGCCGCGCCCGCGAGCCCACCGTTGCTCATGCCGCAACCACCGATCGCGCCGCTGATCCCGCCGGCACATGTGGTCGATCTGATGACCGTCGAAGGTTCGGCGGCATTCGGCGCGGTCTGGAAAGGAATGGAAGCGAAGCTCGTCGAATGTCCGGCGTTGAGCAATTCAATGCCGGAATTCAGGACGACCTACGACGTCGAGCCGCATGCCGAACTGGCGGGCTACGACGATTCAGCCTGGCCCACGATCGCCGCCGACGATCTCGGTGCGCGGCGAGGCGGCGGCATGGTCTCATTCTTCTGGTTTCGCGCGACGCTGACGATGCCGGCCCGCGCGCTGGGCTTCGACACCGCCGGCGCGAAAGCGGCGCTGACGGTGAACATCGATGACTACGCGGAAGTCTGGGTGAACGGTGCGTTGCCGCGCGCTGCCGGCCGGCCCAGTCCGGCGGCGATTCAAGGGTTCAATATGCCCAATCGGCTGGTGCTCGCGGATACCGTGGCGCCAGGAGATAAGTTTGAAATCGCGGTGTTCGCGATCAATGGGCCGATCTCGGCGGCGCCGGCGAATTTCCTGTGGTTTCGGGAAGCGAAGATCGAATTCTGGCGCTGATGACAAAAGGTGCCGGACTGGCGTGATTTCCGGCCGGCATACGCGTGTCATTTTTTCGATTGCAGCGTCGATGTTTACACCTTGTTAAGGAAGAATGTCCGAAACCATCTCGCGAAAATTCTGACAGGAGCCTTCCGATGATGGTCGAGCGGCCGGCGACGGCTCGGATCGCGGCGATGGGGCGCGCGCGTGGCGCGCTCTCGTCTCGTGCGCCGCGGGCGCCCCCGTTCGACGCCGAGGAATTCGAGGCTTTGCGCGAGATGATCGGCCACGACGGTGTGATCGAAATGGTCGAGATATTCGAAACCGAAACGCGACAGCGGCTGCGACGGCTGGCGGCGGGAAATCGAGACCGGTCCACGTTGGTTCGCGAAATGCACACGCTGAAGGGCGCCGCCGGCACGGTCGGCGCCCCACGCCTGGCGGCGCTTGGCCGGATGTTCGAACAAGCCGCGCATCGGGGCATCTTTCCCACACCAGACGACCTCGACGCCATCGCGATGGCGTTGGACGCGTTTCTGGCGGCGGTCACCGCGGTGAACGAACGCCGATCCGTGGTGGCCTGACCCTGGCCGCCCGACCGCCGTTAGCGAATCAACCCGGTCAGCGGGCTGGACGGATCGGCGCCCATCCGCCGCGGCATCCGCCCCGCGAGATACGCCAGCCGGCCCGCCTCGATCGCGTGCTTCATCGCTTTCGCCATCAGGATCGGATGCGTCGCGTGCGCGATCGCCGAATTCAGCAACACCGCCGTGCAGCCCAGCTCCATGGCGATGGCGGCGTCGGAGGCCGTGCCGACACCGGCATCGACCAGGAACGGCACCGTGATGTGCTCCATCATCATGCTGATCATCGCCGGGTTCTGCACGCCCAGACCGGAGCCGATCGGCGCACCCAACGGCATGATCGCGACGCAGCCCATCTCCTCCAGCCGTTTGGCGGCGAGCGGATCGTCGGCGCAGTACACCATCACCTCGAACCCGTCCTTGATCAGCACTTCGGCGGCCTCGAACGTGCCGCGCATGTCGGGATACAGCAGCGGCGGCGGGCCGAGCACTTCCAGCTTCACGAGATTCCAGCCGCCCGCCTCGCGCGCCAGCCGCAGGGTGCGGACCGCCTCGTTGGCGGTGAAGCAGCCGGCGGTATTGGGCAGATAGGTGTATTTCTTCGGATCGACGTAATCCTGCAGCATCGGCGCCTTGGGATCGGACAGATTGACCGCGCCGCACCGCCACGGTGACGATTTCCGCGCCGCTCGCCGCGATCGCCGCGCCGGTTTCCTCCAGGTCCTTGTATCGCCCGGTACCGACGATCAGGCGCGAGCGGAACGTGCGGCCCGCGACCGTCCAGGTGTCCTGAGACTGGGTGTCTTCAGCGGTCATGACCTGGTCCATGTTCAACCTCCACCGATGAAGTGCACGATCTCCAACTGATCGCCGCTGAGCAGCCAGGTTTCGGCGTAGCGGGAGCGCGGCACGATTTCCTCATTCCGCTCGACCGCGACCTTGCGCATGTCGAGACCGAGTTCCGTCAGCAGCCCCAGGACCGACAAAGGGCCCTGCGCTGGTGTCTCGAACTGCCGGTTTTCCCCGTTAAGGAGCAGAGTGAGGACGTCTCTCATGCCCTAAGTATGGGACGGCGAGGCATTTCCGGCAATGCGCGCCCCCTTCAACGCAGCGCCGCGAAGAACGCGCGCAGCAACGCGCCGGCTTCGGTTTCCCGCACGCCGCCAATGATCTCGGGGCGGTGGTGGCACGAGGCCGCGTCGAACACGCGCGCGCCATGCTCCACGCCACCGCTTTTCGGGTCGTAGGCGCCGAAAATCAGCCGGCGGATGCGGAACAGACTGATGGCGTGCGCGCACATCGGACAGGGCTCCAGCGTGACGACCAGGTCGCAGTCCGCCAGCCGGGCGTCGCCACGGGCCGCCGCCGCGGCACGCAGCACCAGCATCTCGGCATGGGCGGAGGCGTCGTGGCGGGCTTCGACCGCGTTGCCGGCGCTCGCCAGCACGGTGCCGTCCGGGGCGAGCACGACGGCGCCGACCGGGACCTCGCCGCGGGCGGCGGCGGCGCGGGCTTCGTCCAGGGCGAGTTGCATGGCGGGGATCAAGCGTCAGGGCTCCGCCCTGGTTGGGGTCTCGGGGCGAAAGCCCCGCGCTCGATCCACATCATGCACGCTCTCTTGCCCGCTCCGGCCCGTGGGGTCTAGCAACAGCGCATGAGCAGACGACCCATCATCGGCGTGACCCTGGATTCCGAGCAGCCCGGCGGCTACTCGAAATATCCCTGGTACGCGCTGCGCCAAAACTACCTGGACGCGGTCGCGGCGGCGGGCGGCCTGCCGGTCGCGGTGCCGCACGACGCGGCGCTGGCCGGCGACTACCTCGACCACCTTGACGCCCTGGTGGTGACCGGCGGCGCGTTCGACGTCGACCCGGCCCTGTATGGCGACGGCGCCCGCCACGCCACCGTGACGCTGAAGCAAAACCGCACCGAGGCGGAACTGGCGCTGACCGTGGGCGCCCTCGCCCGCAACATGCCGGTGCTTGGCATTTGCGGGGGGCAGCAACTGCTCGCGGTCGCTCTGGGCGGCACGCTGATCCAGCACATTCCCGATACCATCGCCGACGCTCTCCCGCACGAGCAACCCAATCCCCGGCACGAGCCCGGCCATGTCGTCTCGGTCGTGGCCGGAACATTGCTGCACCGCATCGTTGGCGCGACGGAGATGCACGTCAACTCCGCGCATCATCAGGCGGTGCGCGATCCCGGCCGGTTCGCCATCGTCAATGCCACCGCGCCGGACGGCGTGATCGAGGGCGTGGAAGATGCGCGTCACCGCTTTTGCCTCGGCGTGCAGTGGCATCCGGAGTATTTCATCGATCCCGGCGACCGGCGGATTTTCGACGCGCTGATCGCGGCGTGCCGGCCGTGAGCGATGTTGCAACCCCCACGATCGAGGCTCCCCGCGGCGATCGGATCGCGAAATACCTCGCGCGTGCCGGAGTCGCCAGCCGGCGCGATGCCGAACGCCTGCTCGCCGAGGGCAAGATCCGCCTGAACAACGTCGTGGTCACGCATCCCGCGACGTTCGTGACGCCGGGCGACCTGGTGACCGTCGCCGGCAAGCTGGTCGAGGAACCGGACCGCACGCGCCTGTGGCGCTATCACAAACCCGAAGGCCTGGTCACGACCCATCGCGACCCGGAAGGCCGCCCGACCGTGTTCGATAAACTGCGCCAGCAACTGCCGCGGGTCATCAGCGTGGGCCGGCTGGATCTCACCAGCGAGGGATTGTTGCTGTTGACCAACGATGGCGCCCTGGCGCGTACGCTGGAATTGCCCTCGACCGGTTGGATCCGGCGGTACCGGGTCCGCGTGCACGGCACGGTCGAGCCGGCGGCGTTGGCGGCTCTGGCGAAAGGCGTCACCATCGATGGCGTCCGATACGCGCCGATCGACGCGGGCCTCGACGCGAAAAAAGGCGACAACGCCTGGCTGACCGTCAGCCTGCGCGAGGGCCGCAATCGCGAAATCCGCCGTGTCATGGCGCATCTCGGTCTGGACGTGTCGCGACTCATTCGTATCGCATACGGACCATTTCAACTGGGCACTCTCCCGCGTGGCGGCATCGAGGAAGTACCGACGCGCGTGCTGCGCGAGCAACTGCCGAAAGCCGCCCCGAAGGAACGCCCGGTTAAACGGCCACGTTGAATGCGCATCGTCGCGGGTGCATGGCGCGGGCGCTCGCTCGCGGCGCCGTCCGGGACCGAAACGAGGCCGACAGCCGACCGCGTCCGTCAGGCCCTCTTCGACATCCTGATGCACGCGCCCTGGGCCGGACGCTCCGTCGTGGAAAACGCGCTGGTCATGGACGTCTTCGCCGGCACCGGGGCGCTCGGGCTGGAGGCATTGTCGCGTGGCGCCGCGCGGGCCGTGTTCGTGGAGCGATCGCGCCACGCGCTGATCGAGTTACGCGCCAACGTCGAAGCCTGCCGCGCCGGCGACCGGTGCGAGATCCTGCCGATCGACGCGCTGTCCGTGCCAACCGGGCCGCGCGCGGACATCGTGTTCCTCGATCCGCCGTATGGACAGGATCTGGTGTCCCGCGCACTGACCCGACTGCGCGCGGTTGGACGCGTCGGGCCGGGCACCCTGATCGTGGCGGAAACCGGCCGGGATGAACCGGCGCCGCAGGTCGAGGCGCTGGCGGAACGAACGCACGGCGCGGCCCGTCTGACGATCTGGCGAGACGCCTGATTGGATCTTACGCCGTCGGCCGCCCGGTCGCGGCGACCGGCAATCGCGCCTCATCTCCTTCCGTGAACAGCGGGGAGCGCCGCAGCCACAGTCGATGCAGCCGGTACGCCATCGATGTGGCCAGAACGCCAATCCCATAAACCACACTGCGTCGGAAATTGATCGAGGATGCTTCCGCGAAATATTTCGTCGGGCACGATATCTCACCGATACGAAATCCGAAGAAATGTGTCTGGGTCAGCATCTGGTTGTCGAACACGAAATCGTCCGAGCAACGCAGCAACGGCAAACGCTGCAACACGCGCCGATGCCAGGCCCTGTAGCCGGTGTGGTATTCGGAAAGCTTCTGTCCGATCAGCATGTTCTGTACCAGAGTCAGCAGCCGATTGAAGACGTATTTATACAGCGGCATGCCGCCGGCCCGCGCGCCATTGCCCAGAATACGGGAGCCTAATACGACATCGTAATGGCCGGACGCGATCATCGCGGCCATCGCGGTTACCAGCCGAGGCGAATACTGATAGTCCGGGTGCAGCATCACGACGATGTCCGCGCCTTCCGCCAACGCCGCCATATAGCAGGTTTTCTGATTGGCGCCGTAGCCGCGATTGCGCTCGTGGCGCAAGGTCCGGATGCCCAGTTCGCGCGCTATTGTAACGGTATCATCATGACTGGCGTCATCGGTGAGAATGACCTCATCGACGATGTCGTGTGGAATTTCGTCGAAGGTTTGCCGCAGGGTCTTTTCCGCGTTGTACGCCGGCAGCACCACGATCACTTTCTGGCCGGCGATCAATCTCTCACTCCTGTCCGGCGCGGCGCGATGTCGTGCGAGGACGAAGATACCGGCTCTCGCAACGACGAGGCAACCACGGTTCCGGCCAGACGGTTCCGGCCAGACCAGCGCCGCCTCGGGTCAGATCCGAAACGCCTCGTGCGTCGAAGGGTGAAACAACTCCTCCGGCGAAAGGAGCCGCGACGACAGGCCTTCCGCGTGATGCCGCCGCAAGAAGACTTCCAGCACGTGACGGTTCGCCCGCAGGCCGTAGGACCAGAAGTCGTCCCCCATCAGGCGCCGTGTCGCGTGCAACTGCTCGTCGATGAACGGCAGCGTCACCTTGGAGGCCGCGACTTCGCCCAGACTGGCCAGCGCACGGGCCTTCGACTGCTCGAACGCCTTCAGCGCGGCCGCCGGCAGCCAGGGATGCCGATCCGCCAGCGTGCGGCGAATGCCCAGGATGTGCATGATCGGAAAGATGCGGGTCTTGCGGAACCAGGCGGCGGCCGCGGCGGCCGGATCGGGGTACAGCCAGGCGACGTGGGGATCGCCGTTGCTGAAGCAGGACGGTGCGCGCGGACCGATCACCGCGTCGATCTCGCCGGCGGCCAGCATCCCGGAGATCGTGGCGCCGGCCGGCGCATCCTCCACCTGGACATCGGGCGGCAGGTTCACCGCGATCTTTTCGATCCGGCCAGCGTGCTCGTAGCCGCCGCGGATCCAGGTGACGTCGGAGGGCTTTACGCCGTGCTCGTCCTCCAGCACGGCGCGCGTCCAAACGTTGGCGGTGACCTGGTATTCCGGCACGCCGATACGCTTCCCCTTCAGGTCCTCAGGCCGGGCGATGCCCCGGTCGGTGCGGATGTAGATCGAGTTGTGGCGAAAGGCGCGCGACGGAAATACCGGCACCCCCACATACGGGCAGTCGCCATTCGCCGTCTTCACCGAGAAACTGCTCATCGACAGTTCGCAGATGTCGAAGTCGGCGTGGCGAAACGCGCGGAAAAAGATCTCCTCCGGTTCCAGCAGCATGAACACCGGATCGACGCCGTCTATCTGTACGGCTCCGTCCGCCAATGGCCGTACCCGGTCGTAATCGCCAATGGCGATCGAGAGTTTGAGTTTGCTCATCGCGTGCCTCCGCCGCCTGGTGATCCGCGGCCGCGATGCGGTCGCACCGCCCCCCGGCGCTCCTCCCGGCGAACCGCCTTGGTTTGCCTGATTCCGCCGGCATCTAACGCGGACCACCAGCGCCGTGTCCAGCTTTTGAGCAAACCCCGCCTGGACTCGTGGATCGGCACCTGATCGAGGTTGTCCTCGGTTGCAATCCTGCTTAGCATCGCGAAACAAGCGGGATGGCACGCGAATTGCGTGACCGAACCCGCGTCAGGCACTGGGAAAGGACCATCACGATGAACGAACAGGATCTGCGCGACGTCATCGAGGACGTCAGGCGGGGCAGGCTTTCACGGCGTGCGTTCACGCTCAGAATGATCGCCCTCGGCCTGACGGCTCCTCTCGCGACGCAGATGCTGGCATCGTCCGGTGTCGCGGTGGCGGCGAACGCGCCGGTCTACAAGCCGACGAAGCGTGGCGGCGGTGGGGCGCTGAAGGTCTTGTGGTGGCAGGGTCCGACGCTGTTGAACCCGCATTTCGCGGTCGGCACCAAGGATCAGGACGGCTCTCGCATATTCTACGAACCGCTGGCCGGGTGGGATCCGGACGGCAATCTGGCGCCGGTGCTCGCGGCCGAGGTTCCTACCATCGAGAATGGCGGCCTCTCCAAGGACGGTCTCTCGGTCACCTGGAAACTGAAGCAGGGCGTGAAATGGCACGACGGTCAACCGTTCACCGCCGACGATTGCGTCTTCAACTGGGAATACGCCTCCGATCCCGCCACCGCCGCGACCACCATCGGGTCCTATAAGGACGCCAAGGTGACAAAGGTCGATGACCACACGGTTCGTGTGGAGTTCGAGCAACCGACGCCGTTCTGGGCGGACGCCTTCGTAGGCGTCAACGGCATGCTCATTCCAAAGCACATTTTCGAACCCTACAAAGGCGCCAAATCGCGTGAGGCACCGGCCAATCTGGCACCGGTCGGTACGGGTCCGTACACGTTCGTCGGCTTCAATCCCGGCGATCTCGTGCAGGGTAAGATCAACCCGAATTATCATTTGGAAAATCGTCCGTTCTTCGACACGATCGAGATGAAGGGCGGCGGCGACGCGGTCTCCGCCGCGCGCGCGGTGATGCAAACCGGTGAATACGATTTCGCCTGGAACATGCAGGTCGAGGATGAAATCCTGAAGCGGCTGGAAGCCGGCGGCAAAGGCCACGCCGAGATCACCATGAGCGGCAGTATCGAGCATATCCAGCTCAACAACACCGATCCCACGAAAGAGGTCGATGGCGAACGGTCGAGCCTGAAGACAAAGCATCCGTTCCTCACGGATCCGGCGGTTCGCCAGGCACTCAACATGCTGGTCGATCGCGCCTCGGTACATAAGTTCATTTATGGCCGCACCGGCGACGATACCGCGAATTTCGTCAACAATCCGAAGCGCTTCGTTTCGCCGAATACGCATTACGAGTTCGCCGTCGATAAGGCGATCAGGTTGCTGGACGACGGCGGCTGGAAACCCGGATCCGACGGCATTCGCGAAAAGAACGGCGTGAAGCTGCACGTGGTGTATCAGACCTCGATCAACGCGCCGCGCCAGAAAACGCAGGAGATCGTCAAGCAGGCGTGTCAGAAGGCGGGTATTTCGGTCGAGATCAAGACGGTCACCGCCTCGGTCTTCTTTTCCTCCGACGTCGCCAATCCGGACACCTATCCGCATTTCTACACCGATCTGCAGATGTACACGACGACGATGACGCAGCCGGATCCGGGCTTCTTCATGCGCCAGTTCCTGTCCGAGGAAGCCGCCAGCAAGGCCAACAAATGGCAGGGCCGCAACATCACCCGCTGGCAAAACCCCGAATACGACAAGCTTTTCCACGATGCCGAGAACGAGCTCGACCCGGTCAAGCGGGCGGCGCTGTTCATCGCGATGAACGATATGGTGATCAAGAACGTGGTGGTCATCCCGGTCGTGACCCGCCCGGTGGTCAGCGCGGTCTCGAACAAGCTGCACGCGGTGGTGAGCGGATGGGACAGCAACGTGTGGGCGTTGTCGGACTGGTACCGCGATGCCTGACGCCGGTCGCCAAGGGGCGGCGCGGCGGTCTCCCGGTTGGACCGCCCAGGCGTGAGTCGCTATCTGCTGAGGCGCTTGCTGATCACGATTCCGAGCCTGCTCGGGATCAGCGTCGTCTTGTTCACCGTGCTGGCGCTCGCTCCCGGCGATCCGTTCGGCGAACTCGCCACCAATCCGGCGATTCCGCCGGAAGTGCAGGCCGCGCTGCGGTTGAAGTTCGGGCTCGATGATCCGATTCCGGTGCGCTACATGCATTGGCTCACGGCCATGCTGCACGGTGACTGGGGGTTCTCATTCGCCAGCCGTATCGATGTCGATCGGCTCATCCTGCAGCGCCTGCCGGTCACGCTGGGCGTCATCGGCGCGTCGCAACTGCTCGCGGTGGCGATCGCGTTGCCGATCGGGATTTACGCGGCGACCCGGCCATACTCGTTGTTCGACCAGATCGCCAGCACGTTCGCGCTGATCGGTTTCTCGCTGCCGACGTTCTTCACCGGCATCGTGTTCATCCTGGTGTTCAGCATCAAATTGGACTGGCTGCCATTCGTGTTCCGTTCCGATCTGGCGGCGACCGGTTTCGCGTGGTGGGGAGAAGAGATCAGGCAATCGATCATGCCGGTGGCGGTACTGGGCTTGTTCCAGGGCGCCACCTGGACCCGGTTCGTGCGATCGGCGGTGCTCGACGTGGTCCGGCTCGACTACGTCACCACGGCCCGCGCCAAGGGCCTGCCCGAAAGCGGGGTGGTCATGAAGCATGTCGTGCGCAACGCGATGATCCCGGTGGTGACGTTGATCGCGTTGCAGATGCCGATCGTGTTCGGCGGCGCGATCATCACCGAGCAGATCTTCCGCATCCCCGGCATCGGCTCGCTGCTGATCAGCGCGATCCTGGCCAACGACACACCGGTCATCATGGCGGTGACGTTCGTGTTCGCCTGTCTCGTCATCCTGTTCAACCTGATCGCGGATCTGCTGTATGGCTGGCTCGACCCCCGCATCTCCTACCGTTGACCTACCGGGCCTCGTGGTGCCTTCGGCGCGGGCGCGGCATGTCACGCCGTGGACCGAAGCATGGCGACGGTTCCGGCGTCACCGGCTCGCGGTCGTCAGCGCGGTGATCCTGCTGACCATGATCCTGGCGGTGATCTTCGGTCCGTTGCTGTGGCCGGTTCAGATCAACGACATCGACTTCTCGGCGCAGTTGCAGGGACCCAGTTGGACGCATCCGTTCGGGACCGACGATCTCGGTCAGGATCTGTTGGCGCGCATGCTGTACGGCGGGCGGATTTCCATCGCCGTCGGACTGGCTTCGATGATGGTTTCCGTCGTGGTCGGCACCGTCGTCGGCGCGCTCGCCGGCATCTCGCGCGGCTTCGTGGACAGCGCCCTGGTGTGGCTCATCGACCTGTTCCTGTCGCTGCCGCAGTTGCCGGTCCTGCTGCTGCTGATCTACCTGTTCCGCGATTCGCTGAAGAACGTCGTGGGACCGGAACTGGGGATTTTCGTTCTCATCGTCTCCGGGATCGGAGCGTTCCGGTGGATGACCGTCGCCCGCCTGGTGCGCGCGCAATTCTTCGCCCTGCGCGAGAAAGAGTTCGTGGAGGCGGCGCGCGCACTGGGCGCCTCGACATTCCGCGTGGTGGTGCGGCACATCCTGCCGAACGCCCTCGGGCCGGTGATCGTCGCCGGCACGATCGACGTGGCGGCGGCGATTATCGCGGAGTCGACCTTGTCGTTCCTCGGTCTCGGCTTTCCGGCGGACATCCCGACCTGGGGCCGGATCCTTTATGATGCCAAAGACAATCTCGACGTCGCCCCGCATTGGGCCTTGTTCGCCGGCGGCGCGATCTTCCTCGCCGTGCTCACCATCAACTTCATCGGCGACGGATTGCGCGACGCGCTCGACCCGCGCCGGATTCTGTGATGACTCCTGAGCGTTTGCTCGAAATCCGCGGGCTGAAAACCCACTTCGACACCGATGACGGCATCGTGCGCGCCGTCGATGGCGTTGACCTCACCATCGATCGCGGTGAGACGCTGGGCGTTGTCGGCGAGTCCGGTTGCGGCAAGACCGTCACGGCGATGACGGTGCTCAAACTGATCCAGATGCCGCCCGGCCGGATCGCCGCCGGAAGCATCCTGTGGCAGGGCCGCGATCTGGTCCCGCTCGGCGCCAATGAAATGCGGCAGATCCGCAGCAAGGAAATCGCCATCATCTTCCAGGAGCCGATGACCTCGCTCAATCCGGTCTACACCGTGGGCGATCAGATCGCCGAGGTGATTCGGCTGCATGAGGGGATGAACCGCCGCGACGCGATGGACCGCACCGTCGAAATGCTGCGTCTGGTGAACATTCCGACACCGGAACGCCGCGTGCGCGATTATCCGCACCAGTTCTCCGGCGGCATGCGGCAGCGCGTGATGATCGCGATGGCGCTGTCCTGCAATCCGAAATTGCTGATCGCGGATGAGCCGACCACGGCGCTGGATGTCACCATCCAGGCCCAGATTCTCGACCTGCTGACGGAGATGAAGTCGCGGTTCGGCATGGCGATCATGCTGATCACGCACGCCATGGGCGTCGTCGCCGAAACGACGCAGCGGGTGGTGGTCATGTATGCCGGCCGCGTGGTCGAGGAAGCGTCCGTCGAGCGGCTGTTCGCGCAACCGCTGCATCCTTACACGCAAGGGCTGATCCGCTCGATCCCGCGGATCGACACGAGTGTCGGCAAGAAGGAACGCCTGGAAGCGATCGCCGGCATGGTGCCCAGCCTGATCGCTCCGCCGCCGGGATGCCGCTTCGCGCCGCGCTGCAAATTCGCGACACCGGCCTGCACCGAAGCGGTGCCGGAACTCCGCGCGGTCGAAAGCGATCACAAGGTCGCCTGCATTCTGTATTGAGTTTGGGGACAACCGCGCGATGAGCGAGCCACTGCTACGCGTCAACGACCTGGTGAAGAACTTCTCCATCAAGGGTGGCGTACTGGGCCGCGAGATCGATCGGGTACACGCGGTCGACAACGTCAGCTTTGAACTTTTCGCCGGCGAGACTCTCGGCCTGGTCGGCGAATCGGGCTGCGGCAAGTCCACCACCGGCCGTTGCATTCTCCGATTGATCGAACCGACATCGGGAGAGATCTGGTTTGAAGGTCGTAACGTCACCGAATTCGATCATCGGACGCTGACCGCGCTGCGCCGCGACATCCAGATTATTTTTCAGGATCCGTACGCGTCGCTCAACCCGCGCATGACCGTGGGCGCGATTATCGGCGAGGCGCTGACCATTCATCATCTGGCCGGCAACCGTCGGGCGTATCAGGATCGGGTAGCCCAGCTGCTGGAGACGGTGGGGTTGAATCCGGATCATATGCGGCGCTATCCGCACGAGTTCTCGGGCGGACAACGGCAACGCATCGGAATCGCGCGCGCCCTGGCGGTGTCGCCGAAGTTGATCGTGTGCGATGAGCCGGTCTCCGCGCTCGATGTGTCGATCCAGGCGCAGGTCATCAATCTGCTGGAGGATTTGCAGGGCGAATTCGGACTGACCTACCTGTTCATCGCGCACGATCTGTCGGTCGTCGAGCATATCAGCAACCGCGTCGCGGTGATGTATCTCGGCCGTATCGTCGAGATCGCGCCGGCCAACGAACTGTACGCGACGCCGTTGCATCCGTACACCGAGGCGCTGCTGTCGGCGGTACCGATCCCGGATCCGACCGCGAAACGGCAGCGCATCCGGCTGCAGGGCGACGTTCCCAATCCGATACGGCCACCGTCCGGCTGCCATTTTCATACGCGCTGCCCGATCCGGGAATTGCCGTTGTGCGCGACCGAGAAACCGCCGTTGCGCGAATCCCGGCCAGGCCATTGGGTGGCCTGCCATTTGCGCGGATGACGCCTCGCCTCAGGCGTCGCCGCCGGAGCGCGGCTGATCGAATTGCCCGAAGCTCCAGTAGTACATCGCGAGATAAGCGCCCTGAAACACCGCGCCGATGAAGAACGGCAAAGCCAGATCGCCGGCCGCGAACAGGAAACCCGTCAACATCGGGCTGACCGACCGCGGCACCTGCATCGACACATTCGCCATGCTGGCCGCGAAGCCGCGCCGGCGGGCCCGTACGATGCTGACGCTCAGCGCGCCGCGGGCGCCGGTGGTGCCGCGATTGAACATCCCACGCAGCGCGAATATCACCGCCGCGAGACCGAATGTCGGCGCGAACGGCAGCGCGATCAGCAACGCCAGGCCGACCAGCCGCATCGCCACCACCGCCCGCACGATGCCGAGCCAACGCGAGAGCAATCCCGCCGCGACCGATGCGATCGCGGCCATCAGAAAACCGGCCGCCATCAACGGGCCGATCTGAGCCGGCCCTTCGCCGAAACGCACGGCGAACCAGTAGGCGATCAGCGGTCCCGTGGCGCCGACACCGGCCCCGTTCAGCACGTTCGCGATCATCAGGCGGAGCACCAGGCGATTTTCCCGGCGTTCGATGTCCGGCGATGCGGGCTCGGGCTCCGCGGCCACACCGGTTGGCGACGTTTCGCGATCCGGCGTCCGTAGAATGAGCGTGCAGCACAGCAAGGAACCGACCGCCGACAGCAGAAACAGCGGCCGGTAGGCGAGCGCGCCGGGCAGGATGGCGTCCAGCCGAGACGGCAGCGCGGCGAACATCGCGCCGGCGGCGTTCCCCAGAAACCCAAGCGCCGCGTTCCAACTATAAACCGGGCCGCGACGCTCCGGCCTGACCGCTTGCGCCAACCACGCCTGCTCGATCGGCGCGAACGGACCAGCCGAGCCATTGCCGCCGCGGCCGAAGCCTCCAACCATCGCCGCCGCGGCGAGGATCAGCGGTTGCGCCGTGAGCGCCGCCGCGAGCCCGGCGGCACATTGGGCCGCCTCGTAGCCGAACAGAAAGCGCCGCCGGCCATGACGGTCGCTGAGCGGCCCGGCGAGCAAGGTCAGGGCCACGCCCACCAGCAGCGCCGCGCTGAGGACGAAGCTGATGCCGACCGGAGACCAGTGCAGCGCCCGCAGGTATAGCGTGAGATCCACCGCGAGCGCGCCCTGCCCGATGCTGCGGACAAACCGCGTCGTGAGCAAAAGCCTGGTGGTGCGCGTGGCCTGGTCGGTCATGTCGAGAGTGGACTGCGTTCAGCCCTTCTCGGTTCGTTCGTAGACCGTTTTGAAGACGGCGGTGGCGCGTTTCAGTTCCGCCTCCGGATCGGCGCCGCCGAGCATGTTCGACAGCGCCGCGCCATACACGTCACGGAACTCGTTGACCGCGACGATATCCGGCAAAGCGGGATACGCGATATCGCGGGAGGCGATCACGGCGTCCAGCCACTCCGTTTCCGCCGGGCCCCGCGCCGGGATGGCCTTCGCGGCGGCATAGGCGGAGGTGCGCGCCGGGGCTCCCGCGCCGGCGATGAACTGCCGCGCCTGCATGGATTTTCCCGTCGCCCATTGCAGAAACAGCCATGCCGCGGTCCTGCGTTGGCTGCCGGGCACGATGCCGAGCCCGTCGCCAAACGTCGGCACGCGCCGGATCGCGGGCCCGGCGGGAAACACCGCGAAGCCGACGTCGTTGGCGATCCGCGATACCGAGGGATCGTAAACCTTGGTGCCGATCGTCGATGTATCCAGATAGGTCGCCGCGCGTCCCAGCATGAAATTCGACTGGCACTCGTACCAGTTGTAGCCGACCACGCCGGGCGGCCCGTAATCACGATCCAGCGATTGATACAGCGCCGCGGCGGCGACCGAGGCCGCGCCATCCGTGAACAACTCACCGGCCGGTCCGATCGGATCGACGTTGTATCCCATCAGAAAGCCGGTCCACATCGGCGTATTGGCGTTCTTCATGCCGCGGCCGACAAAGCCGCTGATGCCGTTCTTCGGGTCGTGCAAGGCTTTCGCGGCGGCCAGCAGAGACGGAAAATCGGTTGGACAGGACAGGCCTTTGGCGCGGAACATCGCCTTGTTCCACATCAGGATGTTGTAGCCGAAGGTGATCGGCAGCGTATCGATCCGGCCATCCGCCTGGGTCGCCGCCGCGACCGAGGGCGCCGGAAAATCGGCCCAATCGAAATCCGCCGCGGTGATCGTCGGATCGGCCATCAAAGGCCGCAGATCCAACAGCCACTTGCCCTTGCCGAACAAACGCTTTTGCGATGTGTAGGCGAGATAGCAGATGTCGAAACTCGGCTTCCCGGAGCTGAATTCGATGACCAGCTTCTGGCGAAACTGCTGCTCGGGCGCGACGTCCACGGCGACGTCGATACCGGTCAGGTCGCGGAACTCGGCGACGTGGCTCTGCAGATGCTCGACGTCGGCGGAGCGCTGCCAGACCACTTCCAGATGCTGGCCGGCGCATTGCCGCCAATCGAAACCGCTCGCCGCCGCGGCACGCACCGGATCGAAGCTGGATGACGCGACGACCGCGAGGGCCGCGCCCAGAACGTCCCGCCGGCCGGGCCGCCCCGATCGCAACCCGGGGGTCTCGAAGCCAGTCGTAGCGGTCATCTTCGGGTTTCCTCGTGTTCGTTGGTCCGGAGCGTAGAACTCTGGGCAGGCCGCGTCACGCGGGCGCGTTCTCGCGCCCGAAACGCGAGCCCGGAATTGGTGTGCCGGCTTCGTCTCATGCGGACACATGCCGCCGGCACGGGTTCTGCCTCACGCGGTGTTCGCCGTGTCCCCGAAACGACTTCGGTTGTGCGGCCGTAATAAAAAACTACCGGAACCCCTCCGTAACGACGCGCCGAATCCCCGCCGCGTCCAGTCCCGCGAGTCCCATGCGTTCGAGGCTCCGCTCGGAGCCCGCGAAATCGTCGCCGGCCAGGGTCTGCGCGAGTTTGATCACGGCGTCGATGCGCGGCGTCGGCACGCCGCGGCCTGACCCAGCGCGCGCATCGGCATCAGGCCGACCGGCACATCCTCGGCGATATATTTATGGTTCCAGGCGCGCGGCGTGCCGGTCGCCTGGTACGGGCCGTCGCTGTTGGTCGTCAGAAGCTGGCAGGTTTCCGGCAATGTCGCGCCACGCACGCCGTAAGTGCGGGCGAACCAGTCCTCCAGACCCGGCACGTCGGCGCCGAGCGCGGCGGCGACCGCGACGCGTTCGGCGTTGATCGCGCCGTAGAGCCGCGCCACCGACGGGGTCACGCCTTCCGCGTAGAACTTATAGGCCTCGCCGCGGTCGATCTTGCCGGCATTGGCGACGCAGTTCGCGACGTGCAGCATGGCGTTGGCATTGGTGAAGCCGGTCGAGATCACGGTCGGTGCCGCCACCGCGTACGGGAACAACGGTGCGAGGCGCGCGAAGACAGGATCGATGCGGTTGCCGGGAAACGCCGCGATCTGCAAAAACTTTTTGCGCACGATGGGCCGGATCGTCGTCGGAGTGGGCCGCCAGCACGAATACGGATAGTTATCCATCTCCGCGACATCGACCGCGGCCCGGCAACCCGCCGCGGCCAAGAGCACGACGAAACACCAGCGCGCCGCCGGTGTTGCCCTGGATCAGCAGGATCGTCTGGCCGTCGCGCGACAGCGGCGCGATGTCACGGGCGACGCCTTCCTGAAACGTGCCGCCGGTGCAGACCGCGATCACCTCGGCGCCCGCGACGGCGACGGCGAGGTCGGTCGTTACGTGCTCGATCGGAACAAAGCCGCCCGGCTCGACGTCGAGGCCGCCGCGCGCGCGGATTTCGCCAAGCCGGCTGTCATCGCGATCGGTCAGACGCAATCGGCAGCCGAGCGTGCCGAGCTCGGCGGCCAGATAAACCCCTCCGATGCCGGCTCCGATGATCGCGACCGTGATATTCGCCATCGTTGTGTCCTCCCGGATGCTGTCCACGGCGAGAAGATGAGCGGTTTCCGCTCACGTTGCATCCATCACCGCGATCGCATCGGCCCGTGGGATCGGCCCGTCGGATCGGCCCGTCGGATCGGCCCGTCGGATCGGCCCGTCGGACAGGATCGCGGTTTCGTTCCGGCGCGAGCCCTCGAGGTCGCGCCTGGAACGACATCATCGGCGCGTCAGATCGGCGGATGCTTCTTGTACCACCCGGTCGCCTTTTCGTACGCCGCGGCGACGCGCAACACCGTCGCGTCATCGAAATAACGGCCGACGAATTGCACCGAGACCGGAGCCCGTTGCCGGACAGGCCCGACATCATCGCCAGCGCGGGATGGCCGGTGACGTTGAACGGCGCCCGTGCCTGTCTTGGATAAGTGCGCGCGGTTTCGGCGGCATCGTCGATCTCGCTGGCCGGGTCCATCGAGCTGGCGCACATCAGCACGTCGTAATCGCGCAGTTTATCGTTGACGGCGGCGATCAGTTCGGCGCGGCGGCGTTGCGCGCCGACATAATCGCCGGCGGTCATGAACGCGCCGGGCAACAGACGGCGTCGGGCCAGAGCGCCATAGTCTCCAGGCCGCTCGCGGAGCCATTTCGCGTGGATGGACCACGCCTCGGAACACAGGATCACGCGATTGATGCCGGCGAATTCGCTCAATTTCGGCAGCGTGACGGTTTTGACGATGGCGCCCTCGGCTTCCAGGATGCGCTCGACATCTTCCAGCGCGGCGGTGACATCCGGATGCGCCGGCATATCCGTTTCATGAAAATGACGCACGAAGCCGACACGCAGCCCGGCCACGCCGCGGTCGAGCGTCGCGCTGAAGTGGCCGCGCGTTGGTCTGGGCGCTGCCCGGGTCGAGCGGATCGTGCGCGGCGAGCGCTTCCAGCAGCAACGCGTTGTCGGCGACGGTGCGGGTCATCGGGCCGACATGGTCCAGCGTGAAGGCCAACGGAAACACGCCGCGCCGGCTGACCAGGCCGTAGGTCGGCTTGAGGCCGACGATGCCGCAGACGCTCGCGGGATTGCGCACCGAGCCGCCGGTGTCGGTGCCCAGCGCGAGGGGGAACATGCCGGAGGCGACGCCCGCGCCGGAGCCGGAGGACGAGCCGCCGGGATGATGCCGCGGTTCCACGGATTGCGCGCCGGCGGGAACGGCAGGTCGAAGCTCGGCCCGCCGATGGCGAACTCGTGCGTGCTGAGCTTGCCCATGACGATCGCGCCGGCCTCGCGCAGCAGGCTGACACAGAAGGCGTCCTGTTTGGCGATGTTGCCGACAAGGATTTTCGAGTGGCCGGTGGTCGGCAGACCGGCGACGTCGATGATGTCCTTGATGCCGACGGGAATGCCGTGCAGCGGACCTCTGACGCGGCCGGCGCGCAGTTCGGCCTCGGCCGTCCGCGCGGCGTCCATCGCGGCCTCGGCGTCGAGATGAATGAACGCGTGCAGCCGCGGCTGGAGTTGCTCGATACGTTGCAGCAACGCCTGGGTGAGTTCGACGGGCGACAAGGTGCGGTCGGCGTACGCCTTCGCGATGTCGGAGGCGGAGAGCCAGTGCGGCGCGCCGGTCACAGCGTGGTCTCCGCGCGCATGGGCGGCCACGGCTCGGCCGCGGGATCGGTCGGATAGGTCACCGCCTCCGCGTGACCCAGGGCCTGCGCGGCGGCGGCTTCGATGTCGTCGGGAAATTCGGCGAGGGCCTTGTCCAGGCCAGCGGCTTTGGCGAGGGCAGCGATCGTGGGGTCCATGTGGTGTCACCCGAAGAGGTTGTGCGGGTGCGAAAGGTGGCAGGGAAATCGGGGCGGGGGAAGAGTTGAGCCCGGCCCGGTTCTTTCTCGCGGAGAGCGGCGCCCGTTCTTTTTCGCGGAGAGCAGCGTATGAGGCGGACATGAACAGAGTTGAGACCGACGTCGTCATTATCGGCGCGGGCGCCGCCGGCCTGATGTGCGCCATCGCCGCGGGCCGGAGAGGCCGTCGCGTGCTGCTGCTCGACCACGCCGCGGAGCCCGGCGCCAAAATTCTGATCTCCGGCGGCGGCCGCTGCAATTTCACCAACACCGCCACCGCGCCCGAGCGCTTCCTGTCCGACAATCCGCATTTCGCCCGCTCCGCGTTGGATCGTTACACCCCCGAGCATTTCATCGCGCTGGTGCGGCGCCATGGCATCGCGTTCCATGAGAAAACCCTCGGCCAGTTGTTCTGCGACGGCTCGGCGCGTGGCATCGTCGCCATGCTGCTGGAAGAAGCCGCGGCGGCCGGAGTTGACCTGCGCCTCGCGCACCGGGTGACCGGCCTGAGCAAGGGGGACCTGTTCCATATCGAGACCGATCACGGTGCGTTCGCCGCGCGCGCTCTGGTCCTCGCCACCGGTGGATTATCGATCCCCAAACTTGGCGCCACGGGCTTCGCGTACGATGCCGCGCGCCGGTTTGGTTTGCGTGTGACGCCAACGCGGCCGGGACTGGTGCCGCTCACGTTCGACGACCCGCTGCTCGCGTTGATGCGCCCGCTCGCCGGCGTTTCCCTGGACACCGAAGTGACCTACGGCCGCCAACGGTTCCGCGAGGCGAGCCTGTTCACCCACCGCGGCCTGTCCGGCCCGGCGATCTTGCAAATATCGTCATATTGGCGCGACGGGCCGATCCTGCTGAATTTGCTGCCGGACATGGACGCGGCGGCGTTTCTGCTCGACCGCAAGCGCGCGCGCCCGAAAGCGGAACTCCGCACCGTGCTGGCCGAGCCTTTGCCGCAGCGCCTGGCGCACGCGCTGGCGGCGGACCACGACGGCATGCGGTTGGCGGATATGCCGGATCGCGTGCTGCGCGACCTCGCGCGGCGGCTTCAGGCGTGGGCCATCACGCCGACCGGCACCGAGGGGTTCGCCAAGGCCGAGGTCACCGCCGGCGGGATCGACACCCGCGACCTGTCCTCCAAATCCATGCGGGCCGCCAATGTCCCTGGGTTGTTCGCCATCGGCGAAGCGGTCGATGTCACCGGATGGCTCGGCGGATACAACTTCCAATGGGCCTGGGCCAGCGGCTGGTGCGCGGGGGAGGCTGTCTGACTCAGGGGAAGGCCGAGAGAAACAAGAACACGCCGAAGATCACCAGGTGCACCGCGCCTTGCAGGATGGTGGTGCGGCCCGTCGCGAGCGTCACCGTGCTGATGAACAACGTCAGGATCAGCAGCACCATCTCCTCGGGTCCGAGACCCAGGGTCAACGGCTGGCCTAAATACAGCGACAGCACGGCGACCGCCGGAATTGTCAGTCCGATACTCGCCAGCGCGGAGCCCAGCGCGAGGTTCAAACTTGTCTGCAACCGGTTTGCGCGCGCGGCGGCGATCGCCGCCATCCCCTCGGGCAACAGCACGAGGGCCGCGATCACCACGCCGACGAAGGTGGCCGGCAATCCCGCCGCGGCAACGCCAGCCTCCAAAGTCGGCGACAGCGTTTTCGCCAGCAGCACCACCGCGGCCAGGGCCACGATCAACAGGACGACACTCGCCGCCGTGGTGCGACCGGACGGGCGAATGCCGTGGTGATCGGCGCCCTCGGCAATGAAATAATCCCGGTGCCGGATCGTCTGCACGAACAAAAACACGGCGTACAGCAGCAGCGACACGATGCCGACGAACAACAATTGCGCGGCCGAATAAAACGGCCCGAGCACCGTCTTCGTGTAGTTCGGCAGGATCATCGTGATCGCCGCGAGCGTCCCGAGCACGCTCAGCGCCGCCGCGGCGCCATGTTCCTGGAAGCTCTGCTCGCCATGCCGCGCGCCGCCGAGCACCAGACACAATCCGACGACACCGTTCAGCACCAGCATCACCGCGGCGAACACGGTGTCCCGCGCCAGCGCGCCACCGCCATTCGCGGCGGCCAGCATCATCGAAACGATCAACGCGACCTCGATGATCGTGACGGCGACGGCGAGCACGATCGAGCCGAACGGTTCACCCACCCGCAGCGCGACGATCTCGGCGTGATGCACGGCGGCGAACACGGCGGCCAGCAGAAGCAGCGCGGCGGGGATCAGCACCGCCACCGCCGCGGCCGGCACGAGATGAGCGAATTTCGCGGCCAACAACAGGCAGGCCGCGAGAGGAACAGCCCAGGACCACCAGGGAATGCGGTTAATGGCGTTGGCGTCGATCGTCATCGGTCCGCTCGCGGTTGCCGGAACTTATCCCACCCGCAGCAGTCGCGGTCCCTCGCTGCGCAGCCAGGTCATCGCGCGCGGCGTATGCGCCGTCAGCGACGAAACCAGATGCCAGAATGCCGGTCCGTGGTTCATGTGGCGCAGATGCGCGACCTCATGCGCGGTGACGTAGTCCTGCACGAAGTCGGGCGCCATCACCAGACGCCAACTGAACGCCAGGGCTCCATCCGGCGCGCAACTGCCCCAGCGGCTGGTGGTGTCCTTGATCGTGATCCGCGCGGGGATCAGCCCCGCCTGCGCCGCTTTGACGCGCACCAGCGCCGACAACCGCCGCCCCGCCTCGGCGCGCAGGAAGTCGATCGTGCGCCGGGGGAGGAATTCGGGCTGCCCGGTGACGTGCAATTCCCCGGCTTCGAGCCAGGCGCCGCCGCGGCGTTCGGGGTGGTGGCGGATCCGGTGCGGGATCCCGCCGATCGGCACCTCGGCGCCGTCCGCCAGCGTCACCGCCGCCGGTAGCGCCGCGATGCGTTGGGAGACCCAGTCCACGTGGCCCATGAGCAGCGCCATGCCCGCGCGCCGGCTTGCGCGGGGCGGCAGCGTCACGACGATGGCGCCGTCGCTGGGGTCGATGCGCAGGCTGACCCGGCGCGCGCGGGCGTTGCGCCGCCACTGCACCCTGGCCGCGCCGGACGGCAGGTGAACCATCTCCGAGTTCGGGGGACTTGGCGGTCCGCCGTGTGCCTGATAGAACGGCCCGCATGCCGTATTCACTCGCCTCCATGACCGGATTCGCCCGCACCGAGGGCACCGTTGAGACACTGACATGGGCCTGGGAACTCCGCGCCGTCAACGGTCGCGGGCTGGAGTTGCGATTCCGCCTGCCGACCGGATGGGACACGCTGGAGCCCGGCTATCGCGAGATGGTCGGCAAAGTGCTGAAACGCGGCAACGTCAACGCCAATCTGACCGTGCGGCGCGACATGGAAACGCGCGCGACCATCGATGAGGCGGCGCTGGCGAATGTCATGACTCTCGCACTGGAGCTGCATCGCCGGATCAAGGGCAGCCCGGTGCCGCGGGCCGAGGCGTTGCTGACGATGCCGGGCGTGATGCGGCAGGCCCCGGTCGATCCGATGCAGGAACGGGAGACCGCGTCCGCCGCCGTACAGGCCGGCTTCGCGGAAGCTTTGGACGGGCTGGTGGCGGCGCGCGCGGCCGAGGGTGCGCGTTTGGCCGCGGTGCTGTCGGGCCAGTTGGATGAAATCGCCCGCCTGCGCGATCAGGCCGAGGCCGAAGCCGCCGATCAACCCGCCGCGCACCAGGCGCGCGTGATGGAGACGTTGCGCTCGTTGTTGCGCGAGTCGCCCTCGTTGCCCGAGGAGCGGATCGCGCAGGAGGTGGCGCTGCTGGCGGCGCGATCGGATGTGCGGGAGGAACTGGATCGGCTCGCCGCGCACATCGGCGCCGCGCGGGCGCTGATGGAGGAAGCCACGAATATCGGACGCCGGTTCGACTTCCTGGTGCAGGAGTTCAATCGCGAGGCCAACACGCTGTGCAGCAAGTCGGCTTCGGTGGCATTGACCAACACCGGCCTGAAAATGAAGGCCACGATCGAGCAACTGCGCGAGCAGGTGCAGAACATCGAATGACGGAGATCGCGCGCCGCGGTGTGTGCCTCGTGCTGTGCGCGCCATCGGGCGGCGGCAAGGGCACGATCACCGAGGCGTTGCTGGCGCGCGAACCGGCGCTTGCACCGTTCCGTCAGCGTGACGACGCGGCCGCCGCGGCCGGATGAAGTGGACGGCGTGCACTATCATTTCATCACCGAGGACGAATTTTCGACCGCGGAACGAAACGGCGAACTGTTGGAGTGGGCGCGGGTGTTGCGCGGTCATCACGGCTACGGCACACCGCGCGCGCCGGTCGAGGCGGCGCTGGCGGCGGGTGAGGACATGGTGTTCGACATCGACTGGCAGGGCTTCCGGCAATTGCGCGACCGGCTGCCCGGCGACGTTGTTGGCGTGTTCATCCTGCCGCCCGGTCTGGACGTTCTGGAATTGCGGTTGCGGGCGCGCGGTGGCGAGCATCCGGCGGAGCTCGATCGCCGGATGCGAACCGCGCGGGAGGAAATATCCCATTGGGAGGAATTCGACTACGCGATTGTGAACGATCAATTGGATCGCGCGGTCGATGAGGTAACCTGGATCCTGCGCGCGGCCCGGTTGGAAGCACGGCGCCAGCCGGGACTGCGGCGTTTCGTGGCCGGGATGAGCGCGGGGTGAATACGCACCGGAAATAGCTTTGCGTGCGATTACTTTGATGGAAAGTGGAACCGGCGAGCGGCCAGGTCGGTTCCGCCGTTTTCCGACTGTTTATTTGTGGGCGGCGCGCCGCCGTGCCGGTAATTTCACCTGACGGCCATGCATCGGTAATTGTAACGACACCATTTACCGGATGCGTCATGGCGAGGACACGCGAAGCAACATCGCATCCGTTCGTTGATATGGCGGTGGACTTGAAAACACCTAAATCACATGGAGGTCAATGATGAAATTCAGCACGAACATGCTCGCGGGACTGGGACTGATCGCGGCGGCCGGACTGATCACGCCGGCGATGGCGGCGACAACCGGCGCGGCGCAGGCACCCATGCCGGCGACGAGTTCTCAGGCAAATAAGGCGCAGCCGATGAACAATCAGGCGCAGCCAATGAACAATACGCAGGCCTCGAATAACGACCAGTCGAACGCGTCGACGAACCTGTCGCAAAAGACCATCATGCAACTGCAGCAGGCGCTGAACAGCCAGGGCGAGAAGCTCAACAGCGACGGCGTCTGGGGACCGGCGACGGAGTTCGCGCTGAAGCAGTATCAGCAGAAGAACGGTCTGCCGGTGACCGGTCAACTCGATCAGCAGACACGCTCCAAGCTGAACCTGCAAGGTTGACGACGGAGACCGGATCTTTCGTTGACGGAGCGGCGAGGTGCGGCACGCGTGCCTCGCCGCTCCCTCCGACGTGAAGGCAGGCCGACGTGAAGGCAGGCCGACGTGAAGGCAGGCCGACGTGAAGGCAGGCCGCGGAGGCGGCGCGCGCCCGGTGGGACGCGCCGGTTTCGAGCGCTCTCCTTCTGGCGAGGAGTTTCGTATGGCGGACGCCGTTCCTGATGTTCTCGTGGCGAATCCCGATCCGTTCCTCGAGTCCGACGCGCGCGGTCCGGCGCCGACGAGACGGGATCTGCTGACGCTCATCCCTCTCGCCGGCGCCGGAATTCTGGGCGCCGGGATCGCGTGGTCGTTGATCGATTTCGATGAATCCCGCCGCCGACGTGGTCGCGGCCGGCGCGCCAATGGACATCGACCTCCGCAAGGTCGCGCCGGGCCAGCAGATCATCGTGCGGTGGCGCGGCAATCCGATCGCCATCGTCAACCGGCCGGCGCCGGCGTTGAAAGTGCTACAGAGTCAGGATCTGTTAAAGCGGTTGAGCGACCCCAACAGTACCGCACCGCAACAGCCTGCCTACGCCAAAAACTGGCATCGATCGATCCGGCCCGAATACGCGGTTCTCGTCGCGATCTGCACGCATCTGGGCTGCCTTCCGTCCTATATGCCGAAACCCGATCCCACGAGCCCGGCGCCCAACTGGCCGGGCGGCTATTTCTGTCCGTGTCACGGCTCGAAATACGATCTCGCCGGGCGGGTTTGGTCGGGCGTGCCGGCGCCGTACAACCTGCCGGTGCCGCCTTATCATTTCACCGACGACCATACGCTGCGCATTGGCGAAAACCCGAAGGGCGACACGTTTACCTTGTCCTCCGTCGCGCAGATGTAGCGCGCCGGGCGCTTCGCCCTCTGGCGTGACCCAGCGGGGTGCGACCCAGGGGGCGTGACCCAGCGGGCGCGACCTGACCAGGCGGGCGGTAGCGATTGACTCCGACCGGCGTCCCCTCACATGACATGCCGATGCGCCAGAATTCGGATCACTTCGACGTCATCGTCGTCGGCGGCGGGCACGCCGGATGCGAAGCCGCCGCGGCCGCCGCCCGGATGGGCGCGCGGACGCTGTTGCTGACCCACAAGCTCGAAACGCTCGGCGAAATGTCGTGCAACCCGTCGATCGGCGGGATCGGCAAAGGCCACCTCGTGCGCGAGGTGGATGCCCTCGATGGCCTGATGGGCCGCGTGGCGGACGCGGCCGGCATTCACTTCAAGCTGCTCAATCGCAGCAAGGGACCGGCGGTGCGCGGCCCGCGCGCGCAGGCGGACCGCACACTATATCGCCGGGCCATGCGGGCGGCCTTGGATGCCACGGCCGGCCTGACCTTGCGCGCGGCCCCGGTGGAGGATCTGGAGATCGGGCCGGACGGCCGGCTCGCCGCGGTGATCTGCGCGGACGGAACGCGGGTCGGGTGCGGCGCGGCGGTGCTGACCACCGGCACGTTCCTGCGCGGCGTCATCCACATCGGTGACTGGAGCGCGCCGGCCGGCCGCGTGGGGAGGCCCCCGCGATCGGGCTCGCCCGCACGCTGGAGCGGTTGGCCCTGCCGATGGGCCGCCTGAAAACCGGCACGCCGCCGCGGCTGGATCGAGCGACGATCGACTGGCACGGATTGGCGGAGGATCCGGGCGACGCCGCGCCGGAGCCGTTCTCCCCCCTCACCACCCGCATTCCGTCGCCGCAACTGGCGTGCCGCGTCACCTCGACCACGCCGGCGACCCACGCGATCATCCGCGAGAACCTGCACCGCTCCGCGATCCATGTCGGCAACATCAGCGGCGTCGGGCCGCGTTACTGCCCCTCGATCGAGGACAAGGTGAAGCGCTTCGCCGCCCGCGATCGCCACAATATCTTCCTGGAGCCGGAGGGCCTCGACGATCCGACGGTTTACCCGAACGGCATCTCCACCTCGCTGCCCGAGGACGTCCAACGCAGCCTCGTCGCCACCATTCCTGGCCTTGAGCACGCGCGGATCATCAGGCCGGGATACGCGGTGGAGTACGACTACGTCGATCCGGTCGCTCTGTCGCCGGGCCTGGCGTTGCGGGCGCTGCCGGGCCTGTTCCTCGCCGGCCAGATCAACGGCACCACGGGATACGAGGAAGCGGCGGCGCAAGGTTTGCTTGCCGGCGTCAACGCGGCGCGGTTGGCGGGTGGCGCCGGTGAGGCGACGCTGTCACGGTCCGAGGCCTATATCGGTGTGCTGGTGGACGATCTCACCCTGCACGGCGTCAGCGAACCGTACCGGATGTTCACGTCGCGCGCGGAGTTCCGGCTGTCGCTGCGGGCCGACAATGCCGACCTTCGGCTGACCGGGAAGGGCATCGCCTGGGGCTGCGTCGGCCAGGAACGCGAGGCGGCGTTCCGAGCGCATCAGACGTCGGTCGCGGCGTTGACGGCGCGGGCGAAATCGGTCGGCGGTACCCCGGCGGCGCTGGCGCGGATGGGTGTGACGGTTCGCGACGACGGGCGGTGGCGGGACGTGATCGAACTGTCGGGCTACGACGGGGTCCCATGGGACGGCCTGACACGAGCGTTTCCATTTCTGCTGGAAGCGGACCCGAGAGCCGTGGCGCAGATGCGGGCCGAAGCGGTCTACGGCGGCTATTTGCACCGCCAACAGGCTGAGATCCGTGGCTTCTCGCGGGAGGAGGCAGTGTCGCTGGACGGCATCCCGTTCGAACGGGTCGGCGGATTGTCCGCTGAAATTCGGGACAAGTTGGCCGCTGTCCGGCCGGCCTCGCTTGGCGCGGCGACGCGGATCCAGGGCATGACTCCGGCCGCGCTGGCGGCCCTGGCGGCGTATGTGCGCAAGCGGGACGTGGACGTCGCCGCGGATTGAGGCCGGAGAGCGCGCGGCCGGTGGGGCCGATCCGGGGGCCGATCCGGGGGCCGATCCGGGGTCGGGACCCCGGCCAGGCAATCAGGCAACCGCCAGATGCGGCCGGAACGCGGTTTTGTCGGTACCGCAGTCCGGGCATTGCCAGCTTCCCGGCAGGTCCGTGAACCGGGTGCCGGCGGGAACGTCCGCGAGCGGCAAACCGTCGGCCTCGCTGTACACGAAATAGCATCCCCGGCAGATGAACGCGCCGCGGCCCATCGCCGGCGGCCTGACGGGCGCTTTCGGCGCGCGCGGGATCGGGCCGAATTCGTGCGCCAGAGCGTCGCCCACCGCGATCGTGGCATCCGACCGCGCGACCAGATACACGCCAAGATCCTTGTGGCCGAACGTCTTGCGCAGGGACCCCGGAATATCGAGATCGCGCAGCCCGGTGGCCGGATCGACATTGGTGGCACCGCATCGTCCGTTGCGCCTGTCGACCCGAAAGACCGCGTCTCCCACCCGAATGTCGGAGCCCACCCAATCGAACTCCCGCCAGGGCGGCGCGCCATCGATGTAGATGTTGGCGCGAAACCGCAGCGGATCGATCGTGCATCCCCATTGCTGTTCCAGGGCGCGAACGGTCGCCAGATTGACCAGCGATATCACGTCGTCCGGTTTGTCCATGAAGTGGCCGTCACGCGCGCGCACCAGAACCGGCGGAGAACGCAAAGCCGGCGCCAGCGCGTGAAAGAAGGCCTCCACCTTTTGGTGGCTGGCGGGATCCCCGAGGTTGGCCGACAGCAGCGGCGTCGTTCCATCCCGGATCGTCAGTTCCAGCGTGTCCGGGTCAAGCCGCGTTCGCACGCTGGCGAGCGCCTCGTTCAACATCAGCATGATGAACAAGCCCTTCTTCCCCCATTTCGGATCCTCCGCCGTCACCGGCATCCCTGGGCGGGCGAGCGCGAAGACGCGGTCGAACGGAAACGGTCGTCCGGCGGCGACCCGCACCGTCGCGAGCCGCTGCGGGCTCAGGCCCTTGATGGGATAATGATACAACCCCGTTACGACAGTCATCGGTTTGCCAGTCCTTCGGTCCACCTCGGGCCCGGATGCTGCCGTCTGGGCCTCGGGACGGGAGAGAGCCGGTTGCTGACGAAATCGTGGAGCCGGTTTGATCGCGCGGCGCGTCAAGGCGCGAGGCTCCTCCGGACCGGATGGCAACGGCCGGTGCGCCAGCAGGTCGCTCACGCCGACGGCGTGGCCATCCAGCGCATCATCGACCGCCTCCGACAGCCGGGCGATCCCTTGGTCGATTTGCTTCGGCGTCAGCGCCGCGTAACCGAGCATCAGCCCTCGCCGCGCGAGCGCGCTGGGGCCGCCATGATGAACCCGGTCCGGCTCCAGCGAATACACGCCGACCCGCGCCTGCCGCGCCAGTGCCTGGACCGTCGCGGCATTCGGCACGCCCGGCGGCAGTTGCCAGAACAGATGCAGTCCCGCGCTTTCACCGCTGACATCGGGCTCTCCGAAGTCGCGGCGCAGAGCGGTCAACAGATGGTCGCGCCGGTCGCGGTACTCCGAGCGCATGCGCATGACGTGGGTCGCGTAGCCGCCGGTATGGATCATCTCCGCCACCGCCGCCTGCTCCAGCCAGGGGCAACCGCCGTTGAGCAGGGACTTCACGCCGCGCACCGCATCGACCAGCTCGGGCGGGACCACCATGTAGCCCCGCCGCAGGCCGTGGCCGAGCGACTGGGAGAAGCCGCCGAAATGAATCGTTCGCTCCGGCGCGTAGGCGGCGACGGGTGGCGGCGCGCCGCCGTCGTAACGGAAATCCGCGCCTTGGTCGTGCTCCAGGATCATCGCCCCCTGGCGTCGCGCCCATGCCGCGACCTGCTCCCGGCGGGCGTGGGACATCGTGTGCCCGGTTGGATATTGGTGCGCCGGCGTCACATGGAGCAGCGCCGCGGACGCGGGCGGAAGGTCGTCCGCGACAAGCCCGGCCCGATCCACCGGCACCGCGTGAAGTTCGGCGCCGCCCGCGAGAAACGCCGCGGCGGCGGTCCGGGAACACGGATCTTCGACACAGACGCGCGCGCCGGGCGTGACGAGAAGACGGGTCGCGATCGCGATCGCTTCGCGCGCGCCGCTGACGATCACGATCTGGCCCGGTTCCGCGATGATGCCGCGCGCCGCCGCGAGATGGTTGGCGATCGCCGAACGCAGGGACAGGAGGCCGAACAGGTCTCCCGCATGCGCCATTCCCTGTATGCCGCCGCGTGACAGGCAGGTTTGCAACAGCCGCCGCCAGGTCTTCAACGGAAACAGCGCGGCACAGGGCCGCCCAGGGGCGAAGTCGAAGGAAAGGCGGCTCCGGTGAGGCGGCGGCGCCGTGACGATCCGTGGCCGCGTTGCCGGACTGTCGAGGGGTTTGGCCAAAGTGCCGTTGGAGCGCGCCAGCCTGTGCGCGTCCATGGGTGGAGCGGTCGCGTAGATGCCCGACGCCGGCCGGGATTCGACGAAGCATTCGATCTCCAGCATTTCGTAGGCGCGGACCACCGTATTGCGGCCGATGCCAAGCTGCTCCGACAGCCGACGGGACGAAGGCAGGCGAGAACCCGGGGCGATCCGGCCAAGACGAATGCCGTCCCGCAATTGGCAAACCAGCTGCGTGGTGAGCGGTTCGTCGCGTGTTCGATCGAGGAACAGGCTGATCTGGACCTGCACGACATGGCTCCTTCTCAATCGGCGCCATTTTATTATGCAATGATGGGTCCAGTTCGACATGGCACCGCCAGAACCCTGAAATACAGCGGATTATCCTGCCTCCCTCGAGCAACTGGATCCCTGTGACTGGGCGCTGACTGGCTCCCAGGGCAATGTCTGGCACGGAAATTCGCTCGTTAAACAGGCGCATCCCGACCAGAAGGTCTATTTCAGCCTATAAAATCAGCAGCCGTGACGGAAAACGGCGGCTCTCCAGGGCGCCTCGTCACAGGTCCTGGACCCACGCGATTGCCGGCCAATGGCTCTCAGGACACGGAAGCCGGATGGGCAAGGTTTGGTGAGCCCGGCTTCGTGCCTCGGCGGATCCCGCAACCGGTCTTTCAAGGAGCACAAAGATGACGCTCTCTCGCCGTTCCTGGCTGAACATCATGGCGGCGGCCCCATTGGCCGCGACCCTCGGAAACCCAACGAGGATGCGACAGGCGCTCGCCGCCGAAACGATCAAGGTCGGGATTTTACACTCGCTGTCCGGCACCATGGCGATCAGCGAAACCATCCTCAAGAACGTCATGCTCATGCAAATCGCCGATCTGAACGCGAAGGGCGGCCTGCTCGGCAAGCAGATCGAACCGGTTGTCGTCGATCCGGCGTCGAACTGGCCTCTGTTCGCCGAGAAGGCGCGCGAGTTGCTCAGCCGGGATCATGTCGCCGCGGTATTCGGCTGCTGGACCTCGGTATCCCGCAAGTCGGTGCTGCCGGTGTTCGAGGAACTGAACGGACTGCTGTTCTATCCGTTGGAGTATGAGGGTGAAGAACAGTCGCCCAACGTGTTTTACGGCAGCTCGGTGCCCGACAACAAAGCCATTCCGACCTTGAAATATCTCATGAGCAAGGACGGCGGATCGGTGAAACGGTTCGTGCTGGAAGGAACCGATTACGTCTATCCGCGCACCAGCAACAAAATCATGCACGCGTTCCTCAACGCGCAAGGCGTCAGGGACGAAGACATTCTGGAGAACTACACGCCATTCGCCTTTTCCGATTGGCAGAGCGAGGTGTCGCGGATCAAGAAGTTCGGCTCGGCGGGAAAAAAGACGGCGGTGGTCTCGACCATCAACGGTGACGCCAACGTTCCGTTCTACAAGGAACTGGGCAATCAGGGCATCAAGGCGACGGATATTCCGGTCGTGGCGTTCTCGGTCGGCGAGGAAGAACTGGTGGGGATCGATACGAGGCCGTTGGTCGGACACATGGCGGCCTGGAGTTATTTCGAGTCCGTTCCGGGCCCCGACAACGCGGCCTTCATCGAAGAGTGGCGGAAATACATCAAGGATCCGAAGGCGGTGACCAACGATCCGATGGAGTCCGCCTATATCCTGTTCCACATGTGGGCGCAGGCGGTGACGCAGGCCGGCAGCACCGATGTCCCGTCGGTCACCAAGGCGATGATCGGTCAAAAGGTCCGCTCGCCGTCGGGGTTCGATGTGGTCATGGGCGCCAACCACCACATGGCCAAGCCGGTCATGATCGGCGAGATCCAGGCGGATGGACAGTTCGATATCGTTTACAAAAGCGGGCTGCTGCAGCCGAACCCCTGGAGCCCGTATATCAGGGCGGGTAAGGGTTGACGCGGTTTCATCCCGTCATGGCCGGCCACCGCGCCGGCCATCCCTCCCGTCACCGGCGGTAACAGATCACCGGGTCGAGGCTGGCGATGGCGCGGGTCACGACTTCGGACAACCGTTATCCCAGCGCCGCCACACCCGGCAACGTCTTGCCCTCAAGCCACTCCAGGAACGCACCGCCGGCCGAGGATACATACGACAATTTGTCTATAACGCCCGCCTGACGCAGCGCGGATACGGTATCGCCGCCGCCGGCCACGCTGCGCAGCGCGCCGCGGACCGTCGCCTCCGCCACCGCTTTGGCCAAGGTCATCGTCGCCGTGTCGAACGGCGGCGTTTCGAAGGCGCCCAGCGGGCCGTTCCAGACCAGGGTCCGCAACGACGGCAACCGCCCGACCAGCGCGGCGACCGAGGCCGGACCGACGTCGAGGATCATGCAATCCGCCGGCACGGCGTCCACGCTTACGGTCCGGGTTGGCGGGTTGGCGCGGAACTCCGTGGCCACCACCGCATCGGAAGGCAGCACGATCTCGCAGTGCGCCGCCGCCGCCTGGGTCAGGATCGACCGCGCCATGTCATGCATTTCGGCTTCTTGCAGCGATTTGCCGACCGCTTTGCCTTGCGCCGCCAGGAACGTGTTCGCCATCGCGCCGCCGATGATCAGCACGTTCACTTTGGTCACCAGGTTGCCCAAAAGCTCCAGCTTGGTTGAGACCTTGGCTCCCCCCACGATCGCCGCGACCGGGCGGGTGGGATTACCCAGAGCGGCGTCCAGTGCCTCCAACTCGGCTTGCATCAGGCGGCCGGCGTAGGCGGGGAGCAAATGCGCCACGCCCTCTGTGCTCGCATGGGCGCGGTGCGCGGCACTGAACGCATCGTTGACGAACACGTCGGCCAACGCGGCCAGAGCGGCGCTGAACCCGGCGTCGTTCTTTTCTTCCTCGGGATGAAATCGGGTGTTTTCCAGCACCAGCACGTCGCCGTTGACCATTTTGCGACCGCCGCCGCGGCGACCGGACCGACGCAGTCCTCGGCGAACGCGACCGGGCGCCCGAGCACATGGCTCAACGCCTCGGCCATCGGACGTAACGACATCGACGGCACGACCTTGCCCTTGGGCCGGTCGAAATGACTGCAAACGATGACCTTGGCGCCCTTGCCGGACAGTTCTCGGATGGTCGGCGACAGGCGCTCGATCCGGGTCAGGTCGGTGATTTTGCCGTCACGCACCGGAACGTTCAGGTCCGCCCGCATCAGCACGCGTTTTCCGGCGGCGTCGAGGGAATCGAGTGTGCGAAATGTCATGGTTTTGTCACCTGAGAGGAGCGGTTCGGTGCGGGGCGATCTGGTCTGTTGTCACGCTTCATCATCATTGCCGGCTTTGTGCGCGCCACTGTCAGCGCCCTTGACGCCATAGGTCACCGGGTCGAGCCCGGTGATGACGACGGCGCACGGTGATGACGACGGCGCACAGTGATGACGACGGCGCACGGTGATGACGGGCACGCAACGGTCAGACCGCCGGCGCACCGGTCGGGGCGCCCGCACACCGGTGACGCACCGGTCGTCGCCCTGACACACCGGCGACAACTCCAAACGTCCGCGGCGACGCTGAGACAGCGCAGACCGCGGGAAGGGGCAAACCGCCCGCCGTGTTGCCCGCCGTCTTGGTCGTCACAGCGAGCCCGATGGCACCCGGGACGCGGGCCGGCTCGCGCATGACGATCGCGGGCGGCTGACCTCAGAGACTCCCCATCAGCGCGGCGGTGTCGGACATCCGGTTGGAGAAGCCCCACTCGTTGTCATACCAGCCCATCACCCGCGCCATCGCGCCATCCACCACCGCCGTCTGCGTCGCGTCGAACGTGCACGACGCCGGGCAGTGATTGAAGTCCACCGACACCAGCGGACGCGTGTTGTAGTCCAGGATGCCTTTCAACTCGCCCTTCGACGCGTCCTGCATGGCCGCGTTGATCTCGTCCTTCGTCGCCTGCTTCGCCAAATTCACATCGAGCGACACCAGCGAAACGTTCGGCGTCGGAATACGGATCGCGGTGCCGTCCAGCTTGCCCTTCAGATCCGGCAACACCAGGCCCACCGCCTTCGCCGCGCCGGTCGAGGTCGGGATCGCCGAGACCGCCGCCGCGCGTGCGCGATGCAGGTCCTTGTGCAACGTATCGACCGTGTTCTGATCGCCGGTGTAGGCGTGGATCGTCACCATGTAGCCGCGCAGAATACCGTACCGCTCGTGCAACACCTTCGCCATCGGCGCGAGGCAGTTCGTCGTGCACGATGCGTTCGAAACCACGGTCATCGCCGCCGTCAGCACCTTGTGGTTCACGCCATACACGACCGTCGCGTCGACCTCATCGGCCGGCGCGGAAATCAGCACTTTGCGCGCACCCGCCGTCAATAACGCCGAGGCCTTGGCCTTCGATGTGAAGATGCCAGTGCATTCCAGCGCCACATCGACGCCGGCATAGGGAACCTTGGTCGGATCGCGCTCGGCCGAGAC
The DNA here is from genome assembly GCA_963719675.1 of uncultured Alphaproteobacteria bacterium. Classification (GTDB taxonomy): domain Bacteria; phylum Pseudomonadota; class Alphaproteobacteria; order Acetobacterales; family Acetobacteraceae; genus Rhodopila. The sequence goes on along the minus strand of CAVRDN010000004.1, from coordinate 80,944 downwards.
AGTCAACGGGCCGTAGACCTTGCCATTGTGACGGATGGTGATGGTGTTGCCCGACACCTCGATCTGGCCAGGGAAACGACCATGCACGCTGTCATAAGCGAACAGATGCGCGTTGGCCTCCACACTGCCGAGGTCGTTGATGGCGACCGGAACGACATCGTCGCGCCCGCTCTCCACGATCGCGCGCAATACGAGACGTCCAATCCGACCAAACCCGTTGATCGCGACCTTCACTGCCATGTTGGTGGTCCTTTCCTATCGATGACCCAGGCGTTTTCGCATTTACAGCTTACCAAGACGTTTACGGACCGCCGCCGCGACGGCATCCGCCGTGATCCCGAAATACTTGTATAGCACATCGGCCGGCGCCGAGGCACCGAACCCGGTCATGCCGATGAACTGGCCATCCAGGCCCAACCACCGCTCCCAGCCGAACCCGCCGGCGGCCTCGATACCAACCCGGAACGCCGAGCCCAGCACCGCGTCACGGTATGCCGCATCCTGGTCTTCGAACAACTCCCAGCACGGCAACGATACGACGGCGGTCTGGATGCCCTCGGCGGCGAGTTGCGCGCGCGCCTCCATGGCCAGCGAAACCTCGGATCCGGTGGCGATCAGCGTGGCCTGACGATCGCCCTCGGCCTCGGCCAGGACGTAACCGCCGCGGGCGGTCAGGTTCTCCGATGCGTCGAAGCGCAACGCGGGCAGCGCCTGACGGGTCAGCACCAGCAGACTCGGCCCATCGGTCCGGCGCACCGCCAGCTCCCAGCACTCCGCCGTCTCCAGCGTATCCGCCGGCCGATAGACATGCATGTTCGGCATGGCCCGCAGGCTGGCGAGGTGCTCGACCGGCTGATGCGTCGGCCCGTCCTCACCCAGACCGATCGAGTCATGGGTCAGCACATGGATCACCCGCTGCTTCATCAGCGCGCCGAGCCGCAACGCCGGACGCATGTAGTCGGTGAACACGAAGAACGTGCCGGTATAGGGGATGATGCCGCCATGCAGCGCCAGACCGTTGGCCGCCGCCGCCATGCCATGCTCGCGCACGCCGTAATGGATGTAGCGGCCGTTGAAATCGCCCGGCGCGATAATGCCCTGACCCTTGACCAGCGTCAGATTGGACCCGGTCAGATCGGCCGAGCCGCCGATCAGTTCCGGCGTCGCGGGGACCAGCGTCTCCAGCACCTTCTGGCCCGATTGGCGCGTGGCCAGCTTCGGCTTGCTGTCGGCGATCTCCTGCTTCATCGCCGCCACGGCATCGTTCCAGTTGTCGGGCAGCCTGCCGTCGATCGCGCGCTCGAACTCGGCGCGCTGGTTGGAGGCGGCCAGGCGCCTGAGCCAGGCCCGATGCGCGCCGGCCGAACGCGCCCCGACAGCGTGCCATTTGGTGGCGAGATCGGTGGGCACGGTGAACGGCGGCGCGGTCCAGCCGAGGGCGTGCTTCGCGGCCGCCGCTTCCTCCGAGCCCAGCGGGGCGCCATGCGCGCCGGCGGTGCCCGCCTTTTTCGGCGCGCCAAAGCCGATGATCGTGCGGCACACGATCATGGTCGGTTTGCGGGAGCGTTTGGCGAAGCTCAGCGCGGCGGACACCTGCGCGGGATCATGGCCATCGACGTGGCGGACCGCCCAGTTGTGGGCGGCGACGCGTTTCATGACGTCGTCGGAAACGGCGAGCGCGGTGTCGCCATCGATCGAAATGTGATTCTCGTCGTACAGGACGGTCAGTTTCGATAAGCCCAGATGACCGGCGAGGCCGAGGGCTTCGTGGCTGATGCCCTCCATCAGGTCGCCGTCGGAGCAGATGACCCAGGTGCGGTGATCGACCAGCGCGTCGCCGAAACGCGCCGCCAGGATGCGTTCGGCGAGCGCCATCCCAACAGCGGTCGCCAGACCCTGGCCGAGCGGACCGGTCGTGGTCTCGATCGCCGGGTTCTCACCCACCTCGGGGTGACCGGCGGCGGCCGAATGCAACTGACGGAACTGCCTCAGCTGATCCATCCCCATCCCGGCGTGACCGGTGAGGTGCAGCAACGCATACAGCAACATCGACCCGTGACCGGCCGAGAGCACGAACCGGTCGCGGTCGGGCCACCGTGGCGCGCTGGCGTCGAATTTGTGGAATTGCGTCCACAGCACGGTGGCCGCGTCCGCCATCCCCATCGGCAGGCCAGGATGGCCGGATTTCGCGGCCTCCACGGCATCGATGGCAAGGGCGCGAATGGCATCCGCCATGCGCCGGTTCTCGGTCATCGGACGAGACAGGATCTCGGCCTGCAGCGCGAGGGCCGGATTGATGCCCGAGGCTTCGGTAAGTGCCGCCATGACGTCTCCTTCGACGGGTGCCGCTATAGGCGGAGGTGGGGGTCTGGGCAAGTCCGGCGCACGGCCGGAACGAGCCTTACGGGCTCGTCAACGGTGCGTGGCGTCGGAAGGTTCCTGGGCGCATACAGACTACACGGGCAGACTACACGGGCCGAGTCCAGCGCCCAGACCGGAGGAACGTCCCATGAGCATCACATTCGCCGTCGGCGATCTGACCGTCCATCGCGTGATCGAGTCGGAGGGGCCGCTGTTCGATCCGCTTACCTTCTTTCCCACCCTGACCAAGGATCTGCTGGCGGAAAACCTGTCCTGGCTGCAGCCGACCTACATCGATCCGGCCAGCGGGCAATTGATGCTGTGCATCCAGTCCTATGTCGTGCGCACGAAGCACCACAACATCCTGATCAATTCGTGCGTCGGCAATTACAAGGAGCGGCCGAATTATCCGTTCTGGAACCGCATGGAATCCAACCGTTACGAACTCAATCTGGCGGCGACCGGGCTGACGGTGCACGACATCGATTACGTCATGTGCACCCATATGCACGTCGATCACGTCGGTTGGAACACGCGGCTGGAGGACGGGCGGTGGGAGCCGACATTTCCAAACGCGAAATACGTGTTCGCGGACCGGGAGCTCGCGTTCTGGACCGAGAAGGAGCGCACGGACCCAGGCAAGCAGCCGTGGATCGTGGACAGCGTGCTGCCGATCGTCGCGGCGGGTCGGCAGGAGGTCGTCACCAGCCGCCACGAACTTTCCGACGTCGTCAAACTGATCCCCACCCCTGGGCATACGATCGACCATTACTCGGTCCATATCGGCAGGCCGGGCGCGGACGCGGTGATCGGCGGCGACATGATCCACTCGCCGATCCAGGCACGGTATCCGGAGTTGTGCATGCGCGCCGATTACGACCGCCAACAGGGCGGCGAGTCACGGCGCGCGTTGTTCGGTCAGTTGTGCGACACATCGACGCTGTTGTGCACGGGACATTTCCCGTCGCCGTCGATCGGGCGGCTGACGCGGTGGGGCGATGGGTTCCGATTCACCGTGGTTTCATGAACAACCGGCGGAAACCCTAACTCTTCACACCCACCCGTCATGACCGGCCACCGAGCCGGTGATCTCGATCAGCACGTGCGCCGACAGATGACCGGCTCGGTGGCCGGTCATGACGGGTGGGCCAATACCCCGCCGCGCCCGATCAGTTGATCAGCCCGTACAGCTTACCCGCGTTCTCACACACGATTTTGTGCGTGACGTCGGCGGGCAAATGGCTAAACTGCTTGTCGATGTCCTCCAACGAGTCGGGCCACACGCCATCCGGGTGCGGATAGTCGGAGCCCCACATCAAAGTCTCAACTCCCATGTCGTCGATCAGTTTGGTACCGACACGGTCGAACTGGAACGTCGCCTTGCACTGGCGGCGCCAGTATTCGCTCGGCAGCAACTTAAGTTTGAGGTCCTGGTACTGGTCCTGATATTCGTAATCCATGCGGTCGAGCAAATACGGGATCCAGCCGATGCCGCTCTCACCGAAGACGACCCGCAAATGCGGAAACCGCTCGAACACCGCGGCGCCCATCAGCGCCGTGAGAATGCCGCCGAGCGTCATCTGGAACAGGCAAATCCCGGCGTAGCGCAGCGCCAGCAACGTATCGCCCGTCTGCTGCGCGCGTAGTTTCGGATCGACCGATGGGAAGGTGTGGAAGTGCAACGGTATCCGCACTTCGTTGATCGCTTCCCACAACGGGTTCCACATCGGATGCCACATCGGGGTCATATCCCAGGAGCACGACAACTCGACGCCCTTCATGCCCATTTTGGCGACGCGCCGCACTTCGGCCGCCGCCGCCTCGACATCGCCAAACGGCAGGCAGGCGAGGCCGATGTGGCGGTCCGGATGATGGGTGCAAAATTCCTTCATGAAGTCGTTGTAGATGCGCAGCATCTCGACCCCGGCCTCGCGATCCTGCAATTTCGCGGCGGCGGCGAGCACGCCATAGATCACCTCGGCATCGACGCCGTCGCGATCGAGTTCCTTCACCCGAAGTTCCGGATCGCCGGGACGGCGCAACCCTTTCTTGCCGTCCTCATACAGGCCGGCTTCGTTCATCCGGTCGGCGCGATGCTGCTTGCCGGGCACATAGGGTTGACCGGCCGAACCGACGCCGCCGACGAGGCCGAAGCTGGCGCCGTTTTTGGCGACCCATTCCTTGCCGCGAGGACCCTCCGTCACATACGGCATGCGATCCTTGAGGTCCCGCGATGCCTCCGAGGTAAACAAATCAGGCGGCAACCAAATCATGTCGAGGTGACAATCGGCCGAGATTTGCTTGTATTGCATGGGAGTCCCTCCGCTTTAAGGCGCGGTGTCCGGCGGGCACCGGCTGCCATTCGTATCGTGGCCTTAAGCGATAGTGAGACTCCGCGCGGGCGGCGCGTCAATGGCGGACGGCGAGGGTGTGCGGCCGGGTGTCAGGCAATTCATCGATGCGCGGCGCGAAATGGCCGGGTCGAGCCCGGCCATGACGCGGTAAGAATGACTTGAGACGAACGCGGAACGACTTTACCGCCCCAGAAACCGCGGCGCCCGCTTCTCCATGAACGCGGTGCGGCCTTCCTTATAGTCCGCGCTGTTGAAGCAAATCTCGCCGATCTCCTTGATCGCCTCCATGTCGCGTTGCGATTCGTCCTTCAGCATCTCGTTGATCGTCAGCTTCGACGCCCGCACCGACAGCGGGGCATTCTCGGAAATCGTGCGGGCGATGCTCATCACCGCCTCGTCGAGTTCCTCCGCGGGAACGCACTGGTTGATCAGTCCGATCCGCTCCGCCTCATGCCCGTTGATCCGCCGCGCGGTGTACAAGATCATCCGGGCATGCGCCGGTCCCACCAGATCGATCAGCCGCTTCACCGAATCCGGCGCGTAGGCGACCGACAACCGCGCCGCCGGAATCCCGAACTGGCTGTCCGGCGTGCCGATCCGCAGATCGGTCGCCATCGCGATCGCCAGCCCGCCGCCCATGCAGAAGCCACGAATTCTGGCGATGATCGGCTTCGAGAAGTTGTGAAACCGCTCGCGCCCGATCCCGGTCAGCCGGTCGTATTCCTTCTGCGCGTCGGCGTTGTTGCGGTTCTTCTCGAACTGAGAAATATCCGCGCCCGACACGAACGCCTTGTCGCCCGCGCCGGACAGCACGACCACGCTGATCGTATCGTCCGCCTCGAATCCTTCGAGGATTTCGCCCAGTCCGATCCACATTTCCATGGACATGGCGTTGCGTTTTTCGGGCTGGTTGAAAGTGACCAGCCCGATACCGCCATCACGCGCCGCCAGCATCTTGCCGCCGGCGTACGACGGTGGTGCCAACCGACTCCAGCATCTCAGATGACTCCCTTTTGGCGCATCGAGGCGATCTCGGCGTCGGTGTAGCCGACCGACTTCATGATCTCGTCCTGATGCTCGCCGGCGTCGGGCGTGTGCAGACGGATCGCCTTGGAGAAGCCGGAGATATTGATCGCCGACGCGACCACCTCCGGTCTCGCCGATATAGGGGCTGACCATCTTCGTCGCCATGCCGAGATGTTTCACCTGCGGATCGGCGAACACCTGATCGATCGTGTAGATCGGCCCGCAGGGAATGCCGTTCGACTCCATCAGTTCGATCCAGTACTCGGACGGCTTCGTCCTGGTGATCTCGCCGATCGCGCGCGTTGATTTCCTTGCGATGCCTGCTGCGGCCGACCTGGGTTTTCCATTCCGGGTCCTGCAGCCACTCGGGCTTGCCGATCGCCTCGCAGAACCGCGTGAACACCCGAGACGAACTCGCCGCGATGTTGATATGCCCGTCGCTGGTCGGGAACACGCCGGTCGGAATGCCGGTCGGGTGATCGTTGCCGGCCTGGCCCGCGACCTCCTTCTCGATCAGCCAGCGGCTGCCCTGGAAGTCGAGCATGAAGATCTGCGCCTCCAGCAGGCTGGTCGTGACCCAGCGGCCCACGCCCGTCCGTTCACGGTCGAACAACGCCATCATGCAGCCGAGCGCGAGCAAATTCCCCGCCGTCAGGTCGTCGATCGGAATACCGACCCGCACCGGCCCCTGTCCCGGCAATCCGGTAATCGACATCAGTCCCCCCATCCCCTGGGCGATCTGATCGACGCCGGCGCGCGGCCCATACGGCCCGTCCTGACCAAAGCCGGAGATCGAGCCGTAGACGATCCGCGGGTTCACCGCCTTCACGTCGTCGTACGACACCTTCAGCCGATGCTTCACCGCCGCGCGCATGTTCTCCAGCACCACGTCGGCGGTTTTCGCGAGGCGCATGAACGCCGCGTGGCCCTCGGGCGTCTTCAGGTTGAGCGTGATGTCGCGCTTGTTGCGATGCAGGTTCTGGAAGTCGAAGCCATGCCGGCGGCCGGCCACGTCCTCGCCGTCGCTGGCGGGCGGCTCGATGCGAATGACATTCGCGCCCCAGTCGGCGAAGTGGCGAACGGCGGTGGGTCCCGCGCGGGCGAGGGTGAGATCGAGCACCGTGATGCCATTCAACGGCATGCGGGTTTTGCTCTGATCGAACATGGCCTTATCGGCGGGACTTTCCGGCATTCTTGTGCTCCTTGGACTGGTTGGGCCAATAGTCCGCCCGGATGGGCTTTTGCTCAAGTGCCGGGGCGGGAAATCAGACGTGAATTGATCGGCCGGCGCAGCGCGGTGCCGGCGCGGGGCGAGGCGCGGCCACCGTCGGGGCGCCGCCCGCGCCGAAACCGTCCGGGAAATTGACTGACATCGCCGACAAATCCGCCGTTTTAACGCGCGATTTACGGCTTATATGACGTGCGTATAACGCGAGACTTGTGACGCTGTGGCAGGGTGCGGCACTCGACCGGCGCTGCCCCCAACCACACACACGCCGGTCGGCTGGCCATTTCCAGGCCGAGGTCAACCCGGACCACACCTTCGACCCGGCTTTCTCCGTGTGAACCGGGTCGATCTTTATGCGGGAGCCCCGGTCTTTCCGCATGGTCCCGGCTGTTTCCCGGTGGTCCTCGGCGCGAGACCCTGTTCGCCAGACCCGGCGCGGAACGGCGCGTGAGGTTCCTCCGCATGGCGTTCGTCCCCATGGGTCTCCGATGACTTTCGTCCCCATGGGTTCCTCCCATGGGCGTTCGTCCCGCATGGGCGTTCGTCCCCATGGGCGTTCGTCCTTGACGAAAGGGCGCCTCGCCGTCATAAGCCCCGCTTCTTATGACCAAAGGGCACTCCGAGTATGTCGCGACGCTGTGAGATCACCGGCAAAGGCGTGTTGAGTGGCAACAACGTCAGCCACGCCAACAACAAGACCCGGCGCCGGTTTCTGCCCAATCTGCAGGTCACCTCGCTGCTGTCCGAAGCTCTGGGCCAGACGGTCCGGTTGCGCCTGTCGACCCGCGCGATCCGCACGATCGAGCATAATGGCGGCATCGACGCGTTCCTGTTGGGCACCAACGCGTCGAAGCTGACCGAGCGCGGGCAGGAACTGAAGCGCAAGATCAGCAGCGCCAAGGCGAAGCGGACCGCCGCTCAGGCGTCCTGAGGGTTCCGTTGCCGAACCCCGGTTAGCGGATGATCCGCTGGCTGATCGCACTGATCTGTTGTCCCATCGCGATCGCGGCCGCGCAAACCGTGCTGACCGGCGCGAGCGCCTTTGGCGACTGGCACGGCGACGCGCCCGGGGTGCGACGCCATATCACCCCAGACGCCTTGCCGTCCCCCTACGCGACACGCTCCGCCGGGCACGGCCCCGAGGTCGTTTCGCGGCCTCGCGATCTGTGGCCACGCGTGCCCGCCGGGTTCACGGTCTCGCTGTTCGCATCGGGACTGGAGATGCCGCGGACATTGCGCACCGCGCCTGACGGCGCTGTGTTCCTCGCCGAAAGCGGCGCCGGCGTCATCCGCGTGTTCGCGGGCCAACCGGGCGCGCACCAACATACCGGCGAACGCCAGGCCGGAGAGCAGCCGGGCCGGGTCTTCGCCGCGCACCTGACCCTGCCGTTCGGCATCGGCTTCTGGCCGCCCGGCCCCGCGCCGAAGTTCGTCTACGTGGCGGAAACCAATCGGGTGGTGCGGTTTCCGTACCCCGCCGGCGGTCCGCCCGAGGTGATCGTCCCATCCCTGCCCGAAGGCGGCCACTGGACGCGCGATCTGGTCTTCTCACCCGACGGCGCGCGGATGTTCGTGTCGGTGGGTTCGTCCACCAACGATATGGTGGGCGTCGGACCGGAGGAGGAGCGCGACCGCGCGACCGTGCTGTCGTTCACGTCGGAGGGCAAAGACCGCCGCGTCCAAGCGTCGGGCCTGCGCAACTGCTCGGCCGAGGCGATCCAGCCAGGTACCGGTGCGTTGTGGTGCGCGGTCAACGAGCGCGACGGTCTGGGCGACAACCTGCCGCCGGACTTCGCCACGGCGGTGCGGGATGGCGGATTCTACGGTTGGCCCTGGTTCTATATCGGCGACCATCCGGACCCGCGCCACCCAGGTGTCGCCGCGCGCCCGGTGGTGGTGCCGGATGTGCTGATCCAACCGCATTCGGCGCCCCTGGGTATCACGTTCTACGACCGGACCGCGTTCCCCGCCGCGTATCGCGGCGACGCCTTCGTGGCGCTGCACGGTTCGTGGAACCGATCGACGCGCACCGGCTACAAAGTCATCCGCCTGCTTTTCGACAACGGCCGGCCGACCGGAGCCTATGAGGATTTCCTGACCGGGTTCGTGCGGTCCGACCGCTCGGTGTGGGGACGTCCCGTCGGCGTGACCGTCACCGCGGACGGCGCGCTGCTGGTCAGCGAGGACGGCAACGGAACAATCTGGCGGGTCGATTATACGGGAGGGTGAGGTCATGGCGGGTCGCGAGCCGGTTGGCCTGGCCGCGGATCCCGCCACGACGAGCGCCCCACCACCCGCGGTGTTGTTGGTCCTGGGGCGCGGCACCGGTAAGGTCCGCCAAACGGATCTTCAGGGAGACCGGCCATGGACCTCACGCGACCGCCGAAGCAGCAGGCCCCCGCGCTGACCTGTGACTGTCATTTCCATATTTTCGGCCCCTACGACAAATATCCGCTCAGTGCCGGCCGGACCTACGATCCGCCGCCGGCGTTGGTGGCGGATTACCTCGCGATGGCGGAACGGCTCGGGATCCAGCGCATGGTCGTGGTGCAGGCGAGCGTGTCCGGCACCGATAACGCGGTGACGCTGGACGCGGTGCGCCAGTTCGGCCAGCACCGTGCCCGCGCCGTCGCGGTGATCGACGCCGGATTTACCGATGCGGTATTGCGACAAATGCACGACGACGGCGTGCGCGGCGTGCGATTTAATCTGTCCTCCGGCAACGGCACCCCGATCGAGCAGCTTGCACCGATCGCCCGCCGCGTCGCGCCGCTCGGCTGGCACATCCAGGTTTATACCGAGGGCGAAACCTTGGCGGAGATGGCGCCGGCGCTCGCCAAACTGCCGGTCGAGATCGTGATCGACCATTGCGGTGGCGTCATGGCGGGCCTCGGTCTGGAGCATCCACAATTCCATGCGTTATCGCGCCTGCTGGACAGCGGGCGTGCCTGGATCAAGCTCTGTTCCTATCGCGTATCGTCCTTCGGGCCGCCCTGGTCGGATCCGGCACCGAACGTGAAGGCGCTCGTCGCGCGTTATCCGGAGCGTTGCGTGTGGGGCACGGATTGGCCGCATCCACAGATGAACCCGTCGCCGGAAGCCGGATTGTTGCTGGATCAGTTCTTCGCGTGGGTGCCGGACGCCGCCGTCCGCCATCGCATCCTGGTGGACAATCCAGCGACACTCTACGGATTTTAGCGCGTGGCGCCGCCTCGGGTGTATCTCGCCGGTCCGGACGTGTTCTTTCCTCAGCCCATGCTGTGGGCGGCCGGGAAGAAGACGATCTGCGACCGGTACGGACTGACCGGCGTGTCGCCGCTCGATGATCTGGCCGAAGGGGAACCGGCCGAATGGGCGGCCTTCCCGTTCTGGCGCCGCATCGCGCTGCGCAACGAGGCGCATATCCGAAGCTGCCAGGGCCTCGTCGCGAACCTCACCCCATTTCGCGGGCCGAGCGCCGATGTCGGCACCGTCTACGAGGTCGGCTTCGCCCGCGCGCTGGGCCTGGCGATTTTCGGCTACGCGACGACGACGGAAGCGTTTCTGCCGCGCACGTTGAAAGCTCTGGGCGGTGAGGCGAAGGCCAGACAGGACGGCACATGGCATGACGGCGATGGTTTGCTGGTGGAACAATTCGGGTTGTTCGACAACCTGATGATCGAGGGCGGGATCATCGGTTCCGGTGGCGAATTGATCACGGGCGACGCGGGGCGTTGGGACGACCTGTCACTGTTCGAGCGCTGCGTCCAGGCGGCGGCGGAGCGACTGCGAGCATAGCCCCACCTCTCGGAAGAGCTTCCGGGCCTGACGAGGGAACCAGCGTGGGGATCTGGCATAACATGCAACCGATTGGTTGCATGTCACGCGACATCGTGCGAGAAAAGGCAACCAGGAGGTTGCCCATGGTGGACCGCATCGAAAAAACCATCGAACTCGCCGCGCCGATCGAGCGGGTCTGGCGTGCCCTGACCGACCACACCGAATTCGGCACCTGGTTCCGGGTGAAACTGGACGCGCCGTTCATGCCCGGCGAGATGTCGCGCGGACGCATCACGCATCCGGGCTACGAGCATGTGGTCTGGGAAGCCCGCGTCGTGACGATGGACCGCCCACGCCTGTTCTCGTTCTCATGGCATCCCTACGGCATCGACAAGACCGTGGATTACTCAGCCGAACCGCCCACCCTGGTGGAATTCCGGCTCGAACCGACCGCGACGGGCACGCGCCTGGTGCTGACGGAATCCGGTTTCGATGCTTTGCCGGCGAACCGGCGCGAACTCGCGTTCCGCATGAACGATGGTGGGTGGGCGCAACAGGTCGAGAACATCAGGTCGCATGTCGAGTTCCTGAGGTCCGGCGCGCGGCGCCAGATCCGGCACCGGTCTTCGCGGCGCTCGGCGACAAGACCCGGCTTTCGCTGCTCACCAAACTGAGCGATGGCCAGCCGCGCTCCATCGCCAAATTATCGGCCGATACCAGCATGACGCGGCAGGCGCTGACCCGGCACCTGCATGTGCTGGAGAGCGCCGGTCTGCTCCGGAGTGAGCGGATCGGACGCGAAAGCCAGTTCACCGTCCGGCCTGACGCGATTTCCGCTGCCCGCTCGTATCTCGACAGAGTGTCAGCGCAATGGGACGACGCCCTGGCCCGGCTGCGCGCGTTCGTGGAGCCGTGACGCGGATGCCGCGCCGTCCGCCGCGATAATCGGCGCGGTCCCAGCCCTCGCTTATTCCGCCGCGCGCGGTTTGGCTTTCTTCGCCGCCGCTTTCTTCTTCACCGCCGCTTTCTTTGGCGCCGCCGAGGCTGCCTTGGCCGCCGGGCGCGCGGCCTTCGCCGCCGGCCTTGCCGCCGCCTTCTTGCGCGGCGCCGCGCGAGGCTTCGCCGGCGCCTCCGCCTCGTCCGCGCTCTTCGCCCCGGCCTTCGCGGCGCTCCGCCCACCCCGCGCCGCCTTCTTCTTCGCCGCCGCGCCGCGCGGTTTCAGTGTCTTGCCCTTTTCGGCGAGCAGCGCCACCGCTTCGTCCAGCGTCACATCGTCCATCGTCGTGCCGCGCGGCAGGTTGGCCACGGTCTGGCCATGCTGGACATACGGCCCGAACCGGCCCTTCCGCACCGCCACGAAATCGCCTTTCGGATGCGTGCCCAATGTGCGCACGCTCGCCATCTTTTTCGCGATCAGATCCACCGCGCGGTTCAACCCGAGCGCCAGCACGTCGTCATCGCGATCGAGCGAGCCGAACACCGAACCCATGCGAACATATGGCCCAAACCGCCCGATGCCGACCTGGATCGGCTCCTGCGTGTCCGGATGCAGTCCGACCGTCCGAGGGAGGGACAACAGCCCGATCGCCTGCTCCAGCGTCAGTTGGTCGCCATCCATGCCGCGCGGCAACGTGGTGCGTTTCGGCCGGACTTTCTTATCCTCGGTCTGCTCGCCCTGCTGCACGTAAAGCCCATACGGCCCGCGGCGAACAGTGATTTCCTCGCTGGTTTCCGGATCCTGACCCAACGTCCGCTGGCCGTCCTTCAGCGTATCGCCGCCGTCCGCGCCGCTATCCACCGCCAGGCTGCGGGTATAGCGGCACTCCGGATAGTTCGAGCAGCCGATGAAACTGCCCAATCGGCCCAGTTTCAGCCCGAGCCGGCCGGTCCCGCACGCCGCGCACAACCGCGGGTCGGTGCCATCTTCGCGTGCCGGGAAGAAATGCGGTCCGAGGTCCTGGTCCAGCGCGTTGATCACGTCGCTGATCTTCAGGTCCTTGGTTTGATCGACCGCCTGGGAGAACTCCTCCCAGAACGCGCGCATGACAGATCGCCAGTTCAACTGGCCGGCCGAGACCTCGTCGAGCTTTTCCTCCAGCGCGGCGGTAAAGCCGGTGTCCACGTAATGCTCGAAGAAACTGACCAGGAACGCCGTGACCAGCCGGCCGCGATCCTCCGGCACGAAGCGCCGCTTCTCCAGCCGCACGTATTTGCGGTCCTGCAGCACCGTCAGGATCGAGGCATAGGTGGAGGGCCGGCCAATGCCCAGTTCCTCCATCTTCTTGACCAGGGACGCTTCCGAATAGCGCGGCGGCGGCTGGGTGAAATGCTGGTTGGCGTCCACCTTGCTCCGCTTCAGCGGGTCCTTCGCGGCCATCGGCGGCAGCATCCGGTTGTCTTCGTCCTCCGCCGCGTCGTCGGTGTCCTCGCGATACAGCTTCAGGAATCCGTCGAACGCGACGATCGAGCCGTTCGCCCGCAACGTCTGGCCTTTGCCGTCCACGACATCCACCGCGACCTGGTCCAGCTCGGCCGACTGCATCTGGGAGGCGACCGCGCGCTTCCAGATCAATTCGTACAGCCGCCGCTGGTCGTGGTTCAGGTCGTTGGCGACCTGATCCGGCGTGCGGGTCACATCGGTCGGCCGGATCGCCTCGTGCGCTTCCTGCGCGTTCTTGGCGCGACTGGTGTATTCGCGCGGCGCGCCGGGCAGGTACCGCGCGCCGAACTCCTTGCCGACATGGTCGCGGATGGCGCCAATCGCTTCCTTCGCCATCTGCACGCCGTCGGTCCGCATGTAGGTGATCAGGCCGGTCGTTTCGCCACCGATATCGACGCCCTCATAGAGTTGCTGCGCGCATCGCATCGTCTGCTGCGCGCCAAACCCCAGTTTGCGGGAGGCTTCCTGCTGCAAGGTGGAGGTGGTGAACGGCGGTGGCGGATTGCGGCGCACCCGTTTGCGTTCGACCGAGCCGACCGAGAATTCGCCGCCCTCGACCACCGCCTTCGCGGCTTCGGCCAGGGCCCGCGTATTGAGGTCGAACTGATCCAGCCGCTTGCCGTTCAGATGGGTCAGCTTCGCGGTGAACGGAGCGCCGGCGGGGGTGATGAACACCGCCTCGATCGTCCAGTATTCGCGGGCCTTGAAGATCTCTATCTCCGCCTCGCGCTCGCAGATCAGCCGCAGCGCGACCGACTGCACCCGGCCGGCGCTGCGGCTGCCGGGCAGCTTGCGCCACAACACGGGCGACAGTGTGAATCCCACCAGGTAGTCCAGCGCACGGCGCGCCATGTAGGCCTCGATCAGCGGCAGATCGAGGTCGCGGGGGTGCTGGATCGCCTCGCGGATGGCGCCGCGGGTGATCTCGTTGAAGCTGATCCGGCGGACGGTGACGCCTTTCAGCGCCTTCTTGTCCTCCAGCATCGCGCGGACGTGCCAGGAGATCGCTTCCCCCTCGCGGTCCGGGTCGGTGGCGAGATAAAGGTTCTTCGCCCCTTTCAGCGCCTTGACGATGGCGCCGACCTGGCGCTCGCCGCGGGCGTCCGATTCCCAGTCCATGGCGAAGTCTTCGTCCGGCCGCACGCTGCCGTCCTTGGGCGGCAGGTCGCGCACGTGCCCGAAGCTCGCCAGGACGGTGTAGCCGCCTCCCAGATAGCGGTTGATGGTTTTGGCTTTGGCCGGGGATTCAACGACAACTACGTCAGACATGATGTTCCGATGGGTGAGTCTTACGATCCGGCGTTCGTCAACAAAACGAACCGGTTCCCCGGCAGTGTCTCCACCCGCCCGGCAAGCTCCAGTTCGAGGAGGACCGCCAGCACGGCGGCGGGAGACAACTGGCAGCGCCGCACCAGATCGTCAACCTTTACGGGTGTGGGGCTCAGCAGCGCGACCAGACGAGAACGCGCTTCATCAAGGCCTGGCGGGTCATCCAGGTGGTCCGTGACGTCCGAAACGCAAGAGGTGTCATCGTCGATTCCATCCTGGGTGCGGCGCGCGGGGAACAGCGCGCCGAAGCCGGACAGGTTGTCGAATACGTCGTCGGCGGTCTCGGTCAGGATCGCGCCCTCGCGGATCAGGTCGTTGCCGCCGCGTGCCCGCGGGTCCAACGGCGACCCCGGCACCGCGAATACTTCCCGTCCCAACTCCTGGGCGATCCGCGCCGTGATCAGGCTGCCGGAGCGGCGGGCCGCCTCCACCACCAGCACACCGAGCGACAGCCCGGCGATGAGCCGGTTGCGGCGGGGGAAGTGACGGGCCTGCGGCTGGCTGCCGGGTGCGGCTTCGGTGATCACGGCCCCTCGTTCGGCGATCAGGCGTTGCAAATTGGTATTCTCGATCGGATACGGCACGTCGAGCCCTCCGGCGATCGCCGCGACCGTGCGGCCGGTGCGCATGGCCGCGGTGTGGGCGATCCCGTCGATCCCGCGCGCCAGCCCCGACACCACCGTGACGGTCGCGGCCAGGTCCTCCGCGAGAGTCTCCGCGAGGCGCAGGCCTGCGGCCGAGGCGTTGCGTCCACCGACGATGGCCACGGCGGGTTGGGAGAGAAGACCGACGTCGCCCAGGACCGCGATCGCCGGCGGCGCGTCGTCGAGTTGCGCCAGCAATGGCGGGTAGTCGGGATCGCCCAGAAAAATCAGCCGGCCACCGAGTTTGGCCGTTTGTTCGAACTCCCGTTTGGTGTCGGAAACAGAAGGAACGACCGGCGGCGAGGCTTTGCCGCCCGCCTGCGCGAGGTGTGGCAACGCCTCCAGCGCGGCCTCCGGCGTGCGGTAGCGGTCGAGCAGACGACGCCACGTAATCGGGCCCACGCCCTCGGTTCGAATGAGGCGGAGGCGGGCAATGTCGGCGTCGGTGGGCATTGAGGCGGCTCCCGCGGGTGGTCGAGGGACCATGGGCAGCGCGGGGTGAAGATTGGCTTAAGGCCGCTCAGCGCCGGTGACGGGCCGCTGCGTCATACCTCGGCCGCGAGCAGATAGTTCACACCCAGATCCCGCGTGGTCCGCCAGCCGCGTGGGCCGGGCGAGAATCCGGCGGTGTCGGTCACGCGCGCGCCGGCATCGCGCAGCAGGCCCGCCAGCTCGGACGGTGGGATGAACTGGCGCCAGTCATGGGTGCCGATCGGGCAGCAGGCGCAGCACGTACTCGGCTCCCAGCTTGGCGACCAGAAAGGAGCGGCGGGTGCGGTTGAGCGTGGAGAGGAACAGCAGCCCGCCAGGCTCCAACAGCCCCGCCAGCACCCGGACGAAGGCGGCGGGGTCCGGCACGTGCTCGATCACTTCCAGGGCCGTGATGACCTGGAAGCGCTGACCCTCGGCCAGCAGGTCTTCGGCCGAACCGACGCGATAACGCAAGCCGGGTTGCCGGGCACTTCCCTCCTGGGGCTCCCCCTGGGCCACTCCCCGCGACACCCCCTGGGGACCCCCGTCACCCGTGCGAATCCCCTCGGCATGCGCGCGGGCCGCCTCGATCACGTCCTCGGCGGCGTCGATGCCGAGGACATCGAAGCCATGGCGCGCGAGAGGTTCGCGCCGCGAGCCCGGCGCCGCAGCCGACGTCCAGCAGCCGCACGCCGTCGCCGGATCGGGAAACCGCGCGGCCGCGTGCGCCAGGATCCAGCCGATCCGGGCCGGGTTCATCGCATGCAGCGGCCGCATGGGCCCGCGCCTGTCCCACCAGCGTGACGCCAGCGCGTTGAACCGCGCCACTTCAGCGGCGGATACCCCCGAGGGTGACACCCCTGAGGCGGCCGCCCCTGACGCGGATACCCCAGCTCCATGCATAGCCGCCTCACTCATGGTTGCCCCTCCGTTGCCCGGCCGGTATCTACATTACCATGAAACCGGGCGGCCGACCCAATCCGCGCCATGCGACGGACCGGTCCCCAAACCCAGAAACAGGATCAGATGCCGCGTATCGTGATGAAATTCGGCGGCACGTCCGTCGCCAACCTGGACCGCATCCGCGAGGTCGCCCAGAGGGTGAAGCGCGAGGTCGACAGCCGGCAACCAGGTCGCGGTCGTGCGTCTCCGCCATGGCCGGCGCCACCAACCAACTCGTCGGTTGGTGCCAGGCGCTCGCGCCGCTGCACGACGCGCGCGAGTATGACACCGTCGTCGCGACCGGGCGAGCAGGTCACCACCGGCCTGATGGCCATCGCCTTGCAGGAGATCGGCGTCGAGGCCCGCTCCTGGCAAGGCTGGCAAATTCCGATCCGCACCGACACGGCGCATGGCAAGGCGCGCATCCTGTCGATCGAGGGCGCCGATCTGATCGCGCGCATGGGTCGCGGTCAGGTGGCCGTGGTCGCCGGTTTCCAGGGTCTCGCGCCGGACAACCGCATCGCCACGTTGGGCCGCGGCGGGTCCGACACCTCGGCGGTGGCGCTGGCCGCCGCGCTGAAAGCGGATCGTTGCGATATCTATACCGATGTGGATGGTATTTACACGACCGATCCGCGTATTGTCCCCCAGGCGCGCAAGCTCGCCAAGATTTCTTACGAAGAAATGCTGGAACTCGCCTCGGTCGGCGCCAAGGTGCTGCAGAGCCGCAGCGTCGAGCTGGCGATGAATGAACGCGTGCGGGTGCAGGTCCTCAGCAGCTTCGAGGACAAGCCCGGCACGCTGGTGGTGGATGAGGATGAGATCGTGGAAAAAGAAATTGTGTCCGGGATCGCCTATGCCCGCGACGAGGCGAAGATCACGCTGCGGCGGGTCGCCGACCGGCCCGGCATCGCGGCGACGATTTTCGGCAAGCTCGCCGAGGAGAACATCAACGTCGACATGATCGTGCAGAACATTTCCGCCGACGGCACGACCGACATGACGTTCACCATCGGCAAGACCGACCTGCCGCGCAGCCACGCCGCGCTGATGGCGATCCGCGACCAGGTCGGCTGGTCCGAGGTGCTGGAGGATCCGAACGTCGCCAAGATCAGCGTCGTCGGCGTCGGCATGCGCAGCCATGCCGGCGTCGCCAACACGATGTTCCGCGCGCTCGCCGACAAGGCGATCAACATCCAGGTGATTTCCACCAGCGAGATCAAGGTCAGCGTGCTGATCGCCGCCGAATACACCGAGCTGGCGGTTCGCGCGCTGCATACCGCGTATGGCCTCGATGCAGCCTGATTCGATCGCGCCCCGGACCGGTCCGCGAACCAGATCGCGGGATCATGCGCTCAACGAGGTGACCGTCGATGGGAGCGGCGGGCCCGGCAGCGCGCACGTGACCGGCGCTCTCAGCAGCGCGGATGTGGTCGAGGCCCCGGTGTTCGTGGACATGCAGCGTGGCACCCGGAAAGCGATCGCGCCGACACTGGACCGGTTGTGGGCGCGCGGCACCGCCTTCCTCGGTTGTCCGATCGCCATCCTGGGCGGCGCCATGAGCTGGGTCAGCGAGCGGCATCTGGTCTCCGCCATTTCCAACGCCGGCGGGTTCGGCGTCATCGCGTGCGGCTCGATGACGCCGGACCTGCTGGCGGCCGAGATCGCGGCGACACAGGCGATGACCACCAAACCGTTCGGGGTCAACCTGATCACCATGCATCCGGCAGCTGGACGATCTGATCCGCGTCTGCCTGGCGGCCGAAGGTCAGCCACATCGTGCTGGCCGGCGGCATTCCGCCGGGCACCGCGGTGAAGGCGGTCAAGGATGGCGGTGCGAAACTGATCTGTTTCGCCCCGGCGCTGGTGCTGGCGCGACGGCTGGTGCGCTCCGGCGCCGACGCGATCGTGATCGAGGGCTCGGAAGCCGGCGGCCATATCGGGCCGGTGTCGCTGACCGTGCTGGCACAGGAGATCCTGCCGTTCATTCGCGACGTCCCGGTGTTCGTCGCCGGCGGTCTGGGGCGCGGCGACGCGATCCTGGCCTATCTGGAGATGGGCGCCTCGGGCGCGCAGCTCGGCACGCGCTTCGCGGCGGCGAAAGAGTCGATCGCGCATCCGAACTTCAAGAAAGCGTTCATCCGGGCCAACGCGCGCGACGCCTTGCCGTCGATCCAGTTGGATGAGCGCTTTCCGGTGATCCCGGTGCGCGGTCTGGTCAATGAGGGCACCAAAACCTTCCTGCGGCACCAGGCGGAGACGCGCGACCGGTTCCAGGCCGGCGAACTGGACAAGGAAGCCGCGCAACTGGCGATCGAGCATTTCTGGGCCGGCGCGCTGCGCCGCGCGGTGATCGACGGCGACATCGAGATGGGTTCGGTGATGGCCGGCCAGTCGGTCGGCATGGTCACCGCCGAGCAATCGATCGCCGAAATCCTTCAGGAGCTGGTCGGCCAGGCCACCGCCGCGCTCGCCGCCCGGCGCCAGGCGGCCTGATCCGCCGTGGGCCGCGCGCCCTCGGACCAGCCGCTTCCCGGAATGGCGCCATCCGCCGGCCATGGGGGGGCGCACGGACGGCGATTGCTGGCGAAATTGCGCGATCTGCACGCGCATGGCGCGGCACCATTGTCCGACTTCGTCCGGCTCGTCGCGTCGGAGGTGGTGAGCGAGGTTTGCTCGGTCTACGTCCGCCGGCCCGGCGATCTGCTCGAACTCGCCGCGACCGAGGGCCTGAACATGCAGGCCGTCGGCATGACCAGGCTGCGCGTCGGCGAGGGCATCGTCGGTCTGTGTGCCGCGCAAGGCGCGGTGATGAACCTGCCCGACGCGCAAAATCATCCGGCCTTTGCGTACCGGCCGGAAACCGGCGAGGAACCGTTCGCCTCCATGCTCGCGGTGCCGGTGCGCCGATCCGGGCGGGTGCTCGGCGTGCTCGCGGTGCAGAACCGCACGCCCAGGCATTTCACCGGCCAGGAAGTCGACGAGCTGGAAACCGTCGCCATGCTGCTGGCGGAAATGCTGCCGGCGAGCGGTTCCACCGATACGGCGGGCGAGGGTCTGCCGGGCACCGTGCCGCGGGTGTTCTCCGGCACCACGCTGATGACCGGCATCGCGATCGGGCCGGTGGTGCTGCATGGCACCCGCCTGCACCGGCATCAAATTGCTGGCCGACGACCCCGCCCGCGAGCTCCACCGGCTGAACGAAGCGTCCGACCGCATGCAGCGCGGCATCGACGATCTGCTGGCGGGGGTGCCGACCGATGCCTCGAGCCTCCCGCGATGTGCTGGAGGCGTATCGGCTGGTCGCCGCCGATCAGGGCTGGCTCCGCCGGGTCGGCGATGTCATCAAAAGCGGGCTGACCGCCGAGGCCGCCGTCGGCCGCGTCGCCACCGAACTGCACGACCGCATGCGCCGCATCAACGACCCCTATTTGCGCGAACGGCTGGCCGACCTGGAAGACCTCGCCAATCGTTTGTTGACCGCACTGATCGGGCGATCTGCCGCGCGAACTGGTGCCGCGGGGCGGCATCCTGCTGGCGCGCCGGCTGGGCCCGGCCGAGTTGCTGGAATGGCACGCCAACGGCATCGCCGGCATCGCCATCGAGGAGGCCAGCCCCTCCGGCCACGCCGCGATCCTGGCGCGCGCTCTGGGAATCCCGGCGGTCGGCGGCACCCGCGGCATGCTCGACACCGCCGAACCTGGGCATGAGGCCGTGGTCGACGGCGACGGCGCGCAACTGGTGCTGCGGCCCGAGGCGGAGGTCCGTCACGTCTACGTCCGCGCGCTGGAGGCGCATTCGCTGCGTTACGCCGGGTTCGCCGCGCTGCGTGAGTTGCCGGCGCAGACCGCCGACGGGGTGCGGGTCAGCCTGATGCTGAATGTCGGGCTCGATCTGGAACTGGCGCAACTGGAGCGCACCGGCGCCGATGGGATCGGCCTGTTCCGCACCGAAATCGCCATGCTGGCGCGCGGCGCCGTGGCGGACGTGGCCGAGCAGGCGGTGATCTATGGCCGGGTGCTGGATGCGGTCGGCGATCGGCCCGTGCTGTTCCGGACCCTGGACCTCGGCGCCGACAAGCTGCTGCCCGGCACGGTGACCGAAGAGGAAAATCCGGCGATGGGCTGGCGCTCGTTGCGGATCGGGCTGGATCGGCCGGCGCTGATGCGGCGGCAGTTGCGCGCGCTGCTGCTGGCGGCGAACGGACGGCCGCTGTCGGTGATGTTCCCGATGGTGGCGACAGCGGCCGAGTTCCGCCAGGCCAAGGCGCTGCTGCTGGCGGAGGCGAAGCGCGTCCGGCCGGAGCCCGAGCGGCTGGCGATCGGCACCATGCTGGAGGTCCCGGCCCTGATGTGGCAGCTGCCGGATCTGCTGCGCGAGGCCGACTTCATCTCGGTCGGCTCCAACGACCTCGTGCAGTTCATGTTCGCCGCCGATCGCGGCACGCCGTCGCTGTACGATCGTTACGATGTGCTGTCGCAGCCGATGTTCGATTTGCTGGAGCAACTGTTGACGGCGGCGGCCGAGGCCAATGTGCCGGTGTCGCTGTGTGGGGAGGCGGCGTCGCGGCCTCTGGAAGCATTGGCGTTCGTCGGCCTCGGCCTGACCTCGCTGTCGATGCCGGCGAGCGGCATCCTGCCGGTGAAGGCGCTGTTGGCGGAGGTCGATCTGGAGGCGTTCCGCCCGGTGCTGGCCTCGATCCGCCGCGGCGCCCGCGGCTCCGCCAGCCTGCGTGAACCCATCGCCACCTGGGCGCGCGAGCAAGGCCTGCCGATTTAGGGCCGCACGCGGTCATCGGCGGATGGCGCCGAGCCGGCCATCTGGCATGGCACGGGCGGCGCGGGGCGGCTGGCCAGGCGGCATCGCGCACGGGCTTCGTTGGATCCGAGGTTTGGCCAGGGCTTCCGGAACGCGATGACGGCGGTAAACACCGGGAATCCGAAGTCACGGCAATCGGCTTTCGGCCATCGCCGCTGGTTGCCTGGGTCCCCGTCAGACTCCCCCGATCGCACATCGGATGAATTAGTCTGGATCAATCAACCACTTATCCAGATCCGGGGACAATCCCACATCCCAGCCGCGCGATATTCGCTTGCACGCTTCGCGCACGGTGGAGTCTAAAAGGCGCAGCATGTTGAAACTTCGGGTGATTCCCTGTCTGGACGTAAAGGATGGCCGGGTCGTCAAGGGCGTGAACTTCGTCTCCTTGCGCGACGCGGGCGATCCGGTGGAGCAGGCCGCTGTCTATGACGCGGCCGGCGCGGACGAACTCACCTTCCTCGACATCACCGCCAGCCACGAAAATCGCGACACCATCCTGGATGTCGTGTCCCGCACCGCCGCGCGGGTGTTCCTGCCGCTGACCGTCGGCGGCGGCATTCGCTCGACCGAGGACATGCGCCGCCTGCTGCTGGCCGGCACCGACAAATGCAGCATCAACTCCGCCGCCGTGGCGCGGCCCGACCTGGTGCGGGAAGCGGCGACGAAATTCGGCAGCCAATGCGTGGTGGTCGCGGTGGACGCGAAGCAAACCGCGCCCGGTAAGTGGGAGGTGTTCACCCATGGCGGCCGCCAGCCCACCGGGATCGATACGATCGACTGGTGCAGGCAGGTCGTTTCGCTCGGCGCCGGTGAGATCCTGTTGACCAGCATGGATCGCGACGGCACCGGCAAAGGCTTCGACCTGGATTTGCTGCGCGCGGTCTGTGGCGCGGTTCGCGTACCGGTCATCGCCTCGGGCGGCGTCGGCACGCTCCAGCATTTCGTCGAAGGCGCGCGGGTCGGCGCGACCGGATTGCTCGCCGCCAGCGTCTTCCATTTCGGGACCTTCACGATCGCGCAGGTCAAACAGGCGCTGGCCGACGCCGGGTTGCCGGTCCGCATGTTGGCCGCGGCGGCCTGACCATGGCGAAGACGACCAAGCGCAAGGCGATGTCCAAGAGCGGCATCAAGAAAACCGTCAAGGGCAGCGCGAAGAACAAGAATGTCCTCGCGAGCAAGACGGTCGGCAAACTCAAGCATTCGCTGAGCATCCCGGTCCCGCACGAGACCGACGCCATCGTGCTCGACCGGTTGTGGTCCGTGGTGATGGGCCGGCGCGACGCCGATCCGACGGTCAGCCACTCGGCGCGGCTGCTGTCGCGCGGCCCGGCGAAGGTCGCGCAGAAATTCGGCGAAGAGGCGGTGGAGTGCCTGATCGAGGCGGTGCGCGGCGACCGAGAGGCGGTGATCGCGGAAAGCGCCGACGTGCTGTATCATCTGATCGTTGTCTGGGTCTCCACCGGCGTCGCGCCCGCCGAGGTCTGGGCTGAACTGATGCGGCGCGAGGGCGTCAGCGGCATCGCCGAGAAAGCGTCGCGCGCCCGGACGAGCCTGGTTGCGCGCATGCTGAAAACGACGAAAATCCCCTGATCGACCGCTCAACGTCATGACCCGGTCGAGCGGGCCGCGGGCGATATTCTGGGAGACATGCGATGCCGGTCAACGGCCTGCCGCCATACGATGACAGCAATATCTTCGCCCGCATCCTGCGCGGAGAAATCCCTTCGAAGCCAGGTCTACGAGGACGAATGGGCGCTCGCGTTCCATGACATCAATCCGCAGGCGCCGGTGCATGTGCTGATCATTCCGAAGGGAAAATATTGCTCCTTCGCCGACTTCAGCGCGCAGGCGAGCGACGCGGAGATCGCCGGGTTCACGCGGGCGGTCGGAACTGTGGCGCGGCAACTCGGGCCTGGAGGCGCCGGGCTATCGGCTGCTGGCCAATATGGGCGAGCACGGCGGGCAAGAGGTGCCGCATTTCCATGTGCATCTGTTTGGCGGCCGCCCTTGGGCCGGATGGTTGGGCGAGAGTAACCGCCCCGGATCGGCGCTCGGCTGGGTCGCCTCCATGGACTTACCAGGGACGCATAAACACCCCGCGTGAACCCTGCGGATGGGTCGCCCTTCATGGCGTTTCCCTGGATCGCTCGAGGCTCGCGTTCGATCGACGGTGACGGCGTGGCCTGGCCGGCGCGCGGCGTGTCCCGTTGGTTACTCGTTACCACTGCCAATCCGTATGCCGGCCGGCGAGGCGCCCGTGCGTCCTGCTTTCGGCCGGTCGGCAGTCACTCCCTGTACCGTAACGAATTGCTCAGGGGTCGCCGCACCAGGCCTGCGTCAGGCCGTTGTCGTTCCGCATCGTGCACGTCGCCGGCGGCGGATCCGGACGCGCGCGATAATACGTCTCCGACCCATTGTAGCGGCACACCATCAGCAAATCCTCCACGCCCGAAAGATGCCACGTCAGCGTGAAGCCGTTGCTTTGTTCCGTCATCTGTCCCGGCGCGAGTTCTTTTGGCGCGGCCCGACCGTTCCCGGCGTCGAACAACCGCATTCGCCAAAGCAGCCAATGCGCTGCCGGAACCGGCCCGATTTGCACGAAGCCAGCATGCGGACCCGGCAGCCTGGGCGGGCACCGCAACACGCCCGCGTCGGCGGCGACGTGGACGAACGCGACCGGGACGACAGGTCCCGAGACGACCGGCACCGGGACGACAGCGACCGGGACGACGGCATACGGCATCGAACAACCCAGCAACGTTCCGATGCCCAATCGGCTCGCCAACCTTCCGCCAGGAAGCAAAGCCGGCCGCCGACTCCCCTCGCCCCCCGGTCGGCCCCCCAATCGGCCCCCCGATCGGCCCCCCGATCGGCCCCCCGGTCGGCCCCCGGGCGGTGCGCGAAAAGCGAACCAGTTCAAGCCCGTCCGTAACGGGCACGCATCGATCGCACGCCCGCATCCCACCGCCGGGTTCCTTCGGAGCATCGGCCCGTCATTGCGCGACCCGCCGCCGCAGTTCGGCCCGGCAGGCCTCCGCGTCCGCGGCGCAGCCACCGTCGCGCCACCACGCTCTGACCGCCCGCAGCAAATCCCCGACGCGTGGACCTGGCGGCACGCCAAACGCGAGCACATCGCGCCCCTCGAGGGGAAACACCGGCACCGGCATCAATCGCAAACGGCGACGCAACGAATCCCAGGACGCGTCATCGCCGCCGGACAGCCACGTGCGATCGACCAATACGTCCACCGGCGTATCGGCCAACAGCCGCCGCAGCATGGCGTCGTCGTCCTCGGGCGTCGCCAGCGGCGCGGCGCGCAACGCCAGCAGGCGATCGCGTTCCGCCAGCGACAGCTTCAACCGCGCGGCGAACGCCGGAACCTCTCCGGTCAGCAAAGCCGCCGTCCGCAACAGGGGATCCGCCGGCGCGCCGCGCGCCACCAGTCGTGTCAAAGCGGCGACATCCGCGCCTTCCGGAACGACCGCCGCCAGCACGCCCAATCGTTGCATCAACACAACGGAGGGCACGGGATCCGGCGCGGCGAGGATGCGGGTCAGTTCCTGCCACACCCGCTCGGCCGACAGCGACACCAGCCGAGGCACCCCGCCTCTTAACGCCGCCAACGTTTCCGCGTCCGGTTCGATGCCGCCGTAGCGGGCGAAGAACCGGAAGAAGCGCAGCACGCGCAGGAAGTCCTCGGCGACACGCGCCGCCGGGTCGCCGACGAAACGCAATCGCCCTTCGCGCAAATCCGTCACGCCGCCGAAGTAATCGTAGACCGCGCCGTCGCGGCTCATCGACATCGCGTTGATGGTGAAATCGCGCCGCGCCGCGTCCGCGCGCCAATCGTCGGTGAATGCGACGACGGCGTGGCGTCCGTCGGTCGCCACATCGCGCCGCAGCGTCGTGATCTCGACGGGCCGCTCCGCCAGGACGGCAGTCACCGTCCCATGCGCCAGACCTGTCGGCACCACCTTCACACCGGCCGCCTCAAGCCGCTTCATCACCGTTTCCGGTGGCAACGGAGAGGCGAGATCGACATCGGCCGGCGTCCGTTTCGCCAGCGCATCGCGCACCGCGCCGCCGACGACGCGCGCTTCCGGCAGCAGGCGCGCCAGGGCTACCAAACCCGGTTCCGACAGAAACGGTGGCGGAACGATCCGGCACACCGGCGCCTCGTTCATTTCGGGGCCGGCCCGGTTGGCGTTTCGGATCGCGGCAGGCCGGCTGGAGCCGATCCGGCAGCCACCGATCCGGACGGGGACAGGCCAGACGGGGACAGGCCGGACGGGGCCGGGCCGGACGGGGACGGGCCGGACGGGGTCAGGCCGGACCGGGCCAGGCCGGACCGGGCTGGTCCCGACGGGGCCAATCCAGCGGGCGGCGATCCGGACGGCGCAACCATGGGCGCAACCGTGGGCGATCCGGCCGCCGCGCCGGCCGCGGCCCCGGACGGCGCTGAACTGTCGGGCCCCCGCGGTTCCGTCCGCTCCGGCACCACCCTTCCGTCCTCCAACCGAGCGGGAACGTACCCGACGCCGGGAGGCTCCGCCTCCTCGGTACCACACCGCCAGCAGCAGTCCCACCATCGCCACCACCGTCACCGTTACCGCGATCACCAGCGATCGGGGCGGCCCCGCCGAAGGCGCCAGGATCCGCCATGCCACGAACACCACGAACGGCAGCGCCAGCAGCGCTATTTCGGCGAAGCGCAACGCAACTTTCCGGCCAGATGGTGCATGATCGCCGCCGTCGCCCCCCAGATGAAGTGCTCCGGATGCGGCCAGACCCAGTATTCCCGCCACACCCCGCGCACATGCTGCTTTTGCCGCCGCGGCGCGTCGGGGTCCAGCAGGACCGAGAACGGGAATTCGAACACCGACTCGACCTCATGCGGCGAGGGCACGTAGGTCAGTCCGGGCGGGATCAGGCCGATCACCGGCGTGATCCGATAACCGGTGCCGGTGACGTAATCGTCCATGCGGCCGACAATCTCCACCACCGACGGATCGAGCGCGATTTCCTCCTGGGCTTCGCGCAACGCGGCGGCTTCGGGATGTTGATCGTCCGGATCGATCCGGCCGCCGGGGAAACTGACCTGACCGGCATGCTTCTTCAGATGCGAGGTCCGCTTCGTCAGCAACAGCGACGGCTCATCGCGCAGGACGATCGGCACCAGCACGGCGGCGGGCACCGGCGGCGCGTCCAGAATGCCGACGATCTCTTCCCCATAGACGACCGCGTCGCCGCCGACGATCGAGGCCAGCCGCGCGCGAAGTTTCTCTGCCGTCACCGGAAACGGTGCTGAATGAACTGGCGGGGTCGAACCCGCCCATGACGAACGACCCGAACCGGCGCGACACCGTCACGGACCAGCAACAACGGCGGTGCGATGCGTCGGACCCGCTGGTTCAAAGTTCGTCGTCGCCGTCTTCGTCGGGCACGAAACCCAAAGGAAAGAACAGGCCCGACGACCAAACGCCCAACATCAGGTGCGCTCCGACATATTCCGGCACCGCGAGCGCCACCAACTCATAATACACCGCCCGATTGACCCGCGCCTCGATGCCGTGCGCGCCGTCCCCTTTGCGCACCAGGATGTATGGCGTCGGCTCGCAGGTCAGCAGATCGTGCGACATGCGAAGCGGATGATCCGGACCGGCGGTGATGACCTGGTCGGTGTTGGTACGGAACGACAGCGTCTGGTGCCTGCCGTCGCCGCCCCAGTCCAGTTCCACCGCGACGAACGGCGCGTCCTCGACCTCGATCCGGCCGCGTTCGGCCGGCGTCTGCAGCCACCACGCACCGTCGGCGTCGCGCCGCAGCACCGAGGCGAACAGGCAAACCAATTCCTTCCGCTCGATCGGCGAACCGCGATACAGCCAGGAACCGTCACGGCGAATGAGAAACGGCAGATCGCCGCACTCGATCGGCTTGCGCGGCGCGCGCGGCATGACCGGACCCGAAACGGTCAGACCGCCGGTCGCAGGCCGCGCACGCGCCTCGTCGTCACGCGTCCCCTCGCGGCAAGCCGCGACATCGGCCTTCACGTCTCCGACCATCCGAGCACGGAGTGAGATCGGCACGGGCGAAATGGCATCTGTCACGCTCCGTCTCCAATTTCATCCAGTGGTTTCAGTTCCCCCGATATAGGGAGCATCCCCCCCGCGACGGAAGTGCCTGGATCGGCGCGGCGCGTCATTTAACCAAAGGTCACACGCAATGTCGGCTTGTATGGCCGCTTCGCCACAGGGCGAGGGTGGCATCGCGCATCCAGTGGTTCCATTTGCCCCACTGTTATAGGTAGCATCCCCTCCTTCGACGGATATCCTGCCGCGGCAGACCGTCACTTGACGAAAGGGCAAACGCAATGTCGGCAGGTACGGCCACTTCGCCACAGAACCGGCCTTCCGGCGGCCCGCCGCCCGGCCTGCCGGCCACCCTGTCTCCAGGCGAAACCAGCCGCATGATCGAACAGCTCGACGCGCTCGGCGTGCTGATGGCCAAGGCGCGCGACGCGGTCGGCGGCGTGATCTTCGGCCAGGATACCGTGGTCGAGCAGACCCTCATCACCGTACTCTCCGGCGGCCACGCCCTGCTGATCGGCGTCCCCGGCCTCGGCAAAAGCCGGCTGGTCGAGACCATGGGCATCGTGCTCGGCCTGGATACCAAGCGCGTTCAGTTCACCCCCGACCTGATGCCCGCCGACATCATCGGCGGCGAGGTGCTGGACGAAATCGACGGCCGCCGCTCCTTCCGCTTCGTTCCCGGCCCGGTGTTCTGCCAGTTGCTGATGGCCGACGAGATCAACCGCGCCAGCCCGCGCACCCAGTCGGCGCTGTTGCAATCGATGCAGGAGCAGCGCGTGGCGATCGCCGGCTTCGAGCATCGGCTGCCGCGCCCGTTCCATGTCCTGGCGACGCAGAACCCGATCGAGCAGGAGGGCACCTATCCGCTGCCCGAGGCCCAGTTGGACCGGTTTCTGCTGGCGATCGACATCACGTATCCGGAACTCGACGCCGAGCGGGCGATGCTGCTGGCGACCACCGGCGCCGA
Organism: uncultured Alphaproteobacteria bacterium; assembly: GCA_963719675.1. Classification (GTDB taxonomy): domain Bacteria; phylum Pseudomonadota; class Alphaproteobacteria; order Acetobacterales; family Acetobacteraceae; genus Rhodopila. The sequence goes on along the minus strand of CAVRDN010000004.1, from coordinate 52,513 downwards.
CGCGCATGGCGCGGACCGGGTCATGACGCCGGAGAGTTTGATCGAGGCGCAGGCGCTGATCCGCCGCATGCCCGTGGGCGAGGCGGTGGTCGAGGCGATCCTGACCATGGTGCGCGGCGGCCGGCCGGAGAGCACCGATCTCGATGTCGTGCGCCATCATGTCGCCTGGGGTCCGGGTCCGCGTGCCGCGCAGGCGCTAATGCTCGCCTGCCGGGCGCGGGCGATCCTGGGTGGACGGCTGATGCCCAGCCTGGACGACGTGGCGGCGCTGGCCGGCCCGGTCTTGCGCCACCGGATGGCGCTGAACTTCTCCGCCCGCGCCGACGGCGTGGCGCTGGATGAGGTGATCGACCGTCTGGTCGAACGTCTTGGCTGAGCCGCCGCCGGGGGCCGTGGTCAGCCCGCCGGGTTTCGATCTGGCCCGCGCGCGCCGCGCCGAGGCTCTCGGCAGCCGCTTGCCGCCGTTGCTGGTCGCCGCCCGGCGGGTCGCGGCGACGGTGGCGCAGGGTGTGCACGGCCGCCGCCGGGTCGGCCAGGGCGACAGCTTCTGGCAATTCCGGCCGTACGTCTCCGGCGATGCGGTCAACCGCATCGACTGGCGCCAGTCCGCGCGCAGCGGCCGCGAGCCGCCCGAGGGCTGGTTGATCCGGCAGACCGAGTGGGACGCGGCGCAAACCGTCTATCTGTGGCGCGATGCCTCCGCGTCCATGGGCTGGCGGTCGCGCGGCGCGGTCACAGACAAGCGCGACCGGGCGAGCCTGCTGCTGCTGGCGCTCGCCTCCCTGCTGTTGCGCGGCGGTGAGCGGGTGGCGGTGATCCGGCCCGGCGCCCGCCCGGTTTCCGGCCGGTTCGGGCTGGACCGGGTGCTGGAGGAACTCGATCAGGCGCGCGACGACGACGACCTGCCGCCGCGGTTTCCTTTGCCGCGGCACGCCCAGGTGGTGCTGTTCGGGCGATTTTCTGTCGCCGTTGGAGCGGATCCAGGAGACCATCGGGCGCATGTCCGCGGTCCCCGTCACCGGCTACCTGCTGCAGATCCTCGATCCGGCCGAGACGACGTTGCCCTACGACGGCCGCATCCGCTTCCAGGGGCTGCAGGGCGAGCGGGATACGTTGATCCCTCGGGTCGAGAACATCCGCGGCACCTATCGCGACCGCCTGAAGCGCCAGCAGGAGGGGCTGGCCGCGATCTGCGCCGCCGCCGGGTTTGGCTTCGGCGTGCACCGCACCGACCACGCGCCGGAAGCGGCGTTGCTGTCGCTGTACACCGCGTTGGGCGTGCGATGAGGGCCCACCCGCACGGACGTGCGCCCCGATGACCTTCGCCGCCCCGCTCGCCCTGGTGGCGCTGGCCGCGCTGCCGCTGCTGTGGTGGCTGCTGCGGGTCACCCCGCCCTCGCCGCGCAGCGAGGTCTTCCCGGCCATCCGCCTGCTTCTGGGCCTCAACGCGACCGAGGAAACCCCGGCTCGCACACCCTGGTGGCTGCTGCTGCTGCGCCTGGTCGCCGCCGCGCTGGTGATCGTGGCGCTCGCGCGGCCGGTGCTGGACAGCACGGGTTCGATGGCGGGCAAAGGTCCCGTGCTGCTGGTGATCGACAACGGATGGGCCGCCGCCGCCGACTGGCCGCGCCGGATGCAAATGGCGAACATCGTGCTCGACCGGGTGGCGCGTGCCGGGCGGAGTGTCGGCCTGCTCGCCACCGCCGCCGGCGAGTCCGGTGCCGCGCCCAGGGCGACCCCGCCCATGCCGGTCAACGACCTCCGCTCCACAACTCGGCGCGTTGCGGCCGGAAGCCTGGCCGTCCGACCGCGCCGCCGCCGTGCCGCGTGACTGGACCTATCCCGGGACCGACGTGGTCTACATCGGCGACGGTCTGATGGATGGCTCCGACTTCGCCGATTTCGACAAACGCCTGTCCGCGATCGGCAAGGTCACCGAGATCTGCTGCGCGCCGGCGCCGCCGAAGTTGCTGCTGCCGCCGGAGATCGAGGCCGACCGCATGGCCGTGCGCGTCGCCCGCGCATCCGGCGACGCGCCGGAAACCGCCGCCGTGCTGGCGCAGCGCGGGCGACGGCCGCACCCTCGCCCGCGCCGAAATCCCCCTGCCGAAAGGCGAGACCTCCGGCACCGCGACGCTCAACCTGCCGCTGGAGTTGCGCAACCGGATCGCCCGGCTGGTGCTGGACGGGCCGCCTTCGGCCGGCTCCGTGGTGCTGCTGGACGAACGCTGGCGGCGGCGGCCGGTGGGCCTGCTGACGACCGACATGACCTCGGCCGACGCGCCGTTGATCGGGCCGCTGTATTATCTGCGCCGTGCCCTGGCGCCGTTCAGCGAACTGCGGGACGGCGATCTGGAGACCCTGCTGCGCGGCGACCTGTCCGTGCTGGTGCTGGCCGATCGCGTCCTGACCCCTGGGCCGGAACTCACCGCGCTGACGGCCTGGGTTGAGAAAGGCGGGCTGCTGATCCGCTTCGCCGGCCCGCGCCTCGCCGAGGCCACGACGCCCGATCCGCTGCTGCCGGTGCATTTGCTCAACGGCGACCGGCAACTCGGCGGCACCATGTCCTGGAGCGAACCCGCCGGCCTGGCGCCGTTCCCCACCGCGTCCCCGTTCGCCGGCCTGGCGGTCCCGCCGGACGTGCGTATCCGGCGTCAGGTCCTCGCCGAGCCAGGCGCCGATCTCGCCTCTCACACCTGGGCCTCGCTCGCCGACGGCACGCCGCTGGTGACGCGGGAGCCGTTGGGCGCCGGGCAAATCGTGCTGTTCCACGTGACCTCGAACGCCGACTGGTCGAACCTGCCGTTATCCGGGCTGTTCGTGGAGATGCTGAACCGCCTGGTGGCGCTGTCGGCCGGCGTGGCCAGTACCACCGATACCGCCGTTCTGCCTCCGCCGAGTCGCTCGACGGGTTTGGCCGGCTCGGCCGCCCGCCCGAGGCGGCGCAAGGCCTGGAAGCCGGCGCATTCGGTAAAACCCCGGCCTCGCCCGCGCCATCCGCCCGGCCTGTACGGCCCCGAAAACGGACGGCGCGCGCTGAACCTCGGAACGTCGGCGCCGAAACTCGAAATCGCGCCGACGGTGACCGGCGCGACTGCTGGAGCCGATGGGCGAAACCGCCCGTGAGAAGGAACTGGGACCGCCGTTGCTCGCTTCCGCCGTCGTGCTGCTGATCGTCGACATGGTGCTGGCGCTGGGATTGCGCGGCCTGCTGCGGCGCGGCGTCGCGGCGATGCTGGTGCTGACGTTGGCCACCGGCACTCCGGCCCGCGCGATGGATCCGGCGCAGGCGATCGACCCGCTCTCCAATCCCGCGCTGACCACGCGACTGGGTTACATCGTATCGGGCGATGCCCGCACCGACGCGATCGCCAAAGCCGGCCTGACCGGACTGTCCGAATACGTCAACCAGCGCACCGCCGCGGCCCTGGTCAAACCCGACGCCGTGGAGCCGGGACAAACCGACCTCAGCCTCTATCCGTTGCTTTACTGGCCGATCACGGCGGACGCGCCGGCGCCCTCGGCCGATCAGGTGACGGCGCTGAACGAGTATATGTCGCACGGCGGCATCATCCTGATCGACACCCGCGATTCCGGCTCCGGCGCCGGGTTCGCGCCAGGCACCGACGAGGCGTTGAAACGCGTCGCCCACGACCTCGCGATCCCCCCGCTGGCGCCGTTGTCGAGCGATCACGTGCTGGCCCGCGCGTTCTACCTGTTGAACGAATTTCCGGGACGGTTCACCGGCGATCCGGTCTGGGTGCAGCGCGATCAGGATCGCACCAACGACAGCGTCTCCCCCGTCATCATCGGCGGCAACGACTGGGCTTCCGCCTGGGCCGTCGACGCGCAGGGCCACAATCCCTACGCCGTCATTCCGGGAGGGCAACGGCAGCGCACGCTGGCCTACCGGTTCGGCGTCAACCTGGTGATGTACGCACTGACCGGCAACTACAAAGGCGACCAGGTGCATATCCCGGCGATTTTGCAACGGCTGGGGCAATAGCGTCCGGCGAGCGGATCGACCGCGGGTGCGGCGTCACCATGGGGGGTCACAGTGGGGGCGTCACAGTGGGGGCGTCACAGCGGATCGATGACGTTCAGCACCACGGGATGATATTCGTCGCCGAAGCCCGCCGCCTCGGTCTGCTTCAATCGTTCCATGGTCAACTTCGCGGCTTTCATGTCGAGGCCGGATGCCTCGGCCATTTCCAGCGCGTAGGACAGATCCTTGATCGCGTAGCGGGTCGAGAAGGCGCGCAGCGGAAACTCCCGCGGCAGCATCGCCTTCATGCCGTGATTGCGCAGCACGAAACTGTCGCCGGAGCCCATCGCCATCGTCGGCAGCAGCACCTCGGGCGAGACGCCGTTGCGGCGGCCGATCGCGATCGCCTCGGCCAGCGCGGCGCAATGCTGAAACACCAGCATGTTGTTGAGGATTTTCACGACCTGCCCGCAGCCGACCGGACCGCAATGGGTGACGTCGGTGCCCATGGTCTCCAGGATCGGCCGGACATGGAGAAACGTCGCGTCGTCGCAGCCGACCATGATGGAGAGTTCGCCGCGCGCCGCCGCCTCCCGCGTGCGGGCGACCGGCGCGTCGGCGAACAGGATGCCCTTCGCGGTCAGCCGGGCGCCGATGTCCCGCGTCAGCGCGACCGAGGAGGTGCTGGTATCGACCACGCACTGACCGGGCTTCAGATGCGGCTCCAGTTCCGCGACGACGCTGGCCATGGCTTTGCCGTCCGGCAGCGACAACAGGATCAGATCCGCCTTCGCGGCGATTTGCGCCATCGAGGCGGCGGTGACGGCATTCGACGCCAGCCGGTCCAACGGCTCGGGGCGCAGATCATACGCCAGGATCGGCTTGCCGGCGCGGCGGGCGAGGTGGCCGCACATCGGCTCCCCCATCACGCCGAGGCCGATGAAACCGAGTGTCGAGATGGTCGGGGATGCGGGCATCGGGGGTCTCCTTCGTTCCCGGGAACCCTAAAGCCACTTCGCGGCGTTCGCCACGTCCAACGGGTTCCCGTGCCCACCGCCGGGATGGCACGGGAGAACCGGACCGTCGATCCCCACGGCGGTCGGACGTTGTCGTGCGATCGCAGTCCAACGCAGGATGCTCTTCCCACCGGGCCGACGGTCAGGTAAGGCTACGCGCGCACGCATTCTCTCCGCGGCTCACGATCATTGCTCAGCGTGCGCGTGCTTATGGGACTGCCTGGAACAGAGGAGATGATTGGTGCATCCGTCCGCAATGCATAGCGGGAAAGTATTTTTCGAGTCTTATTGGCAACCGGAATTCAGGTCGATCCTGGACATCGGGTCGATGGACGTGAACGGTTCACTGCGGTCCGTGGCACCACCGGAGGCCCGCTATATCGGTGTCGATATCTTGCCGGGTGACGGCGTCGATATCGTCCTGCGGGACGCCTACGTATTGCCTTTCCCGGATAACTCGTTCGACACGGTCGTCTCGACGTCGTGCTTCGAACATGACGAGTTCTTCTGGGTTTCGTTTCTCGAAGCGGCGCGCGTGCTGTCCGGGCGCGGATTTTTCTACCTGAGCGCACCCGCCCGGGCGGATTACCATCATCCGCCGGACCGGTGGCGATTTTATCCCGACGCGGGCCCCGCGCTCGAGCGTTGGGGCCATCGCAACAACATGCCGATCTACTTCGTGGAGTCATGCATCATGACGTTGGCGTTCCCCGGTACCGAGGATCGGGTGCGCAATCCGCACATGGATGCCGTTATGATATTCACCAAGCAAAAGGATTTCGTGCCGTTGCAATATCTTTCCGACTCCGCGCTGGGTGCCGCGTGGATCAGGAAGGGATCGCAAGGCCGGATCCTGAGTGCCGATGAGCCCTTCTGCTAGAATTCGGCGTCAGAAATACACGACCGATGCCGCGCATGCGACCCGCGCGCCCCGCGTTCCATACCGCGACCGCCCGCCGCCCCTGAACCTCAGGTAGCTCGCACCGGAAACGTGTCAACGCAGCCGGTGCGCACCAACATCTCGAGGCACTCGACGAAGGCTGCTTCGGATACCGTGAAGTCGCTGTTCATGTTATCCAATTCGTTTCGCCCAAACACATATCCGGTTGGCTGATCCAGTGCATGGCCAAGTCCCGACTGGACGAAGCCGGGATGCGCCAACGATCCGCGCAATGCACAGACGACCGTGCCCGGCGGCGAAAACAACGTGCCGTGCAACGCCGATCCGTACTCTCCGATCACCATCGATGCATTCTGAAACAGGCGCACCTGCTCGAGAAGCGTGAGATTCTGCGGATGCACGACAGCGAGGCCCGCCGCGATCGCGTGATGTTCCACACGCTCCCGGTCTCGGAACATGCGATTGCGTGGTGCCAGACCGCGCGACACGAAGATGCGATGCGACTTCTCGGCCGGAGCGGCGCCATGCCGGCGCTCGATGAGTTGCAACAGCAGGGTGGAGGCCGCCTTCATATCGGGCGCCATGCGCACGCCATTATGGAACGTTGTCGGGATCAACAGTTCCTCGACCCAGGGGACCTGATCGATGGGGTTGTAACGGATCAGGTTTTCCGGCGGAATGCCCAGCAGTTCGAGCCAGGCGAAACCGAATGACGGCACGTCGTCCGGAAATAAAATCTTCACGTTCAGGATGTCGAGCCCAGACGCGTGGAGCAATAAGATCTTCGACAAGATATCGCTGAGCCAGTGGCCGTAAACATGGTACCCTGGTCCGGCCAGCAAGACAGCCTGGCCCGCGATGGACAGGCGCTGTCTGGGCCGCGCCGGGTCGCCGAAGGTCGCGAGAAAGTTCACCTCGTGCGCCGGATGAATATTCGCTTCGGGACAGCAGAAAATCTCGCCATCCTTCAGCAGCGTATATCCGCCCATGACACTGAAACCACGTGCGCGGAAAATGCCGACAGCCCAGAGATTGGTATGGCGGTAATAGATCCGGGTGAATTCTTCCGGCAGCGGACCAAACATGAAATCCGGCGCGCGCGGCAGCGAGTTCGTGGCTGGGCCATGGCTCCAGAATTCCACGGCCCCCGGTTGCCGGTTGGCCAGATCCTTCAGCGTCAGGAAGTTAGCGTCCATGGCACCTCTGGCTGGCCCCGCGGAAAGCCGCCGCGCCGGAGGGCGCTTGGGGTATTTGTTTCGGCCCCGACAGGGTCGGAACGGTCGCGCCGGCGTCGCCGCCGAGCGTTGGCCGGCGTGAGGTACATCGGAGCCTGACCTCTGTCAAACGACATCGGCGGCTTCCGAACGGAACCGGAAGCCGCCTTACGCACGGTGCTGATTGGCTGCCGCCCGATCCGCGCCACCCCGTGGCTCAGGGCGTCCAGATCGACGCGCGATATTGGCCCGCCCCGTCATATCTTACCGATACGGGTACCGAGCCAGGCCCAACTCTGGGCATGTTCGGCAGGAAAAAATCGCCGTTCTGGTCGGTGGTCGCGGTGGACACCGCCACGCGCCCAGGGTCGGGAACCAGGAAGATCCGGCTGATGCCATTGCCGTTAACATCCAGCCAAATAACGATGATGTTGCCGTACCAGCCGTCACCGCCGACCGAGTTCGCCGGTGCCGAGAACTGAAAACTGGCGCCGGCCGTCACGGGAAAGGTCGCGGAATTCCAGGCCAACTGCGTGCCGGGAGGGGCGATGATCCGCGTGACCGGCTGACCGCCGACGTGCTCCGATGTAATGAGCAACTGACCATTTTGCTGATCGGTTCCGGGGATGGTCAATCCGCCCTGCAGTGAGCCGTTCGCCGTTTCCTGATACGTGATTGGCCCCAACAGCACGTCGTTCGGACCGTTGCAGCGGCACTCCACGTTCAAACGCACGCCGATCAATGCCGCGACCGCGTTCGACGGCACCACGCCGATCGAAGACACGACCGGCATGGGCGCGGACCAGTTCACGCCGGGCACATAGCCGGTAACGGTCGCGCCGACGATCGGTTTGCCGCCATCGAGGGTCAACTGTCCGCTGATGGACTGACCGCTGAACGATGCCTGGATGTGAGACCGTGGCCACTGGTACATGTTGATGAGCCAGGTCTGCGTGGTCGGGGAAGTTTCAGGAAGATCGTTGGTCGGGAAATTGGTCCAGGTTCCGAAAATCACCTGATCCGGCACGATCCCCAATTGACTTTCCACCATGTCGCAACTGCTGATCGCGATCGCGATCCACCCGGCATTCGTGCCGGGGTCGTCGAGACCATCGCAGAAGATTCCCAGTTTCATGCTCTTTTCGTGAACGTAGCGGTCCATCGCGGAAACCGCCGCTGGCCATCCCGGGTTCTGCCAGTTCACATCCAATTGCATCCCGATGATCTGGCGGCCGATGAGTTGGGTAAGCCCGGCCTGAAATCCGATTTCCGAAGTAAGCCAGTCCGGTTGATCCGTGAGGTCGGGCACGGGTTCGATCTCGACCACCTGAATATCGGGATAAGCGGCGATCACCAGATTGAGGATCAGCGCGGTGCGCTGGACCAGCGTGACGACGGAAAGGTTACATCCGCCCGCCGCGGCGGTTTCGTATCGTCCAAAATTAACCGGTTCATCCATGTGGATCGAGTCCAGATGCACACCCAGCCGAACCAGTGGCGCCAACGCGTTCTGAATATCGCTGACCCAGGTGTATCCTTCGCTGTTCGCGCCGCAGGTATCGCCCGGGATTTTCTCGACCGCCTGCACGTCCATGTTCAGACGCATATGGTGTTGTTGCACGAAGTTCCAGATGGAAAGGATCTGGGCGTCGGTGGCAGCCCACACCCATTGCGGCTCCAGCGTGATCACCTTGACCTTCGTCATCGCCAGCGGCCAGGGCGCGTTTGGAACAAAAAGGTTCAGCCAATCCGTATGGTTGATTGGATTGAACCAAATGTCGGGCTCCCCCGCCGCCGTCGGCCGCGGCAGCCCGGAGAGCAGGAGCAACGCCAGCAAGGGCGCGAACGTCCAACGCATCGAAAACACCTCATTTTAATAATACTGAAAAATACGGACGACGCGAACTCAGCCGCCATCCGGTCCGGCGTAATCGCCGGCCGTCTTCAATTCTGACTCGTCCGGCGTAAAACCCGCGTCTTCGTTCGGAAAACGGGACCGTAACGAAATCCATCGGATCGCGGCTTCGGATTTATCGCCGCGCGCGTGCGCCAGCCGGGCATAATCCCTGACCGGCCAGGCCTGATCGGGAAACCGGTCCATCGCGTCGCGCATGACAGCGTCGGCTTCGTCGTGGCGTCCGGCTTCGACCAGGCAGCGTACTCCATCGAGATATCCGGTCTGGAAATAAGGATTTCCCCTTCTGAGGACCGCCCATCGCTCGCACGCCGCCATGCGGTCGCCGCGACGTTCCGCCAGTTGGGCATGCATCAGCGCGATTTCAAGATCACCGCCGTAAAGCCGGGCCGGCTCGGAAAGATATGTCTCCGCCTCATCGACGCGGCCAAGTTGAATCATCGCATTGGCGGCACGCGCGAAACCTGGTCGGAATTTATGCGTTTCGGTCAATTGTTTCCAGCGTGCCAAACTCTCGTCCCAATCGCCGCGCCGGTCGCTTACGATGCCACGCACGACCCAACCGTCGAGAAACTCCGACCCGCGGCGAATGGACCGATCGGCTTCCTGTTCCGCTTCGTCCAGCCGGCCCAGCGCGAGCAGACAGCGCGCGCAGCCATAAAAGCCATTCGCCTGGTGACTGAAGCGGTCACGGAAAGTCTGCCATCGCTGCAGGGCTTCCTCCAGATCGCCTCGTTCCTCCGAGATGCGCGCGAGGCCCGCCAGCGCGAAACGATCGTTGGTGGATTTTTTCAGTCGTTCGCGCATAAGCGCGTCGGCTTCGTCATACCGTTTGAGACCACACAAGATATCCAGAGCTTCATCGGAGGCGACGATCGCATTCGGCAACAACGTTCGCGCGAGTTCCCACTGGGCCGCGCCATCCGCCAAATTGTTCCGGCTTACGAGATCCGCCGCGCGCCGAAGCGGATTGTTGTTCTCATCCAGCATGCGCGCTTCCTGGTCGCGTGAGAGCCGGCGCACCTCGGCCACCGCCTTCCGCCGCTCAAACCAGTCTCGCAGCCAGTTCGGCACGATCAGTCCCCTGGCCGCGGAGTCAATCGTCCAGACTCCACGTCGGCGAACCGATCTTCTCGATCACCAGCTCGATTTCGTAGCAACCGTCGGGGTGCCGTTCGGTCGGATACTCGTACGAATATCCCGCGTCATTTTCCGCCATATGACGGACGCGATACGAATTGGGCGGCAGCGCGGTTTCGAACTCGGCCAACAGGCTCGCCGGAGTGTAGAAGCGTTGATGGTTCCAACCAGCCCAGCGTGACGGCGGGCGCCTCTTGCGTTCGTACAGCATCGCATGAGGCACCACCGTGATTATATGACCACCCCGCCTTGTCACCCGATGCCAGTCCCGAATGATTTGCAAGTGGTTCGAGATGTGTTCCAAACAATGACTGGAGAAGACGGCGTCCTGGCTTTCGTCCGGGAATGGCAGGGTCAGACCATCGTATCCCGGATAATCCAGGTCGACTCCGATCGCACCGTCCATGATCGGAACGACCCCGCTCTCGTAGCCCTTGAATCCGACGTCCAGCACGTTGTCTCCGGTTATGTAACGACTCCAGAAGCCGGATTCGAGCTTGGCATCGAAGGATTTTCGGGCCTCGGCGCCGACGTGGCGGCCATACAGCCGGGCGAATTTTGTCGCTTTCGCGCAGTCCGCGACCGGCTCCCACGAAATGCCCAGGATGGCGACGCCCAAAGCACGGTCATCGCTGTTCAACCCGAGATCGATGGGCCGCCTGCAATCGGGCGTGACAAACGTCAGTTCGGCGACCCGACCGGCCAACAGATCCTGGCGTCGAAGCACGATGGCGCGCCGCGTGACCGCGCCGGTTGTGAACTCCCAATCGCCGACCGTAACGTCGCCGTGCAGCACTCGGAGGCTCTGACCGGGCAGCACATCCTGCCAAACGAACGCGGCCAGATCGAACCTGATGATAACCGCGTCATCCGGCGTCGGCGTTACCGCGAAACTGAGTGTGGACGTCTGCCCCAAAGTCCACAGTCGATCGGTCTCCCAGATCATTTTTGTATAAGCGAGAAAATCCAGGGCGTCCGGATCGCCAAGGCTGATCGACTTCGGCATCGGGCCAATTGTTCTGGTTCTGCTGGCGACGAGAGTGCCCTGCTCGCTCATTTGAGGCTCCGTGCGGCTTCAGCCGTTGGCGTGGTGATTCCCCAAGGAATGGCCCGGGCGGTGGGGGTCATGATCTGCCCTCCAGGTACCGCCGACGGACATCGGCGTCAATTTTTCTCGCGTGGCGCGCCGATCATCGTCCCAAAGTGCCGCCGATCGCGCGCCACGCCGCCTCGCACACGGCGCTCCAGTCGTCCAGGGACAATTCGTGGGCGTTTTCCGAGGGGGCGAAGCGGTCGATGTAGCCGCGCATCAGTCCGGGCAGCAGAACCTCCACGGTGCCGGCCGGATGCGCCGCGTCAGCCGGCACCATCCACAGCAGCCAGTTGCGGCCGAGTTCGTTCAGGGTCGCGTAGACCGGCAGGACCTCCTCCGGGCGCAATGCCGGGGTGCGCTTGAGCACGAAGATCTTCTCGCCGGCTCCGATATCCTCCATCAGCTTCCGCTTCAGGAAGTTCAGCCGCGTGGCCTGCTGCTGGCGTACCGTGTCCAGACCGATCTGATCTTCGTACTGGTAGGTGTGGTAGGTCATTCCGTAGACCAACTCGCGGACGACGAACTCGCGGTCGGGTCCTTCGGCGTTGACCTCCACGGTTTGAGGATCGCCCAAACCGTCGAAGCCGCACCGCAACCCGCGCACGAGCAGCGGCAATTCGACGTAGGAGAAGCGCAGCAGGCCCAGAGGCTCGGCACCCATCCGGCGCTGCACGAGGCCGAACTCGCAGTTATCGCCGAGGCTTTCGAACGCCATGATCATTTGCTCGGGCGGCAGCGCCGGGCCGACCGCGCGCATGGGCCGCGCCAGCAACCGGGACAGCCGCAGCGCGCGCATCGAAAACGACAACTGCCGGTCATCCGAGCCGGCGCCGATATCCATCGGCCGGCGGAAATCGGGATGGACGAAAATCAGCCGGACCGGACCGGGCTCGGCGATCAGTGCGGCCGGGATATGAAATCCGACGTGGCCGCCCTGCGCGACCGTGATCTGCGCGATCCCCTTGTTGCGCGCGCCGACCACCAATCGTTGCGCCGCCGTCGTGCCGTCCGGCCCCAACATCACGCCGATGTCCAGGTCGAGGATCAGGTCGTGGCCCGCGCCCGGATGCTCCACCCACAATTCGCTGCCCTGGCCGATCATCCAACGACTGTCCGGCTCATCGCCGGACCAACCGTTGCCGAGATGATTGATCTCGTTCCCGCCCTTGCCGAAGCTGAGGGTCAGTATGCGTTCCAGGCCAGCGCTCATGGCGCGTGTCCTAAGATCAAACGGCGATGGAATCCAGGTCTTTCCCGGCGTGATCCGGGGTGAACAACCAGATCCCCACGCCCATCAGCAGCATCGCGACGGGCACGATGAGGAACGACGCGGCGAACGATCCGGTCCGCTCGGTCAGCCAGACGGTGACGAACGGCCACAGCACGAAACCGACCAGCCAGGCGGTGGCCCAGGAGACGCCGTTGCCGACACCGCGGATGCGGGTGGGGTAGATTTCGGCGGTCAGGATCGTGCTGGGTCCCCAGAAGCCGAGGAAGCCGATGCTCCAGAGCAGGCCGTAGATCCACAGTTCGGTGTCGGTCTCGGCGTAGACCCACAGCGTGAGGAAGATCGCGCCCTCCACCAGCATCACGCAGAATGCCGGCTTGCGGCCGAAGCGGTCGGAGATCAGGCCCGACGCCAGCAGGCCGAGGAACCCGACCAGTCCCCACCAGATATAGAACGTGCCGTATTCGGAGGCGGGCCAGCCGCGCTCCTTCGACAGGTACAGCGGCATCCAGCCGCCCACGGTGCCGTAGATGATGGTGGAGCAGCAGGCGACGAAGGTCGCGGACGGCGGTGTTGCGCCACATGTCGGGCATGAACAGTTGCCGCAGCGGGATTTTCGCGGATTTGTCCAACCACTCCTGGTCGTCGTACGAGATCGAGCTGGCCGGACTGTCTGCGCGGCCTCGGCGATGCGGCGCTTGCGGTCCTGCAGTGCGCACCCAGTAGGGCAATTCCGGGCATTTGGCGCGGACGTAGATCGGCGATCAGCGCGACCACCGCCGGGATGACGAAGGCGACCCGCCAGCCGTATTGGGTGAACACCCAGGTGGCGATGGCTCCGGCGGCGGCGGCGCCGAAGCACCAGGTGCCGCGATTGATGCCGATGACGCGGCCGCGGAGGCGGGCGGGCCAGGTCTCGGCCACCAGCAGGGAGCCAAGCGCCCACTCGCCGTTCAACGCGAAGGTCACGATGCTGCGGGCGGCGATGAAGGCGGCGAAGGTGGTGGTCAGCGCGACGATCGGCATCATCAGCGAGAACAGCGCGATGTTGATCGCCAGCAGGCTGCGGCGGCCGACCCGGTCCGCGAGCCAGGGCCAGAAGAAAATGCCGGCGATGCCGATGAAGATGGCGATCTGCAGGCCGGAGCGCCATTGCGACAGCGAAACGCCGAACTCCTTGATCAGCAGCGGCGTGGCCAGCGCGAAGATCACCCCGTCCATGCCGTCGAACCCCCAGCCGAGGCCGTTGGCGATGGCGATGTGATAGTGCGTGGGGGTGATGCGGGTCTGGTCGGAGGCGTTGCGGAACGCTGGCGAGAGGCGGTAGCGCTCCTCCATCGGGCCAATGACGGCGTCGCTCATGACGGTTTCCTCGGTCGTTCGTGTTTGGCCCCGCGCGTTGCGGGCGCGGAACGGATTTGACGAATGGCATGACGACAGGAGTTGAGGCTGGGTGTCAATCGGACCCGCGCCTGGGACGCGCCGGGGCTGTCCGTCCCGGACCCCGACCAGGAGGCGCTGCCTCCTGGACCTCCGCCAAGGGCGGCGGCCCTTGGGACCATTCATTTTGGTGTGTGCACAAGAGGGGCCGACCGTGACGTCTCGAGGTCCGAGTTGGCCTCTCTTGTTCACACACCAATGGACAGATTGCCAAGGGCCTCGCCCTTGGCTGGGGGTCCCGGGGGCAACGCCCCGGGTGGGTCCGAGGGCAAGGCCCTCGCGCGTCCCGTGGCACCCGCGCTCCGACGATGGCATGATCGGCCAGGACAACCACATCCCCGAGTCGCGACCATGCTGCACATCGCCAAACTCGCCGTGGGCGTGCGGGATATCGACCATATCCGCGCGTTGCAGGCCGAGCGCATGCGGACCACGCCGCCGCTGCGTCACCGTACCCGCAACTTCCCGCGGCGCGGGAATGAGGTGCTGGATGGCGGCTCGCTGTACTGGGTGATCAGCGGATCCATGCTGGCGCGGCAGCGGATCGTGGACATCGTGGAGGACAAGCGGGACGACCAGACGCCGTGCACCAGTTTCATTCTGGACCCGGAGCTGGTGCCGCTGATCGGCCGTCCGACGCGGCCGTTCCAGGGCTGGCGGTATCTGGCGCCGGAGGCCGCTCCGGCCGATCTCGACACGTCGGTGATGGCGGTGGGGGAGGAGGCGCTGCCGCCCGTGCTCCGGCGGGAGTTGCGGGCGTTGTGCTTGATTTAGGGGTGGGGGTGCGCGACGGAGTGGGGATGGGTCTTGTCACCCTGGGCAGCCTTCTCAAAATAGGCTCGGTGTTGATTGTGTGAATTGTTTCGGGCCATGCGCATAACGCATGATAAAGGACGTTATCGTGGGAAAGATTTTCACGTGGACGGGGGAGGGGGCTGGTCCGGCATTCTCGATAAAATCTGTTATCAAGAATAAACTTGGCGCGGGCCCAGCGGGCGTCAGTTGCGCACATGCATGGTGTTCAGCCACTCCGTGACACGCGTCGCGGTCTGACGCTCTTGCGGTGCCTGCATCGTGAAACCCTCCAAGAGCCGTGCGTTGGCCGCGCGCGACCGGAGGGCTGCCAGGCTGTTGCCGAGGCCATATCCGCCATGTGTAATGATTGGCACCAAGTTCTTGGACGACAGGTCGTGGGCCGCGAGAAAGGACCGGATCACCGGCGGCGCCGTTTCCCCCCAGATCGGAAAACAGAGATAGATCGTCTGGTAGACGGCGATGCCGGATACTCTCGCTTTTATGGCGTGGACATCGTCAACCTGAGAGAACGACCCGGTGAGATCATTGGCAAAGACTTGATAATGGACGTGGACGGTTCCCCCCGCCTGTTTTGCATCAACGCTCCATGTCTGTTTGTCGAGTTTGATCCAGGGCACGGGATGATCGTCCGCACCCTGCGCGGAAAACTCCTGAACATTCTTGGCAAAATCATAAATCGCGTACCGCCCGGGTCCCCAGGCGGGCAGGACGAATTCGAGATGATCCGCTTCCACCTGACGGGCAACAATATCGATGGCGACCAGGTGGGTTGTTGGGCGCTCCACATGCGCGGTGTACACAAGGTCCAGAGGTTTTGGGGAAGGTTCTTGAGGAGCCCCAAAAGCGCGCGCGTATCCCAGCGTGAGGCAGAGGAGCGCCAACACCAAGTGGATGCGCGATCGAGGTTCCATCACAGCTAATCGGCGAGAGACTGACGGGTGAATCGAGACGAAGTCCGGGGGCGATAATCTCATCAAGATGTGATCCCTATTTCATTGTGGTCCAAAACTTTCATTGACCTGGTTCCAATACGAGTTTGTGAACAGCACTTTTATCAACGGCCGCGTCGGTGAACGGCATTGGGAAGCTTGTGCCACCGTACCAAGCCGAAAACTGGTCGCGGTAGTAGGCGCTAAGAAACTGGCCGGACTCTCCCAACGTGATGTTTTGCATCGACTGGTCCAAGTCGAAGAAATCCACCACCATGCGCATCGATGGTCCTATGTGAGAAGTTGTTTGCTTTACGGTCGTGCCCGTTCCTGCTTGCGGGAACGGGCCGACATTCAACCATCGGCCCAGGAACGGCAGTCCGCCTAGGGGATGGTGAAAGGTCAGCGGAATCGTATCACCCCATTTCCATGCCGAGTGACTCTGACTGTGCACTAAAGAAGGTATCTGATGGAGTCCCTCATCTAGGCTTTTCATTAGGGTCACCTGGAAGTTGGTATCACCAGGGGGGAGCCAGCGCGTCAGGTTTTGTTCCAGTACATTCTGAAGGAATATCGTGCTCATGGCCCAACGGTATTCGGGAAAGTCGTCGCCGAGTTTCGGTTTCAGTACGCGGGCCAGCAGGGCGCGCCGGGTGACCTCCAAGACTAGCGTGGCAGCAGAATCCGCGCGGGCTTCGCCGTCCCACGTCTTCACAAGACTGAGTGCAAACTGGGCGTCGCGGGTGGGAGGCGGTTGATGACCGGCGGCTGCGAGAAGTTGTTTGGCCAGCCACTCATCTTCGAGACTTAGCACATCGGCCTGAATCCTCAGCATATCCTCGGGAACAAAACCGGTCCTTTGGCGAAGGAGTTGAAAGATTCGCGCGGTGCGGAACGGCGCTTCCCACTTGGCAGTAATGAAGTACGGGTACGTATCAGGAACAATGCGCCCGTTGGCGGTTGCGATCATCCCGCTCGAGGGATTAAAGGAGTGGGGAAGATCGTCAAACGGGATAAAGCCGGCCCAATCGTAATCGTCGGTGCTGCCCGGAACAGGGACCGAGCCGATGCCACGTTTGCGTATGGGAACCAGTCCCGCGGCATAGTAGCCAATATTGCCTTCGGTGTCGGCGTAAACGCAATTCTGCATCGGCACCTTGAACTCGCGAAGGGCTGCCGTGAACTCCTGCCAGTTGCTCGCCTGGTTGATGCGCAGAAAGGGCAGTCCGACAGCGTGCGGGGTGAGCAGGGTCCACTGTAAAGCGAGGTCCCGGCCGCCATCGTGGGAAATGATCGGCCCATGCCGCGTGACCACGACGCGGAGATGGTAATCGTTTTGGCTGCGAACTTTGATCGGCTCGTCCCTTACTCCCGCATCCACCCATTGGCCGTTGTGCAGGTATTTCCCCGGGTCGTTGGGGTTGAAGCTCTCGATGTAGAGATCTTGAACGTCGGGCGCCGTGTTGGTCATGCCCCAGGCGATGTGTTCATTGTGACCAATAAGGACGAGAGGTAGACCCGGAAGGCTTACGCCGGTTACGTTGAGTCCGGGGGCTTTCAGATGGATCATGTACCAAACGCTGGGAAGGCTGTGACCGAGATGGGGATCATTCGCAAGTATGGGCTTGCCGGATTTTGTGTGCGCCCCATTCACGACCCAGTTATTGCTCCCCACACCCGCGGCTGAGAATTGAGGATCGACCGCTTCCGATTGAAACAATCCACTATCGGGATTCGACTTCTCGAGGCCTCCGCCGTGGAGGCCTCTGAACAACAAATCGGCGGCGCCTGTTTTAGCTCGGGCGGGCGCGGAAGCCGGGACCTCGGCCACCGGCACGTCGAGCGCAGAGTGATCCGGGAACACGTCAGGCAAGAGGTCCCGCCCCAACTTGGCGGCAATGTGCTCGCGCATCAAATCACTCTCCCAGGTCTCGCTGAGCGACGTCGCGAGGTTTAGGGCGACCGCTTCGGAATCGACATCGCGCCATGGTTGGGGTTGGTATTGCAAGATCAAGAATTCCAAAGGCAAACGGTCGCGGTGAGTATCGATGAAGGTATTGACGCCGCGAGCGTACGCGCTCAGGAGGGTGTGCTCCTCCGGCGAGAGATCGGCGAGGGCGCTTGCCGACACTTGGGGGAATCCCAATGTGCGGCTTTGAATGTCCATGTGTAGCGTGCGGTCGCCAAAGATTTCTGAAAGCTCACCCTCGGCATTCCTCCGGCTCAAATCCATTTGCCACAGGCGGTCTTGAGCCGTCACATAACCCTGGGCAAACAGAGCGTCAGCAAGTGATTGTGCCCGGATGTGGGGAACGCCGCGAGCGTCGCGCAGAATCTCCACCCTCGCGGAAAGCCCGGGCACAGAGATGGCGCCATCAAGGACAGGAAGGCTTCTCCGCGTGCGCCACCATAGCCAAGTGCCCCCACCCAGAACCATGAGGAGCAGGATGACCAAGAGCAAGATGAACAGACGCCTGAGGGAACGCATCATGAGTTTTCGGTCCACCGCGCCATCCGGTGGAAGATCGCTTGCGCGAGTAGTTTAGCAGCCGCGCGGGACCTGCGGACGGCGAGATCTTCGTCCGCTCGCACGGTTCGACCGGCGCCGCAGTGTCCAAAGGGCTGGATACTACTAAAGATCACATCGTGTGACAACATGCGCCTCCGGTATGATGGACAGATGACCGCCATTCGTGGCAGAATTTTGGGATGAAGAATGTGACCCTGTCGGGCACGTGCGGTAAACCATTATTCCATAATTAAGCATCAATGATAGTAGGGGTTTATAAGGGTTACTGAGGGATATTAGGTAGCTGTCCGGGAGAAAGATTACGTGAGGGAATTGACCTACCACCCGCCTTGATGACATAAGGAACTGGATCCCGTCTAATAACTCAGGGGCTTGATTTTGAGGTGCCCTGGAATCATCATGGGCGTATTGAAACGGCTGTGGTGGCTTACTTGACGCGTCGAGGGGGGATGTACCTGGCGCGAATGCAACGACCGAGTTGACAACGAGCCGGGGGTATCCGGCAAAGACGCTTCGCCGGTCGCCTGAAGGAGGAAGATCCTATGCGGTTTGACAAACGATTCTTGCGGGAGAACCTGGGAGGTTTAAGCCTCACGTTGATCGGCGTCCTGACTTTGGGACTGTCGTTCATGCTTTACCAGGGGCATCACGTCTTTCCGGATTTTGCCATGGCCCAAGGGAAGGAACTGGATGGGCCGGATATCAATGTCTTGGAGCAGCAGAACCAGGCTTACGAACGCATCGCCAAAGCAGTTACTCCTGCCATTGTGGCGATTCAGTCCACCCAGGTCACCAAGGTTCAGCAATCGCCTTTTCTGAACGATCCGTTTTTCCGGCAATTCTTTGGGAACATGTTTCCGCAGGTACCCCGCGAGCAGCGCGAACACGCGCTCGGCAGCGGCGTGATTGTTTCGCCCGACGGGTACATTGTGACGAACAACCATGTGATCGCCAAGGCCACCGAAATCTCGGTGACGCTTTCCGACAAACGGACTTTCAAGGGTAAAGTCGTCGGGGCAGATCCGTCGACGGATGTCGCTGTCGTCAAGATTGATGGGAGTGGCCTGCCCACCGCATCCTTCGGCAATTCCGACCAGCTCAAGGTGGGCGACACGGTGATGGCATTTGGCAATCCCTTTGGCCAATACTTCACCGTGACCCGCGGCAGCGTAAGCGCCTTGGGCCGGTCCAGTGGGCAGATTGAAGTATTTCAAAACTTCATCCAGACCGATGCCGCGATCAATCCGGGCAATTCCGGCGGAGGTCTGGTAAATATCCATGGACAGGTGGTAGGCATTAACACTGCAATTCTGAGTGGGAATTCGGGGCCTGGCGGCGAAGGCGGCTTCGTCGGAATCGGATTTGCCATTCCTTCGAATATGGCGAAGCACATCATGGAGGATTTGATAAAAACCGGCAAAGTAAGCCGCGGATACCTTGGCGTCCAGATCACGGACTTGACTGACGATTTGGCGAAACAATTCAAGGTGCCGGATTCTGCTGGCGCCCTCGCACAGGACGTGACTGCGGGCGGGCCTGCTGACAAAGCCGGGCTCAAGACGGGGGACGTCATTCGCAAACTCAACGGCGAAACCATTGGCGATGCCGGCCAGCTTACTGCCCAGATCACGAATCTGAGC
Source organism: uncultured Alphaproteobacteria bacterium (assembly GCA_963719675.1). Classification (GTDB taxonomy): domain Bacteria; phylum Pseudomonadota; class Alphaproteobacteria; order Acetobacterales; family Acetobacteraceae; genus Rhodopila. The sequence continues at coordinate 32,666 of CAVRDN010000004.1, read as the reverse complement.
CCCGGCGCCGTGGTCACCTTGGACATCCTACGCGATGGCCAACCGATGACCATTAAGGTAACCCTCGGCGAGCGTCCTTCCGACCTCAACGCTCGTGCGGGTGGTGGCGGCGTTCAGCAGGGGACCCTGCGCGGCCTGGATGTGCAAAGCCTCACCCCTTCGCTGCGCGATCAGGCGGGAATTCCTCCGAATGTGAATGGCGTGATCATCGTCCAGGTTGACCCGAACAGCCCGGCGGCTCAGTTCGGGCTTCAGGAAGGCGACGTGATCGAAAGCATCAATCGTCAACCGGTGCGCAACGTCACGGACTTCAACAAACTCGCCGCTCAAGCCAAAGGGCAGACGCTGCTGCGAATCAACCGCCAGGGCAATGGCTTATTCGTGGTCATTTCACCTGACGGTGGTGGTGGCGGGGACGACGGCCAATAAACCCAAGGGCCCGGCCTCACTCCGCAGGGGGATGAGGCCGGGTCTCACTTCGAATGAGCGCCGACGCAGATCGGAAAGTGATGAAGAGCGCCGCGAAGTTGAAGAGGCTTTTGCAAGTGGTTTTGCTGGCAATCGTGGCCGGATGCGCATTTGTTTTCGTCACCATCAGGGTCGTCGAAAATCGCCTGATCTACTTTCCTCCACGCTATCCTGAGGGGTTCCCTTCACCACAGACCTACGAAGGCGAGATTGAAGACGTCTGGCTGCAAACCGCCGATGGCGTCCGAATCAATGCCTTCTATCGTCCGAGCCCCGCGTCCAAGCAAGCCCTCCTCTGGTTTCACGGCAACGCGGAAAACATTGGATACGACCTTCCGCATCTGAGATTGCTCGCGAAGATCGGAGTCAATATTCTTGCGGTCGATTATCGCGGCTACGGCAGAAGCGAGGGCAGTCCCGATGAAGCGGGCGTTTACCACGATGCCGACGCGGCCTACGAGTATCTCCTGAACCAACGCCATTTCCGCGCCCAGGACATCATCATCTACGGGCATTCACTCGGCGGCGCAGTAGCGGTGAATCTGGCGTCCCGCCGTCAGTGCGGAGGGTTGATCGTACAAAGCTCCTTCACCAATGCGCGGGCAATGGCGCAGCGAATGTTTGCGATCCCCTTTCTCGGATACGCGGCGAAGTCCCGGTTCGACTCTCTCCAGAGGATTCGCGAAGTTCACGCGCCGATACTCATCGCCCACGGCACACGCGATGGGGTCGTACCGTTCGCGATGGGCCAGCAGCTCTTTGCCGCAGCACCGGAGCCCAAACGCTTTTATACGATCGAAGGGGCGGGTCACAATGATCTGATGGAAGTCGGCGGAGCGGATTACCTAGCCTGCCTCCAGAGTTTTGTTGCGGGATTGTAAGGGGACGGCTTGACGTACCCTCTTCGTTCGATCGCGCGCTCACGATGGAAAGGGTACGGTAAGCCGCACCCCTAGGCTTTGGCGCTCGCCGCGGGTTTCTCCGGCCCTGCGCTCTTGCCTCCGGCAGCAGCCGCCGGCGCGGAGGCCACCGGCCCTCCCGCTCCGTGGCACTTCTTGTATTTCTTTCCGCTCCCGCAAGGGCAGGGATCGTTGCGGCCAATCTTTTCGCGGCGAATAACCTGCTTCGGTTTCTCCACCGCCCCCGCGCCCACCATTTGCATTTCGCGCTGTTCGCGCCGCTTGCGCTGCTGGTACTGGCGGATCATCTCTTCTTCTTCGTCGGGGGTGCGCATCAAGAAGAGGTAGCGTAAGGTTTCATCCTCCACGCGGTCCATCAATGCTTCGAACATCTCGAACGATTCGCGCTTATATTCAACGAGCGGATCGCGCTGACTGTAACCGCGCAGGCCGATGCCTTCCTTCAAGTGATCCATGGCCAGCAGATGATCCTTCCACTGGCCGTCGACCACCTGCAACATGATCATGCGTTCGTGCATCCGCATGCGCTCCGCGCCCCACACCGTCTCGCGTTCGTCATAGTGCTTGTGGACGAGTTCATTGAGCTGAGCAATGAGATCGTCGAGGCGTTTGGGATCGTAGGGAAGGTCGTGCTGCTTCAGGTCGACGCCAAACCTTCCCCAGAATTCCGTACGCAGGCCGCTGGTGTTCCATTGGTCGGCATGCTGGTCCTTGGGGCAGAATTTCTCCACCAGCCATTCCACCACGCGGTTGGCGGCGTCCATGACGAATTCTTTCTGGTCGCTCCCTTCCAGCAATTGGCGGCGCAAGCCGTAGATGGTCTCGCGCTGCTTGTTCATTACGTCGTCGTATTCGAGCAAGTGTTTGCGCGATTCGAAGTTCTGTGCCTCGACGGCTTTTTGCGCGGCCTCGATGCGTTTTGAAATCAGCCGCGATTCAATGGGCACGCCTTCTTCCATGCCCAGCTTGTGCATGATGCTGGAAATGCGCTCGCCGGCGAAAATGCGCAGCAGATCGTCTTCGAGCGAAAGGTAGAATCGCGAGGAACCCGGGTCTCCCTGGCGGCCGGCGCGCCCGCGCAACTGGTTGTCGATGCGCCGTGCCTCATGCCGCTCCGTGCCAAGGATGTGCAGACCTCCCAGCGCCACCACTTTGGCGTGCTCGGCATCCGTCACGACCTTGAAGCGCTCCACGAAATCGCCCCACTGTTTTCTCCACGCGGCGTAGGCTTCCACGTAGGCGCCGAAGACGTCGGTCTCCGACCCTTCCGGCGGCCGCTCGGGGGGATCGGGAGAAATGCCCTGTTCGCGGTACTTCTCCGGCGCCTTGCGGAATTCCTCGCGCGCCATGGTTTCCGGATTGCCGCCCAGCAGGATGTCAGTGCCGCGGCCTGCCATGTTCGTGGACACGGTGATCGCGCCCACACGCCCGGCTTGCGCCACCACCAGCGCCTCGCGCTCGTGCTGCTTGGCATTCAACACGTTATGCCGGACATCCTTCATGCCCAAGACTTCGGCCACGCGCGCCGGCTGGCATCGATGCTCGATAAGATAATCTAATACAGGTAAACATTTCTCATCCGTGTTATTGGCAAGTGCCGTCAGGTCGGGGAGAATGGATTCGTCCAAGGTTGGCAAACCGTCGTAGGGGTACCCGCGGGGCGCGCGCTTCAACACCGCCTGGAGAATACGGCTGGCTCCGTCGCTCAGCGCCTTGTCGTTGTGTTTATCCAGCAGCTCTTTGACCGCCGAAATCCCCACCCCCGCGCGCGTCAGCCAATCGAGCGCTGGATTGGGGGTTTGCGCCAGGCGCTCCACCCAAATCTTCAGCTTCGGACCTTCGAGTCCCGCTTGCTTGGCAAGTTGTTGCAGAGTGGCAGGCACCACGCCGGCTTTCTTCAGCGCCACGCTCAAGCGCTCCGACTTTTCGATGGCGATACTGCCCACCAGTACCGGCTGGCCGCACAGGTGATCGGCTTGAATTTCCTCAATCACCGCGTTGAACTTCTCGCGCTCCGTCCGGTAAACCACGTCGGGGTATTCGTGCCGGATCAGGGTGCGGTTGGTGGGGACGATGACGATTTCCAAGTTGTAGATTTTCTCGAATTCCGCCGCTTCCGTTTCCGCCGTGCCGGTCATGCCCGCTAGTTTTTTGTACATGCGGAAATAGTTCTGGAAGGTGACCGTGGCCAGGGTCTGGTTCTCACCCTCGATCTTAACGCCTTCCTTGGCCTCGACGGCTTGGTGCAGGCCGTCACTCCAGCGGCGGCCGGGCATGAGGCGGCCCGTGAATTCATCCACGATGATGACTTCGCCGTCTTTCACTACGTAGTCCTTGTCCAGCTTGAAGAGGGTGTGAGCTTTCAGCGCCTGCTGGAAGTGGTGGTTGAACTCGATGTTGGCCGGGTCGTAGAGGTTCTCGAGTCCCAGCAGCTTTTCCGCCTTGGCGATTCCGGACTCGGTGGGCGTGGCCTGGCGGCGCTTCTCATCGACCTCGTAGTCCTCTTTGTCGATTAGATGGGGAATGACCTTGTCCACGCGGTAATACTTGTCGGTGGCTTCGTCGGATGAGCCCGAAATGATCAGCGGGGTGCGCGCCTCGTCAATCAGGATCGAGTCAACCTCGTCCACGATGGCGTAATGGTGCGGACGCTGGACGTAGTCCTTAAGATCGAACTTCATATTGTCGCGCAGGTAGTCGAACCCGAACTCGTTGTTGGTGCCGTAGGTGAGGTCGCAGCCGTAAGCGGCGCGCCGCTCATCGTCGCTCAGGTCGTGTACAATCACGCCCACGCTCAGCCCCAGCAAGCGGTAGATGGGGCCCATCCAGGCGGCGTCGCGCTTGGCCAGGTAATCGTTCACGGTGACTAGGTGCACGCCCTTGCCTTCGAGCGCATTCAGGTAGCAGGGGAGCGTGGCCACCAGAGTCTTGCCTTCGCCCGTCTTCATTTCCGCAATCTTGCCTTCGTGCAGCACCATGCCGCCGAGGAGTTGCACGTCGAAGTGCCGCATGTTCAGCGTGCGGCGCCCTGCTTCCCGGCAAAGGGCAAACGCCTCGGGAAGGATCTCGTCGAGCGAGGCTCCGCCGGCCAGGCGATCCTTGAGCTGCTTCGTGCGCAGGGGGAACTCGGCGTCCGCGAGCTTCTGCATCTCCGGTTCGAGGGAGCTGATTTCGCCCACGCGGTCACTCAAGCGCTTTAACTCGCGCTCGTTCTTGGTGCCAAAAACCTTGCCTAACGCGAACTGTAAATAATTTCCCATAGCGTATAGATTGCCTTACCGGTCACACTCCGTCCTTCTTATTGTAAAGCCCACCGCCCGAGTTGACAAGGCAGCGGGATCGGGGGTACTGACCTATTTTGGGGCGTAACGCCGGCTTCCAGCCGGCACTGGAGCCGCCAAGATGGCGGCGTTGCGTTCAAATTAGGACACTGCCGGATCGGGCCATTGAGCCATCTGGCCATCGGATCGTTGCGCGATTTAGCGATTTTGTGATGGCCGTCTCCGCCACACCCCTTCAAGGGCAGGATGCCGGTTGCACGCAACATGGAACCTACCTCATGTCGATAGCCGCACCATCGCTGCATTCTCGGCCAAAAGCCCGAGCGGCTCGACTCAAATGGCTCCCGATTGGGGCATTTTCGTGAAAAGAGCTGGTTTTCTGACCGATGTTCTGCCAGCCTATGCTTTGTTTTCATCAACATCCCCGGATGAACCTTCATTTTTGACTATTTTCTCCACCAAGCACCTGTCACAGTGGCCGGGTACCCGTGAAGCTTAGCCCTGACACCTGGCCCTTGACACCTGATACCTGCTCTTCTTTCTTTTCATCAACATCCCCGGATGAACCTTCATTTTTGAGTATTTTCTCCACCAAGCACCTGTCACATTGGCCGGGTACCCGTGAAGCTTAGCCCTGGCACCTGGCCCTTGACACCTGATACCTGCTCTTCTTTCTTTTCATCAACATCCCCGGATGAACCTTCATTTTTGAGTATTTTCTCCACCAAGCACCTGTCACATTGGCCGGGTACCCGTGAAGCTTAGCCCTGGCACCTGGCCCTTGACACCTGATACCTGCTCTTCTTTCTTTTCATCAACATCCCCGGATGAACCTTCATTTTTGAGTATTTTCTCCACCCAGCACCTGTCACATTGGCCGGGTACCCGGTGAAGCTTAGCCCTCGCACCTGGCCCTTGACACCTGATACCTGCTCTTCTTTCTTTTCATCAACATCCCCGGATGAACCTTCATTTTTCATTGCCTTGGCCGGTCTGTGCCCCTCTTTTCGGCCTTGAATAGCAGATTGGTAGATCGCCTCACTTGTTGGAATCGCAATTCCTCTGTCTCCTAACACGAACCGCGCCTTCAGACCCATCTACCACCCGCGACGTGCCACCTATCATTCCTGGCCAGCTTTTCGGATGGGTTCCTGCCATAGCCCATTCGTTTGGGTGTTACCACGCAAGAATACTTCTCCATATAATATCCGAGCAACAATCCGTCCAATCGGAAGCCCATCTCGGACCCAATGTCCGAGAGTAGGCGGAATATTTGAGTTTTGCGGTCTGAATTTCCTACCCGTAGGAGACGCTACTTGGAACCTCTCGTTGCAGCGGGGCGTCCCAATACCATCTGGATGATGTCCCAATCCTTTGGCGATACCGAATATTCGGAATATAGGGCTACGCGTCCGGACGTCGCCGCCGCGCTCAGAAGCGTCAACGCGAGTTCGGTGCCCGTGGCCGTTTTGGAGGGCAAATTGGTATTCGTGATGTCCCGGTTATCCACCACATTGACGTCAAACATCAGGCGATGGGGGTCGGGAACCAGCTTGAGATAAGTTTCCGCGAACCGCCGGTAACGTTCCGGGGGCATCATCCAAAAACGCGCCGGGTCTTCGACTTGCAGCGTAAAAGGAAAGTCCCGCATCAGGGCGGCAATCCGGCGCGAGTCCACACCGAGCGCCGGCCGCACATAGTCGTCATGCAGGCCATCGAGCATGGTGACGATGATTTCCAATCCTCGCGGTTTGCACAAAGGTCCGAGTTCCGCCAGCACGCGCCGGTGCCAATCCACCACAATGTCTTCGCGGTAAAGCTGGAATTTGGTCATTCCGGGCGGGCTCTTTTTATAGTAGTGGGACGAGTCCGGTTGGAACAGCTCGATGGGGTCAAAGCCCGCCTTCTTCTTGAAGTCCGCCCGCACCATGCCGTTCATGGGTACAAACTCATCGGGGCGGAGATAATCCATGAAGTCGGCGTCGAAATTCAGTTCCGTAACATTGACGCCGTCCCAATCACTGGAATTCAGGAGGCCTTTCATCCAAGCCATCGCGGCGCGAAAACAGTCGGGATCCTGAAAGTTCATCAAGTAGCGCCAGCCAACGTTGCCGTCGGCGCCCGTAGCCGTCTTCTCGCGCCATTCTGGATGATCATCCCACATCTTCGGAGTGATCATGGGGAACGCGAACCAAGCATAAACAGCGATTCCGTTGCGGTGGCAGGCGCGAACGAAGTCGTCGTAGCGAAAGGAAAAATTCCGGTTGAATACCCATGCCGCCACATAAATCGTGCTGATCCCGGAATCGTGCCAATTGGCCGCCAGCCGGTTGAGGTCCGCCCCCAAGCGATAATTGGGATCGAAGTACACCTCCAAGCGGCTGCTGCGCCGAGGGTTCGTCGCTCCGAACGTCGTGCTGAGATACTCGGGAAAATAGGGGTAGTGGCTGGTACCGTCGTTCGTGTAGCTGTCGAGACTCGCTGCCAGATAAACGAAGCGGCCGCGCCCGAACGAGCCGGCCACCGCTACTGGTTGTCCGGTTCCATTTTCGACCATCAACATGCGGGCGTTATCGGGTACCGTAAATCGCGCAATCGGTTCCTCGGGGCGCCAAGTCAATTTGATTTTGGAATGGCGAGGATCGGTGACCGACGATACCCTCACCGGGGCGCCGGCAAACTTAAATCCAATCTGCTCGAGCCAACCCTGGTCGCCGTCGGCAACCACTCCTCCTCCCGACCGGAGATACTGGATAATCTGGTGTTGTTGCGGCTCGGTCAGCCGCTTACTGACGCCTTGGGGAACAATCAGGAGCACGTTGTTTGCGCTGGGCGCCTCGCGGAACTCGGCAAGCTCTAAAGTCTTCACGTGATACCCAACTGCTTCCAGGACCGTTTTGTAACTCCCCTGATTGTGTCCGGCGGGGGCATCAGGATTTTCGAGCCACAGAATCCACGCGCTGCGAGGTGCGGATAACTTATCTCGGACCACTGTGGAGAGGGCATTATCCGGATGAAGGTCTGCGGCCCATTGGGGATTGGTGTTGGGGGCGGAATTTGCCTGCTCGGCCGGCGCCGCTCGCTGCATCACCATATCGTGCGGCACTGATTCGATCCCAATTAGCAACATTGGCGCCACCAATATCCCGAGCCGAATAAGCTGATCCTTCATGGAAACCGCCCTTGCAAAACGACGATCGCGGACCTGCCTTCAACGTGCGCGGCTTTCCCGCACTCCACCAAGTCACACACAGCTTAGCGCAATCTTGCATGGGCCAAGGCAACGATAACGCCGTTTCTCACATCGGCATTTATGGCTTTGGGTTGCCGCGGGAACGCCGGGAGCGACACGGCCACAGTGAGGACTGAGCTGATCCTGCCCACTTCCCTCGCCGATGGATACTGGATATTATGGACTTAGGGGACAACTCATGATGCGGCGGATGAAGTTTCTTTTCACTCTGCAACTGGCTCTACTGATCATGTCCATCGCCGGGCCCACGGCGTTTGCCCAGGACACCATCGGTCTGGGTATTTCGAAGACCGAATTGGTCTTTCAGGGGACCGGCACGCAAGTCATCAATGTCGTTTGGCAGAATTGCAACGGCGGTGTGTGCACGATGGAGGGCGACGCCACGAGAGCGTCTGACAAACGGTTGGCGGGGACGTACAAGTTTCGGTCTACCAGCCCCAGACCCTTCAGGTTAGTCGCGTCCACGGGGGTGGGGCTCTTTGGGGTCGAGCAATCATCGGCCATTTCGTTCAGCTACACTTCCCAGAAGGGAACTCTGGAAGGGCGGGCGCATTTCACTTCCTTTCTGCAAGACCAAGGTGTGCTGGCCGCCCATCTCACGGGAACGCTGGAAGCCACGGATGGCTCTCTCGCGTCGCAATTCGCCTCGGGCCCGGGAAACTTAAATTTGATCCTGGCAGTGGGGAAGAGCCACTTGTCGACGTTGGTTGATGGGGCGGGTTCGATCAGCGGGACGATCGACAACCTGTCAACGGTGGTTCCTCCCTCACCGTGCCGCGAGGCCAGCCTGATTCCTGCGACCGTTCACGGCGCGCCGATGCCCGGGGGCTCTATCTGGTTTAACGCCAACTTCAGCACCACCGGAAGTCACGATGGAACGATCCTACAGTTTCAAGGCGGGTTCATCCAATTCCAGTCGAGCGGCAATACCTACATTCTTCATGTCCCTAACGCTGTGGTCACTTTCTCGTCTTCCGCGAGTTGCGCCTCGACCAAGTTTGACCCCGGGACCAACTCCTGGGAGACCACCGTTCCCGCGAACGGAAGCAACGAGGTTTTCCTCTCGGGTATCGCTTTCCCCGTCCCGGCGTCAGGCTTGCAAGGTGGCATCAACCTGGTGAATTGGAGCGAATCATTCTCCAGCAATACCGCGGATGTCTCCATCCGCTGGAAGTGGGCCGCGGCCGTCTTCTCGTCCTTCAGTGCGGATTACAATTCGTTGGGAGTGAAGCCCACTCGAGGGAATACGTGCACCTATAACAACGACGACCCCGCCGGCACGCCGGAGAAGTTTGCCGCGTCGACGGTCGGTGGCGGGGGCGGCAGCGCTTCTGCCGAATCCCCCTGGAGCAACGTGGCGACTGCCCAGGCGAACTGCCCTTAGCGTTTACCGATCCTTCATTCCGCCCGCAGCGACTCCACAGGATTTACACCAGCGGCCCGGCGCGCGGGCAGGTAGCTGGCGAGCGCGGCTGTGGCGATGAGGCCGAGCGAGACCGCGGCGTACGTGGCCAGGTCGACGGATTTTACCCCGAAGAGCAGAGACGACATTAGGCGGGTCAGCGCGGGAGCCGCGGCCAGTCCGCAGGCAACGCCGATGCCCGCTAGGCCCAAGGCGTGGCGAACGAACATTCCGGTCAGTTCCGTATCCCGGGCGCCGAGCGCCATGCGAATGCCGATTTCCCGCCGGCGCTGTGATACCGAGTAAGCGATCACCCCGTAGAGTCCCACGACCCCGAGCAGCAGAGCCATTCCCCCCGCGAGCGCCAGCATCACCAGGGTGAACGAGGTTCGCGCCATGGATTTTTTGTACAGGTAATCGAGCGTGTGGACATCCGACAGCGGAAGGTCGGGGTCCACCGACCATACCGCTCGGCGAACCTCGTTCATCAAGCTCTCCGAGCCGGCGCGGGCGCTCCGAATCGAATAGGCCACATAGCGACGCACCTCAATATCATTGCCCTCAAAACGCAGTGCAAGAATGGGCCAATAGACCGAACTGGGAGGTTCTTTGTCCATACCGTCGTCGCGAGTGTTGCCAGCCACCCCAATAATCTCGCGCCAGTCGTCCTTAGTGCCGACGCGGATCTGTTGGCCGAGGGCTTGTGCGGGGTTCTGCCAGTATTCGCGCGCCAGTCGTAGGGAGACGATGGCCACCGGAAGCTTCTGGTAGATGTCGCTCCAAGTGATGTCCCGGCCAACCATCATCGGCGTGCCAAGGGTTTTGAAGAAGCCTGGCGCCACGAACCTGAACCGTTGCAGAGGAATATCGCCGGAAGAGTAGTTGCGGCCCTTTATGAAAATGGGATCGGACCAATGGTTGTCATCCATGGGGACACTCATGGAGAGACCCACGGACGAGACGCCCGGGAGGGCTGCGATTTTATGCAGAATCTCCTCCTGAAGGCGCACCACCTGTTCGGGGTCTTTCACTTGCGTATCAGGAATATCGACACGGAAAGTCTGGAGTTCCGCAGGCGCGACGAAACCGGGATCCACTTTGGTCAAAGCATGGAAAGTGCGAATCATCAGCCCCGAACCGATCAGCAGAACCAGCGCCAGCGCCACCTGCACAACCACCAGCACGCTGCGCGAGCGATGCCGCTGCCGGCTTTCGCTCATCGAGCGCCCACCCTCGCGCAGCCCGGTTCCCAGGCGCGCGCCCGCGTATTTCCAAATCGGGATCGAACCGAAAAGCAGGCTCGCGACGAGCGACAATGCCAGCGTAAACAGAACGACGTTGCCGTCAATGCCGATTTCATCGAGTCGAGGCAGACCTGCCGGCGCGAGTGCAACCAGTCCGCGCAGGGCTCCATAGGCCAACGCTAGGCCGAGCATGCTTCCCAGCAATGCTAGGACGACACTCTCTAGGAACAATTCCCCGGCGATGCGGACGCGGCTGGCGCCCAGCGCGGCGCGGATGGAGAGTTCCTGCTCGCGCCCTTCCGCACGGACCAGAAGCAAGTTGGCCACGTTGGCGCAGGCGATGAGCAGCACCAAACCGAGGCCGCCCATCAAGACCCACAGGACCTTGCCCACGTCGCCTATGACGTCGTCCTTCAGGGGTCGAAGGTTGGGACCGATTCGCGCATCCTCGAAGATTTTGAGGCCGAACCCGGGCGGAGCCGGAAAACTCCGCAGCACGATCGGGAGCATGCGCGCTACGTCTGCGTCGGCCTGTGCCAAAGTGACTCCCGGCTTGAGCCGGGCAATGCCGTCGTAGCTGAATTCCCCTAGATGGGTTTTGGCGCGGTCAAGCTGCAAGGGAAGGAGCAGCGAAAGGTCGCGCCAATCGCGGAAACGGAATTGTTGCGGCAGCACGCCAATGATTTGGCGGAGCTTCCCATCCACGGTGATGGTCTTTCCAATCACACCGCGGTCGCCGCCAAACTTGCGGCGCCAAAGGCCATAAGTCAGCATCACCGTATCTGCGGCACCGGGGGAATCATCCGCCCGCGTGAACGAGCGGCCGAGCATGGGTGTTACTCCCAGAATGGGAAGGATGCCGTCGGTCACTAAGAGGCCGGACGCGTGCTCCGGCTCTCCGAGGCCGGTGATATTCACCGAATAGCCCATCGTGATGCCGGTGTCCTGGAAAGTGCGGCTCTGGTCGCGAAAGATGAAATAGGTTGAGGGTGACGCACTCACCCCCTTGAGGTTGATGCCGGGAGCCGTGAGCACCGTGGAGACCAGTTCCTCCGGGTGAGGGTAGGGCAGGGGCTTCAGCAAGACGCCTTCGAGAACGCTAAAAATCGCCGTATTGCCGCCAATGCCCACGGCCAGCGTCAGAAGCGTGACGGCCGTGAAAAAGGGCGTCCGCCCCAGCCTCCGCAGGACCTGCTTGAGCTGAGTTGTTAAGGAACCCATAAGTTTACCTCCCCATCACGCTGGACATACTCCCAGGCGCAAACGACCCCACGGGTGTGTATAGCATTTAGACGCCCTGAGGCTTATTACGCTAACAGGTGAACGGAGGTTCCAGAATTTGAAATGTTGTACGGGGGATGGGCCGCGACATCCTGGCCCGCCTTAGAGAACTGGGCCGCGGGTCAATATCATTGACCGCCTTGCTGGTGGGGTCCGGAAGGATTTACCTCTACTCCGCTACTCCATCATTCACTTGCCCGCAATCCATGCGCAAGGTGCCGTCGTCATTGAAGAGCAGGCCGCTGAAACGCAGCAAACTGCCCGGAGCAAGGGCTTGGTGGTTGAGCTGTTGCGTGCTGGTGTCAACGTAAACCTGAACGGTAGTCGGTTGGCTGAGCGTATAAGACTGCACGATATCGGTTTGCAGGGTAAGAACAGGGGGCAAGTCGTAAGGGGCGAGCGCGACATCGTAAATCTGAAAACTGCCGCTGCTGGATACCCCAACCACGCTTCCATTGATGGTTTGGGGCATCAAAGTGACGGTTGTGGCCGGCATGTATGTGGGGAAGCCGCCAAAGGTAAGCGCGTGAGATGTGATGTAAACATTCTGACCACCGAAGATGTTGGCCGCATCGAACCGGGCGGGGAACGGAAGGGTTTGCAGGTTTGCAAACTGAGCAGAGATCTGGAAGACGGCACTACTGTAGTCGTAAGGCGTGATATTGGCAGCATGCCCGGACGTCGTAAGGTAACCCTGCGACTGGCGGTTGAAGGAATAGACAAGCGGCTCAGAGGCCCAGGACGTTAGCACCGGGCCAGTCGCCACGCTCAGATTGGTGGGGTTCAGGTCCTCCACGGCAATGCGCGTGGCCAACTGCGAACCGTCGGATTGAATCGCCGCGTCCATGTCTATGAACATGCCTGCCGCAAGTGCGGAGAAAGCATCGACGCCCTGGTAGACCGTGCCAGCTTTGGAATTGACGGATAGGGTCTGACCATCAACAAGCACCAGGGCGAAGCTGTTACCTCCGGAATTGACGGAGGAAACTTGCCCGTCAAGGTTGGTTTCCTTACCATTCTTGTAGTTTGTGGGTTGGGCACTGAAAACCATCGGGGTGAGATTGAAGGTAGGGGTTATAGAATATTTGGCCGTGCCGCTGACCTGACAGAGGGGAGGAAAAATCGCCGACTGCGATACCTGCATCTCCAGCAAAAGTCCCATCGCGGTGCCGTTGACTGTGATGGGGGTTGGTACGTTCACAGTGGGAGGCGACGGCAAATACCCGAAAGCGGATGTATTAGTGTCGACTACGCCTGTTGGATCCACAGACACGCAGGTGAATGCGGCGCTCTCTGCGGAGGCTCCGGCATTGACCCCGATGTTTGCGACCGCAGAAGTGTAGTTGTCTTGAGGAACTGTGACCGTCACCAGCGGCTCACCGCTGCCGTTCAGATGGATAAACTCGATGTTATGACCGTTGTTCTGGCTCGCAGTAAAGAGATTGACTGTCTTCCCCGACTGGCTGGTCAAACCAAGGCTCTGCAAAGAAATACCGAATCGAGACAACTGATCATTCGCAGTGCTCGAAAGCACTACCGTGACCGACGTTGTGGCGGGCGACGGCGGCGGGGAGACGCTGGAGTCTAGGGAGCCACAGCCCGTCGTGAGGGCGATGTCCAGCACCAGTGCGAAAGCCATTAGAAAGCTGAGACCTCGAGGAACGTAAGGATGTGACGGCGAGGAGGGCGCTCTATTCATATATCTCCTTTACGGAGTCTCGGAAATTCCCTTTTTGGCTTTGAAGACAAACAGTCGCGTACGCTCTTGTCCTACGGCATAATTCACCGAATGTCTATGACGTCGGTCAATTTTGCATTTTGAACGGATTAATAAGTAACTAAAACGGGGATAATTTGTCGATAATCAACGGCGGGGCATAGGCGCAGACGCCAGCGGGCGGCACCTCAACTGCCTTACGCGTAAGCGCCTGCGCCTATCATTCCGTCCGCTTCAATCAAGCGGCATCTCTTTCAGCACGTCGTCCCAATGGCCGGTAGTTAACTCCCACCTCCGTTTTTCCTGGCGGGCCAGCTCCTCCTGGTCAGGATAAAGCTCGCGCTTGATCTGCGGGTCACGAAAATGGGCCTCTTCCAGCGCCGCCCAATCGCGCCAAACCATCACGATCTTGTAATCCCACGCCGGCGTCTCCGCGTGGAAGCGCCGTTCATAAAGCTTCTCGCTCAAAAGTATTCCTTCTTTGATGAGTTGTTGCAGAATGGGATTGTGATTCTTCTTGTACAGCGCCAACCATTCGGCTCCTGACCCCGGCGAGACCTTATAGTAGTACTCTATGATGAAACTGCTCATCTCTGTTTCCTCCCCAAAAGTTGGTTATGGCGAAATTTAAATAACCGCTTGGCTCGACGGCGCGGTCGTTCCATTTACCGGTGTAGTTCCACCACGTCCTTATCTTCGAGCACGTGATCACGATTGATCATCTGCCCATCGAACCGACCCTCGCGCCAGAGTCGAGCATACTTGAGTTGAGACAGAAAATCCTGGTGCACGTGGCCGGCGAGGTCGGTCAGGCGCGAGCCGCGCTTGAGGATGTAGGGCGCGACCCGCTCCAATTTCTTCCCCGGCGCCTTGGTGTAGACGCGAATCACGTCCAGCAGCTCGAACACCGCGCGGCAGAGAGAATCAAGACCCTCGCCGGTTTCCGCCGACGTTCTGGTGAGCGCGAACCGCTCGCCGTACAAGTCGCGCAGAATATCCAAATCCTCGGGTGCGCCGGTCACGTCAATCTTATTGGCCACCAGGAGCGTGCGCTTGCGAAGCCAGCCGGGCGCGCACGGTAGTTCGCCCAGGTCGAGCTGCACTTTGGCGCTTGCCAACTGGCTGAGCGTCGTTTCAAGATCCCCGAGCAAGTCGGGGTCGCTCAGATCAACCACCAGCAAGGCAGCGTCGGCGTTGCGGATAATCTGGTAAAGCCACGACTCGGGGAAATCCGGATGCACCGGGGGCAAATCGACCAGTTGCACTTGCACGTCTTCAAACGGCATCATTCCCGGTAGCGGCACGCGCGTGGTAAAAGGATAGTCGGCCACTTCCGGCATCGCATGCGTGAGCTGCCGCACCAGCATCGACTTGCCACTGTTGGGCGGCCCCACCAGCACGACCTGTCCGGCCCCTTCCTTTTCCACCCGATGAATGACGTCGATGCGGCTGGTGGGTCGACGGGCCTGTTCGGAGCGCAGCTTGGAGAGCCGCCGCTTCAGGTCCGCCTGCATCTTCTCCGTGCCCTTGTGGCGCGGAATCGTGGCCATCATTTCTTCGATGGCCGCGACTTTCTCCTCCGTCGACTTCGCGCTCTTGAAGCGTCTCTCCGCTTCCAGATAGATCGGGGTCAGGTTCGCAGGCATGGCAATCCGCCGCGAGGGCGACGCCTATTATGCGCCGAATTGGAGCTCGGAACCAAGGGGCGATGTCTCATTCACATTTCTGTAATTCATCCGTGTTATGATTCGCGGCAAATGCTAACTCATTTGTGGAGGACCGAGGCATGCGGCCGAGATATTTCCTTGCAATCGCACTCTTAGTCTTAAATGGTCAAGCGGCGTGGCCGCAGGCACGGAATCCGCAGCAGATTGCCGGCTCTTCTTTGTCGGCCCCGGCGGGAAACCGGCCGACCAAGATCGATCCCACTGGCGAGACCGTCCTGCCCAGCGGGCGACTGATTACGCCGCTCGGCAAGCAGGTGAAGGTTGCGCCGCACCCCTACGGCTTGGTCGTCAGCCCGGACGGCAAGACGCTGGTGACCGTCAATAGCGGCACGAAACCATTCTCGGTCTCGATCATTACGGGGCTCGGCGAATCGCAGCCCCAAGTGGCGCAGATTCCTCCCGGGTTCGATTCTGCCGATGCCGACCCGCAGAGTGTTTTTCTGGGCGCTGCCGTTGCACCTGACAACCATAAGCTCTACATTTCCGAGGGCGACAACGGAAAGATCGGGATCTTCGACCTCGTGACGCACCAGCGCCTCGGAGGGTTCAGCCTCGACGGGTCATATCTCGGCGCAACGTACAAGGACAGCCTCACCGGCGCAATTCTATTAACTCGGGATGGCCGTCAACTCTTGGTGCTGGACCTTGGGCATTTCCGGCTTGTTGTCGTGGATACACAATCCAAGCAGATTCTCTCCAGCATTCCCGTGGGGCGCATGCCATTCGGGCTGGCGCTTTCGCCCGATGGAATGCGTGTCTACGTTTCCAACGTGGGGATGTTCCGGTACTCCGTGGTGCCTGGGTTCGATCCCAAAAACCCGAGGACGACGGGCCTGGAATTCCCCGCTTTCGGTTTCCCCTCGCCCGAGGCGGAAAAAGGCGCGACCGTGGAGGGCAAGCAGATTGCCGGTTTGGGCGATCCCAACGTACCTGACTCGAACTCTGTTTTCGTGATCGACCTTCACGACCCCGCGAAGCCCAACGTGTTAGCAAAAGTCCGGACGGGGATTCCCGTTGGCGATAAATCCGTCAGCGGGTCGAGCCCCGGGGACGTGGTGGCGGGGAAGAAGGAAGTGTTTGTGTCCAACTCCGCGCAGGACAGCATCTCGATCCTCGACGCTCGCACGAACCAGATTAAGAAAACTGTCGTGCTGGAACCTGCGATATCTGTCAAAGGCCTGCGAGGAGTACTGCCGTTTGGCATGGCGCTCAGCCCGGATGAAAAGCGGCTGTACGTCGCGTGCTCTGGCATTAATGCCATCGCCGTGTTGGACGCGCACAAGGCGGAAGTGCTGGGAT
This sequence comes from uncultured Alphaproteobacteria bacterium, assembly GCA_963719675.1. Lineage (GTDB taxonomy): Bacteria > Pseudomonadota > Alphaproteobacteria > Acetobacterales > Acetobacteraceae > Rhodopila. The sequence continues at coordinate 16,074 of CAVRDN010000004.1, read as the reverse complement.
ATATCCCCACCGCGTGGTTTCCCGCTCGCGTGGCGGTCAGTGCTGATAACCGAACCCTCTACGTCGCGAATGGCAAGGGATTCGGTGCGGGCCCCAACGGCGGACCCAATTTCCAAGAGGGCCCGGAGGGAACTTACATTGGCGACCTCATGAAAGGGACTGTGTCGATCATCCCTCTTGACGCTGCAGACCAGTTGACGGACGGAACTTTCCGAGTCATGCGCGACAATGGCTTCCTTCCACCTTCGGTATCGACCGTGCTGGCATACCAGGATTACGTCAAAACCGTTCGGAGTGTATCCGAATATCGTCGGAGACACTGTGGGTGTCACTATCATCCCTATTGGCTCCCCGTCTATCGACTCTGCGCATTATGCGCCCCGATGCTACGGCTATCCCCTCCCTTGCAGGCGCTCAATTTCGGGCAAATGGGAGATTTCTACGATGGGCATGGCCCCTCCTTGCCTGGTCAGCTATGGTATCAATCGGCAAGCCATCCTTATGGTTTTTTTCTGATGCTGCTTGGCTTACAAATACTTAACGGTCCTGCTTCCTCTTTCTGCTCTGTGCGATACCGTTCTGGACGTCGGGCATCATCCGCACCATCGCCTGGATTCCCTTTCTTGGCCGCAACGGCGCCTTCAACCAGATCCTGATGGACCTGCACATCATCTCGAAGCCGCTGACCTTCCTGCTGTTCTCCGACTTCGCGGTGATCATCACCTATGTCCACCTGTTCACGCTGCTGATGGTCGGCCCGATCGCCAACTCGCTCTCGAAGATCGACCCGGCCCTGCTGGAGGCCGCGCGCGATGCCGGCGCCAGCCGCTTCCGCACCATGGTCGATGTGGTCATCCCGCTATCGAAGACCGGCATCGTGCTCGGCTCCATCCTGGTGTTCACCCAGGTCATGGGCGACTATTTCGTCGTCAAGACAATGAGCGGTGGGCAGAGCGCCTCCATCGTCTCCATGCTGTCCACCCAGATCCAGGCGATGGAATACCCGCCCGCCTCGGCCAACGCGATGGTGCTGGTGATGTTCGTCGCCATCATGGTCGCCGGCATGATGTTCGTCGTCGACGTGCGCAAGGAACTGGTGAAGTAGGGGGCGCCGATGTTCGCAGGACCTGCCCGCATGTCCGGCCCCAGCGCCGATCGCCCCTGGACCTTCTACGTCCTGGGCGCGCTGTTCGGCGCCTGGCTGCTGTTCCTCTACGGCCCGATGATCGTGATCTACGTGCTGTCCTTCCAGGGCCCCAACGGCGGCGTGACGTTCCCCATGGTGGGCACCTCGCTGACCTGGTTCCGCGACATCGTCCGTCCCGAGCAAATGGCCAACATTCCGGTGGCGTTCGAGCGCTCGATCGAGTTGGCGGCGCTGGTCAGCGTGCTGACGGTGGTGATCTCCGTCTCCGCCGGCCTGGGCTTCCGCCGCCGCTTTCCCGGTTCCGGCGTGCTGTTCTATCTCGCCGTCGCCATCGCTGGTCATGCCGAGTCTGCTGGTTGGTTTCGGCATCGGCCTCGGCTTCCAGGTGCTGGGACTGCATCCCGGCCTGTTCACCTCGGCGCTCGGTGCGCAGCTGACCTGGACGCTGCCGTTCGGCCTGTTCACCATGTTCGCCGTGGTGAACCGCTTCAACCGCGCCTATGAGGAAGCCGCCAATGACCTGGGCGCCAGCGCCGTTCCAGCGGCTGATCCACGTGACGCTGCCGATCCTGTTGCCCGGCATCATCGGCATCGCGATGGGCGCCTTCACCCTGTCGTATGACGAATATGCCCGCACCACGCTGACCATCGGCACGCGCAACACGCTGCCGCTGGAGATCTACGCGCTGATCTCCAGCGCCACGTCGCCCGACGCTGTTCGCGATCGGCACCCTGACCACCGACAGTGTCTTTCCTGTTGATCGGCGTGACGCTGGTCGTGGTATTCCGCATGCAGCGCCGCCGCAATTGCCATTGCGAGCACGGAGTGACGCAGCAGTCGCCTCTTCACCGTCATTGCGAGGCGCGAGCGCCGAAGCAATTCCCTGCCTGGCGGGCGCCACGCATGCTCGCCGGCAGTGGATTGCTTCGGTCACTGCCGGCGCCTCGCGATGACAGAGCCCGCGATGACCAGAAAAGGATAGCCCATGGATGCACGTTTCGATGTCGAACTGGTTGCCGTCACCAAGCGCTACGGCCGGACCATCGCCGTGGACGCGATCTCGCTCCGCATCCCCCATGCCAGCTATTGCTGTCTGCTCGGTCCCAGCGGCTGCGGCAAGACCAGCACCCTGCGCATGATCGCCGGCCACGAGGCCGTCGACCGACGGCGACATCCTGATCAACGGCGCCAACGTCACCCTGGCCCCGCCGATCCGCCGCGGCACCGCGATGATGTTCCAGAGCTACGCATTGTTTCCGCATTTGAACTGCATCGACAACGTCGCCTTCAGCCTGAAAATGCGCGGCGTCGGCAAGGCCGAGCGCCACAAGAAGGCGCGCGAGTTCCTCGCTTTGGTTCACATGGAATCCTACGCCGAGCGTCTGCCTGCGCAGCTTTCCGGCGGCCAGCAGCAGCGCGTCGCGCTGGCCCGCGCACTGATCACCCAACCGCGCGTGCTTGCTGTTGGACGAACCGCTGTCGGCACTGGATCCGTTCCTGCGCATCAAGGTGCGCGAGGAACTGAAGCGCCTGCAGCGCGAGCTTGGCATCACTTTCATCCATGTCACCCACAGCCAGGACGAGGCGATGGCGATGGCCGACATGATGGTGGTGATGGAGGATGGCCAGATCCGCCAGGCCGGCCCGCCGCGCGAGGTGTTCGAACATCCGGCCAGCGCCTTCGTCGCGCGCTTTATCGGCGGCCACAACGTGCTGTCCGGCGACCGAGGACCGATCGCCGTGCGGGCCGATCGTTGCCGGCTTGGCGCTCCCAACGATGGCCCCCATGTCTCGGGCCGCATCGCGGCGGTGGAATACCAGGGCGGCATGGTGCGAATCGCCTTGGCGATGGACAGCGGCGACGAGGTCTCCGCCCTGGTGCCCGACGCCACGTTCTACGGCGCGCCGGTCGAGCCGGGCGATCCCGCCACCTTCGTGTGGTCGGAACGCGACGTGCACGTTCTGGCCTCGCCCTGAACCTGCGTGCTAGGTTATCCCCCAACTAAAGGGGGAGGCGTAACAATGTCACTGGTGCAGAATGCCACCAAACGCCGCATGGCGGCCGGCGAGGTCGCGCTCGGCTTCGGCGTGCACCATTTGCGCAGTGCGTCTGCGCCGGTATTGGCGGCCGCAGTCCGGCCATCACTGGCTGTTCATCGACAACGAGCACGGCTCGTTTTCCGTGCACGAGGTCGCGGAACTTTGCATCGCATCGCTGCCGACCGGCGTCACGCCGATCGTGCGGGCCTGCGCCAATGCCATCGATGAGGCCACGCGCGCGCTGGACAACGGCGCGCTGGGCATCGTGATGCCGCATGTCGATACCGCCAAGGAGGCGCGGCACATCGCCGAAGCGTTCCACTACCCGCCGAAGGGCACCAGAAGCTGGGGCGGCCCGCCGGCGGTGTACGGCTACCAACCGCCGCCGATGGCCGAAGCGCAGAAGGCGATCAACGACGAAATCCTCACCGTGGTGATGATCGAAAGTCCCGAGGCGGTGAAGAACGCCGAAGACATCGCCGAGGTCGATGGCGTGGACGTGCTGCTGATCGGCACCTCCGACCTGTCATCCGAACTGGGCATTGCCGGCCAGATGGGCCACCCAAAGATCATCGACGCCTATGAAACGGTCGCCGCAGCCTGCCGCAAGCACGGCAAGGTGCTGGGCATGGGCGGTGTGTACGACGAGGAAAACGCCGCGCGCTATGTCGGGATGGGCGCGCGCTTCGTGCTGACCGGCGGGGATCACAACTACACACTGATGGGCGCCAACACGCGCAGCAGTTTCTTCACTGGCCTGCCGGTTGTTGCCGCCGGCTCCGGTACGAAAAAGAAGAAGGCGAAGAAGAAGGACTGAGGCCGCGCCGCGCTTCGAGCCGCGCCGCGCGGGCAGCTCAGTCCGACTTGTTGTTGCCGTCCTCACGCATGGCGCGCATCTGCTGCCGATACGCGCGGATGTCCTGTAGCGTGACATAGCCTTTGTGCTGCACATCGATCGCGTCGAAGTTCCGCACGATCATCGGCATGTGCCCGGCCTGCGCCTGGGCAAGCGTCAGATGGCCATCGCCGGTGGTGTTCGCCGACAGGAACCGCTCGATGAATCGATGCGCCTGGGCGTGCGGCTGCGCCTGTCCGGGCTGTTCCTGGCCCGGCTGTTCCTGGCCCGGCTGGGCGGCTGCCGCCGGTGGTGGCCCTTGCAAATTCCTCCCCGGCGACCTGCGCCAAGGCCGGCGTCGTGGCGAGGCTGCAAACCAGCAATCCCGCTCGCGTCACGATCAGCATGCGTGGCATCGGCGCCCACCTTCCGTTGTCCATGACGACACCTTGACGTTCCCATGCAACGCCCGGTTTGCCAATTTGTATAGGACTGTTGCAGCCCGGCGAGCTCCCATGTGACCATTTGCCGCAGGATAATGTGCACAAGACGGCGCGACAGGAGCAGGAGACGATGAAGAAGACGACGCGGTTTCGCCAGTTGATCGAGGCGGAAGAAATCCTGGTGCAGCCTGGCGTTTACGACGGGTTCAGCGCCCGCCTGGTGCAGCAGATGGGCTTTGCGGCGGGCAGCATCTCGGGCGCCGGCCTGTCGGAATCCAATCTCGGCTGGGCCGATGTCGGGCTGATGGGCTACGAGGAAAACCTGCACGCGTCACGCGCCATTGCCGCCTGTGTCGATATCCCTTTGTCGGCCGACGGCGACACCGGCTATGGCAACGCGATCAATGTATTCTTCACGGTACGCGGGTTCGAGGCGGCCGGCGTCGATGGGTTGATGCTGGAAGACCAGGTCTGGCCGAAGCGCTGCGGCCACATGGCGGGCAAGGAAGTGATCTCCGCCGAGGAAGGCGTGGAGAAGATCCGCGCCGCGGTGGAGGCGCGCCGCGACCCCGACTTCATCATCAAGGCGCGCACTGACGCGATGGCAACGCATGGCGTGAAGGAGGCGATCCGCCGACTGAACATGTATGCCGAGGTCGGCGCCGATCTGCTGTTCGCCGATGCGTTGCTGTCGCGTGACGATATCGCCCTGGTGGCGCGCGAAGTTTCCAAGCCGCTATCGGTGAACATGGGCCTGGGCATTCGCGCTCGCCCGACAACGCCGCTGCTGTCGCCACGCGAATTGCAGGACATCGGCGTTGCGGTCGTCAGCTATCCCCGCCTGGTGACGGCGGCGGCGATTCAGGGCATGCGCAACGCGCTGTCCGTCCTGCAGCAATCGGCGCAGGAGGGCCGGGTGATCGAACGGCCGGAGCTGGCGGTGTCGTTCGGAGAGATCAACGAACTCATGGGACTGGATACCATCCGGCAGATGGAGCAGCGCTTCCTGACCGCGCAGCAATTGGCGGCAAAGTATGGGACGGCGGCCGAGTGAGCGCGGCACGTGGTGCGGTTTCGCCCGAGGCGGCGCGGCCAGTCATGCAAATCAAGGTGGCGGCGAACCATGGTGGGGGCTTGCCCTGAACGCCGCGAATGCGGAAACTCGGCTGACAAAATAGGGAAGAGCGGCCATGGAATTTGGCATGTTCCACGAGTTTCAGCGGATGCCCGGCCAGACCGAGGCCGAAGCCTTCGCGACGTCGTTTGAGCAGGTGGATGCGGCGGAGCGATCCGGGCTGGACGTGATGTGGCTGGCGGAGTTGCACAGCGCGCCGGAGCGCTCGGTGCTGGCGGCGCCGTTGAACGTTGCCAGTGCCATCGCGATGCGTACCAAGCGGATGAAGATCGGCCTCGCGGTGCAGGTGCTGCCGCTGTGTCACCCGATCCGCCTCGCCGAGGAAGCGACGACGGTCGATCACATCAGCCATGGCCGGCTGATCATGGGCGTCGGGCGCAGCGGATTTCCTCGCACCTACCAGGCGTACGGCATCTCCTATGCGGAAAGCCAGGCGCGCTTCGCCGAAGTGCTGGAAATCCTGAAGCGCGCCTGGACGCAGGAGCGATTCTCGTTCGATGGCAAATTCTACCATTTCGACAATGTGTGCGTGACGCCGAAGCCCTATCAGTCGCCGTATCCCGAGCTGCGCATGGCGGTGAACAGCCCGGACACGTTCGAGGCGACCGGCACGGCAGGGCATGCCGATTTTCGTCGCCACCAGGCTCGGCGATTTGAACGAGTTGGGGCCGAATTTGCGGGTTTATCGCGAGGCCTGGGCGAAGGCCGGTCATCCCGGCAACGGCAAGGTCTATCTGCGTGTCCCGGTCTATGTTGCCGCCACGGAGGCGCAGGCGCTGTCCGAACCGGAAGAGAGCATCATGCACTTCTACCGGTATCTCGGCCAGCGCATCGAGGAATTAGTGGCGCTGGAAGGCGTTCGGGCGATCGAGAACCGCGCCGAGCGCGGCCAACGACTGCAGCACATCAACTGGGATGAAGTCGTGCGGAGCAAGGTTGTCGTCGGCACGCCGGCGATGGTTGCGGATCGTCTGCGGCAATTGCAGGAGGAGCTGGGGTTGTCCGGCATCCTGGCCGAGATGAACTGCGGCATGCGCATCCCGCACGCTGCGGGTGCTGAACTCGCTGCAGATGATGTGCGAGGGCGTCGATTCCGCATTTCAAGCACTGAGAGGCAGGAAGCGCTGAGAGGCAGCGTTGCCCCCCGTTGTGGTAATTGACGGCACCGCCCGCTCGGCCCCCTGTCATTGCGAGGCGCGAAGCGACGAAGCAATCCCCCGCCTGACGAGCCGACGGTACGGCTCGTCAGGCGGGGGATTGCTTCGTCGCTTCGCTCCTCGCAATGACAGGGGGTGTGAGGCGGGCCTGCCGCTCGCTCCGCGCCTTTGCCTGCCGCTCACTCCGCGGCTTTGCCCGCCGTCAGATCGATGCCGTAATCGCGCATTGCCGCCTCGGGCGACACGATGCCCTCCGCCACGTCCTGCGCCACCGCATCCGGCCGATCGCGCGCGCGGATCGCCGTAGCCCGCGCCCGCCGGCGAGCTGGATTTCGACGATCTGGTCAGTGCGGGTCAGCGTGACAAGTTCGCCGGTGCCGCAATCCCGCAGCACGTTGCCGGCGGGATCGACCACCACGCCGCGCACATCTGCCCCCGTGCTGGCCGCCATGCAGACCTTCCACGGTGACGCCGACGCCCTCGGGATAGACGGAAGCCAGCGTGGGCAGCCCGTCGTCGTACAATTTGCGCAGCCGGGTGCGCACGCCGCAGCCGCCGCGATGCCGCCCGGGACCGGCGGAATCGGTTACGAAAGCTTTCTCCAGCACCAGCACCGGCGCGCGCGTCTCCATCAGTTCGATCGAGGTGTTCGCGGCCGATGTCGGATACAGCAGCGCCGACTTGCCGTCGCCGTGCGCGGAGCCGCCCTGGCCGGCGCCCATGAAGAAATGGTCGGCGTAGACGGCACCTTCGGCCGTGCGGCCATAGACGTTGACGGCGACCGGCAGGCCGGTGGCGGCCTGCACGCGATCCGGCGCCGCGTCGGCGAGCGCGCGGAAGATGTTGGGTGCCAGATACCAGCCGACCCGCGTGCGCAAATTCACCGAGGCGGGCTTGTCGCAGTTCAGCACGCTGCCCGCCGGCGCCTTGACGGTGAACGGGCGGTAGCAGCCGGCGTTACCGCGCACCTCCGGCGACAGCAGGCATTTCATCGGATAGGTGGCGTGCGCTTCGGTATAGCTGAACGTGCAGTTCAATCCGCCCTGCGGCAGTTGCGCCGGCGCACCGGCGAAATCGAGTTCGATCGCGTCGCCCTGCACGGTGATCTTCAGCGGATAGCGCAGCTTCTCGCCCAGCGGGTTGTTCCAGATCTCCGAGGTGTACACACCGTCCGGCAACGCGCGGATGGCGCTCGCGGATCGCAGTTTCGGCGCGGCCCTGCACCACCTGCGCCAACGCACGCAGATCGTGCATGCCGTACTCGTCCATGAACGCCAGCAGCCGCTCGGCGCCCAGCGCGTTGGCGGCGACGAAGGAGTGGATGTCGCCCAGCACTTCCTCGCTCTTGCGCACGTTCTCGCGCGATCAGGGTCAGCAGGTCGTCGTTCGGCACCCCGGCGCGGTACAGCATCATCGGCGGAATCTGGATGCCCTCTTCGTAGATCTCGCGCGCGCGCAGGGAATCCTTGGTGCCGCCGATGTCGCCGACATGGCCGACGGTGCCGGTCAGCGCCACCAGCACCCCGTTGCGGAACACCGGCGTGACCACGGCGATGTCGAACAGGTGGCCGGCGCACAGCCATGGATCGTTGGTGATCAGCACGTCGCCGGGCTTCAACGTCTCGGCCGGGAATTTGCGCAGCAGAGCCTGCACCGCGCGCGGCAGCGTCAGGTTGAACACCGGCATGGCGCGCGGCGAATGCGCGAGCGATTCGCCGCTGGCATCCAGCAGGTCGCAGGCGAAATCCTGCGCTTCCGACACGATCAGGCTGAAGGCGGTGCGGCAGATCGTCTGCCACATCTCCTCGACGACCGTGATCAGGCGGCTCCACATGATCTCCAGCGACACCGGATCGGCTTCGATCAGCGTCGGCGGCCTGGGCGATCGGCGTGTCGGCGGTGATGCGTGCGGTCGGCGCCGCGGGCAGGCCGATCTCGATGCGCAGCGCACCGCTGGCGTCCAGCGTCATCCGGTCGCCGGGCAGAATGACAGTCGTGGCCTCGCGTTCCTCGATGATGGCGGGGCCGGCGATCACCGTGTCGCGGGTCAGCGCGTAGCGGTCATAGACCGGCGTCTCGATGAAGCCATCGCCGAACCAGGCCGGTCGTGTGCCCTTCAGTGCCGCACCGGATGCGCCGGCGCCGGCCTCGGTCAGCGACAGCGCCGGCAACGGCCCGCGGCAACGGACGCGGAACGAGATCGCCTGCACGCCGACGCCGCCATAGACCGACGTGTAGCGTGCCGCATAGGCGGTTGCGAATGCGGCGCGAATCGCCGGCAGCGTATCGGCCGTGATCGCGCCGTCCGGCAGCGGCACGTTGATCTCGTGCATCTGGCCTTCCAGCCGCATGTCGGCCGAGCGTTCCACCACGACGTCGTTCGCCGCCACGCCGGCCGCGACCAGACGGGCCCGCGTCTCCTGTTCCAAGTCGCACAGGGCGGCATCGATGACCGCGGCGCCCGCCGCGTCCAGCTTCACCGGATGGCTGCGCACCTGTTCGAACGACAGCGGCGCGGCGAGGAAGCCCAGTGCCGATGCGGCCCCGGATGCCGGCGGGATCAGCACTTCCCGCACGCCGAGGACGCGCGCGACTTCCGCCGCATGGGCCGGTCCGGCGCCGCCAAACCCCACCATGGCATAGCGGCGCGGGTCCTTGCCCTTCTCCACGATGTGGATGCGCGCGGCGGCGGCCATGTTCTCGGTCACCAGGCGATGGATGCCCCAGGCGGTGCCGATCGCATCCAGTCCCAGTTTGCTGCCGACGCGTGCCAGCGCGGCTTCGGCGGCGTCGCGGTCCAACGCCATGCGGCCGCCGAGGAAGAATGCCGGGTCGTAATAGCCGAGCAACAGGTTGGCATCGGTGACGGTCGGTTCGGTGCCGCCGCGCCCATAGCAGGCGGGGCCGGGATCGGCGCCGGCGGACCGCGGACCGACGCGCAGCAGCCCGACCTCGTCGATCGCGGCGATGGAGCCGCCGCCGGCGCCGATCTCGATCATGTCGATCACCGGCGCCTTGATCGGCAGGCCCGAGCCCTTCTTGAAGCGGTGCACGCGCGCCGCTTCCATCATCGGCGCGATCTCGGCGCGGCCGTTCTCGATCAGGCAAGCTTTCGCGGTAGTGCCGCCCATGTCGAAAGAGATCACGTCGGCCTTGCCCGCGGCGGCGCCGAAGAACGCAGTGGCGAGGCCGCCTCCGGCCGGGCCGCTTTCCAACATGCGGATCGGGAAGGCGCGCGCGGTTTCCAGCGACAGCAGGCCGCCGGCGGAGTGCATCATCGTCAGTTCGCCGCGGAAGCCGCGCGCGCGCAGCTCGCGTTCAAGTTGCGCGAGGTAGCGCGCCATCAGCGGCTGCACATAGGCGTTGGCGCAGGTGGTGGCGCAGCGCTGGTATTCCCAAAGTTCGGCGACCACGTCGGACGAAATCGACACCGCCATGTCGGGGCACGCGGCGCGCACGATCGCTGCCGGCTTCGCGTTCATGCGCGGGATTGCGGTAGGAATGCAGGAAGCAGATGGCGATCGCCTCGACACCTTCCGCGCGCAGGCGCAGCGCGGTGGCGCGCACGTTCGGCGGCGATCGAGCGGGGTCAGAACATTGCCGTCGCGGTCGAGCCGTTCGGTCACCTCCAGGCGGTGGCGGCGCGGCACCAGCGGTTCGGGGAATTGCAGGAACAGGTCGTAGATGTCGTAGCGTTGCTCGGTGCCCATCTCCAGGATGTCGCGGAAGCCGCGCGTGGTGATCAGGCCGAGGCGGGCGCCGGTGCGCTCGATCAGCGTGTTGGTGACGAGGGTGGTGCCGTGCACGGCGTCGCTGATGTCGGCGAAGGTCAGACCGGCGGCGGACAGCAGTTCGGTCAGGCCCTCAAGTGCGCCGACCGACGGATCGTGCGGCGTGGTCAGGCATTTGTGCAGCCGGATCTCGTGGCGATGCGTGTCGAGCAGGATGAAGTCGGTGAACGTGCCGCCGATGTCGAAGCCGATGCGGTAGCGGGTGGTCATCCGGCGATCCTTCGCTGCTGTCGAAGCGCAGTGTAGGACGGCCTCCCCTGTTGCGGGAGGGGCCGATTTCCCTCGCCCGTCGCCGGCACGGTATCCTGCGCCGCGCGTCCATTGCCAGAAGGAGGAAGCCGCCATGCCTACGCCGAACCGTTTCAAGTTCGTGATGCTGCCGCCGCAATCCGCCATCACGCGGGACTGGGCGGCGAAGCTGGCGGAGCAAGTGCCGGAGGTGCGCGTGGTGGTGGCGGAGGATGCGGACACGGCGGCGCGCGAGATCGTCGATGCCGAAGCGGCGTTCGGCTGGCTGCACCGTGATCTGCTGGCGAAGGGGGAGAAACTGCGCTGGCTGCAGGCGCCGCAAGCCGCGCCGGCGGCGGGGTATTATTATCCCGAGTTGATCGCGCATCCTCTGGTGGTGACCAATTTCCGCGAGATCTTCAATGACCATATCAGCACGCACATCATGGCCTTCGTGCTGGCCTTCGCACGCGGACTGCACGTCTATATTCCGCAGCAGATTCGGCACGAGTGGAAGAAGCCGACCGAGGATCACGGGGTGGTGCACCTGCCCGATGCCACCGCGCTGATCGTCGGCGTCGGCGGCATCGGCGCGGCGACGGCGCAGCTTGCTTCTGCATTCGGGATGAAGGTGCTGGCGACGGATGCTCGGCGCACCGAGGCGCCCGCGGGCGTGGCGGAATTGCACAAGCCGGAGGCGCTGGATGAGCTGCTGCCGCGGGCGGACTTCGTCATTCTCACCGTGCCGCACACGCCGGCGACCGAAGGGTTTTTCAACCGCGCCCGGTTCCAACGGATGAAGCGGTCGGCGTTCTTTATCAATATCGGGCGCGGGATGACGACGCGGTTGGACGATCTGGTGGCGGCGTTGCGCGCGGGGGAAATCGCCGGGGCGGCGCTGGATGTGTACGAGCAGGAACCGCTGCCGGCTGAACATCCGCTGTGGGGGATGCCGAATGTGCTGCTGACGCCGCATATGGCGGGGTACGGGCCGTATCTGAACGATCGGCGGTTCGAGATTATCGTCGATAACTGCCGGGCGTTCGCGGCGGGGCGGGCGTTGCGGAATGTCGTGGATAAGGCTTCGTGGTTTTAGAACCTCGCTCACGGAGTGGGAGAGGTCGAGATGCGCAGCATCGAGGGTGAGGGTGATCGGGAGGCACGCCGCCTTGCTTCGTGCGGCACTCTCACCTTGCTTCGGAAGGCACGCTGCTTTGGGTGAGAAAGCTGCGTGCCTCCCGATCACCCTCACCCTCGACGCTGCGCGTCTTCGACCTCTCCCGCGAAGCGGGAGAGGTGGCAGTTATCGATCCAGCACTTCGCGGATCTTCCTCGCCAGATCCGCCTCGGTGAACGGCTTGACCAACAGCTCCACCCCAGGCTCCAGCCTGCCGTGCCGCACGACCGCGTCGCGCGTGTAGCCGGTGGTGAGCAACACCTTCAGCCCCGGCCAGCGGCGGCGGGCCTCGTCGGCAAGCTGCCGCCCGTTCAGCCCGCCGGGCAGCCCGATATCGGTGAACAGCAGGCGCAGGCCGGGATTGGTTTCCAATGCGTGCAGCGCCTCGTGGCCGTTGGACGCCTCGCGCACCTCGTAGCCAAGCTCCCGCAGAGTGTCGCGGGTGAAGCTGCGGACGTCGTCCTCGTCCTCGACGACCAGGATCGTCTCGTGCCGGTTGCCCAGCGGCACCGGCTGCGGGTCCGCTGCTTGCGTCTCCAGCGTCTCCAGCTCGAAGAACCGCGGCAGATACAGCTTGATACTCGCCCCCTGGCCCGGAGCGCTGTCGATCCGGACATGGCCGCCGGACTGGCGGACGAAGCCGTACACCTGGGACAGGCCCAGGCCGGTGCCCTGGCCGATATCCTTGGTCGTGAAGAACGGATCGAACGCGCGCGCCAGCACGTCCTTGGTCATGCCGATGCCGGTATCGCTGACCGAGGCCAGGACGTAGTCGCCGGGCCGCAGATCCTCCTGCGTGCGCGCATAGGCCTCGTCGAGCCGCACGTTCTGCGTCTCGATGGTCAGCCGTCCGCCGCCCGGCATCGCATCGCGCGCGTTCACGGCCAGGTTCAGCAGGGCGTTCTCCAGTTGGTTCTCGTCGGCGAACACGCGCCACAACCCGCCGGCCAGCACCGTCTCGACGTGGATCGTCTCGCCCAGGGTGCGGCCGAGCAAGTCCAGCAGGCCCGCCACCAGGCGATTGAGGTCCAGTGACTTCGGTGCCAACGGCTGGCGACGCGAGAAGGCCAGCAGCCGCTGGGTCAGTGTCGCCGCACGGCCCGCCGCACGCGATGCCGCCTCGATCAGGCGGCTCTGGTCGCCGCCACCACCGTCGCCGCCGCCGCCGTCACCGCGCTGGGCCGGACCGCCCACGGTCAGGCGGCGGCCGAGCCGTTCCAGGTTGCCCAGGATCACCTGGAGCAGATTGTTGAAGTCGTGTGCGACACCGCCGGTGAGCTGGCCGATCGCCTCCATCTTCTGCGACTGCCGCAGCGCCTCCTCCGCCTTTTCCCGTTGCTCGATCTGCGCTTCCAGCGCCTGGTTGGTGGCGGCGAGTTGCTCGGCGCGGCGGCCCAGTTCCTCGTTGGCGCGCCGCTGGGTCAACTGCATCACGCCGAGCACGGCGACCACCACGGAGGCCATGGTCATCAGCAGGCCGATCACGCCGTAGCGTTGCAGGCGCAGTGCGAAAGGTTCGGTGAAGCTGCGCAGATAGACCGTGCCCAGCGATGCGCCGCCCTCGGTGACCGGGACAGCCACGACCAGGCGGTCGCCGGTGAAGCGGGGCAGACCCGGCTGCACGCCGGCCGGCAGCGTGACGTCCGGGGCCAGCTTGTAGCTGACGAACAGCTTGCCGCCCGCATCGTAGATCGCGGCGGCTTCGATCTGCGGGTTGGCGCGGATCGCGTTGACGTATTCCTGGGCGGCCTGGCGGTCGTTGAAGGCCAGCGCCGCGGTGACGGTGGAGGCCAGGATGCGCGCCTGCACGCTGACCTCGTCCACCTCCTGCCTTGCGTTGGCGCGATCGACGTAGCGGGCCATCAGGCCGCCGGCGGTCAGCAGCGCGATCACCGTCGCCAGCGCGATGATCGGGGTCAGCCGCCACAGGCGCGGGGTGACCCGGGGGGCGGTGGCGGGGTGCTCATCGGCTGCCCCCGTTCACGTGCACCGCCAGGCTGAGCAGCTTGGAGCTGATGGTCAGCCCGTCGGCCATCGCGGCGGTGTTGTCGATGTCGAAGCGGACCCGGTCGTCGGCGATGACGAAGTTGATGATGCCCTCGGCGGCGGGATCGGAGGCGCCGTCGGTCACAGTCAGCACCGGCATGCCGCGCACCGCAGCCAGCGCGTCGGCAACGGATTGCGCAGAGGAGCCGATCACATACATCACCGAGCAACCGGGATTGCCGGTGATGCGCGCCATACGCCGGACGACGATCGGCCGCCCGGCGACGTTCTGGCCATTCACCGCGCGGTCGAGCAAGGAACCGAGTGGATCGCTGCCGACGACGCAGACGGTGAAGTTGCCATCGGGGAACTCGGCGGCCGGGCTCGGCCATTCGACGAACGGGGCGAATTTGTGCAGGTAGGTTGCCTTCACGGCGTATTCCAACGGCGAGGCGTCCGACCACGCGGATTTCTCGGCCGCGAATACGACGAGCCATACGACGATCCAGCAGGCCGGGCCATAGCGAAGGTGCAGCAGGGCGCGCCAGAGCATCATCAGTATTTCCAGCGCAGGCCAAGATAGATGCTGCGTTGCACCTCGAGCGGGGCGGTTCCGGGCGTTATCGCCTCGATCTGGTAGGAGGCGAGCAGATTGGTGCCGGACAGGGACAGCTCGATGGTGGGTGTGACGTGCCAGGCAACCCGCGCATTGGCTTGTACATAGCCTTCCACCACCGGGTCGGGCAGCTTGTCCACCACCTGGATGCCGAAGTCGAATTCCACGTTGTGCGGCAGGTCCATCGAGGAGCGGAACGAACCCTTGTAGCCGGGGTCGTCGCCGCCGGCGTAATCCACGGCCCGCACGCCGGGTGGGCCACTGCGGTGTGGGGATCGATCACCGCACCGCTTTCCTCGTACGCGCGGGTCATTTCCCGCGCGCAAGCCGCCTCGTCGGTCGAGAATGCGTCAAACGATCGCGGATGAATTGCAGCGGCGCCGGGGCGATCGAGAACTCGCCGGATTGCGCCAGGCTGGCCATCAGCCCGCGCACCGCGGCGGCGTCGCGGCGGTAGGCCTCGAACAGCAGCCGCTCGAAATTCGACGAGACCTGGATGTCCATCGACGGCGATTGCGTCGCGACCACCCGCTGCTTGCGATAGACGCCGCTCTCCAGCGCGCGCGCCAGAATGTCGTTTTCGTTGGTGGCGATCACCAGCCGCTCGACCGGCAGGCCCATCCGCTTGGCGCAATAGCCGGCGAACACGTCGCCGAAATTGCCGGTCGGCACGGCGAACGAGACGCGCCGCACCGGCGCGCCGAGCGCGACCGCGCTGGTGAAGTAATAGACGACCTGCGCGGCGATGCGCGCCCAGTTGATCGAATTGACGCCGGACAAGGCGAGGGAATCGCGAAACGCCGGATCGTTGAACAGGCCCTTAGGATCGCCTGGCAATCGTCGAAATCGCCCTCAATGGCGATCGCGTGGACGTTGGGCTTGTCGACCGTGGTCATCTGCCGGCGCTGCACGTCGGACACCCGCCCGTGCGGATAGAGAATGAACACGTCGGTCTGCGAAAGGCCGCCGAACGCCTCGATCGCCGCCGCCCCGGTGTCGCCGGACGTCGCGCCGAAAATCGTGGCGCGCCGGCCGCGCTTGCGCAGCACATGGTCCATCAGCCGGCCGAGCCATTGCATCGCGAAATCCTTGAACGCCAGCGTCGGCCCGTGAAACAGTTCGAGCACGAACAGATTGTCGCCGATCTGGACCAGCGGGGCCGTAGCCGGATGGCGAAAGCCGGCGTAGGCCTCCCGCGCCATCGCGCCGAGTTCGGCCTCGCTCAGTTCGCCGTCGACGAACGGCGCGATCAGCGGCGGCCGCCTGCGCATAGGGCGCGCCCGCCAGCGCGCCGATCGCCGCCGGCGCGATCGCCGGCATGACTCGGGAACGTAAAGGCCGCCGTCGCGGGCGAGACCGGCCAGGAACGCGTCGGAAAAGCCGATCCTCGGCGCTTCTCCGCGCGTTGACACATAAGACACGTCAGATTTTTCCCCGATAAGGCGGGCGAGGTCTATCGCATTTCCCGCCAAAGGCGAAGCCGATCCCCTCAAAGCAAAAACAATGCGGCCAAACAAA
>CAVRDN010000003.1:0-55262 GCA_963719675.1 uncultured Alphaproteobacteria bacterium | reverse complement strand
CGTCCAGGGATGCCGCAGCATGTCCAGCACGTCGTCGCGACCCTCGTTCACCAGAGGTTGCACGAACACCTGATCCTCGTTCGCCAGCATCAGATCGAGCATGACCTCCACCGGATGTTCCCGCGTTCCCGTGCCAGGGCTGCAACGGTCGGATCCTCCCAGGCCACGTCCTTCATGGCGAACAAATTGCCATAGTCCGGCTTGCGAGGATCCGTCGTCGCCGCGCCGCCGCCCTGGAACACGTTATCGCGCGGCTTCATCCGGGCCTCGTCGGCGACCAGCCGAGCCCGCACCGCCGGATCCGCCATGCGCCGCTTCTGTTCAGCCAGCGGCATGCGCGCAAGGCACGCCATTCCGGCAACACATCGAACGGCAGATACGACTTCAGTGCGAAGATCGCATTGATCGACTTCGTCGTCGTCTGGCCGAACATCCGGGCCCCGGCGGCAACGCAACGATCCAGATAATCCAACTGATAGCGATACGAATTCGGCGCCTCGCCCTGCCGGGTCGAGATCGTGCCGAACATCACCGGCCGTCCCGAATTCAAGGCCACCTGGCGCAATCGCTCCAGAAACGTCGCGCTGCCGCGGACCGCTGGAAACGTCCGGCCCGACCTGGAAGATTCCCGCGTCCAGTTCCGCCATCGCGCCGACCAGCGCGTCGATCTCGCTCCATTCCGCGATCCGGCTGGCCACCGGCGTATCGTCCGGCGTCACATGCGTCCCGGCCCGAGAACTGGAAAATCCCATCGCCCCGGCGCGCACCGCTTCCTTCACCGCCGCCACCATGCGCGCGACGTCGTCCTCGGTCGCCGGTTCGGTCAGCGCGCGCTTGCCCATCACGTACATGCGCAGTGCGGAATGTCCGATATACGCACCGTAATTCAGCGCCTTCGGCAGCCGCTCCACCGTCGCGAGGTATTCCGGAAAGGTTTCCCATTGCCAATCGATGCCGGCGAGCATCGCTTCCAGCGGAATGTCCTCCACCGCTGTCAGGCATCGCGCGAACCACTCGCGTTCGTCGGGCGGGCAGGGCGCCAGAGCGAACCCGCAATTCCCCATGATCGACCGTCGTTACGCCATGCCAGCACGAGCACGTGCCCTGAGCGGTCCCAGTTCACCTGAGCGTCCATGTGCGTATGGCCATCGATGAAACCCGGCGAGACGATCAACCCGTCGGCGTTCATGGTGCGTTGTGCCGGCGCGCGGATGCGGCCAATTTCCACGATGCGGCCGTCCGACACGCCGACATCGGCGCGATACCGCCCCATGCCCGACCCATCGACAATGGTGCCGTTCCTGATAACGAGATCCAAAGTCATGGCCTGGTCCTCCTTGGGTTTCCCTTCCCCCGACGCTACCAGCCCATCAATATCGCGTCACCTGGGCAATATCGCGTCATCTGGGCAATATCGCGTCACCTGGGCAATATTGCGTCACCTGGGCCTTCGCCTATGCTGCGTCCCGAACATGCGCTCGCTTCTGGTCGTCCTGCTTGTTTGTTGCGTTATCAAACCATCCGCGGCGGCGGATCAGTCCTCGCTGTACCAGGCAATGGAAATCGTCACCGGCACCGACATGCGCGAGCGGCCGCGCGGGTTCGCGCTGTGCCTGGCAGACGTGCTGGTGAAAGTCTCCGGCGATCCGCGTCTGCGCGCCGACCCGCGCGTTACCGCGTTGGCGCCGCACGCCGCGGACTACGTCGCATCGTTCAATTACGTGGACCCGATCGCCGGCACGCGTCCGCACGACGATCAGGGGACGTACAGACCGTTCGGAGAACCTGACCGTCGTCTTCGACCCGGCGAAGATCGACGCGCTGCTGGCTTCGCTCGGCGCACGGCCGTGGCACGGGCCACGGCCGGTGCTGGTTCCGGTGCTGTCGGTGCACGCCCGCGAACCGCCGGATTATCTGTTGAGCGCCGACGAACCCCTCGCCGCGGAGCAACGCGCCGCCTTCGAACGCATCGCCGGCGAGACCGGGATCGCGCTGCGCATTCCGTCGGCGTCCGAATTCACAGAAGTTGCGGACCGGCAACAAGATTGCACCGTGCGGCCCCCGCGGACCGAACATCGTCGTCGTCGGCTCGCTCGATTGGAGTGAGACAGCGCCGGGATGGATCGGCACGTGGCGTACCTGCTGGAGAGGTCGCCAACACGTCTGGTCCAATCCAGGCGGCGGCTACGACGTGGCGTTCGCGAACATCGTGCAAGGCGCGGTGCTGATTGCCTCGGGCCGTGGGGAGCCGGGGCAACCGCCAGCGCGTCAGGACGGACGTCCAAACTGATACGGCAAAGAACTAAATCGCCGATGCACGCGGATAACGGCGTCAAGGAAAAGATTACACGGCCACGCGACGACGCGCTCTCCCCCAGGCGAGCGATGACCATCGCCGCGTCGTACTGATTGCGGCCGCGCTCTCCCCAGGACCATAGTCAAGTCGAACAACAGGGAGGATCGCGCATGACACCCAATCTCCGACCTCTGGGCGAGCATCTGGGCACCGAGGCCATCGGCATCGACCTGTCGCAACCCTTCGACGCGGAGCGGTCCGCCTGGGTCAAACAAGCCTTCGCCGATCATCCCGTGCTGGTCTTCCGCGATCAGAACCTGGGTGCCGCCGACCTCGCCGCGTTCGGCCGTCAGTTCGGCACCCCGCGCAAGCATGCGCTCATTAAGTACCGCCACGCCGATCATCCCGACGTTTCCTGGCTTACCAACGTCGAGCAAGACGGCAAAGTCGATTGGTATGGCGTCAAACGCGCCACCGACTGGCACACCAATTCCACCTACGAAGACGAACTCCCTTTGCTCGCCATCCTGCACGCCAAGGAAATCCCGTCGGAAAAAGGCGGCACCCTGTTCACCGACATGGCCGCCGCGTACGCCGCTCTCCCACCCGCGCGCCGCGACCTACTCGCCGGCCTGACCGCGCTGCACGGCCGCCACACCGGGCCCGCCGGCGAGCGGCTGTACGGCGACGACAAAGGCGTGACCGAGAAACAATATCGGGAGGTCGCCTGGCCCGCCGTCGCCCGGCACCCGGTCACCGGCCGCCCGATCCTGTTCGTCAATCCGATGCACACGCACGGGTTCGCCGGCATGCCACGCGACGAAGCGCGAGCCCTGATCGAGGAACTCGCCGCGCACGCCACGCAGGACCGCTTCGTCTATTACCATCACTGGCGCGTCGGGGACGTGCTGATGTGGGACGAGCGCGCGACCATGCACCGCAGCGCCGGCGACTATCGCCCCGATGAGCGCCGCGTCATGCTCCGCACCATCGTGTATGCCAACTGACGCCGCGGCGAGGAGCGCCATCCGAGGCCGGCGTCCGGCACGCGGCCTCTTCTCGGCACCAACCCGCCTCCGCCCCGGTCCGCGCGCGGGGGCGTCGCCGGGTTGAACGACCGGGCCGATCCGGTCCACAACACCGCCATGCGATCGCCCGAACTGACGCCGGACGAGTGCGCCGATCTCGCGCGCCTCGAACATCGACTGGGCCATCTGCACATCCAGCAGCGACTGGGCCTGGAGCGGGACCACGAAGCGAGCGTGTTCCGCGGCGGCACGCGGGTTTTCCCGCTGAAGAAATGGTATTTGGCGCCTCGGCTGATCCGGTTGGCTTTAACCGCCGCGGGCCTGCGCGACCGCGGGCGGCGCAACGCGCGGACGATCGAGGTGCGCGAACATGATGTGCCGGTCAGGAACCTTCCCGCCGCGTTCGATGGCTACACCATTTTGCATTTGACCGATCTGCACATGGATATCAGCCCAGGATTCCCCGATGCTTTGGTGGAGCGCGTGCGGCCGCTGCGCTACGACCTGTGCGTGATGACCGGCGATTATCGCGGACTGACCTACGGCCCGTGCGACAATGCGCTGGCGGGACTGCGGCGTTTACGTCCGCATATCGGTTCCGCGGTGCATGCCGTTCTGGGCAACCACGACAGCATTCGCATGGTCGCGCCGATGGAGGCGATGGGCTACCAGATGCTGCTCAACGAATGGACCAGGATCGAGGTCGGCGGCGAGGCCATTTATCTCTCGGGCATTGACGACGCGCATTATTATCAATTGCAGAATTTTCATCGGGCGGCCCAGGATGTGCCGCGGGACGCGGTGTCGATTTTGCTGTCGCACACGCCAGAGGTTTATCGCCTCGCGGCCCATGCGGCGTTCGACCTGATGCTGTGCGGCCATACGCACGGCGGCCAGATCTGCCTGCCGGGCGGCGTGCCGGTTTTGACCGACGCGAGAAGCCCGCGCGGCGTCTCACGCGGGTCATGGCGCCATCGCGACATGATTGGCTACACCTCGGTCGGCTCCGGGTGCAGCATTCTGGATGCGCGGTTCAACTGCCCGCCGGAGGTCACCTTGCATCGTCTGCGTCGCGCCGCTGCCTGACAGGAGGGATCATTCGGGAGGATCATTGACGCGCCCCGCACCCGCCCGCAAAACCCCCGGCCATGTCACACGTCACCGCTCCGTGGATTCTCAGTGAGGACCTCGCCGGACTGCGCGCCCAGGCGTTGGGGCTGGCGGAGGCGGCGGGGCTGACGGCGGATTTGCGGGTCTTGCGGCCGGCCGCGCCGTGGAAGTGGATCGCCGCCCGGCTCTGGCCGCGGCCTTTGGCGGTCGTCTCCGAGGCGGTGCGCGCGCCGCTGCCCGACCTTGTCATCGGCTGTGGCGGGATGGCGGCGGCCGTGCTCGCGGCGCTGCGGGGCCGGGCGCGGCCCGTCGTCCAGGTGCAGAACCCGCGCATGGCGATCGACCGCTTCGACCTGATCGTCGCCAACAACCATGACGAGTTGACTGGCCCGAATGTCATCCTCAGCCGCACCGCGCTGCATCGGGTGACGCCGGAACGGCTCGCGGCCGAAGCGGACCTTTGGCGCGACCGGCTGGCGGATCTGCCTCGGCCGCTCGTCGCCGTACTGCTTGGCGGCAGCAACGGGCGCTATCGTCTCGATGTCGCGTCGGGCGGACAACTCGCGGCCGATCTTGCCGCGATGATCAGGCGGGACAAGGTTGGCATGATGGTCACGCCCTCGCGCCGCACCGATCCCGCCGTCACCGCGCTGATCACCGCGGCCATCGCGCCGTTGGGCGGCCGTGTGTGGGACGGCACCGGCGACAATCCGTATTTCGGCATGCTGGCGCTGGCGGATCTGATCGTGGTGACGCAGGACAGCGTGTCGATGATTTCCGAGGCCGCCGCGACGACCGCGCCCGTGCTGGTGGCGGAGTTGCCGGGCCGCTCGCGCCGTCAGGGTCTGTTCCTGAAGACGATGTGCGACGAAGGCCGCGTCCGGATGTTCGACGGCCGCTTCGCGCCGTGGCGGGTTTCGCCGATGAACGACACGCCAGAGGCCGCCGCCACGATGATGCAGCGGCTGGGTCTGTAGCGGCGCCATGCTGAATATCCAGACATTTGACGCCCACGCGGGCGGGAACGTGATTTATAAGGCGCTGGCGCATCCGCTGGCGGCGGAGGCGATCGAACGGCTTTACTCCGAAATGATTGGGCCGGTGGCGATCTACGATCCCGGGGGTATCGCCGATGCGTTGCTGGCGCTGTATCCGCGCGATGTTGATATGGTGTTCGTGCACGACACCGCTCTGGTGGGTCAGGTTCGCGGCGGTCGCGCCGCCCGCGCGCTGACCGACCTGCCGGACAGCGGCGCTCGCACGGTGCTGATCGCCGCGTTCGACGCCGCGCGCACGGTCGCGCGCATCCGTCCGATGTTGCCGGATGGCGCGCGCATCGTGACCTTGGACGCGGCACGGATCCCCGACGCGATGCTGTCGGTGCGCGCTCGTTACCTGGACAAACTGAATTTCGCGACCAATTTCGTGTTTTTCCGCGACGACGACCGCATGGCGACGCGATTGGTGTCGGCCAACTACTGGTCGAACCACGGCGCCGGGCACGGTGCGGCTGTGGATGCGCCTGTTCGGCGAGGCCGGCGAGACGTTGGCGACCTGGGAGGAAACCCTGCCTGAAAACGGTGGCGGTTTTATCATCGACAGTCGCGAGGTCCGCGCGCGGTTCGGCCTGCCGCCGTTCACCGGACAGTTGCTGCTGCACGCGGTCGGCGTGGCCGGCCACGACATCGTGAAATACGCCTTGGATACATATGCGAGCGATAACGGAGCCAGCCTGTCGTGCACGCATGACGCCAATGCCTGGCCGTCCGACCGCTTCGCCGGCCTGCCCGCGCCGCGCCCCGACGAGACGGTGACGTTGTGGCTGCAGAACAGTCATGCCGTGCCGATTCCGGCTGGTACGGTGGCATTGGACCGCATGGGCGCGGAGCGTCCGGTCTTGCTCGAGCGCGCGGTCGGACCGTTCGCCACCGTCGCGATCGATGTCGGCTCGATGCTGCCCGGCATCGCCTGGCCCGAGCAAATCGAACTCCGCGCCGGCCGTCACGTCGTCCGCCCGCGCTATGAGGTGACCCGCGCCGGTCGCACCCGCATCGCTC
This sequence comes from uncultured Alphaproteobacteria bacterium, assembly GCA_963719675.1. GTDB lineage: Bacteria > Pseudomonadota > Alphaproteobacteria > Acetobacterales > Acetobacteraceae > Rhodopila. The sequence continues at coordinate 48,771 of CAVRDN010000003.1, read as the reverse complement.
ATGTCAATGTGGAGCGGGACAATCTGCGCCCCGATCCCGGCATCGCGACATTGTCGCCGCTGCTCGGCCGCGGCTATTTGTTGCCGTTTCCGATCCTCGACCGCGCGCGGTTCCGCTCGATCGTGCAGCCGACACCGATGGCTACGACGCAGGCCGATCTGCCGATCCGTCTCGACGTGTTCGATGCCGAGGGTCGGCTCGCCGCGCAACGGTTCCTCGGCTGCCTGCCACGGGATCGTTCCATGGCGGTGGAGATCGACGACGTCGCCGCCGGCCACGCCGAACTGGTATATGACTTTCGCGAGGGTGGCGGCGCCGACGGCTGGCTGCACGCGCTGTTTCGTTACGAGGACCGCCAGTCCGGCCACGTCGCGGAATCCAGCTTCGGCGCGCACATCTTCAATACCGCGATGACCTACCGGGACGAGCCGCAGTCGTACAACGGCCCGCCGCCCGGCCTGACCACGACCTTGTTCCTGAAGCTGGGCGACGCGACGCGGCGCGGTTTCGCCATGCTGATCTATCCGGCGTCGGCCGCCTGGCATCCGCGTTCGACGACGGAGTTGCGGTTGCACGACAGCGCCGGTCAGCGGATCGCCAGCGAGACGGTGAATATCGCCTGCTCCGGTTCGATCATGGTGTGGCCGCATGAGGTGTTCGGCGCGGCGGCGCTGATGGCGGCGGGACCGAACGGTTACGTGCTGGTGCGGGATGCCACCTGTCGCCTGTTCGGTTATCATGGTTTGATGGATGCTGCGGGCGGCTTTTCGCTCGACCACATGTTCGGGTTCTGATTTCGTCAGGAGAATGCGATGCGCGCCGCCGGTCCACCCGAACGAGAGATGGCCGCCTTCGCCGATCGGGTCTTCAACCTGATCCACAACGGCCAGCCGGTGCGGCTTTATACCGGGTGCGGTACCAACTCCGGCGGCCGGCTTCATCAATATCGACATCGCGCCCATGTTGCGGCCGGAGGACACACGGTTCGACGACCGCGAATACTTCTTCTTCCCCTTCGCCGATGTGGCGTGGCCGATCCCGGACGGCTGCGTCGACTACATCTTCAACGAGGACTTCATCGAACATCTCAATCAGAAGCAGCAATTCTGCTTCCTGGCCGAGACGTTACGCGTGATGAAGCCCGGCGCCTGGCACCGCGTCAGCACGCCGTGCCTGATCCAGTCGATGCGCCGGCACTCGCATTTCGAGGCGGGAATGCGCGGCGTCTATACCGGCGAGTGGGACCGTTGGGGGCATCAGGCGCTGTTTACCCACCACTCGATCGAGGAAACCGCGAAACTCGTGGGCTATCGCGAGGTGCTGTTCAATCAGAAGAACCAGGCCGTCTCACCGTTGCGCGGCGTCGATACGCGGCCGTGGGACGATCGCGACTCATTATTCGGCAACATCTATGCCGACCTGCTGAAGTAACAACCTGCTGAAGTAACAAGGAGAGGGCACATGGCTGGCACCTGGATCGATATTGGCGGCGGAATGACCGGCTATCTCGCGCTTCCGGCGAGTGGCTCCGGTCCGGGCGTGTTGTTGCTGCAGGAAATCTTCGGCGTAAACAAGCATATGCGCGACGTCGCCGACCTGTACGCGGAGGAAGGCTATGTCGTGCTGGCGCCCGATCTGTTCCACGCGATGGAGCAGCGCGTCGAGCTTGGCTACGAGGGCGCCGACATGGAAAAGGCGTTCGACTTCTACCAGCGCTTCGACCCGGAAAGCGCGGTGCCCGATATCGTCGCCTCGGTGGCCGCGTTGCGCGCGCGTCCCGAATGCACCGGGAAAGTCGGTGCGATCGGCTTTTGTCTGGGCGGTAAACTCGCCTGGCTCGCGGCGGCGCGCGCCGAGATCGACGCGGCGGTCAGTTATTACGGCGTCGGCATCGAGAGCTCCCTGCACGAACTCGCCACGATCACCTGCCCGGTGACGCTGCACTTTGGCGAGTCGGACAAGTTCGTGCCGGAGGAGGCGCGCGACGCGATCGCCGACAAGGTCAAAGGCAGGAATGTCGAGATCTTCGTCTATCCCGGCGCCGACCACGGGTTCAATTGCCCGGAGCGGCCCGCGTTCGACAAGCCGTCGTCGCTGATGGCGCATTCGCGGTCGTTGACGACGTTCCGGAACGCGATGGGGCCGCACTACGATCTCTCGGGATTATGGGAGCAGCACACCTATCTGGAGTTCGGTGCCAGAGACGCCGACGCGACGATGCGCACGATGGTCGCCTCGCCGTACGTCAACCACATCCCGACCATGACCGGCGGCGTCGGTCATGACCATCTGTTGCGCTTCTACAAGTATCACTTCATTCCGAAGACCCCGAAGGACACGCGGTTGGTGCCGATCAGCCGCACCATCGGCACCGACCGCATCGTCGATGAGATGCTGTTCTGCTTCACTCACGATATCGAGATCGACTGGATGCTGCCCGGTGTCGCGCCCACCGGCCGCTATGTCGAGATCCCGTTGGTCGCGATCGTGCGGTTCCGCGGGGACAAATCTGTACAACGAGCACATCTATTGGGATCAGGCGTCCGTGCTGGTGCAGATTGGCCTGCTGGATCCCAAACTCGCTGCCGTCCGCGGGGATCGAGACGGCGAAGAAAGTGCTGGACGAGTCGTTGCCGTCGAACACTCTGATGCGTCGCTGGTCGGAAAGCGAGGGCAAACTCTGATGCGGCTGTGCTGGTTCGCGCGGGCCAGCGCGACCGGCGCTGTCGTGTCGGAACCGGAACTGGCCTGGCTCGCCGCGACCATCGCGGCGGTGCCGGGCGTGACCGAAGCGTTGCTGTTCACGCCCGCCACCACGCACGATCCGTATCTCAATGACGGCGCGCCGCCCGCGCTGGCGCTGCAGGTGTATTTCGACGATATCGAATCGTTGGAATCCGCGTTCGCCGCCGACGGGCCACTGCTGGCGCTGGCGGATCCCGCCCGGCTGCCGTCGCTGACCGGGGCCGCGTTCACCCAGCAGGCGATGCTGGCGCGTTCATTCGCCGTGCCGGATCCGGTATTTCGCACGCCGGCTGACGGGTTTCCGTGCACCTATCTGGTGGCGTATGAAGGAACCGCCGAGGATTTGCCAGCCTGGCTCTCGCACTACCTCACGCATCACGCCGCCATCATGTCGCGCTTTCCGGGCATCCGTCAGGTCGAGGTGTGTACGCGCATCGACTGGTGCGGCGTATTGCCGTGGCCGCGGGTCGATACCATGCAGCGGAACAAGGTCGTGTTCGATGACGCGTCGGCTTTGACAGCCGCCTTGAACTCTCCGGTGCGGCATGAAATGCGCGCCGATTTCGCGAATTTTCCGGCGTTCACCGGGCCGGTCAGTCATTTCCCGATGCTGACGCGGACCGTGGCCCCGGTCGCGCGGCCTGGGTAACAACTGTCTCCACGCGCTGTCGCCCAGTGGCTGCCGCTCCGCGGTGTTCGCCCATTTCTCGGTGTTAAAATCCCTTTCTTCTCCAAAGCCAGCGCGTCGAAGCGTCGGGTTATGGAGAACCGGGGCGGCATCCTATTCAGCAAGATGGTTCCGCCACGGCCAGGCGATCAAGTCCAGCGCTTTGTTCGGTACCGCGACAAGTTTCATCCCGCCGGGATGACGCCAACGGACCCGCCGGCGTCACCCCGCGCCGCGATCAGGTCGTCGGGAACTTGCACTTATCGTTCAGCGGGTGCAGCACCTCGGCCGCCGGCACCTTCGCGACGAACTTGTACAAATCCCATTCGCCCTTGCTGTCCGCTGGTGTTTTGACCTGGAACAGATAAGCCGGAAACTCCCCGCGTCCGTCCGCGCGCACACCACCGGGCCCGAACGCGTCGTCGTCGGATGGTAGAGATTTCATCCGCGCGACCGTCGCCCGTCCGCTCTTCTTCGCGTCCGTTCCGCCCATCTTCTGCGCCGTCTTCAGGTAATGCAGCGTGACCGCGTAAGCACTCGCGTGCGCCTGATTGGGATAGTTCTTCGGCGACTTCGCCACCAGGCGCTTCGTAAACGCCCGTGTGCGATCGTTCAGGTCCCAGTAGAACGTCTCCGTCACCGTGGTGCCGCCACAAATCTCCAGCCCGACCGAATGCGCATCCTGCAGGAACAACAGCATCGGCGCGATCTTCATGGTCTTGTCCAGGCCGAACTCATGCGCCTGCTTGATGCAGTTGTCGGTGTCCAGCCCCGCGTTCGCGAGACCCAGAACCTTGGCGCCGCTCGCCTGCGCCTGCGTCAGGTACGACGAGAAGTCGGTCGTGTCCGGGAACGGATACCGCAACGCGCCCTTCACCGTGCCGCCGCCCTTCTTCACCACCGCCGCGGTCAACTCTTCAAGCGACTGCCCGAACGCGTAATTCGCCGTAATGAAAAACCAATCCTTGAATCCCTGTTTAACCAGTGTCCCTCCCGTCGACTGGGCGTTCTCATACGTATCAAAACTCCAGACGATCGTGTTGGGACTGCACTGCTGATCCGTCAACGCCGACACGGTCGCCGAGGCGTTGAGCATCATTTTGTCTTTCTCTTTCACCACCTCGGCCACCGCCAGAGCCACAGACGACGTCGGCACGTCGATGATCGCGTCAACACCCTGGTCGCACCACTGGCGGGCAATGGTCGCGGCGACATCCGGCTTGTTCTGGTGATCCGCGCTGATCATCTCCACATCGAAACCAAGATGCGGCTTGAGTTCCTCCATCGCGAGCTGCGCCGCGGCGACCGAGGTCGGACCGGTATTGTCGCGATAGGTACCCGACAGATCGGTCAGTACCCCCAGCTTGATCACCGGCCTGGCCTGCGCGCGCGGACGGATCAACGGAACGGATGATAAAGCGGCGGCGCTGCCCAGCAGGCCGCGGCGAGATATGGACATTTGAAGTGTCTCCCTGTTCGACCGCATGACGCGGTTCGCGCGCCTTCTGGCGGAGCGAGACGGGGTCGGTCAAGGGTGTGGGGCCGGAGCAGCGCGGGATTTCACAGAGCGCCGAGGGCACTCGCCCTTTGATGGCTGTCCCTCGTGCCCGCCCAGCCTCAGTCCTTCAGGCACCCGCCCCGCTCACCTCGCCGGCGACGATACGTTTCCGCCCGTCCGGCGTATCCAGCAGCATCGCCCCGCTGTCGTCCAGGCCGGCGAACAATCCTTCCTCGGTCCGTCCGCCGATACTGGCCCGCAGCGGTGTGCCGATCGGGTGAGCGCGTGCCAGCCAGGCGGCCCGGATCGGTTCGAAGCCATGTTCGGTCCAGGACTCCAGATGTTTCGCCAGGCTGTCGAGCAGGATGTCCCGCGCCCCGTCCACCGTCGCGATGCCGCCCGCGCCGACCAGGGTCGCGGTTTTGTAGGGGGCGTTGCGCGGCGCCTCCAGCACGTTCACGCCGATCCCGATGATTTGCGCGCCATCGACGCTTTCCACCAGGATGCCGGCGATTTTGCCGTCGTTGACCAGCACGTCGTTGGGCCATTTCAAAGTCGATTTGCTTTGTTTCGGCAGCAGCGCGTCGATCGCGTCGGCGACTGTGAGCGCGGTGACGAAGCTCAGTTCGGAGACCCGCTCCGGCGGCAGGTCCAACCGCAGCAGCACCGACAGATAGAGGTTCCCGGGCGGGCTGAACCACGTCCGGCCGAAGCGTCCACGGCCCGCCGCCTGCTCATCGGCATGCACCACCGTGCCATGCGGCGCGCCCGCCGCGGCGAGCCGCCGGGCTTCGTCGTTGGTCGACCCGATCCGCTCGTGGTGCTGGACATTGAACATGGCGTTCATTTGGCGCCTCCCACGGAGGGGATCCGGGCCCAGGGTTGGGCTGGGACCGAGGGAGCGGACGTGATCGGGAGTGGGATCTTGCCACGAGCGGATGGGGAACGCGTCGTCCCGGTCATGGCGCGTCGGCCTCGCGGCGCCATCGCGGCGGATTCACGCGGCCGGATCATGGCCGTCGCGCCACATTCACGTCGTGAAATCGCCGCGAAAGGGTGCGGTAAGACCAGTGTCGAACATGATCGCATCTCAACCGAGGACACGTTTCTTGCGCCGCTCATTCTTGCTCGCCCCGTTGGCGTGGGCTTTGCCCGCGCGAGCCCAGACCGGAGGTCAAAACGCGGATCGGCCCGACGGTGGTCAGACGGCGGTTCCCCCGTCCTTGCTGGAACGCGGGGCGAAGCTGCTCGCCACCCTGATCCAGTCGGCCCGGGAAGCCGCCATCGGCAATGGCGTCAAAACGATACCGCCCAGAATTCACAGCGCGCTGCTGGGGTATTTTCCCGGACGCGGTGTTGCGCAAGGTGCGCTACGCGAGCGGGCAGGCGGATGCCATTACCATTCCCGGCCTCGCGATGAGTTACGGCCACATCGACGCCGTCACGCTGATCGACGTGATCCTGTTTCGCGACGAGCACGCGGCGCGCACCGACACAAAACTTTGGGCTCATGAACTCACCCATGTCATGCAATACGAGCGTTGGGGAACCGATGGTTTCGCCACGCGATACCTCCAGGATTACGACGCCGTCGAGCAAGAAGCGCGTGATAACGCCGACCGTTACGTGAACTGGAGCGAGCACGCTCACCTGTGATCGACACGTCGCGGGTCACGCCTCCGGGCTGAAACCCATGATCCGCGCGAATCGTTCCCGATAGGCAGGCCAGACTTCCGGATTGATCAGTCGCGGCGGCTTTTTGCCGTCCAGGATGTCCAGCGCCTGCTCGGCCGCGATCCGTCCCATGTTCTCCCGCGCCTCGATGGTGGAGCCGGCGATGTGCGGGCTGACCATCACGTTGTCGAACGCCATCAGCGGGTGATCGTGCGGCGGCGGCTCGTCTTCCCAGACATCGAGGCCGGCACCGGCGATCTGCTTGTTCCGCAACGCCTCGGCGAGCGCCGCTTCATCGTGGATGAAGCCACGCGCGGTGGTGATGAAATACGCCTCCGGCTTCATGCGCGCGAACTGGGCGGCGCCCATCATTTTGCGGTTGGTTTTTGTCAGCGGACAATGCACTGACACGTAATCCGACTGCGCGAGCAACTCGTCGAGTTCGACCTTCTCCGCGCCGCGCGCCTTGATCTGCTCGGCGGTGAGGAACGGATCGTAGGCCAGCACGCGCATGTTGAACGCGGCGCGGCAGATCGCCGTCAGCCTGCCGCCGACATTGCCGATCCCGAGCACGCCCAAAGTGCGGCCATTTAACTCGCGGCCGATATAGGTCGCGCGATCGACCGGTGCGCCGGTGCGTGCCTGGCGGTCCGCCTCGACGATACGCTTCGACAACGTCAGCATCATCGCCAGGGCGTGCTCGGCGACCGCTTCCTTGTTGCCGCCGGACTGGTTGACGACGGCGACTCCCGCGTCGGTGCAGGCATCGACGTCGATGGTGTCGTAGCCGGCGCCGTTGGAGGAGGCGGCGATCAGGTTCGGCGTGCGCGACAGCAACGTGGCGTTGACCTGGAAATGCGGCGCGATGATCTGCCGCGACGCGCCGATCTGATACACGTGCGCCTGCGTCAGCACCGGCGTCGACCAGATCAGCGGGACTGTCGTTTTCCAGCTTGTCGAGTTGCACATCCGGCCGCTTCGCCAGCACCGTCGGATACACCGCGGACGGCAGGTATTTCACATAGAACACGCGCTTGGTATTTGGCGCCATCGTGGTACCCTCCGGTATGCCTTGTCACCGTAGCATGGCGACCGCACAGGCAAGAAACGCGCGCTATGCCCGCACCATCCGCTCGCCCCGGCGGGCGCGCCACTCGCTGGTCAGGCCCATGATCGCGGTCAGCGCCATGAACAGCACCGACGAGTAAAACACCCAGCGCGGCAGGTTGTGATCCATGATCCAGCCGCCGATCATCGGCCCGATCGTGCCGCCAATGTTGAATCCGGTCGTGACGATGCCGAACACGCGCCCGAACGCACCGGGCGGGGAGGCGGCGCGGACCAGCATGTCGCGCGACGGCGCGATCATGCCGGACAGGAACCCGGCGGTGCCCATCGCCATGACCAGGAACACCGGCCCCAGATCGACCGAGCCGACCGCCAGGATCAGCACGCCGGCCGCGCCGAACCCGCCGGCGGCGACATCGCCGTGCCGCTTCGTCGCGTCGGCGATGAACCCGCCCGCCAGCACGCCGATCGCGGTGGCGAACAAAAACGCCGTCAGCGCCGCGTTGGCGACGGACAGGGTCACGCCGTACATCGAGACCAGAGCGACGGCGGAGTAATTCGTCAGCGCGCCGCTGCTGAGACTTAACAACGTGAAGAACCCGACGAGGCTCAGCACCGCCGGCGTCAGCAGGTTGCGCAGACTGACGTGCGCGTGGCCGCTCGCCTGGGTCATCGCCGCCTGCGTGCGTTCGAGCCAGCCGGCGAACATCAGCGGCACCGCGACGATCACGCCAAACATCCCCGCGACGATGATGGCGGCGTTCATGCCCCAGAGATGCGTCATCAGCAGCATCGTCATCGGCGCGATGGCGGAACCGAGATAGCCGGCGAAGGTATGAAACGAAAACGCCCGCCCGAGCCGCGGCGGATCGATCACGGAGCCAAGGATGGAATAATCCGCCGGGTGATACACGGAATTCGCGATCCCCAGCAGCACGGCGGCGACCAGCATCCACGGGTAGACCGGAAACAGCCCGATCGAGACATAGGTCAGGCCGCCCAGCAGCAGACCGCCGATTAAAGTACGCCGCGCGCCGAAGCGGTCGGCCACGTAGCCCATTGGCGTCTGCACCACGCCTGACGTGATACTGAATACCGTGATGACCAGGCCCAGCTCGATATAGCCGACGCCCAGCGCCTGTTTCAGCATGGGAAACAGCGGCACCAGCACGAGGTAATGGAAATGGCTGACCATGTGCGCGGCGCTGATCAGGCCGAGCGCCTTCAGCTCCGTCTTGCGGGCGCTTTGTTCCGTATCCATCAGGTGAAGGCCCGTTTGATGCGCGCCCAGTCTTCGATGGCGTGCTCGTGGCCGGGGGTGATGGGGATGACGAATTGATTCCAGCCGGCGTCGCGCAAGGCCTCGATGCGTTGTTTGAGTTCCTGTTCCGTCGCGGTGAAGGTGGTGCGGCGGATCAGCTCGGCGTCCACGAACTGGCGTTCCTCGGGCTTGACGAAGACGAAGTGGCCGCGGTGGTTCATTAAGTACCGCGCATCCGCCGGCTCGAATTTCCGGGCGAGGTCGATGTAGCCGTCGATGTTCTTTTGCACCGACGCGGGGACGTCGGACGTGTTCTTCCAACCGGCCATGTCAACGTCGGCGGCGCGGTGCAGCAACACCGCCGCGCGGGGTCCGGCCTGCGCCATCGCGCGCGGGCTGTCGGCGGGCTCGCCCGGTTCCAGCACGCAGCCGCAAACCCAGGCGGTGGTGTAGAGATCGGCGGTCGAGCGGCCCGCGGCGGTCCAGTCCTTACGCATGCCCTCGATCGCCGACAGCGCGCCGGGGACATCGCTGATGAAGGTCTTCCATGCCGCGCCGAGCCGCGCCACCAGCGCCTGGGATTTCGGCCCATACGCGGAGACGTGCAGCTTCACCGGGTCCTTGATGTTGATCAGGCCGGCGTCGGGATTGAGGAAGCGGATTTTCCGCGATTTGCCTTCGATGGTGGTTTCCAGCGTCTCGCCATTGAGCAGGCCGTAGACGACACGGATATACTCCTCCATGTCGGCCAGCTTCATGCCGCCGAGCCCCATGGCGCGACGCGCCGAGAACCCGGTGCCGACGCCGAAATCGATGCGGCCCGGCGCCATGGCATTGAGGGTGGCGAACGAATTGGCGGTGACGGCGGCGATGCGGTTGGAGGGCACCAGCACGCCGGTGCCGAGATGGATGCGGCTGGTCTTCAACGCGGCGGCGCCCATGGCGACGAAGCAATCCGCCGTGATCATCTGCGTGTCATAGAACCACGCGTGCGAGAAGCCGAGCTCCTCCGCCCGTTGCGCGAGTTTCCACGACTCGCTGGACGTGGCGATGCCAATGCCGAATTCCATGAACGTCCTCCGTATGTTCGGGGTGTTTACCGCATTTTGGACCGGCGGGGAATGTCGGGCCTGGGAGGCTGCGATGCGCGCCACGAGCGGTGGGGCGGCGCGGGAGTTGCCACCAGGGTTCGCCGCGCGGGAGCGACTCATGCCCGCGCCGGGGGCTCAGGTCGACCCGAGGCCGCTCCTGGCGAGCCGCCTTGAAGCAATGATACGCTGGCGGCCACCCATCGCCTGCCGAGGCCTCGCTCCCGACCCGTGCCAGGATCGCCCAAAAACCACCAAAGAGGAAACCATGAAATTCGGTCTCTGCTACATTCCCGATTACCACCCGGAACATTCCGGCTCCTGGAGCGACTGGTACGAGGGCATGATCGCCGAAGTCCGGCTCGCGGAAGAACTTGGCTTCGACAGCGCGTGGTTTGCCGAACATCGTGTGCCCGGCTTCGCGTTCGGTTCTCCCGCCCTCTTCATCACCGCCTGCGCCCGGCAGACCTCCCGCATTCGGCTGGGCGCCTCCGTCAGCCTGTTGCCGCTGAACAATCCGGTGCGCACCGCCGAGGATTACGCGATGGCCGACGTACCTGTCCCACGGCCGGCTGGATTTCGGGGTGGGCCGCGGCCTGTATAAGTACGACTACGACATCGCCAATGTGCCGATGGACGAAAGCCGTGACCGGTTCAACGAAAATCTGGCGATCATCCGCGCCCTCTGGAGCGGCGAACCGGTCACCTATCATGGAAGGTGGACCAAACTCGAAGGTCATACGCTGGCGCCACGACCATCGCCGCCGCCGATCTTCATCGCCGCCGTGCGCACGACGGAAACGTACCGATGGGCCGGCGAGAACGGGTTCAGCCTGCTGACCGCGCCGTTCTTCTTCCCGGATCACCGCGAGCAGCAGGCCTTGCTCGAGGTCTACCGCGACGCGTTGCGCGCGCATGACCACGACCCCGCGCGCAAGGAAACCATGGCTGTTTATCACATGTATTGCGCCGAAACCGACGCCGAGGTCGCCGAATATGCCGACGCCGCGCTGGCTCGCTACCAGGCGTTCACCAAGGCCACGGACCTGTCACGCCAGGCCTATCGCGATCCGGTTGCCTACAAAGACTGGAAAGGCTTCTTCGAAAATCGCCAGAGCATCACTCTGGAACAGATGAAAGCCACCCGCGCCGTGATCGGCCGGCCCGAGGAATGCATCGAGAAAGTCGCCATGCTCTCGGAACGCTTCGGCCTGACGCAAATCGCTTTCGAGGTGAACTATGGCGCCCTGCCGCACGATCGCGTCATGAAGTCGTTGCGTCTGTTCGCGGAACGGGTGATGCCGCGTTTCGCCGGTGATCGAAGTTCGTAAGGTTCAGTTTGCGCCGGTGATCGGCGTACAGCAGCGGCTCGTACTTCGCCGGATTATCGGCGCTGACACAGGTCGGCACCGGTTTGATGATCGCGTCAAGCCCAGGCCCGTAGAAGAACGGAATCGCGTGGCGCAGGGTGTGGTTGTCGTTGATCACACGGTGCGGCGTCGGCGTGTAGCGGTCGTTGGAATAGCGGCCGAGCATTTCGCCGGTATTGACCACGAAGGTGTTGGGCACATGCGGCGGCCGGATCCATTCGCCTTCCTTGGTGCGCACCTCGAGGCCCGGCAACGCCGAGCGCGCGAGCAAAGTCAGAAAGTTGGTGTCGATATGCGGGGCGAAGCCGAACTGGTTGTCCTCGGCGCTGTCGTGGCTGGGATAGCGGATCAGCCGCAACGTCGTGGTCGGCTCCTCGCCGAACCCGGCGACGAAGTAATCGTCCGGCACGCCAAGCGAGGTGCCGATCACCGACACCATCAGCGCCGCCAGCGGGCGCATCGCCGACGTATACGCCAGTGTCGCCGCCTTGAACGCCGGCATGTCGGCCGGCCATTTGTTCAGGCCGTACAGCGGATCGCCGGCGACGATGCGCGGATCGTCCGGACTGAGGTCGTTGACGATATAAAAACTCTCGCTGAGATTCGGCTGGGTGTTCACGTGCACTTTCGAGGTGCGCACGATTTGCGCCCCGTACGGCAGATAGCCGATGTTCAGGTCACCCACTTTGAGCGCCAGTTTCCGTTCCAACGGCAGATCGAAGAACGACGCCGCGGCGGCGAAGGCGCCGTCGATCAGGCGCTGGTCGATGCCGTGATTGGCGATGACCAGGAAGCCGGTGTCGCGACAGGTTCGCTCGATCGCGCGCGCCAGCGATGCGCGGGCGCCAGGTTCACCGGCCAGATAAGGGCCAATATCCAGCAATGGTATCCGGCCCGCGGCATCGGCCGCTCGCGGCGCGGAGAGAGCCTGACTCATGGGTGATCCTCGATTTGAACGGGTTGATCATCGCATCCCCGCGTGCGAAGGACCAGAGAGAGACCAAGAATGGAAACGTCAGGATGACCAGCCCAACGCATATCGTGGCCGGCGGCGGCTCGGCCGGATGCGCGCTGGCGGCGCGTCTCAGCGAGAACCCGGCCAATAAGGTACTGGTGATCGAGGCCGGACCGGATCACGGCACCACCAACATCCCCGAGGACATCCGCGACACTTACGCGCACCGGGCGATGACCAACTCCAGTTATTTTTGGCCCGCGCTGCAGGTTTCGCGCGGCTCCCATCCCGGCATTCCGGCGGCGGGCCGTAAGCCGTATTTCTTCTATCAGGGCAAGTTGATGGGCGGCGGATCCTCCATCAACGGGCAGGTCGCGTTGCGCGGCGCGCCCGCCGACTTCGACACGTGGTCCGAACTTGGCGCCAAAGGTTGGGACTGGAACTCGGTTCTGCCGTATTTTCGCAAGCTGGAAACCGACCTCGATTACACCGACCAGTATCATGGCGCCGCCGGACCGATCACCGTGCGCCGGATCCCGCGCGACCAGTGGGACGAGTTCACCAACGCTGTCGCGAAAAGCTGGGAGAGCCACGGCCACGCGTTCGTTCCCGATATGAACGGCGAATTTCAGGAGGGCTACGCGCCGTTGCCGACCTCCAACGATGGTACCGCGCGGCGCTCCACCGCCAACGGCCATCTCAGCGACGCGGTGCGGGCGCGACCCAATTTGCGGCTGATGCCGGAAACCCAGGTCAACCGCATCCTGTTCCAGGACAATCGCGCGATCGGCGTGCAGGTGTCCCGCGCCGGCCAGGTCGAGTCGCTGTTCGCCAATACCATCATCGTCAGTTCCGGCGCGTTCCACAGTCCGAAGTTGCTGATGCTGTCGGGCGTCGGCCCGGCCGCGCACCTGAAGCAGCACGGCCTTCCGGTGATCGCCGATCGTCCTGGAGTTCGGATCGAACCTGCAGGACCATCCATTGATATCGGTCTCCGCCTACTTGCCGCCGATCGCGCGCGAGAAGCATGTGATCCGGCGGAATTACTCGTATTTGCGCTATTCGTCCGGCATCGCCGCATGCGAGCCGGCGGATATGATCATGATGGCCGTCTGCCAGTCGATGTGGCACGCGGTGGGGGAGCGGATCGGCACGCTCAGCACGTACATTTCGCTGCCGTATTCGCGCGGCACCGTGCGCCTGCGCTCCAGCGATCCGGCCGCGGCACCGGCGATCGACTTCAACTGGCTGGAGGATGCGCGCGACCGGGAGCGCCTCGTCGAGGCGTTCCTGCGCATGGGCCGCATGTTCACCGACGAGCCGGTCAACCGTTACGCGCTCGACGCGTTTCCTTCGACATTCTCGGAACGGGTCGCGGCGATCAGCCGGCCGACGGGCCTCAACGCGGTATTGACCAACACCGCCGCGATGCTGCTCGATTCCGCCGCGCCAATTCGCAGATTTTTGATCGAGAACGTGATCAGCGAGGCACCGCCGCTGAAATCCCTTTTGGCCGATCGCCGCGCCGCCGAAGAGTATGTCTGCTCCGCCGTGCGCAGCGCGTGGCATCCGTCCTGCACCTGCCGCATGGGCGCGGAAGACGACCCGATGGCGGTCACCACGCCCGGCGCCGCGGTGATCGGCACGCGCGATCTTTACGTGGCCGATGCGTCGATCATGCCGCGGGTGACACGCACCAATACCAATCTTCCTTCCATCATGATCGGCGAACGTGTCGCCGATTTGCTGCAACAACGGTGACTCATCCATGAAAAGACGCACCTTTCTCGCCACCAGCGCGGCGGCGCTGGCGACCCCGGCGATCGCCGCGCCGGTCACGACGATCGTGCATGTGCCGCAGGGCAACCTGGTGACGCTCGATCCGGTGTTCACCACGGCGATCGTGACCCGCAACGCGGCGGCGATGGTGTTCGAGACGTTGTTCGGCCGCGACGAAAAGCTCGATCCGAAGCCGCAGATGCTGCGGTCTTACCAGACCGAGAACAACGGCCTGCTGTGGACGATGACATTGCGCGAGGGGTTGCTGTTCCATGACGGCACGCCGGTGCTGGCGAAGGACTGCGTCGCGTCGTTGCGCCGCTGGATGAAGCGCGACGCGATCGGGCAGACGGTCGCCGACCGGCTCGACACGCTGGAAGCCAAGGACGACAAAACGCTTGTCTGGCACATGAAGAAGCCATTCGCCGCGTTGCCCGGCGCGTTGGCGAAGACACAGAATACGCCGTCGATCATGCCGGAGCGGATCGCGGCGACTGATCCGTTCAAGCAGATTCCGGAGGCGATCGGCAGCGGCCCGTTCCGTTACGTACCCGATGAATATGTCTCCGGCCACCGCGCGGTGTTCGCGAAATTCGACCAGTATACGCCGCGCGCCGAGCCCGCGAGTTTCGCCGCCGGCGGCTATCGCGTGCTGGTCGATCGCGTGGAATGGCAGATCATTCCCGATGCCGCGACGGCGGCGAACGCATTGATCACCGGTTCGGTGGATTGGCTCGATTCGCCGTTGCCCGATCTGCTGCCGATGCTCAAATCCAAGAGCAATGTGGAGGTCGCGCCGGTCGATATCTACGGCACCTTCGGTGGTCTGCGGCCGAACTGGACGCAAGGTCCCACCGCCAATCCCGGTGTGCGGCGGGCGATGCTCGCGGCGATTGATCAGGTTGACGTGATGACCGCCGTGATGGGCGGCGATCCGGCGTTGTTTCGCGCGCCAACCGGGTTTTTCATTCCCGGCTCACCCTCCGCCAGCGATGCCGGCATGGACCATGTGCGCAAGCGGCCGAGCAAGGACGAGATCAAGGCGATGCTCAAACAATCGGGCTACGCCGGTGAGCGTATCGTCTACATGCATCCGACCGACCAGATTTATTACGATGCCATGAGCGCCGTCGCGGTCGCCGCGTTCCGCGAGATCGGCCTCAACATCGACGAGCAGGCGACCGACTGGGGCACCGTGGTCGAGCGCCGCAGCAGCCGGGAGCCGTTGGACAAAGGCGGCTGGTCGATGTTCCCCTACGGCGCGCCCGCCGCCGATTATCAGGACCCGATCTTCGCCACCAATCTGCGCGGCAATGGCAAGGCCGCGTGGTTCGGCTGGCCCGACGATCCGAAGGCCGAGGATTTGCGCAATCGCTGGATGGACAGCAACGACCCCGCCGAGCGGCACCGTCTGGACGCCGAAATCCAGGCCAACGCGTTTGAGACGGTGCCGTATATTCCGCTGGGTCAGTACCTGCCGCCGGCTGCTTACAGCAGGAAGCTGAGCGGAATTCTGAAGGGTGCGGTGCCGGTGTTCTGGAACGTCACGAAGACCTGAGCGGCCAATTTTCCTGGAGTTCGCCGCCGGAAATCGCCGTGGCGGGTCCGTCCAGGACGGAGGAAGCCGAAATCGCGGCGGGGTCGTGCGGACAGGGGGCGCGACAGGCGACAGAGGCCCGGGTGCGTGCCGAATCACGATCTGACACGGAGGAGGCGGAGCACGCGGGAGGACGCGGAGCAGGTAAGCATGGCGCCGCGCACGGTTTGGTTCGATGCGTCGCGCGACGCCGTTTTGTCCGCGGCCTCCAGCGGTCCTCGCGTGCTCCGCGATAAGTCCGGGGGGATCGTGCGCCAGCCTCATCCAAAGTCCGCCTCGGGCTATATAGGAGCCACGTCGCACCGGGCATCGGAGCGATGGACGCGGCGGTGTGGAGGCGAACAATTCGCTTACCCCGAGGCCAGCGTCTTCATCGCCTCCGTTCGCTCGAACAGCCGGAGTAGCCACCGGATCGCCTGACCCCGCTCCGACGTCAGGCCGGGATCGCGCGACAGCAGCACCGCCGCGTCGCGATGCGCCATGTCCAGCAATCCTTCATGCTCCACCGGATCGGCCAGCCGGAACCCCGGCGCGCCCGCCTGCCGCGTGCCCAGCACATCGCCGCCGCCACGCAGACGGAAATCTTCATCGGCGATGAGAAACCCGTCATCGGTGTCGCGCAAGAGCGTCAGCCGGCGACGCGCGGTCTCATTGACCCAGTCTTCATGCAGCAACAGGCAGAAACTCGCATCGGCGCCGCGGCCGACGCGCCCGCGCAACTGGTGCAACTGTGCGAGACCGAAACGTTCGGCGTGCTCGATCACCATCACGCTGGCCTGCGCCACATCGACGCCGACCTCGATGACCGTGGTCGCCACCAGCAGCCGGATCGTTCCGGCGGCGAACGCGGCCAGCGCTGAGTCGCGCACCTCAGGCGCCTGCTGCCCATGCACGATCCCGACCCGGTCGCCGAACCGCATGCGCAATTCATTGACCCGTTCCTCGGCCGCCGCGAGGTCGATCAGTTCGCTCTCCGCCACCAGCGGGCAAACCCAGTAGACCTGAGCGCCTTCGTCCAGCTTGCGCGCGATCCCTTCCAGCACATCCGGCATCGTCGCGAACGAGTGCAACGTGGTGCGGATCGGCTGCCGTCCGGCGGGCTTCTCGGTCAGGCGCGACACATCCATTTCGCCCCATTGCGTCAGCACCAAGGTGCGCGGGATCGGCGTCGCGGTCATGACAAGCACGTCGGTGTGCTGGCCCTTGGCGCCCATCAACAGGCGCTGCGTGACACCGAAACGATGTTGCTCGTCGATGACCGCCAGACCGAGGTCCTTGTACTCCACCGCCTCCTGAAACAACGCGTGCGTGCCGACGACGATCGGCAATGACCCATCTTTCAGCGCGCGCAACAACTTCGACCGTTCACGGCCCTTCACCGCGCCGGTCAGCAACGCCACCGGCACCGGCAACACGCGCGACAACGTGCGGTGATGCTGCTTCGCCAGCACTTCCGTCGGCGCCATCAGCGCCGCCTGCGCGCCTGACTCGACCGCGCGCAGCATCGCCAGCGCCGCGACCAGCGTCTTGCCCGAGCCCACGTCGCCTTGCAGAAGTCGCAACATCCGCCGATCCGAACACAAATCCGCGTCGATCTCCGCCAGCGCCCTGGTCTGTGACGCGGTCGGCGGAAAACCGAACCGCTCCAGCGCCTTCGCGCGCAGTTCCGTGCCGCCGGTCAGCGCGCGTCCAACCCGTGCGCGCACCCGCCCGCGCACCAGAGCCAACGCCACCTGACCCGCGAGGAACTCGTCATACGCCAGGCGCGCCCGCATCCGCTTGGGCGGCGGCGCCGTCGCCGGCATCTGCACGGCGCGCAGTGCCTCCCGAAACGACGGCCATTTCTCCCGCCGCAGCAGTGCCGGATCGTGCCACTCCGGCAATTCCGGCAACCGTTCCAGCGCCTGCGCGATCCCCGCCGCCACCTGCCGCGGCCACAGGCCCGCCGTCAGCGGCCAGACCGGCTCGATCATCGGGATGCGCGACGCTTCCGCCGCGGACACCAGATGCTCCGGATGCGCGATCGTGACCCGGCCGTTGAACATCTCGACCTTGCCGGAAACGAGCGAGCTGCGCGCCCGGCGGCATCTGCGCCTCACGGGTGAAACGAAAAAACACCAGCTCGGCGGTGCCGGTCGCGTCGCGCACGACGATGCGCCAGGGTTGCCGCGAATGCGCCGGCCGCTCGTGTCGCACCACTTCGACCGCCAACGTCGCCACGGTGCCCGCGCGCGCCGCGCGGATCGTCGGCCGCGCGCTGCGATCCAGATACAGATTCCGGCATATGGAACAGCAGATCGATGATCCGCTCGCCCCCCGCCGCGCGGGCAATCAGCTTCGCCACCGCCGGACCTATGCCCCGCAGCGATGTCAGAGGCGCGAAAAGCGGGCCGATCGGGTTCGAGTCCACGGGCTGACATGAGGTTGACCGGCGGCTATATGACAGTCCAACGATGACCGAACCAGACCAGAGCGACGCCACCAGGAACGAACCACGACGCCGGCGCTTGTTATTTCGTGCCACGCATCGCGGAACCTACGAAAACGACCTGCTGCTCGGCGGTTTCGTGCGCGACAATCTCGACATCCTGACCGAGGCGGACCTCGAGGCGCTGGAGGCGCTGATGGAACGCCCCGATCCCGATCTCGCCGATTGGCTCACCGGCCGCCGGCCGATCGCCGCCGAGGACGCCACGCCGATGCTGCTCCGTATCCGCGCGAGCATCGCGCGATGAGCGCGGCAGCGCGAGGGCTCCGCCCTCGGACCCGCCAGGGGCGTTGCCCCCTGGACCCCCACCAAGGGCAGTGGCCCTTGGAACCATTCATTTTGGTTGCTCATGAGAGAGGGCCGACCGTGGCCATGCGAGGGCCGTGTCGGCCCTCTCTCATGAGCAACCAATGGACAGATTTCAAAGGGCCTCGCCCTTTGACGGAGGTCCAGGAGGCAGAGCCTCCTGGTGGGTTCGAAGGGCGAAGCCCTTGCGCTTGCATGGTCACCGCGCCATGACCGACGCGATCCGGGTCTGGGGCGCGCCGGAAGGCTGGGATGCGTTCCTGCTGGCGCAGCGCCGCCGGGAGTATGCCGGCCCGGTTCTGCACGTCACGCGCGACGACGCGCGGATGGCGAGACTGGCCGAAGCGCTCGCCTTCGCGATGCCCGAGGCGGAGATTTTGCGTTTCCCGGCCTGGGATTGCCTTCCCTACGACCGGGTGTCGCCCAACGCGGCGCTGGTATCCGAGCGCATCGCCACGCTGACGCGGTTACTGGATAAGCCGACCGGTCCGCGCTTCGTTTTGACCACGGTGAACGCCTTGGTGCAGCGGGTGCCGCCGCGATCCGCGTTCGCCGGGGCCCGCCTGGACGTGAAGGTCAACGGTCAGGTCAGGCCCGAGGAGCTGGCGCGGTTCCTGGAGGCCAATGGCTATGGCCGCGCCGGCACCGTGATGGAGCCCGGCGAGTATGCCGTGCGCGGCGGCATCTTCGATATTTTCCCGGCCGGCGAGAGTGAGCCGCTGCGGCTGGATATGTTCGGCGACACGATCGAATCGATCAGGCCGTTCGATCCGTCCACGCAACGGAGCGGCACCGCGTCGCGCCGCGCGCTGTCGTTACGGCCGGTGTCCGAACTGCGCTGGACAAGGACTCGATCTCACGTTTCCGCACCGGCTGGCGGGAGGAGTTTGGGCCGGAGGCGGCACAGGATCCGCTGTATTTGTCGATCTCCGAGGGCCGCCGCCATCCGGGCATGGAGCACTGGGTGCCGCTGTTCCATCCGGTGATGGAAAATCTGTTGGATTATCTGCCGGAGGCCTCGGTCAGCCTGGATCACCAGTCAAACGAGGTGCTGGAATCGCGCCTCGAAATGATCGCCGACCATGCGCAGGCCCGCAAGGCGCCGCCGCGCGATGGGGAAGTGCCGTATCGCGCGTTGCCGCCGGACCGATTGTATCTCAGCCGTGACGAATGGGATGAGATGCTGTCGTTCGGCCCGCTGCTGGCGTTCACGCCGTTTGGGCGTCCTGACGGCGCGACCGGCGTGGATGGCGGCGGCCGGCCTGGTCCGGTGTTCGCGCAATCGGCGGGCGGGCCGGGCGCCGGCGTGTTCGAGCAACTGCGTTCGCAGGCGGAACGGTGGCGGACCGAGGGGCGGCGCATCGTGGTCGCCGCCTGGACCCGCGGCTCGCGTGAACGGCTGACTCATCTGCTACGGGAGCATGGATTTAAGGATACGGCCCAGGAGGAGGATTGGGCAGCGGTTCGGCGGAAGGAAGCGGGGTCGGTTTCGCTGATCACGCTGGGTGTCGAGCGCGGCTTTGTCGCCGAGCGGCTGGCTCTGGTCGGCGAGCAGGATCTGTTGGGTGAGCGGATTTCCCGTCCGCCGCGGCGGCGGATGCGCGCCGACCAGTTTATCGCCGAGGCCACCGAAATCGCCGAGGGCGACCTGGTGGTGCATCAGGAATACGGCATCGGCCGTTACGACGGATTGACGACGCTGACGGTCAGCGACGCGCCGCACGATTGCCTGCGGCTGATCTACGACGGCGACGAGAAGCTGTTCCTGCCGGTGGAAAACATCGAGGTGCTGTCTCGTTACGGCAGCGATCAGCAGGGAGCGACGCTGGACAAGCTCGGCGGCGTCGCGTGGCAGACCCGCAAGGCGAAGATGAAGCAGCGCATCCGCGACATGGCGGGTGAGCTGATCAAGATCGCCGCCGCGCGGCAGTTGCACGACGCGGAAATCATGGCGCCCCCGGAGGGCAGCTTCGACGAGTTCTGCGCCCGTTTCCCGTTCGCCGAGACCGAGGATCAGTCGCGCGCCATCGCCGACGTGCTGGAGGATCTCGCGTCCGGCCGGCCGATGGACCGGCTGATTTGCGGCGACGTCGGCTTCGGCAAGACCGAGGTCGCGTTGCGTGCCGCGTTCGTCGCCGCGATGTCGGGCGCTCAGGTCGCGGTCGTGGTGCCGACGACGTTGCTGTCGCGCCAGCATTTCCGCACCTTCTCGGCACGGTTCGCCGGGTTGCCGATCAAGGTCGCGCAGTTGTCGCGCATGGTCACGACCAAGGAAGCCAACGAGGTGCGGCGCGGTCTGACGACCGGCGAGGTCAACATCGTGGTCGGCACGCACGCGCTGCTGTCGAAGTCGATCCAGTTCTCCGACCTCGGGTTGCTGGTCGTTGATGAAGAGCAACATTTTGGCGTCGCGCACAAGGAGCGGTTGAAGGCACTGAAGGCCGACGTACACGTGTTGACGCTGACGGCGACGCCCATTCCGCGGACATTGCAACTGGCGCTGACCGGCGTGCGGGAGATGAGTTTGATCAGCACGCCGCCGGTCGATCGCCTCGCGGTGCGCACGTTCATCATGCCGTTCGACTCGCTGGTCATACGGGAGGCGTTGCAACGCGAGCGCTTCCGCGGCGGTCAGGTGTTCTGCGTCGTGCCGCGCATCGAGGATCTTGGCCGCATGGCCGAGCGTCTGCGTGAGATCGTGCCGGATGCGAAAATGGCCATGGCGCACGGAAGGCTGGCGCCGACTGAACTCGAACGCGTGATGACCGAGTTCGGCGATGGCAAGTTCGACATTCTGCTGTCCACCAATATCGTCGAGAGCGGGCTGGATATGCCAGCCGTCAATACGCTGGTGATTCATCGCGCCGACATGTTCGGGTTGGGGCAGTTGTATCAATTGCGCGGCCGCGTCGGGCGCGGCAAGCAGCGCGGCTACGCGTATCTGACGTGGCCCGCGTCGCACCGGTTGTCGGCGGCGGCGGAGAAGCGGCTCACTGTGATGCAGACGCTGGATACGTTGGGCGCCGGCTTTACATTGGCCTCGCATGATCTGGACATTCGCGGCGCCGGCAATCTGTTGGGCGACGAACAGTCCGGCCATATCCGCGAGGTCGGGATCGAGCTGTATCAGCAGATGTTGGAAGACGCCGTCGCCGATATTCGCGCGGGCGAGGGCAGGCGCACCGGGCAGGAACGCGACTGGACGCCGAATATCTCGCTTGGCCTCCCGGTGTTGATCCCGGAAGATTATGTGCGCGATCTGCCGGTGCGGCTTGGGCTGTATCGGCGCATCGGCGCACTTGCGTCGGATGCCGAGACCGAGGCGATGGCAGCCGAACTGGTCGATCGTTTCGGTGTGCTGCCCAAGGAGGTCGAGAACCTGCTGGGCGTTGTCGCCCTGAAGCGCGCGTGCCGCGACGCGGGGGTGGAGAAACTCGATGCGGGACCGAAAGGGATGGTGTTGACGTTCCGCGGCAACATCTTCCGCAATCCGGCGGGGCTGGTGCGATGGCTGTCGGGGAAAGGCGGTCTGGTTCGGCTGCGGCCCGATCACAAGCTGGCGATCGCGCGGGACATGGATGTGGCCGCGCGGTTGAAGTTCGCCCGTGATACGCTGGAGGCGCTGGTGCGGATTTCGAACGAGGCGAAGGCGGCGTGATCGGGTTTCCCGGTCTTCGACGCGCAGGCCGCTGACGCGGAGAATTCGCGGATGTCGTGGGTGATCAAGGTGAGGTCGCGCGCGAGGGCCTGGCCGGCGACCAGGATGTCGGAGGGACCGATGGGAGTTCCGGCGACATTGAGGGCCGCGGGGATCTCGGCCGCGCAACGTGCGTCCGCCGCCTGATTATCGCACCGTCCGCCGGCGTCAATCAGCCGCCGCCCTTGACCTCGTCCCCTCGGCATGGCCCTTGCTTCGGCAAGCCCACAAGAGGACCGCCACATGGCCCCCCAATCTTTCACCCTGAGCGTCCCCGACGCCGCCATCGCCGACCTGAAAGCCCGTCTCGGCCTCACCCGTCTTCCCGACGCCGCCCCCGGCGCCCCCTGGGCTTTTGGCGCCAGCGTCGATTACGTGCGAGACCTCGTCGACTACTGGAAGGATCGTTTCGATTGGCGTGCGCAGGAAGCCGCGTTGAACGCATTCCCGCAATTCAAAACGCCGCTGCACGACATTGATCTGCATTATCTGCATGTCCCAGGCGTGGGGCCCAATCCATACCCGTTGCTGCTGCTGCACGGCTGGCCTGGCTCGGTGTATGAGTTCCTCGACATCATTCCGCGGTTGACCGACCCGGCGCGGTTCGGCGGTGACCCAAAGGATGCGTTCACTGTTATCGCGCCCTCGTTGCCCGGTTATGGACTGTCGTTCAAACCCGGCCAGAAGCAATTCACGCTGCAGGACATCGCCGCCTGCGTGCACGACCTCATGACGCAAACGTTGGGCATCAGGAAATTCGCCGTGCAGGGCGGCGACTGGGGCGCCGGCACCGCCTCGCTGATCGGCAACTCGTACCCTTCGTCGGTTTGCGGCATTCACGTCAATCTGCTGTTCGTACCACGCGACCGGCCCGACGGTCCGCTGTCGGACGAGGCGAAGCAATACGCCGACGACCTCGCGCACTGGCTGCGTGAGGAGACCGGCTACCAGCAAATCCAGGGCACCAAACCGCAAACCCTGGCGTTCGCACTGACGGACAGTCCGGCCGGTCTCGCCGCGTGGATCGCGGAGAAATTCCGCACGTGGTCCGATTGCGACGGAGTTCCCGAGAACGCGATCAGCCGCGACCGCATGTTGGCGAATATCTCGCTTTACTGGTTCACCGGCGCGATTGGTTCCTCGTTCTGGCCGTATTATGGACGGCTGCATACGTCGTGGCCGATCTCGCCGGCGAATCCGATCACGGTGCCGACCGGTTACGCGGCGTTTCCCAAGGAAATCCTGTTGCCGCCGCGCGCGATCGCGGAGAAGACGTACACCAACATTCAACGTTGGACCGAAATGAAAAAAGGCGGGCACTTCGCGGCCATGGAGCAGCCCGCCGCGCTCGCCGGGGAAATCCAGGAGTTCTTCCGTCCGCTTCGATAACACTTCACACCGGTTGGCTCCGGAACAACTTCAAAGGACTTCAACATGGCTCACGACGGCTTGCGCTTCGGCATCTTCCTGGCGCCATTTCATCGCGTTGGCGATAACCCCAACCTCGCGCTGCAACGCGACCTCGAACTGATCCAGTGGCTCGATCAACTGGGTTACGATGAAGCCTGGATCGGCGAACATCATTCGGCCGGCTGGGAAACCATCGCGTCGCCGGAAATCTTCATGGGAGTCGCCGCCGACCGTACCCGCACGATCATGCTGGGCTCCGGCGTCACCAGCCTGCCGTATCATCACCCGCTGATGGTCGCGCAACGATTCGTGCAGCTCGACCACATGACGCGCGGCCGCACCATGCTTGGCGTCGGACCGGGCGCTCTGGTGTCGGACGCTTATATGATGGGCATCGACGCGGAGCACCAGCGCCGGAGGATGGACGAGTCGCTCGGCGCCATCGTCGCGCTGCTGGAAGGCAAAGCGCCCGTCACACTGAAGACAGACTGGTTCGAGTTGAAAGAAGCGCGTCTGCATCTGAAGCCGTACACCAAGGGTGGCTTTCCGATCGCGGTCGCGAGCGTGACAACTCCGGCCGGTTGGCTCGCCGCCGGCAAGTATGGCTGCGGCATCCTGTCGATCGGTGCCGGCGTGCCGGGCGGTCCGGCGAAGCTCGCCGACAACTGGCGCATGGCCGAAGCGGAGGCCGCCAAACACAACCGCACCATCAGCCGCGACAACTGGCGCCTCGTCGTCAACATGCATTGCGCCGAGGACGACGAGCAGGCGTTCCGCGAAATCCGTCTCGGCGAGCGGATCGAAACCGTCGAGTATTTCAGTGAAACTCTGGGCCGGCCGCCGCTGCGCAGTGAGGATCCGTTGCGCGAAGGTCTTGCCGCCGCGACCACCCTGGTCGGCACGCCGGACACCATCATCGACGGCATCAATCGCATGTTGGCGTATACCGATGGCGGCGCCGGCGCGATCCTGTTCCGCAGCCACGAATGGGCCAACCGCGAACAAACGTTGCGCAGCTATGAGTTGTTCGCGCGCTGGGTCATGCCGCGGTTCCAGGGCAGCCTCGATTCGACCACCGGATCGCGCGACTGGTGCAGCGAGAACCGGCAGGGGATCTTCGGTCCGGCGATGGGCGCGTTGAAGAAGGCGTTCGTCGACGCCGGCAAGGACGTGCCGGACATGATGCGGATGCGCCTGCACACCGGCAAGACCGAGGTGGCGGAGTAGCGCGCGCCCGCGCCGCGCCCGTGATCGTGACGGGCGCGGCGCGATCTTACCGCGTCAGGAACGTGCCGGGGTGCTCGGATGCCGGACCGAGTGGGCGGCCCGGTCGTGGCATGATTTCGAGAGTCTCCCCGACAGCGGCTCACGAGAGCATCGCGGAGGCAGCGAATCGTTTGGCGGCCAAAGCAAGCATCTTCCCGGATCGCCGCGCCCTCGTGCTTCAGCAGCCACAGCTTGCGCGACAATCCGCCGCCATACCCCGTCAACGACCCGTCGGCGCCGATCACCCGGTGACACGGCACCACCACGCTGATTGGGTTCGACCCGTTCGCCGTGCCAACCGCTCGCACCGCCTTCGGGCAGCCAAGCCGCGTCGCCAGCCCGCCGTAGCTCAGCGTCCGACCGGGAGCGATCGTGCACAGCCCGCGCCACACCGCGCGTTGAAACGCGGTGCCGCCGGTGCGCCATTCGATGCCCGAGAGGCCCTCCAACTCGCCGTCGAAGTACCCGCGCAACGAGCGCATCAACGCCACCGGCGCGGCGGCCGGTTCCGGCACCATCGCGCCGTAGTGCAGCCGGAGCAGCCGGGTCATGCTCACCTCGCGGTCGGCCCAATCGAACGCGCGCAGCACCCCGGTCTCATCGGTGACGACCAGCGCCTCACCGATCGGCGTCGCCATCCGATCGAGCAGCAGCCGCTCAGGCGGCTTTGTCGGTTTGTCCAACGGAGTGGCTCCTTTCATGGCTGGGTGACCCCTTCAGCTGGACGGCACGCGCCAGTGCCTCGAGTTGCTCCTGGTTGTTGGTCTGGCATTCCCAGATGACGAGCACCCGCCAGCCGGCCGCCTCCAGCGCCACCCGCTGCCTGGCGTCCCGCGCCACGTTCTCGGCGAATTTCGCGGTCCAGAAGTCGATCCGGCTCTTCGGTGTCCGGGTCAGAGGGCAGGCCGGGTCCGGATGCCGGTGCCAGATGCAGCCATGCACGAACACCACCGTTTTCCGGGACGCGAACACCAGATCCGGCCGCGCCATCGCCACGCGCTGGTGCAACCGGTAGCGCAGGCCCCTCGCGTGCAGGAACCGCCGCACGCGCAGCTCCGGCTTCGTGTCGCGGCTCCTCACCTGGGCCATGCGGGCCGACCGCTCCTGGGGTGACAACGTGTCCATTCCGGTCTCTTCCGCGTGCCGGCGAATCGCCGGGGTTGCAGGATACGCACCATGCTATCGCGTTCTCGATCCAGCGCGGAGGGGCAGTCGCCCGTCCCGGCGGCGATCGCCAGGCCAACCCCTCCCGAACCGCCCGAACGACCGCGGCGGCAACATTCCGTGCGCGCGGATCATTCCGCCCGGTTCAACGTGTTGCGCCCCTGGGGAACCCCTGCTAGAGAGCCGCGGCCGGTTCGGGCCGGCTTCTGTTCCCGCCCATGCCCGCGCGTCCGTTTGTACCGTGGCGCGTGTGGCCAGCAAGATGGAAACGCACGTGGCGTCTGAAGCTACGACAATCGCCAAAGGCGGCGGCCTCGCCGACCGCTATGCCGCAGCGCTGTACGCGCACGCCGACGAGACAGGCGCGCTCGACACGGTTGTCGCCGAAATGCAATCGTTGGGGTCGCTGATCGACTCCAGCGCGGATTTCCGCCGTCTGATCGAATCACCGCTGATCGACGTCACGGCCGGCACCAAAGCCGCGCTGGCGGTGCTGGAGCAGCAGGGTTTCGGCAAGGCGGTGCGCGATTTCGTCGGCGTCATCTCCAGCAACCGCCGCCTGCGCGCGTTGCCGGAGATCGTGACGGCGTTCGCCTCCCTGGTCGCCGACCGCCGCGGCATCATCACCGCGCATGTGCTGTCGGCGCAGCCGCTGAACGATCTGCAGCGGCAACAGTTGCGTGCCCGCCTGATCGAGGCCGGCTACGGCAACGTCAATATACAGGAGCAGATCCAGCCGGATCTGCTTGGCGGCCTGGTCGTCCGGATCGGGGCCCGTCTCTACGACACCAGTTTGAAATCCCGGCTGCAGCGCCTGCAGTACGCCATGAAGGGAGCCGCCTGATATGGAGATCCGTCCCGCCGAGATCTCGGAGATTCTGAAGAAACAGATCGCCGCGTTCGATACCGAGGCCAATGTCGCCGAAACCGGACAGGTGTTGTCCGTCGGTGACGGGATCGCCCGGGTGTTCGGCTTGCAAAACTGCATGGCTGGCGAAATGGTCGAGTTCCCGACCGCCGGCCTGCGCGGCATGGCGCTGAACCTGGAAACCGACAACGTCGGCGTCGTGATCTTCGGCGACGACCGCGCGATCCGTGAGGGCGACACCGTCTCCCGCACCGGCTCGATCGTGGACGTGCCCGCCGGCATGGGCCTGCTCGGCCGCGTGGTCGATGGGCTCGGCAATCCGATCGACGGCAAGGGGCCGCTGACCAACGTCACGCAGATGCGTGTCGAGGTGAAGGCGCCCGGCATCATTCCGCGCAAGTCGGTGCATGAGCCGATGCAGACCGGCCTCAAAGCGATCGACGCGTTGATCCCGATCGGCCGCGGCCAGCGTGAGCTGATCATCGGCGATCGGCAGACCGGCAAGACGGCCGTCATCATCGATACGATCCTGAACCAGAAGGGCGTCAACGCCGGCACCGACGAATCGAAGAAGCTGTATTGCATCTACGTCGCGATCGGCCAGAAGCGCTCCACCGTCGCGCAGTTGGTCCGCACGCTCGAGGAAAACGGCGCGATGGACTATTCCATCGTGGTCGCCGCGACCGCCTCCGATCCGGCGCCGATGCAGTTCCTGGCGCCGTACACCGGCTGCACGATGGGCGAGTATTTCCGCGATAACGGCAAACACGCGGTGATTTTCTACGACGATCTGTCGAAGCAGGCGGTCGCCTATCGTCAGATGTCGCTGCTGCTGCGCCGCCCGCCGGGACGCGAGGCGTATCCGGGCGACGTGTTCTATCTGCACTCGCGCCTGCTCGAGCGCGCCGCGAAAATGAACGACGCGCTGGGCGCCGGCTCGCTGACCGCTCTGCCGGTCATCGAAACGCAGGCCGGCGACGTTTCGGCCTACATTCCGACCAACGTCATTTCGATCACCGACGGCCAGATCTTCCTGGAGACGGAACTGTTCTTCCGCGGCATTCGTCCGGCGGTGAACGTCGGCCTGTCGGTGTCGCGCGTGGGTTCGGCGGCGCAGGTCAAGGCGATGAAGCAGGTCGCCGGCCGCATCAAGCTGGAACTGGCGCAATACCGGGAGATGGCGGCGTTCGCGCAGTTCGCCTCGGACCTCGATGCGTCGACGCAACAGTTGCTGGCGCGCGGCTCGCGGCTGACCGAGTTGCTGAAGCAGCCGCAGTACCGGCCGCTGCCGATCGAGGAGCAGGTGGTGGCGATCTTCGCCGGCGTGCGCGGCTATCTCGATAAATTCGACATCGGCCGGATCGGCGCGTTCGAGGCGGCAGTTCATCACCGAACTGAAGTCGAAGGACCCGTCGATCATGGAGGCGATCCGGACCGATGGCGAACTGAAGCCCGACGACCGAGAAAAAGCTGACCGCCTTCCTGGATAATTTCGCGAAGTCGTTTGCGTAAGGGACAGCGCGCAATGCCCAGTTTGAAGGCACTGCGGATGCGGATCAACAGCGTCAAATCGACGCAGAAGATCACGTCCGCGATGAAGATGGTGGCGGCGTCGAAGCTGCGGCGCGCGCAGCAGCAGGCGGAAGCGGCGCGGCCGTATGCCATTCGCATGGCGCGCATGCTGAACACGCTGGCCGCCTCGGTCGCCGGAATCGCCGAACGCGCCGCCGATGCTGGCCGGCACCGGCAAGGATCAGGTGCATCTGCTGATCGCGGTCACCGCCGATCGCGGTTTGGCGGGCGCGTTCAACTCCTCGATCGGACGCGCCGCGCGCACACGGGCGCGGGCGCTGGAGGCGCAGGGCAAAACGGTTAAGATCCTGGCGGTCGGCCGCAAGGGCCGCGATTATTTGCGGCGCGAACTCGCCAGCCGGATTGCCGGCGACATCTCCTATGCCGGCAAACGCCGGATCGAATACGCCGACGCCCAGGAACTCGCCGAACGCATCACGACGATGTTGAACGCCGGCGAGTTCGATGTCGCGACCTTGATCTATAACCGTTTCCAGTCGGTGATCTCGCAGGTCGTGACGGAGCAGCAACTGATCCCGGTGCCGGCGGACAAGGACGCGGCCGGCGCCGATGCCTCGCGCCGCGTTGCCGGAGTTCGAGCCGGACGAGGAAACCATCCTCAGCCGCCTGTTGCCGCAGGCGCTTGGCGTACAGATGTATACGCGCGCTGCTGGAAAGCGCCGCCGGCGAGCATGGCGCGCGGATGACCGCGATGGACAACGCGACCCGGAACGCGGGCGACATGATCAAGCGGCTGACGCTGAACTACAACCGGGCCCGCCAGGCCAACATCACACGCGAACTGATCGAGATCATCTCGGGCGCCGAGGCGCTCTGAGCCGCACGGAAAAGGACCGCAAAGCATGGCCAGTAATATCGTTGGACGGGTGACGCAGGTGTTGGGCGCCGTCGTGGACGTGCAGTTCCCCGGCGAGTTGCCGTTCATCCAGAACGCACTCACCTGCAAGATCGACAATCGCACCCTGGTGCTGGAAGTCGCGCAGGAACTGGGTGAGCGCACGGTCCGCTGCATCGCCATGGACAGCACCGATGGCATGGTCCGCGGTCAGGAAGTCGTCGATACCGGCGCGCCGATCAGCGTTCCGGTGGGACCCGGCACGCTCGGCCGCATCCTCAATGTCATCGGCGATCCGATCGACGAGAAGGGGCCGGTGAACTACGTGAAGCGCATCGCCGATCCATCGCGAGGCGCCGTCGTTCGAGGAACAGGCGACCTCGGCGGAAATCCTGGTCACCGGCATCAAGGTCGTCGATCTGCTGGCGCCATACCTGAAGGGCGGCAAGGTCGGCCTGTTCGGCGGCGCCGGCGTGGGCAAGACCGTGCTCATTCAGGAACTGATCAACAACATCGCCAAAGCGCATGGCGGCGTGTCGGTGTTCGCCGGCGTCGGTGAGCGCACGCGCGAAGGCAACGATCTCTATCACGAAATGATCGACGCCGGCGTCATCAAGACCGACGACGCGGCGGAACATTCTCGAAGGCTCCAAAGTGGCGCTGATGTATGGCCAGATGAACGAGCCGCCGGGCGCGCGCGCGCGCGTCGGGCTGTCCGGTCTGACGATGGCGGAGTATTTCCGCGATGACGAAGGCCAGGACGTTTTGTTCTTCGTCGACAACATCTTCCGCTTCACCCAGGCCGGCGCGGAAGTGTCCGCGCTGTTGGGCCGCATTCCCTCGGCGGTGGGGTATCAGCCGACGCTGGCGACCGACATGGGCGCGCTGCAGGAGCGGATCACCTCGACGAAGAAGGGTTCGATCACCTCGGTGCAGGCGATTTACGTGCCCGCCGACGATCTGACCGACCCGGCGCCCGCCACGTCGTTCGCTCACCTTGACGCGACGACGGTGCTGTCGCGGCAGATCGCGGAACTGGGGATTTACCCGGCGGTCGATCCGCTGGACTCGACGTCGCGCTCACTCGATCCGCGCATCGTGGGCGAGGAGCACTACCAGGTTGCCCGCCGCACTCAGGAGATCCTGCAGACCTATAAGTCGTTGCAGGACATCATCGCCATTCTGGGCATGGACGAGTTGTCGGAAGAGGACAAACTGGTGGTGGCCCGGGCGCGGAAGATCCAGCGCTTCCTGTCGCAACCGTTCCATGTCGCGGAAGTATTCACCGGCTTCCCCGGCAAGCTGGTGCCGGTCGCCGACACCGTGCGCAGCTTCAAGGCGATCTGCGCCGGCGAATACGATCATTTGCCGGAAGCCGCGTTCTACATGGTCGGCACCATCGAAGAGGCCGTCGCCAAGGCGGAAACGCTGAAGACGACCGCGTAACTGTCACGAAAGTCTGAGCCTCATGCCCGTCAATCTGGAAATCGTCAGTCCGGAAAAACTGCTGCTGTCCCGTGATGTGGACATGGTGGTGATCCCGGCCTCGGAAGGCGACATGGGCGTGCTGGAGGGCCACGCGCCGATGATGGTGATGCTGCGCGGCGGAGTTGTTTCGTTGTACGAAGGCGATCGGGTGACCGACAGCCTGTTCGTGGCGGGCGGCTTCGCCGAGATCACTCCGGAACGCTGCACCGTGCTCGCCGGTGAGGCGATGCCGGTGAACGAACTGGAGCGCTCGGAAGCCGAGAAGCGGTTGCGCGACGCGGAAGAAGCGATGTCCATGGTCGATGGCAACGACCCGGTCCAGGAAGAACTGGCCCTGGAATGCGTGCATTCGGCGCGGTCGATGCTGGAGGCGCTGGACGGGCTGCTGACCGGGCACTGAACGCCTCAGATCGTCCGCCACCACCGCCACGTCGCCGCCAGCGCCAGCAGCCCCATCACGCCGGTGACCGCCGTCGCGTGGTGCGCACCGATCCGGTCGGCCAGCCAACCCAGCCAGACAAAGCCGATCGGTCCGGTTCCGATACAGACGGACAGAACGCCCAGAATGCGTGACCGCATCTCGGGCGGGGCGGCGAGGTAAACCAGCGTCGCCTGCATCGTCGAAAATCCCGCGCCGCCGAGGCCCGTCAGCAGTAACGCCGCGCCCGCGACCGCCGGTACCGTTACGACCGCGAACACGATCAGCATGATCATGTAGACGACGACTCCGCCGACATAAGCCCGCGCGTACCAGCGCGGTGTCAGCCATAACGCCAGCAGCAACGCGCCGAAGAACGCGCCGATGCCATCCAGGCTCGCCAGGATTCCGACGCCCTCCGGACCGAGCAGCAGCCGGTCGCGGCCGATCACCGGGATCATGCTGGTGAACGGCCAGGCGAACACGTTGTAGACGATCGTGACGATCAACGTGCCGACCAGGCGCTTGTCGGCGCGCACGATCGCCAGACCCTCGGAGATGCGCGCGAACACAGCGCCGGAACCGGCCAGGCGCGGGATCCTGGACCGCACCGTCAGCGCCGCCGCGACGGCGCCGAGATACATCAGCACGCTCAACGAGAAGGCGCCCTCAATTCCGATTCCGGCGAGCAGGAACCCGCCCACGCTCGGCCCCACCATGCGGCTGGCGTTGTTGGCGCCGACATCCAGCGACATAGCTTGTCTTGACACCAATAAAAAACCGGCCTACCGAGCCGTTATGCCAACCATTTCATACTTCGGAACCGATCTGACCCTCGATTGGGCGATTTCCTACGCTCGTGTGTCATCCGCCCAGCAAACTCTCGTACAAGGTGGCGGCGGGATCGACCGCCAGCTTGAAGCGTTCAGGAATTTCACCACGACCACCAGCGTACCTGAGGATACCTCGTTCCGACTCATTGACGACGGACGTTCGGCGTCCAAGGGACGGAACATCAAAGGCGGTTCGCTTGGCCTGTTTTTGGATTCCATCGGACAGGTGAAACCAGGTACGGCACTCGTCCTCGAAAGTTTCTCCCGCCTGACGAGACTTCCTATTGACGAAGCCCTTGGCGTGTTTTTCGACATCGTGACCAAGGGCGGCGTCACGCTCATCACCTTGCAAGACCGGCGAGCCTATACGAAGGCGTCATTACGAGGCGACAAAGGACAAATTTATCAGATCAGTGCGGCGATGCAGGCGGCACGAGATTTGGCCGAAAACATCTCATATTACTCGGCCAAATCATGGAAAGACCGGCGTGGTTCCACCACCAACGTCGTCCCGTCCTGGATCATCAAGCAGGATGGCGAACTGGTCGCCTGTCCGATCAAAACGCCGATCATCCAACGGGCTTGGACGATGGGCCTGACAACCGGTGTCAATAAGATCGTGCATACATTCAACAGCGAGGGTGTACCGACATTGAATGAGCGTAAACGCCAACGTGAGACTTTGTTGTGGTCAACCGGCACACTTACCAAAATTTTCCGAGGGCGGCAGGTTCTTGGCCAACAGGAAGTCGCTCACTATGTCGATGGGAAACGTGTGGTTGCCAAAGGGCAATATATCGACGCTTATCCTGCGATCATCTCTCTTGATCTCTGGAACCTGATGCAGGCGAAGCTGGATTCTCGCCAATCCGGTATCAGCACGGGGCGGAACGTGACCAAGATGACCAACCTCTTTGGCGACATCGCCCGTTGCGAATGCGGATCGAGGATGAAGGTGCATCGGCGGGGCGATCATGGCAAATATGTGTATCTCGGTTGCTCAACCCGCTTTGTTGGCGGGTGCGATAACACGAAATTTTACCGACTGGATAAGATTGAGCGCAAATTACTGCCACGCATGGTTGATACAAAAATGGACGACCAACCGAGCGGCGATCCTGCCGCCGTTCTGGAACAGAAGATCACATCGGATCGCAAGAAGGCCGCTGAAATCGAAAAAGCCTATCAGCGGTCATTGACACGTTCTGGCGACCTTGCTGAACGCAGTCAGGCGAAGTTGGAAGCTGACCATCAGCGCATATCCGAGGAAGTCACCAAACTGGAACGGCGGTTGGCGGCATTGCGTTCCGCCAAGCCTGTGACTGAAGTGCAACGCATGATCGGCGGCGTGCTGGGAGCGGCTCTGGCGGGTGATGTATGGGCACGCACCAAGATCGCCACGGCGATGCCGGAAGTCCTCAGCAAGCTTGTGTGCCGCAAGGATGGCACATTACGAGTTGAGTTCCGCTCGTCGGTTGTCAAGGTGACGTGGACGACCACTCTATCATCTTAGTTTCAGTCCTCAATGACCATTGGGACGAAGCCATCGGTAATATGAAGTTGGGTAAGAAAGGCGCTATTTTCCATTTTCCGAACGATTTGTATAAATAGAGGAGCAGAGAAGAACAGAAGGTTATTTTTTGAATTGAACCAGAACATACAGTTTTATACACGGAATGAGATAGCAAAGGCCCTGCGTGTTTCTCGTGGTTTCCTCGATCACGCCGCATTGAAAGGCAAAGGCCCACCATTTTTCCGTATCGGAAGGTCAATCCGTTACGAGCGAAATCAGGTCATTGAATGGCTACGCACACAAGAGAGGAAATCCAATGAGATTTCATGAACTCTCTGAAACCAAGCCAAGAAAACCAGTCAAACCTCTGACGCCAGCCAAAGCACGAGCGAGATCTGATAGGATTGAAAGAGCGCAAAATCGGATTTCAGACATCACATCCGACAATGCGGGGAAACTACAAAAGGCGAGAGCCAGATTGACAGAGATATAAGACACAGAAGCCGAGAACCATCAATCTCGGCTTCCATCACAAGGAACACTATGATGAAAACATTTACCAGCGCCAGAGCAAAGTCCTCGCATCCAGTCCAGACCGAAATCACATTGCCGGTTGAAAATTTCCATCGCTTCAGTTGTCTCATGGACAACAGCGACGATGTAA
The DNA here is from genome assembly GCA_963719675.1 of uncultured Alphaproteobacteria bacterium. Taxonomy (GTDB): domain Bacteria; phylum Pseudomonadota; class Alphaproteobacteria; order Acetobacterales; family Acetobacteraceae; genus Rhodopila. The sequence continues at coordinate 14,526 of CAVRDN010000003.1, read as the reverse complement.
GGATCATGGCTTATTCTGATCCAGAAGACGGCAAGGTTATCGTATATATTGCGTGCTTGAACCACGACGTAGCCGAAGCCATACAGAAAGGATGGGCATGATGATAAAGTTGTCATCTGGTCTCATTTGAACTATCATATAACCATGATGACACCAGATATTCGTAAAGCCTATGCAGATACCCTTGAATCTCAGGCTCAATGGCAAGCCGCTCTGACGCTCGTGTATAACGAGTGGCCTGTATCAATGGATCGTATAAGGCAAGATTTACGAGGGCTGCACAGGATGGTTGACCGACAGCTTCTCGGTCGCCGGTTTCATTTCCGGCCCATACATGAACGCTCGCAAATGTGGGCTGTCGTTGAAAAATCTGACACCTACGCACACGTTCATGCGGCGTGGGCACTTCCATCACCACACGATTTCAACGAACTCAAAGCCATGTTGGATGGTGGTTTATGGTTGACATTCGCACCGAAAGGAGGATATGATATAAAGGAATACAAGATTGGATGGGCTGGATATGCAACGAAAACTTTGCAAGATACAGCCGACATTATAGACAGCGCAGATTTTTTGCGTAAATAGTACTCGAGTTTGGTCGCAATTCGACTTTCAAGCGACCCAAGAGAGTAAACCAGTTTAGCGTGCTACCACCTGACTACTTGACTGCTCTGGACAGAATAAGCCCAAAATCACACGGTATCATCGAATACCGTGATTTGATGATATGGAAAGTCATGACAGAGAAATCGGCAAGATACATCAGACCGTTTGGTGATGACGCACGCAGATTGATGTATCAAAGTGGCACGGCGACTGGAAACATCAATCATGATGAAGCAATGCGAGAGATGGCGTCCAACGACAGGTCAAGAGACAACGCTGCTTTGATCGCCCGCAACGACTTGCCCTTGCCATGCAACTCGACAATTCGGGAGATGACCGCTTGTTGGCTGGCAACTGGTTCTAAACGGCCATCAACGACCAAGAAGCCAAATGGCACCTTGCCGCCGAGATACCTGCCACGGGTCTTTTGATCCGCCTTCACGACGCTGATTCTTTCTCTGATCCGATCTCGTTCGGCTTCGGCCACTGCCGACAAGATGGTGAAGACCAGCTTGGAAATGCCGTTGCCGGTCACGTCGCCACCAAGGTCAATCATGTGAAGGCTGATGCCTCGTTCCTTCAAATCGGCAAGAACGCCAAGCGCATCGAGCGCAGAGCGGAACATTCTGTCCAGTTTGGCGGTAATCACCACATCGCCAGCCGTCAAAGCCGTCAGCATCGCCTTGCCTTGCGCTCGCTCGGCCAAAGGCACGGAACCCGATACGCCGCCTTCCACGAAGGTCTGCGAGACCTTCAACCCGTGCATCATTGCATAGCCAGCAATCGTGCGCTGTTGCACGTCGAGACTTTCGCCGTCCTCGGCTTGCCGCATTGTCGAGACCCGAACATATCCGAAAACTGCCATCACACATCCTCTGTCCGCTTGTCTGCTTGCGTCAAAAGATATAGTCCCGTCTTCTTGCTTTAGCAAGCAGACATATGAGGTCAGGTGTATGTTATGGCGTGGTTCCGGTCAGGCATCATTGGAACGGGCTGGCGGGGCGATTGTCTCGTTTACAAAATATTAATTGGATTCAGTTTAGGCTGGCTTGGTTCCTTCCTCAGGGTGATGCCAATGTCCATTTACGCAACAGCTACATCTCCTCTCATGACCGGCATCGATGTCGGCACAGGCGCATCCAAATACACCGACATAGTCACGCAATGCGTGAGCACCCTGGCAAGTGAGTCCAAAGCCTCAGTCACCGACCAGCTTAACGCATATCAGACCCTACAAAGCCTGATGTACTCGGATATTAGTAATAACGGCAAAGGAGGAGTTCTTTCACAGACAAACCTGAATGACGCCAAGCGTGCCGCCGATGCCCTCAATAATGCCCCCATTGCTCAGCAGATGGCGACACTCAGTGGCCAGCTTGGCGGTTCTCTATCGCCTGCAAACCCCAACCCAGCCAAAGATATGCTGAATGCGCTCTCACGTTTCTCGCAGAACGACCAGCAGATCATTTTTGTCAGTGGAGGAAACAACGTTTTTGACATCCACGGCAAAAACAACTATTTCGCAAGCCTTGACGACTGGAAGGCTGACCTGAAGAAGCAGGCTGCCGCTTTCGTCGCACAGCCGCCAGCCTCAGATAACGTGTCCTCGGCCACGACTACCCCAACTGCGACGGCGACCGGTGCCAAAGGCAGCGTGAACACAGTGAAAATGGAAAGCAAATCCACAGTCACGCCGCTCCCGAAATCTGGTGCGTCGGCCACGGATGCGAGCATTGCTCTTCAGACCATGCTCAAATTTCAAGCTGAAATGAGCGCCGAGAAGCTGGCCGCAGCCGCACTCGCCAAGAAGACTTCCAGCGTCCCGAACGATACTGGCTTAAACACCACTGCAATGGTTCAAACCGTCTCGATGCTCCGATCCATCTCTTCGGACGCCAACCCAGCCGCATCCGCTGATCATCTCGACAGAGGTGCCTGAGTTTTTCGGCGAGCTACTCGTCCCCCAACAATTCCAGAGGGGAACGGATGCCGGTCAGAAAGCATAGGTTCAAGATACGCCACATCGAGCGACATCGCGGTGCCCATGTGCTCGCGGCCAACGACCTCGCCCATCATCACGCGGCGCACCGGGTTGTCGGTAGCCCAGCCACAGCCGTTGACGAAACTGGCGAGCGCGAGATGCCAGACCTGCAGTGTATGGGTCCAGGCGAGCGCAGCCAGGGTCGCCGAGGTCGCGCCCATCAGGATGACGACGCCGACCAGCGTCCTCCGGCGGTCGAACCGCTCCGCCAACGCGCCGAGGAACGCACCGAACAACCCCATCGGCAACAGGCGCAACATGGTCATCATCGCGACCAGAAACGCCGAGCCGGTGCGCTGGTAGACGACGACGCCGACCGCGACCGTCTCCAGCCAACGCACGGTGAACACCACGAGGCCCACGAACCACAAACGCCAGAAGTCCGGCGCGCTCGCACGGATCATCCGCCGGAACGGCGAGTTGCTCACGCTGTCGTTTCCTCCCACGCCGGCGCACCGGATCACGCGGCGGGGTATGGGGCAAGTTCGGGGGTGGAGGAAGCGCGAGGGCTCCGCCCTTCGAACCCGCCAGGAGGCTCTGCCCCATTGGATCCCCGCCGAGGACATTGTCCCTGGAACCATTCATTTCGGTAGGGGAACAAGAGGGGCCGACCGAGACCTCGCAGGGCCCGAGCTGGCCCCTCTTGTTCCCCCACCAATGGACAGATTGCAAAGGGCCTCGCCCTTTGCTGGAGGGCCAGGAGGCAAAGCCTCCTGGCGGGTTTCAGGGCAGCGCCCTGACGCTTCCTCAACCCAGGGATTGCCCCAAACCCCGCCGCGTGTTCCGGTGCGCCCGGAATGGAGGCACGGACAATGGCACGCACGATCGCGGTCGGCATCGGCATCATGGAATATCCGTTCGACACCACGGACGGCTTCTGGCGTTGGGTTGATTTGTGCGAGCAGGGCGGGATCGATTCGATCTGGCAAACGGATCGGATGATCAGCCGCTCGCCGATTCTGGAGTGCATGACGGCGCTGGCGGCGATCGCGGGGCGCACGCGGCGGATTAAATTCGGCGTCAATGTCGTGTCGGTGGCGATGCGCGACCCCGTGCTGCTGGCGAAACAATGCGCCACGATCGATGTGTTGTCGCAAGGACGGTTGCTGCCGGGGTTCGGCATCGGCAGTCCGCGCGGGCCGGAGTGGGTGGCGATGCATCTCGACCCGAAGACTCGCGGCCGCACGACGGATGAGGCGCTGGAGATCATTCACCGGCTGTGGAGCGGGGAAAAGCTGGACTTCGATGGCCGGCACTTCAAATTGACCGGCGCCTCGATCGCGCCGTTGCCGGTGCAGCCGGATTTGCCGATGTGGATTGGCGGCTCGTCGGAGGCAGCGGTACGGCGGACCGCGAAGTATGGCACCGGCTGGCAGGCGGGGGCCGAAACGCCGGCGACCGTCGGGCAGGTGATCGCCGACATCAAGACCGCGGTGGCGGCGGCGGGCCGGCACATCGACGAGGATCATTACGGTGCGGCTTTGGCGTACCGGTTCGGCGGTCCGGACGATCCGGGGGTCGCCAAGGTGATGGAGGAATACAAGGCCCGCACCGGGCGTGACGCGCGCGATTACTTCGCGATGGGCGATGCGACGCTGATCGCCGATCGGATCGCCGAGTATGTCGATGTGGGCGCGTGCAAATTCATTCTGCGTCCGGCGGCGAGCGGCGACGCCGACATGTATCTGCAAACGAAACGATTGATCGAGGAAGTGCTGCCGATCGTCGCCGCGCGCTGGCCACGTCCGGCGAAGAAACTGGCGGCGGAGTAAGGCGGGAGTGGTGTCGTTTCGACCGTCGGAAATGAACCCTTTCACGGTTCACCGGCTGGACTCTCCGCCTTCCGGTGCCCGTTACTGAGCCATCTTGACCCCCGGCGCGCGTCCTCCTAAGCAGAATCCAGAACAGGAGTCCCCCATGGCCGATGCCCCCGCGCTGAAAGCATTCTGGCAGCCTGGTTGAACGAGTTGTCTGAAACTCAAAGAGTTTCTCTCGGTCCGTGCGATCGAGTTCGAGTCGATCAACGTTCTTGAAGATGCCGCCGGTCTCGCGGAACTGCGCCGCATTGGCGCGCGCTCGGTACCGGTCCTGTCGCGCGGCGACGACTGGGTGTTCGCGCAGAACCTCGGCCACGTGGTCAAATTCCTCGGCCTCAATGAGAAGACCGGCCCGGTACTGACGCCGGACCAACTCATGGCGCGGACCGGTCTGATCCTCAGCACCGCCGCGCGATTGATCCGGCAAATGCCCGACGCGCATCTGACGACCGAGGTGCCGAACCGGCCGCGCACCTATAAGGTTCTGGCGCACCATATCTTCCGCATTCAGGAAGTGTTCCTGGAGACGGCGAACGGCGCCACGCTGACTTACGAGGCGCTGGCCGGCACGCCACCCGAGAACCTGCTGACGTTCGCCGACATCGCCGCGTTCGGCGAGCAGGTGCGGGCCAGATCGATGGCGTGGTGGGACGCCAAACCCGACAAATCGGGTAAGGACCCGGTGCAGACCTATTACGGACCGCAGATCCTGCATGAGACGATGGAGCGCGCGACCTGGCACAGCGGGCAGCACGTCCGGCAATGGATCATGCTGCTCGGGATGCAGGGGGTTACGCCTGACCGGCCGTTGACGCCGGAGGATTACGCCGGGCTGCCGATGCCGACCAACGCCTGGGACGGCTGATCGATTATCCCGCGCCGATCGCCACCGAAAGCTTTGGTGGGTTCTTCAACGTCTGCAGAATGACGCAATAGCGTTCCGTGGTCTGGATCATGCGCTCCAGCTTCGCCTGATCGGCGTCGCAATCGACATCGAATCGCAACGTCACCTCGGTCAGCCCCACCGGTGCCGCGCGATCGACCGCCAGCGTCCCGCGGGCATCCCACACGCCATCGGCGCTCACTTTGCCCGAGCGGATCGTCACGCCCATCGCCGTCGCCACCGCGCGTAATGTGACGCCGGCGCAGGCGACCATCGCCTCCAGCAGCATGTCCGCCGAGCACGCGAGTTCGCCGCTGCCGCCACCCGCCTTGTGCAATCCGGCGGAGACGTCGCCGTGCCAGGCACGTACGTTGATGGCGATATCGGTCATGTCGAGCGTGCCCTCGGCGTGCGCCGGGATCAGCGCGGCCTCCGGCTTGTCGCGATACAGTTGTTTCAGCGGCGCCTGTTTGGCGCGCAACTCGTCGGCGTTCATGGCGTCTCCTTCATAGGACGAACCCGCGCCGCCGGATGGCTCTCCGGCAATCGCGCGCGTCCAGGTCCGTAGAGTTTCTCCCGTAACGTACCGGGTGCGTACTCGGTTTTATACACGCCGCGGCGCTGCAATTCCGGCACCACCAGATCGACGATATCGACGAACGTCTCCGGCGTCACCGCGTAGGCGAGATTGAAGCCGTCGATATCGGTTTCGCGCACCCAGGCCTCGAACTCGTCGGCGACGTCCTGATACGAGCCGACAATGACCGGGCCGCGGCCGCCAATGCCGGCGTGGCGCGCGATCTCGTCCACGGTCCAGGCACGGTCGGGATCGGCGGTCGTGAACGCCTCGAGCGCCGAGTGCATCGCGTTCGCCGCCTGAAAGCGCAACGGCTCGTGCTTCGGCAGCGCGGAGAAATCGATCCCGGTCCAGCCGGACATCAAGGTCAGCGCGCCATCCGCGCTCACGTACCGTTGATAGTCGCGAAATTTCTCGAGTGCCGCCTCGCGCGTTTGGTCGGTGATGACCGTCATCATCGTGTAGATGACAAGATCGCGCGGATCGCGGCCGGCGGCGGCGGCGCGGCGGCGAATATCGGCCACGATGCCACCGATGACCTTCTTCGAGGGGCCGTTGATGAACACGCACTCGGCGTGATCGGCGGCGAACTGACGTCCGCGGGTGGAGGCGCCGGCCTGATACAGCACCGGCGTTCGTTGCGGCGACGGCTCGCACAAATGGATCGCATCGACCTTGAAGTATGGACCTTCGTGCGTGACGCGATGGATCTTGTCTGGCGTCGGCGAACCGTCCGCTGGCGCGGTCACGCAAGGCGGCGCCGTCTTCCCAACTCGCCTCCCAGAGTTTGTAGACCGCGACCATGTAATCTTCGGCGATGGCGTAACGTTCGTCGTGCCCGGTCTGCTCGACGCGGCCCATACCGCGCGCGGCGCTCTCCAGGTAGCCGGTGACGATATTCCAGCCGATCCGCCCGCGGGTCAGATGATCCAGCGTGCTCATGCGGCGGGCGAACGGATACGGATGTTCGTACGACAGCCCGCAGGTCACGCCGAAACCAAGATGCCGGGTGACAACCGCCATCGCCGGAATGACCATCAGCGGATCGTTGACCGGAACCTGCACCGCGTGCTCCAGCGCGGTCCGCGCCGAGCCTTTGTAAACGTCGTAAATCCCCAGCACATCGGCGAGGAAAATCGCGTCGAACTGGCCGCGTTCCAGCGTGCGCGCGAGGTCGGTCCAGTATTCCAGCGTATTATAGGTATCCGCCCGGTCGCGCGGATGCGTCCACAGTCCCGGCGACTGGTGACCGACGCAATTCATGTCGAACGCGTTCAGGCGGATTTGTTTTGGCATCGTCAGGACGCGCGGGAACTGCATCGCGATCACGTCGACACCGTCAGGCCCGGCGATAGGCGTTGAACGGCGGGTCCTCGGGGTAGACGAAGATGCAGGACAGCGGCGGGATGGTCTGGCCCTCGCGGGTCATCGCGCCGCCGACCACCACCCAGTACTGGCCGCGACCCCAGGCCGGATCGGGACCGATCACGCGCTCCCCGGCGGCGGCGCGGTACCGCCAGGCGCCCATGCCGTCCGGTTCGGGGCCGATGATGGCGCCAGTGCGTCCGCCACGGGTCCGGTCACCGACTTCGCGGTGATGCCGGCCGGGCACCGCACGCAAAGCGGTGCGATTCTCCGGCATCATCATGAATCGCGCGCCCGGGTCGAAGCCGTTGCGCAGAGTGAAGTAATGCACGCCGGTGTCGTCGCTGGCACGGATCGGTCCGTAGGCGGTGTGTTTGCCGGCGAAATGCACGGTTACCGGCGTCACGTCGTGCGTGCCCATGACAGCCGTGCCGTGCACGACCAACTGGAACTGATCCGCCTGGTGGTAATGCGCGCTGGCGGTGCTGCCGGGATCCTGCTCGACCAGGAACGCCATCGGAAACATCTCGCCCATTTCAGGGTCGGGCGTGCCGGGCGCCATGTTGTAGCGCGTGGTGCCGATGTACAGCGTGTGCCAGAAGGTCACGCCATCGGCGGCCGAGCCGCGGCGGCGGTTGACCCTGGCATCCTCGGCGGTCGCGATTACCGGCATTGGCGGTGGTCTCCGTTACAGGCGCCGCAATGTAGCGGTGGGCGTCGGGGAAGCAAAGGCGAGGGCGCTGCCCGCGAACCCGCGCTTGCTACCCCCGCGCGCATGATGCGCAACGCCCCTCCGCCTCGATCGTCGCCTTGCCCACGGTAAACCCCAGCCGCTTCGCCGCGTCCTCCAGCGCATGCGCCAGTTCGTGGTCGTCGAGTTCGGTAACCTGCCCGCAGGTGCGGCAAATCAGGAACTGCGCCGCGTGATCGGTATCGCCGTGGCTGACGCAACCGACATAGGACGACAGGCTCTCCAGTTTGTGCACCAGGCCCTGCTCCAGCAGGAACTCCAGCGCCCGGTAGACCGTGGGCGGCGCGGCGCCGTGCCGGATCGCGCGCAGCCGGTCCAGCAAATCGTACGCTCCGACCGGCGCGTCGGAATCCAGGATCAGGCCGAGGACCTCGCGCCGTAAATCGGTCAGGCGAGCGCCTTTCGACTCGCAGATCTGCCCGGCGTGGTTCAGCAATGTCTCGGTGCGGGGTGAAAACCCCATCTGGCGCTCCGTGAGCCCCTCTGGCGCTCGCTTAGGGTGTGCGCGCAGAATAGCACCCATGTCCGAGGATGCCACCACCACTCCATCTACCAATCCGCCGCAACCCCCCTTGGCATCGACGCCGTGCTCGACGCGCTGCGTTTCGACGCCAATGGGCTCGTGCCCGCGATAGCCCAGCAGCACGACACCGGCGAGGTGCTGATGATGGCGTGGATGAACCGGGAGGCGGTGGCTGAGACGCTGAGCACCGGCCGCGTCTGCTACTGGTCGCGCAGCCGGGACCGGCTGTGGCGCAAAGGCGAAACCTCGCACCAGGTGCAATTCCTCAGGGACCTGCGGATCGACTGCGACGGCGACACCATCCTGCTGCTGGTGGAACAGGAGGGCGTCGCCTGCCACACCGGCCGCCGCGCCTGCTTCTATCGCGCGGTGCGTGACGGCGCGCTGGTGGAGATCGCGGCGCCGCTGATCGACCCGGAAAAGCTGTATGGCTGAGATCACCCCGGTCACCGTGCTGACCGGCTTCCTCGGCGCCGGCAAGACGACGGTGCTGAACCATCTGCTGCGGCAGCCCGCGCTGGCCCGCACCGCCGTGCTGGTCAACGAGTTCGGCGAGATCGGCATCGATCATTTGCTGGTCGAGAAGCTCGACGAGAACACCGTGCTGCTGAACGCGGGCTGCCTGTGCTGCACGGTGCGCGGCGACCTGACACGCACGCTGCGGGAGATGTTGCCGCGCGCGCGGCGCGACGAGATCAGCCGGATCATCATCGAAACCACTGGGCTTGCCGAGCCGGCGCCGATCCTGGCCACGCTGATGACCGATCCGGTGGTGGCGTCGGCTTATCGGCTGGACGGCGTGGTGACGGTGATCGACGCGGTCGCCGGTGAGACCAACCTGACCGACCGGCCGGAGGCGATGCGCCAGGTCGCGGTGGCCGACCGTATCGTGCTGACCAAGACCGATCTCGCCGATCCGGCGGCGTTGCTCTCCCGTATCGAGCGGCTGAACCCCGGCGCTCCCGTCATCACCGCGCGGCACGGCGCGATCGATCCGGCGGCGATCCTCAACGCTGGCCTGTTCAACCCGGCGACGAAAATCCCCGACGTCGCCGGCTGGCTGCGCGCCGAGGCGCACGCGCATCATCACCACGATCACGATGAGCGGGTGACCTCGTTCTGCCTGACGTTCGACAAGCCCTTGCATTGGCAAGGAGTCGGGTTATGGCTGGAGATGCTGATCCAGACCCGCGGCAAGGATTTGTTGCGGATCAAGGGCATTCTCAATCTGCAAGGCCAGGAACGGCCGGTCGCGCATCCAGGCCGTGCAGCATGTGCTGCATCCGCCGGTGTTGCTCAGCGCGTGGCCAGAGGGCGATCCGCGCACCAGCCGGATCGTGTTCATCACGCAGGATTTGCCACGCGCGGTGATCGAGCAAGGCATGCGCGCGTTCGAGGCCGCCGCCGAGGGGTAAACGCCCGCTGCCACAACGCGTCGCTGCCGGTTCAGGTCCGCAATGAATACGATGACGCGCTCGGCCTTATCTTCGATCATGACGACGTGGCCGTGGCGGCGATCAACAGCGCGCTCCGCCACGTGGCCTCGCGACGGGCCGCCTGATCCGGCGTTCCCCCCACGCCAGCGACGGGGACGACAGCGACGGGTGACGACAGCGACGGGCGATGAGAGCGAACGCCGATGAGAGCGCGCCGGGCGGGGGCGCGGAAGCATCCGCCCCGCCGTCAGGTCGTCGCCTTCGCCGCGTTACGGCTTCGCCTCCGCCCCGCACGCCCGGAAGTCCCGGAACGCGCCGGCCGGTGACAGCGACGTCCACTCCGCCCCGCACAGATCGACGCCGGGCTCGGTCGCCACCAGTTCGGGCAGCCGCCGCCACCGCAAATCCAGGCGCGCCGGATCCTCGAAGAAGCCGCGCACCGGGTTGCGGCCGATGAACATGCCCGCCAGCGACCCGCTCTCGTTGCCGTCTTCCCAGAGCAGTCCGTCATCGCGGGCCCGGATCGGACCATCCACCATGTTCGCCTCGACATGGGCGATCGTTTCCGGGATAGCGCGCGTCGATCCCCGATGTCGCCAACAGCGTGTTATGCCGGATGACGCTGTTCGCCGCGCGGTTCAGATAAATCCCGTCGTCGGAGCAAAACGCGATCAGGTTGTCGGTCATCGTGCCGTCGGCGTGCTCGTTGTCCGAGAGGCCGGTATCCCGCGTCAGATCGCTTCCGCGTGCCGCCGCCGCCGAACGACAGGCCGATCGACTCACCGTTGGGCGCATGCAACGACCACTCGCAGAGCACGACGTTGCGCGAAAACACCGTGCCACGCGCCGCGCCCTTGGCGAAAGCGCCGTACGATACGTCGTTGCCGCCGAGCTTGACGAAGTCGGCGATCAGGTTGTCCTCGATCGCCCATCCGTTCGCCGCGACGAGATCGATCGGCGTGACCGAGGCGCCGGTCTGACGCGCATGGGTGTCGAGCAGCGTCGAATGCTCGATCCGTCCGTCATCGGGAAACTGCCCCCCCTCGCCGTTGATCTTGATCTGCGCGTTGAAGTCCAGGATGCGCAGGTTGTGGAGCACGGTGTGTGCCGCCGCGCCGACGATATGGAACCCGTTGTCGCAGGTGCCGTCGTCCGTGCACACGCCTTTCAGCACGAGGTTTTCGAACCTCCAGAATGGCGCGCCGACCTTGATCGCCTCGGGCAGTTCCGACTCGCATCGTCACCGAGCCCAGCGTCGCGGCGCGCACGGTGATCGGCGCGTCCTGGGTGCCCGGCCGTGCCGCCGGTGATGTAGCCGCCGCCGATCCGGTAGGTGCCGGGCTGCAACAGGATGACATCGCCGGCGTCGGCGCTGTCGATCGCCTGACGCAACGTCTCGATCGTGGACACAGACCGCAGTCGCCCGCCGGGCAGCACGCCGTTGAACGCCGGCCCGGCGCCGCTCCATTCCGGCAAGGTCTCCCCGGCCCGTGGCTCGAGCCGGTTGGCGGCGCGCAGCCATGGTCCGAGTCCGACGCGGTCGAACGCCGCGGCGACGATCCGGGCAACCGCGCGCGGTGCCCCCGTACGGTCCTGGGGCAGGCGCGCCACCCGTTCCGCGATCCGCGCCGGCGTCAGGCCGAGATCGCCGACCGCCGGCACCACCGCGGCCACCACCGCGATCAGGGCCAGGAGGCACCCAACCACCCCGAACCCGGCCAGGATGCGTCGGCGGGTCTGCCACGGACCGTGCCGCGGCAGCGGCGTGACCGGTTGCCAGGACAGCCGGCGCAGCAACCACCAAACGCCGGGCGCCACCAGGGCGGCGATCACCGGATCCCGGAAGTCCGCCAACTGGCCCGGTTTGAACAAACGGCACAGCTCGATCGCCAGGGAAAAGCTGAAGCCGATGCAGGCCGCCAGGAACCCGACGCCCTTGGTGCCGCCCCGCCACGCCCAGACAATCGCGCCGATCGCCGCGCCGAACGCCGCCGTCAGTCCCCAGCGGACCAGGACGCCGACCATCGGCTCCAGCCCGAAGCGCGGCAGCGGCACCAGCAACCGCGGGTCGATGCTCTCATACGCCTCGCGCGGCGAACGCCAGGCATCGTCGGGCAATCCGGCGGCGAAGACCGCCACGATCGCCAGCGGCACCAGCAGCCATGGCATCAGCGGCCGCGCCCGCTCAGCCCAACCGCGTCCGGCGACGCCGCGCCGGAGCACGTAAGGTGCCTGGCGGGCGGTCCTGTGGTGTCGTCGCAACCCGTTCATTCGAGGGCCCGGATGTGATAAGGCGGAGCCTTCGGATATCCGAGGGACCGGTGGCACGCCAGCGAAAATATCTTCTTCCCGTCGCAGCCGTGCTGCTCGGGATTTTGGGAAACCGGCCGGTCGCGGCGGAGACCCCGGACATTTTGCCGCCGTCGCCGTTCGCGGTGGAGATGCCCGCCGATACGACGACTTTGTCGATTGGCAACCTGCCGATACGGGACATTCTGGCGCGGATAAAGGCCGGTGGCGACCGCGTCACGATGGACCTGCCACGGGAGCGGATCGGTCCGGGGGCGTGGCGGGTGCTTTTGTCCGCGTGGGACCCCGAGATGCGCGACCGTCCCGTCGCGCGCAGGGAGGCGGTGTTGTTCGTGCTGCCGCATGGCATGACCCCGGTGGGGGCGACCGGGGTTGGCGGCGGCGCGGAGATCGCGCGTGATGATTTCGGCTTTCTGCACATGGTATGGACCGATGACTGGCGTCCCGGCGCGCGTCCGGGCGCGATGTATCGGCGTGGCCGGGTGCTGCCGGACGGCGGCGTGCAATTCGACACCGATATCGTCGATCTGGCGCAACAGCACAAAGGCAACTTCACCGCGGAACCGGCGCTCGCCGCGGCGGGCGACACGGTGCATTTCATCTGGCAGGCCGAGGGGACCATTTGGTACCGGTCGCTCCACAAGGCCGGGGATAGCTGGCGCTGGTCGGATGAGGTCGATACCAAGGCGCCGGCCCGAGACCAGGGAGCGGCGATCGCGGCGGACCCGACCGCGGTTCATATCCTGACCGTGGATGGAAAATATCTCACCTCGCGCGACGGCGGGCGTAGCTGGAGCACCGAGGCGGTGCCGTTCGGAACCTTCGCGCGGCTCGGGTCGGTGTCGCTCACGCTCGACGCGACCGGGCGTCCCTTGGCGGCGGCGTCCGTGCTGGTCAGCGAGGCGGGTCCGCCGGCGGTCGCGCCAGACGGGGGTGGCCAGGGCGCGCGTGGCCAGGGCGCAAGTGGCCAGGGCGCGCGTGGTTCAGGGGCCGGTGGCCAGGATGCTGGCGGCGGTGAGGCCACGCGGGCAGGGGTGGCGCCGGTCGCGGCCGCGGGGGCCAAAGGCGCGCGTTGGACGGTGCGGCTCGCGCGCCGGATCGGCAACGGTGCGTGGCAGGTGCTTCCGGGTCCGCTGGACGGCCGCCCGGAATGGACATCGCCCGAGCGTCCGGACCAGGACGTACTCTGCGCATCGTTCCGGGTACCAGAGGATGCGGGCGGGGCGATGGTACGCCACCTGGGATGGCACGCCGGCCGGTCGCGCGGAGACCGGGTTCCAGGCATTTTACGCGTGGCGTCCGGCTGGCGGCGGATGGAGCCCGCCAATCGCGCTCGCGACACCCGATCCGGTGCACGGACTGAGTAAAAGTTTCGCGACCGGATTGATCCTGAACGGAGACGCGGCGGTGCCGCTGGTGACGCTCGACCAGCACTCAGGATGGCGCTACCGCGGGTCCGACGCGGAAATGCGATTGTTTCACGGCGCCGCCGCGCGCGCGCCGGCCCTGCCTTTGACCAGCTTCATCCGCGACGCGATGACCGCGAACGAACCGGCGGAGGCACTCTCCACCGATGCGCCCACTCCGGTGGACACGCTGCTCCATACCGACGACGGACGCTTCTGGGCCGATATCGTCATGACGCTCAGCGCTACCCGCGCCAACGCTCCCGCGTTGATCGTGTGGCGGCATCTGGACGTCACGGACTGGCGGCGCGCGGTGGGTCAATAGCGGATTCCGGCGGCAACAACGCGAAGATCAACGCGATGATCAGCGCCATCGTCGCGTCGGTGATCTCCGCCGACCGGCCGGGCAGATATGTTTCCAACCAACTCGTCGCCAACAGCATCAGCGCGACGAAGATCGCGACCGCCCACCGCCGTCCGCCGCTCGCGATGCCGAGCAAATACAACGTGCCACCATAAAGGAAGAACTTCTCCAAGAACGCCAGCGTGTCCACCAGGATCGACCCAAACATGAAGCTGTAGAACGGGATCCACCCAAATGCCCTGGCTTCGCTCTGGAAGTCGAACGGTTCCAGCCGGGCTGCGAACGCGTAGAGCCCGATGGCGATGCCGACGATGCCGGCCCGCGCGCGCGGCGGCAGGCGCCGCGACAGCAGCCACGCGGCCAGCGCGATGCCGTAGCCGTCGAGTTCCGCCAGCCGAACGGTTGTATCGATGATTACGACTTTCGCGCAAAACACCATCGCGC
>CAVRDN010000002.1:0-3949 GCA_963719675.1 uncultured Alphaproteobacteria bacterium | reverse complement strand
GCCGGCACGCCAGGCGGCGAGCGACGTCAGCTCCGGCGGATCGTAATAGTGGAAACTGTAGACCACGTTCCCGTCCGGGTCCGGCGGCAGCGTCAAAAGTCCGGCGATGCCGCCCCAGTCCGGCCCGGTCAGGATGATCGTGGCCCGCGGCAGCGCGGCGCGGATCGCCGCGCGCAGGGTGCTTTGCAGCCCTGTCCAGACGGCCGGATCGTCGTGAAACACCGGCTCATTCACCACCTCCGGAAAGGTCAGCGGCGCCGGCAGAGGACGCAGCAACGGCGCCAGCTCGCGCCAGAACGCCACCAGCCTGGCGCGGTCGTCCGGGTTGCCGTCGAGGTCCCAGCCGACCGGATGGGGCGACACGATCACCGCGAGGCCCTGTCGCTGCAACCGCCGCACCTGCTCGAGGAGCACGGCGACCAGCGAGGGGCGCGGGGTGAGTTCATCCGGGTTCGCGGGTTCGGCCAGGATCGCCGGATCGATCGCCAGACGCACGAACGTGAATCCGTCCCGTCGCAGGTCCGCCATCGCCGCGTCGCTCATCCAGCGACGCAGCGCCGTCGGATCGCGGCTTGCGGGGTAGCGGAACCAGCCGGTGATATTGACCCCGCGCCGGAGCGCCGCGACCCGCTCAGCCGCCGGCGCGGCGCGCGCCGGGAGACCCCAAAGCGACAGCGCGAGCATGACCGCGGCGGCGACGCGCGGCGCGCTCATCGCGATGCGCCGGGGGCGCGCCCTCGGGGTTGGCCTCGGGGCGTTCGCCGCCGTCACTCCCCCGCCGACACCCGCACCCGGCTCGGCAGGAAGCGTTCCACCAGATACAGCGGCCGCTGTTTTGTTTCATTGAAGATACGGCCCAAATACTCGCCGATCACGCCCAATGTCATCAATTGGATGCCGCCGAGGAACAGCATGACGGTCATCAGGCTGGGATAGCCGGCGACGGAATTGCCGAACAGCAAGGTTTTCACCACCACCTGCGCGCCGTAGCCGACCGAAAGCAGCGCCACGATCAATCCCAGATAGGTCGCGATTTTCAAGGGCACCACGGTGAAGCAGGTGATCCCCTCCAGCGCCAGGTTCCACAATTTCCAGTAGTTCCATTTGGTGCGCCCCACCTCCCGCGGCGCGCGGTCGTACAAGCACCGTCGTCGTCGGATAGCCAACCCAGGCGAACAGGCCTTTCATGAACCGGTGGTGTTCGCGCAGCTTGCACACCGCCGCCACCACCCGACGGCTCATGAGGCGAAAGTCGCCGGTATCGCGCGGCAATTTGACCCGGCCGGTGTTGCGCATCAGCCGGTAAAACACATGCGCGGTCAGCTTTTTGAGGACGGTTTCGCCCTCTCGCGTGCGCCGCCGGGCGCAGACCATGTCGAAGCCGAGCCGCCACGCCGCGACCAGGTCGGGGATCACCTCCGGCGGGTCCTGCAAATCGGCATCGATGACGATCACCGCCTCCCCCCGCGCGTGGTCCAGACCGGCGGTGGTGGCGATTTCCTTGCCGAAGTTGCGCGACAGGCTGACCAGGGCGACGCGCTGATCATCCAGCCGCAAGAACTCGATCGTCTCCCGCGTCAGATCGTCGCTGCCGTCATCGACGTAAATCGCCTCCCAACTGCCCAAGGGCTCCATCGCGGCGATCAGGCGGTGATGAAACCCGGCGATGCCCTCGGCCTCATTCATCGCCGGCACGACGACGGAAAACGTCGGGCGAAATTCGGGCTGAAAATGCGGAGCCAGAGCATCGGGCATGGCAAGGTCCGTTAACATTTGGCTGGTAGGACGTGTGTTCTGCCACCTCGGTATGAACAGGTGATTAACCGATCGATGAACGACCGGCGGTGCTTCCGGGTCCCGCTGCCGTGCGCGTTGCTGCCGTGCGTATTGGTGCCGTGCGCATTGGTGTCGTGCGCCGTGGTCCTGATCGCCGCCGCCGCGTCGCGAGGCGCGGAATACGATGAGCAATACACGCTGTTCCTGACCGCGGGCGTGCCGCGGCCGGCATGGCCCGCGGTGGTGTTTCCGGCCGGGCTGGCGCGGACGATCCAGGCCGGCCACGCGGGCCTCGCCGGCATCGCGCGCGACCTGCGGGTCACCGACGTGCACCCGCCGCTGTATTTCTGGCTGGTCTCCCTGTGGCGCGATCTGTTCGGGCCCACATTGTTCGCGGCACGGCTGCTGTCGGTGGCGCTGGGTGTCGGGGCGCTCGGCGCGATCGGGTGGATCGCCCGTTCGGCGCGGCTGCCGCCGGTCCGCGCCATGCTCCTCACTCTGGGCTGCTACGGGTTTACCTACACCAGCGTCGTGGCGCGCGGGTTCGCCCTGGCGCAATTGCTGCTGCTGCTGGGCTTCGCGTGCCTGATGCCGGACGGTTCCTGGCGGAAACCGGGCGCGCGGACCTGGCGGTACGCTTTGGCGGGGATCTGCTTCGGGGCCGCGACACTGACCAACTATCTGTCCGTGTTCGCCGCCGGAGGCTGTCTGCTCGCGGTTATGCTGGACGCGTGGTTGCCCGGCCTTTGGCATGCCATCGACGCGCGGATCGCCCATCGGCCTCCATGCGATCCGTTGGCCCGGTCATCCGCGCCGGCGGTGGCCGCGCTGCTCGGGTTTCTCGCGTTCATTCCGGCGGACCTCTGGTGGTTCCTGGCGCAGCGCGACAGTCGCATGGGACAGTTCCCCCCATTCTCCCTGCCCCAAAGCCTCGCGCGTCTGGCGATCCGGTTCAGCGGCGACATTCTGGGCGGACTCCCGCTGTACGTCAGCGGCGTCGCGTCGATGGCCGTCGCCGCCGCGCTGGGCTTGCTGCTGCTCTGGCTGATCGCCTGTGTCGCCTGGCGCTGGCGCCGGATCGCCACGCCGGGCACCCGCCGCATGTTCGCGCTGGCCGCCGTCGCGCCGGGCGTTGGGCTGCTGGTCCTCGGCGCGGTCTTCAACAACACGCCGATCGAAGTGCGGTATCTGACCTTCGCCACCCCGTTTGTCGGCCTGCTGCTGGCGGGCGCGTTGGGAATGCGGGGGGCCTGCGTGGTGCTGGGGGTGCAGGCGATGTCGATCGCCGGCCTGATGCTGGCGCCGGTGACGATGCAGCCGGCGAGCGCGGCGGCGCGCGCGGCGGCGGCGCTGGTGGGCGACGGGGTCGTGCTGCTGCCCCGCGGCAACGACGGCGTTGGCGTGGTGGGCGCGTTCGCGATCGAGTCGCCCCCCGCCCTGCCCTTGCTGCTCGTGCCGATGGGCGCCACGCCGGAGCAAATTCGCGCGCGGCTGCGGCCGTGGCATCGGGTCGTGCTCGCGTTGCTCGAACAGGATGCCGCCAGCCGCGCCGCGAGTGAGGCGATGCGCGGCGCGCTGTCCGATCCGGGCTGGAGGGAGGTCGCGCGCGGACCCCACGTCACGGTATACGAGCGCATCGGTGGCGGGATCTGACGCCGGCGTTCAGCCCGCCGCGGCTTTGGGCCCCGGTGGCCCGTGAGGAGTTTTTGTGATGCCAGCGACGGAAACCGCCATGACCTCGATCGACGACGTGATCCAGGCGTTCGCCGAGGCCGCGGACGAACCGCCCAATGGCGCGCTGCGGTGGGCGCTGGACCATTGGGACGCGGCGGAGCCGAAGTTCCTGGCGATGCTGGAGGCCTACGCCGATGGCTCGGACGAGTCCGACGTCACCACCGACGCGTTGTTCTTCATCATCCACTTGTTCGGCGACAAGGGCGACCCGCGCGCCTACCGCGCGCTGTGCCGGCTGATGCTGGACGAGGACAGGTTGATCGCCGCGCTGGGCGATCAGGCCGTCGTCGAAACGTTGAAGGGCGTGCTGATCAAATGCTTCGACGGCGATGCCGCACCGTTGCGGGAGGTGGTCGAATCCACCAAGGCCGAACTCGATCACCCGGGGCGAGGCACTGCTCGCGCTGGCCTGGCTGGCACGCGCCGGACGTTTCCCGGA
>CAVRDN010000001.1:0-33233 GCA_963719675.1 uncultured Alphaproteobacteria bacterium | reverse complement strand
TTTTTCTTCCAGCCTGACGGCTCAGGTCTCGTCCTCTGCGAACTCGCCTCCCGGAATGGCGTGCCGGCCTCGGCGAGTTCGCGCAGCAACCGCGACGGCGCCCAACGCTCCCCATACTGTTGATGCCAGTTGGCGATCTGGTTGTAGACATTCTTCACACCGATGCCGTCAGCCCAGTACATCAGGCCGCCGCGATACCGCGGGAAACCGAAACCGTGCAGCCACATCACGTCGATGTCGCTGGCGCGGTAGGCCTTGCCTTCCTCCAGAATGCGGCAGGCTTCGTTCACCGATGAGAACAACAGCCGGTGCAGAATTTCGGTATCGGTGAAGGTCTTTTGCGGGACCTTCAATTCGGCCGCGACGTCCTTGATGATTTTGGCGACCTCGGGATCGGGATGCGGCGTGCGGTCGCCCTTCTCGTACTTATACCAACCGGCACCGGTTTTCTGGCCGTAACGACCCAGTTCGACGAGTTTGTCGGCGATGGGAAGCTTGCGGTAGTTGGGATTTTCCGCCGCGCGCCGCCGGCGTCCGGCCGCGCCGATATCGAGACCGGCGAGATCGCCGACCGCGAAGGGGCCCATCGGATAGCCGAAATCGACCATCACCTTATCGACCTGTTCGGGGAGGCAGCCTTCCTCCAGCAGAATGACCATCTCGGCATTGAACGGTGCGCGCGAGCGATTGGCGACGAACCCGTCGGTGTTGCCCGCCATCGCCGGGATTTTGCCGATCTGCTTACCCAGCGCCATCGCGGTGATCAGAGTTTCCGGCGAGGACTTCGAACCGCGCACGACCTCGAACAGTTTCATGACATTCGCCGGCGAAAAGAAATGCGTGCCGGCCACGTCGCCCGGACGTTTCGTGACCGCCGCGATCTGATCGACGTCGAGCGCCGAGGTGTTGGAGAACAGCAATGCGCCGGGTTTCATCACCTCATCCAGTTTGGCGAAGATCGGCTTCTTGACGTCCATCTCCTCGAACACCGCTTCGATCACGACGTCGCAGTCCTTGATGTCGTCATAGCCCGCGACCGGATGGATCCGCGCCAGCCGGCGGTTCATCTCGTCCTCTTTCAGACTGCCGCGTTTGACCGAGGTCGCGTAGTTCGAGCGGATTCGTTCCATGCCGCGATCGAGCGCTTCCTTGGTCGCGTCCATGATTTTCACGTCATAGCCAAAGTCGGCGAACGACATGGCGATGCCGCCGCCCATCGTTCCGGCTCCGACCACGGCGGCGTTGTTGAAGTCGCGCGGCTTCGTGGTGGACGGCATGTCGGGCAGTTTCGCGGCCTCGCGTTCGGCGAAGAAAGCGTAGCGCAGCGCCTTGGCCTCGTCGGCGTTGACGAGTTCCTGAAACAATTCGCTCTCGCGCCGCATGCCCTGATCGAACGGCAAGGTCGCGGCGGCCTCGACGGCGGCGATGCAATTATAGGGTGCCTTTTGGTTGCGGGCGCGCCGCGCGATGGACTTGCGCATCGCCTCGAACACCTCCGGACCGGCCTTGCACTCCCGGTCGCGAACCCTGGGCAACGGACGGATATCGGCGATCTTTCGCGCATAGGCGACGGCGCTCTGACGCAGGTCGGCGCCTTCGGGCAGCACCTCATCCAGAATGCCGAGCGTTTTGGCTTCCGGTGCGGGAACGTGACGGCCGGACACGATCATTTCGAGCGCGGTTTGCACGCCCGCCAGACGCGGCAGACGCTGGGTGCCGCCGCCGCCGGGCAGGATGCCGATCAGCACCTCCGGCAGGCCGACTTTGGCGGAGGGAACGGCGATGCGGTAATGGCAGCCCATCGCGTTTTCGAGCCCACCGCCGAGCGCGTAACCATGGATCGCGGCGACCACCGGTTTCGGCGAGCGGTCCATCACATCGTAGGTCCGCTCCCCAATCGCGAGGCGCTTGCGGTTGGCGTCGAAGCCGCGGATATCGGCGCCGGCGATGAAACTGCGGCCATCGCCCATCAGCACCATGGCCTTGATCGACGGATCGGCGTTCGCGGTGTTGAGACATTCGATAATGCCTTCCGCGACGCCCGGCCCGAGCGCGTTGACCGGCGGATAATTGACGATGATGACACCGATGTCGCCGTCTTTCTCAAGGCGGACCACGGGAGAGTCGGGCATCGGGCGGGCTCCTGTCATGCGGGGGCCGGACCATAACCCCGTGCCGGCGAGAGGTCGATATCCGGGCGCGAATCGCGTTTCCCGTCACAGACCCGCGTAGCTGCGCAAACCGTTCAACAAGAATCCTCCCAGTACCAGCCCGGCGACCGCCAGCAGGGCGAATCCAATCGCGAGCGCACCACGCAGCGGCAGAGAGGCCTGATGCTGAGCGACGATTGGTGTGTGCAGAAAGTCGTCCATTTGCTTCGATAGCGTGACGAATGGCAGCAGCGTCTGGATACTGGCCATCCAGCACCAGACCACCGATTTATCGCGCGCGGCTTCATAGCGGCGCAACGATCGCAGGCGCCTGTGCAACCGCCACGCGGCGAAGCCGGTCAGCAGCACGGACCAGAGCAGCGCCAGCATGGCATACTCGCCGATGCCGAAACCGATCAGGATTTCCTCCATGCATCCGAGGATGAACTTCACCCATCCCTGGCCATCGCGATCGACGATACGCTGCTCGAACCGGATGTCATCGGCGATCCCACCTTGTCCCATCGCGGTGAGCGCGTTGTCCAGTTGGGTGTAGGATTTGAGAGATTTTTCCGGATCTCTTTCGAGCCAGTTGCGCCACCACACCACGGAACGGATCGCTTTCGCCTCGTTGACCTCTCCGTACGAAAGAAACGGCCAGGATGGTTGGGTCCAATCGAGCACGTCGCGGAGCCAGCGAAACCAGCTCAGATTTTTCGTTTCCAGTTCGCACGTTTCGAATCGCGGCTGGTCGTTTTGCGCCGGCGGCGTGTCCGGACAAACCGGTGTTTCGTCGGCTTCGATACGGCGGCACCAGGCGTAGGACGGCTTGGTCGCCGCGTAGGCATGCGGTGCGCGCTCATAGGTGAACCCTGTCATGAGCACGCAATCCGGCCACGCCGCGAGGGTGTCGCGGATCGCGCCAATTTTGGCGCCACGCAATACCAGCCACTTACTGTGATCCAGGATCGTGGTCGCCCCCGAGGCGTCGCGTATGAAGCGTCCCTGCTTTTCGATCCAGGTCGTTGGGACGCCATTCGTTTCCAACCGCAAATCATGGCCGATATTCGCACCGGTCAAATCGACCTGGTTGAACTGGCCGTCGCCAAGAAGAACGCTGTCACCGACGCGGGCCCGTTCCATGGTCAGGCGCCAGGGAAACCGCGTGCCGGTTTCCATCCAGACCGATCCGTCCACCACGATGCCGCTGAGATCGACATCGCTGTCGCTGACCCCCGCTCCACGCAAATAGAGTTGCCGCCCAATGCGCGCGTTGCTCAGGTCAACCCCGCTGCGTGGCGTGCCGACGGACCCCCTGGGTGGCTCGGTCTGATAGCTCGCCGGGGTCGGTCCTCGCACGATGACGCGGCCGAGATCCAGATCGCCGCCGATCATGGCGCCACGCATATGGAACCGGCCCAGGATGATCGATTGGAACAAAGTGACGCTGCCGGAGGAGCGCAATCCGTCGGCCTCGAAATCGCCCCGAACGATCGCACCATACATCGTGAGTCCGGCGGCGGACCGGAGGTGATTCGCATCCACATTGCCGTCGATCACGACTTCGTCGAGGTTCAGGCCCTGTTCGAGATCGGAACCGCCCAGCCAGACGTCGCACATGAAAAGATTGCCGCGAAGATCGATCGCGACCTCGGCCCGTAGGTCGCGCAAATCGAGCGCGTCGGTCAGCGAACGGATATTCGACACGACGTCGCCTTTGCGCGAGTACACGTCGTCGCAAATATGGTCGTCGATTTTGGGTGGCACCACGGCAAGCGGATCGGCGGGTTTGAAGCCGCAGATCACCGCGTTGCGCAATGTGATTCCGTTGGGCGCCGCCTTGCTGTCCGTCACCGTACTGGCGATGAGTTCGCGGATAAATCGCGGCCGAAGCCGCCCACATCGCTCCTCACCGGCGGCGGAGATCGAATTGTCGCAGTGACGATTGAGATCGGCCTGATTGCCGAGACCGATTTGCTCCACGACCCAGGCTTCCGACCTGGTGCATTCCGGCAGTCTCGGCAGACAGGGGCCGACGGGAGGGGCTGCCTTCGCGGGGACGGCAGCCACCAGACAGGCGAGGAGCGGCCAGACACAACCGGCCATCGGCAGTTGCCAGAAACGCATGATTTTCACCCCCCGGCGATCGCGGCGCGCCTTCATTTTACAGCATGTTCACGGATCGCACGGTGACGCAGGTCACAGGTTGGCTCGGAAGCGGGCGAGCGGCGGGTCAGGACGCGCCAATCCGACGGTGGAGCGCGGCGGTCAGAAAATTCCGGCCGCGAGACCCACTGCCATCGCGGCACCCAGTTCCTCACAACGGTGCAGATCGCCGGCGCCAATGGTTTTCGGCGCCAAAATTGCTTCCGGTGTCTGCGCGCGCGTGCACACGATCAACGGCGGCGCGATCGCCTTCAGCCGCCAGCCGGTCGCGATTCGCGCGATTTGCCGCGCCGCGTTTTCGCCGTCGCTACCGGCGCAAATCAACGTCGCGTACGGCCGGCCGTTGAGGCGCTCCAGCACGCCGTAATAGACGCGGTCGAAGAAGTCCTTCATGACACCGGCCAACGCGGCGAGGTTTTCGGGCGCCGCGAACAGGTATCCATCCGCGGCAAGCATGTCGTCCGTCGTCGCATCCGGCGCGCGCAGCAGCCGTACCGTGACCTCGGGGTCGGAGGCCGCGCGCGCCGCGGCTTCCGCCATCTGCCGCGTGCCGCCGGTCCGGGAATGATAGACGACCAGCAGCGTTTTCACGGCACGGCGCTAAAGCGCGGCTTCCGCCACCACGCGCATCGCCTCGATGCTGGCGCCTTTCAGCACCATCGTCCCGAGATGGCCCGACTTCGCCACGTCCTTCCACGCCGCCAACCGATCGCGGATGCGATCCGCCGGCCCACACAGGAAATCTCATCGATCAGCTTGTCGGGAACAGCCGCCGCGGCTTCATTCTTTTTGCCGTCGAGGTAATGGTCCTGGATGGTTTTTGCCTCACCTTCGAAACCAAGTTTGATGGCGACGTCGTTGTAGTAATTCTTCGCGCGGGCGCCCATGCCGCCGATATACAACGCGAGCTCGGGCCGGATCAGATCACGGCAGGCCGCCACGTCGGGACCGAGCTTCACGCGGACATACGGTGCGACATCGAAGCCGTCCATGGTTTCGGCGCGTCCGGCCTTCTTCTTGCCCGCCAGGATCGGATCGGACACGATCTTTGGTTGTTCCGGGGAGTAAAAGATCGGCAGCACGCCGTCGGCGCATTCGCCCGCCGTACGCAAGCCGGCCGGCGTGATCGACGCGAGATAGAACTTCAACGCGGGATCGCCGTGCGTGATGCTGCGCAGCGGTTTGCCCAGACCGGTGGCGTCCGGACCGGCGTAGGGAATTTCGTATTCCTCGCCTTTGAACACCAGCGGTCCATTCCGCTCCAGAATTTGCCTGATGATGGCGATGTATTCTTTGGTTCGCGTCATCGGCTTACCGAACCGCGTGCCGTGCCAGCCTTCGATCACCTGAGGTCCGGACACGCCCAGTCCGCAAAGGAAACGACCGCCGGAAAGGTGTTGCAGGGTCATCGCGGTCATCGCCGCCATGGCCGGCGTGCGCGCGGGAATTTGCATGATGCCGGTGCCGACATTTAACTTTGTCGTATGCGCCAGCATCCAGGTGGCGGGCGTGACGGCGTCGGTGCCGTATGCCTCGCCGGTCCAGGCCTGCGAAAAGCCCAGTCGTTCGGCTTCCTTGACGCGCTCGATGTCGAGTTTTGGGTGGGCGCCCGACATATCGACGGTGATGCCAAGTCGCATGGTGTCCTCCAACACATTCCGGACGCAGCGTGACCGGAAGTGGCGGGAGGTCAAGTCCCGGCGCGCGGGCTACCCCGGTCGCGCCGTCACCGGTTCATTCACGAACCGGGGACCAAATGGAAATGCCGGCGGGGTTGGTCCCGCCGGCATAACCCGGAGGTAAGAGATGACCACAACTCATCTCGCCCTCATGCTGAAGACACTGGCGATCCTTGAACTGATAATCAAGGCCATTGTTATCTATCTGACGCATTAGGACAACGGGCCGGTTCGTTCGCGAACCGGCCCACCTCCGGGAGCCTTAATCGCATACAAATGCACGCGATCAGAGTTTCGCCAGCACGCCATCGCGGAAACGGCGCATGGTGTCGATCGTGTCCGCATGCGTGCGGCGAAACAGCCGCACATCGACCGCCGCGACGCCGAGTTCCTTCAACGCGTTGATGTCCGTGACCCAGTCGGCGTCGCCGCCGGTGAACATTTCCGCCTCTCCTTCGATGGCCGCGCGTGGCTTGCCGCCGGGTCCGGCCAGCACACGTAACGCGACAGCGATCTCCGCCGGATTTCGACCCGCTTTTTCGACATGGCCGCGGAATCGTTCCAGGCCCTTTTTGAACCGGCTGACCGTGTTCATCGGGAATTGCGGGTTGGTGCCGACCGGATACCAACCGTGCGCGTACCGAGCCGTCCGCCGCAGCGCCGGGCCGCTCTCGCCGCCGACCCAGATCGGGATCGGGGTTTGCGCCGGTTTCGGATTGAATGTCACGTCGTCGAACTTCACGTATTTGCCGTCGAACTTCGGAAATTCCGCGGTCCAGAGCTCCTGGCACGCGGCCATCCATTCGTCGGTGACAGGACCGCGGTCATCGAACGGCGCGGCGCCGATCGCCTCGAACTCCTCGCGGCACCAGCCAACGCCGATCCCCAGCGTCAGCCGGCCCTTGGACAAATAGTCGATCGTGGACAGCAGCTTCGCGGTCAGCACGGCCGGCCGATGCGGCACCACCATGACCGACAGCACGAAGCGCAGCTTCTTCGTCAGCGCCGCGATGAATGCCGTGCTGCCGAGTTGATCGAGCCACGCCGCCTGGGTGCCGGCGGGAAACTCCCCTGTGTCGGTATAGGGATATTTCGACTCCAGATTGCGCGGCACCATGATGTGATCGCTGATCGTCACGTAGTCAAAACCAAGAGTCTCGCCCTCGGTGATGATGCTGATAAAACTGTCCGGCTCGATCAGCGGGCCGGAGGTCGGGGCGTTGAAACCGATCTGCATCGTCAGCGCACCTTCGCCACCACGTCGTCGCGGAACTTGCGCATGTTGTTGATCGTGGCGCTCCAGGATCAGGACCGAACAGGCCGAAGTCGAACGACGTCACGCCGACGTCCTGGAGCGCCTTGATATCACCGGCGAAGTCCGCGGCACCCCCGGTGAACAATTTGCGCTGCCCGTCCACGGTGCCCTTCGGTTGCGCCTCCGGATTCGACGACACGCGATACGCCAGCGCGACGGCCCTGGGGTCGCGACCGGCCTTTTCCGTCATGCCATGCAACTTCGCGGCACCCGCCTTGAACCGATCCAGCGTGTCCATCGGAAACTGAGGATTGGTTCCGATCGGATACCACGCGTCGCCATATTTCGCGGTACGGCGCATGGCCGGCCCGCTCTCGCCGCCAATCCAGATCGGGATCGATTTCTGCACCGGCTTCGGCGGAAACAGCACATCCTTGAATTTCACATACTTGCCATCGAATTTCGGTTCATCGGCGGTCCAGAGTTCCTTGCAGACCATCATGAACTCGTCGGTCACCGCGCCACGCTCGGCGAACGGCGGCGCGCCGATGGCGATGAATTCCTCCTCGCACCAGCCGGCGCCGATGCCCAGTGTCAGCCGGCCCTTCGACAAATAGTCGATGGTGGCGAGGATTTTCGCGGTCAGCACGGCGGGCCGATGTGGCACCACCATGACCGAGGTGACGATCCGCAGCTTCGACGTGGACGCCGCGATGAACGTCGCCGCCGTCAGTTGCTCCAACCGATCGGCCGCCGCGCCAGACGGAAACTCTCCCGAGTCGGAGTAGGGATAGCGTGACGCGATGCTGGTCGGGATCATCACATGATCGCTCACCGTCACATAATCAAAGCCCAGCATCTCCGCCTCCTGGGCGATGCGGGTGAGGCTGTCGGGGCCGATCAGGGGACCACTCGTGGGCGCGCTGCAACCGATCTGCATGTTGTCCTCCATGAACCTGACCATTGGGGCCGAATTGCCAGTCTCGCGGCGATAGCACACGATGCCGTCGCCAATGGCAATCGGCATGGCAACCAGGGGAGCGAACAGCGTGGAATTCGGCATCCATATCGGCACGCGCGGCTGCATGGCCGTTCGCGAGAACATGATGGCCGTCGCCGGCGCCGCCGAGGCCAACGGCTACGGCATCCTTGGAGTCAACGATCACCTGATCATGCCGGCCGAGGCGGACGGCACGTATCCGTACACGGCCACCGGCATCCATCCCGCCGCGCAGTCGGGCGAGTGCTTCGACGCCATCGCCACCCTGGCGTTTCTCGCCGGCTGCACGCAGCGCATTAAGTTGCTGACGTCGGTCGTCGTGGTGCCGCATCGACCCGCCGTGCTGACCGCGAAACTGTTTCAGACCGTGGACGTGCTGTCCGGCGGCCGATTGATCGCCGGTGTTGGCGCCGGTTGGATGAAGGACGAGTTCGTCGCGCTGCAAACCCCGCCGTTCGAGGAGCGTGGTGCTGTTACCGACGAATATATCGAGGCGTGGAAGATCCTGTGGACCCAGGAGCGGCCCTCGATGCAGGGCAAATACACCCGGTTCGACAACGTGATGTTCGAGCCGAAGCCGCTGTCCAAACCCCATCCGCCGATCTGGGTTGGGGGCGAGAGCGGCCCGTCGCTACGCCGCGTGGCGCGGCATGGCGACGCCTGGTATCCGGTCTCCAACAATGCCAGCTTCCTGCTGAACACACCCGGCCGGTTGAAGGGCGGGGTCGAGCGGATGCATCGCGCCGCCGAGAAACACGGCCGCGACCCGGCCTCGATCGACATCGCGTATGTTTTCTTCGCGCCGCCCAGCTGGAAACCGCGGGAATTGCCGGATGGGGGGAGGCAGATGTTCTCCGGCTCCAGTGATGATATGCTGGCGGACGCCGCCGCGCTGAAAGCGGTTGGCGTCAATCACCTCATCGTCTACCCGCAGCGGCCGACGATCGAGCAAACCCTGGACGTGCTGCGGCGCTTCGGCGAAGAGGTTGTGCGGAAAGCATCATGATCAACCGAGATTTGCTGGAAACGGCGCCATTGCCGGAGCTGATGGCGGCGGCGGTGGCGAAGCGGGACGCGACATATGGGCGGCTCGTGTCGTATTCGCGGAAAGTTTTCATTCCGCTGACCAAACTATGTCGCGACGTGTGCCACTATTGCACGTTCGCCGAGCGCCCGCGTGCCGGTCATGCCGCGTATTTGTCCGCCGACGAGGTGCTGGCGATCGCCAAAGCCGGTCAGGCGGCGGGTTGCACGGAGGCACTGTTCACGCTCGGCGACAAACCGGAACTGCGCTATCGCGCGGCCCGCGAGGCTTTGGCGGAACTCGGGCATCCGACGACGATCAGCTACCTGCGGGCGATGTGCGCCCTGGTGTTGAAGGAAACCAACCTGCTGCCGCACGTGAACCCGGGCGTCATGAGCAGTGACGAGATCGCCTCGCTGCGGGAAGTGTCCGCCAGTCAGGGCCTCATGCTGGAATCGACCAGTGAGAAGCTGTGCGAGCCCGGCGGCGTGCATTACGGTTCGCCGGATAAGCATCCCGCCGCGCGTCTGGAGACATTGCGTTTGGCGGGTGAATTGCGTGTGCCGTTCACCACCGGCATTCTGATCGGCATCGGCGAGACCCGGGCGGACCGGCTGGACGCGCTGGAAACCATCGCCGGTCTGCACGAGCAATACGGTCACATCCAGGAAGTGATCGTGCAGAATTTCCGTGCCAAACCCGATACGAAACGGGCGGACGCGGACGAGCCCGATCTCGACGATTTGCTGTGGACCATCGCGGCGGCGCGGCTGATCCTGCCGGAGGATGTGCATGTTCAGGCGCCGCCCAACCTGTCGCCGGGTACGTACCACAATCTCATTGGCGCCGGCATCGATGACTGGGGCGGCGTGTCGCCGGTCACCATCGACCACGTCAATCCCGAGGCGCCGTGGCCGGAACTCGACGCTCTGGCGCGGCATACGGCGGAGATGGACAAGATCCTGGTCGCCCGGCTGCCGATTTATCCGGCGTGGTCGGCCGACGCGGAGCGTTGGCTCGACAAGAAAGTCGCGCCGCGTGTTCGACAACAGTCCGACTCCGAGGGCTGGGCGCGCGACGATGCGTGGTCGCCGGGCGAAACCATTTCGCCGACGCCGCGACCTGTGCTGCTGGCCGGCGTCGATCCCGTCGTGGAGTCGATCCTGTCCCGCGCCACCGCGGGAGAACGCCTGAACGAAACGGACATCGTCCGCCTGTTCGCCGCGCGCGACGCCGACTACGAGCGGGTCATCGGCGTGGCCGACGAACTCCGCCGCGCGGTCAGCGGCGAAGTGGTTCGTTACGTCGTCAACCGCAATATCAACTACACGAACATTTGTTATTACCGCTGCAAGTTCTGCGCCTTCTCCAAGGGCAGGACGCATGAGGCGTTGCGCGGCACGCCGTACGACCTCGACATGTCGGAGATCGTTCGCCGCTCGGAAGAAGCCTGGGAGCGCGGCGCTACCGAGGTCTGCCTGCAAGGCGGCATTCATCCCGACTACACCGGCGCCACTTATGTCAATATCTGCAAGGCGATCAAAGCGGCGGTCCCGGGGATGCACATTCATGCTTTCTCGCCGCTGGAGGTGACGCAAGGCGCCGCCACCCTGGGTAAAACCCTCAGCGAGTTCCTGGCGGATTTGAAAGACGCGGGGCTCGGCACGTTGCCCGGGACGGCGGCGGAAATCCTCGACGACGAAATCCGCGCCATCATTTGTCCCGATAAAATCAACACGCGGCAGTGGGTCGATGTCGCGCGCGCGGCGCATGCTCTGGGTTTACGCACCACCTCCACCATCATGTACGGCCACGTCGAAGGTCCCCTCAACTGGGCTCGCCATCTGCTGGTGCTGCGCGATCTGCAGGCGGAGACCGGCGGCTTCACCGAGTTCGTGCCGCTGCCGTTCGTGCACATGGAAGCGCCAATGTATCTGCGTGGCCTCGCCCGCAAGGGGCCGACGTTGCGTGAGGCGATCCTGATGCATTCGGTCGCGCGGCTGGCATTGCATCCGCTGATCCCCAACATCCAGACGTCGTGGGTGAAGATGGGACCCGAGGGCGCGGCGCTTTGCCTCAATGCCGGCGCCAACGACATGGGCGGCACGCTGATGAACGAGAGCATCTCGCGCGCCGCCGGCACCCAGCACGGCCAGGAGTTCCCGCCCGAGGCGATGGAAGGGCTGATCGGTGGCATCGGCCGCGTGCCGGTCATGCGCGATACGGTTTACCGCTCGGTCGGCAACGAACGGCGGGCGCAATCGTTTGGCGCGCCGGAACTGGCGCCGGTCATCCAGACGCCGCCGCGTAAGGCGCTCGCGGCGGAGTGACTCTGCGGAGAAAAACGCATCGGTGTGACGTGCGGCACATCCGGCGTCGCGCCGGCATGGTGAACTTCCGGCGTACGAGGCCCGCTCGCCTCGTCCGGAAGAGGAGTATCCGCCATGGAAACGAATTGCCGTCCGACGCCTGATCTGTCCAAAAGCCCGTTCCGCGGCATCGCGGAGGGTGGCGCGATCGAGGATCCGGACAACCCGTTTCTGGAACCATCCGATTTCGCGCCCGCGACCAAACCCGCCCCACCCCAGGATCGCTCCCGCCCCCGCGACCGCGAGCGACCCAGGTAGACGCCGCCCAGTCGCCGCGATCCTTGGAATCCCGGCCGCCCCGTGCCACATCGGGGGCATGAGACATATGCGCGCGTCGGCTTCCCCGGTTCCCACCCTTTCACCTCTGCCTCGGCAACATTCCACCCTTCAGGTTATCCTGTCCTTCGCTCCCTATCTGTGGCCGAAGGACAATCCTGGCGCGCGGTTTCGGGTCTCGCTGGCGGTGGTCTCCATGATCCTGGCCAAGGCCGCGGCGGTCTATGTGCCGATCCTGTACGCACGCACCATCGACGCGCTGACCAAACCCGGCAATCTGGCCGTGGCCCTGCCGGTGCTCCTGATCCTGGCCTATGGCGTGGCCCGCGTCGGCGCGGCCGGCTTCGGCGAAATCCGCGACGCGCTGTTCGCCTCGGTCTCGCAACGGGCGGTCCGGCTGGTGGCGTTGCGCACCTACGAGCATCTGCATCGCGTCAGCCTGCGGTTTCACCTCGACCGCCAGACCGGCGGCCTGTCGCGGGTCATCGACCGCGGCGTGTTGGGGATGCAGTCGGTGCTGCGCCTCGCGGTGTTCAACGTGGTGCCGACGGCGGTGGAGTTGTTGCTGGTCACCGGCATCATCTGGCGCATGTTCGACTGGCGCTATGCGTTGGTCACATTCCTGGCGGTCGTGGTTTACGTGGTTTTCACCAGCACGCTGGCCGGCCGGCGCGGCCGCTACCGCCTGTACGCTGAACGAGTTCGACAACGAAGCCTCCAGCAAGTCGCTGGACAGTTTGTTGAATTACGAGACCGTCAAATACTTCGGCAACGAGGCGCACGAGGCGGCGCGTTACGATCACGCCCTGGCGCGGTACGAGCGCGCCGCCGTACGCGTGCAGGTTTCGTTGAACATGCTCAACCTCGGGCAGGCGGTGATCATCGCCGGCGGGCTGACGGTGATCATGATGATGGCGGCGCGGTCGATGGCGGCGAAGGAGATGACGATCGGCTCCTTCGTGCTGATCAACACCTATCTCATCCAGTTGTACCAGCCGTTGAACTTCCTCGGCATGGTGTACATGACCATCAAGCAGGGTCTGGTGGACATGGAGCAGATGTTCACCCTGATGCAGGTCGAGGCGGAGATTACCGACAAGCCCGGAGCCCAACCGTTGGTCGCCGGCGCGGCGGGCGGCGAGGTCCGGTTCGAGGACGTTCATTTCGGCTACCGCCCCAACCGGGAGATCCTGCACGGCATCAGCTTCACCATTCCAGCGG
Source organism: uncultured Alphaproteobacteria bacterium (assembly GCA_963719675.1). GTDB lineage: Bacteria > Pseudomonadota > Alphaproteobacteria > Acetobacterales > Acetobacteraceae > Rhodopila. The sequence goes on along the minus strand of CAVRDN010000001.1, from coordinate 20,093 downwards.
GACGGCGCGTGGCGATCGTCGGGCCGACCGGCAGCGGCAAGTCCACGATCAGCCGGTTGCTGTTCCGGTTCTACGATGTCACCGGCGGCCGGGTCCTGATCGACGGCCAGGACATCCGCGACGTGACCCAGGACAGCGTCCGCGCCGCGATCGGCGTCGTGCCGCAGGATACCGTGCTGTTCAACGACACGATCCGCTACAACATCGGCTACGGCAAACCCAGCGCCTCGCACGCGGAGATCGAACAGGCGGCGCGGTTGGCGCAGGTGCATGATTTCGTCACGCATCTGCCCGAGGGCTACGACACGATGGTGGGCGAGCGCGGCCTGAAGCTTTCCGGCGGCGAGAAGCAGCGCGTGGCGATCGCCCGCACCATCCTGAAGGACCCGCGCATCCTGATCCTGGACGAGGCGACCAGCGCGCTGGACACCCGCACCGAGCAGGAAATCCAGGGGGCGTTCCGCGCGGTCATGAGCCATCGCACCACGCTCGTCATCGCGCACCGGCTGTCCACGGTGGTCGACGCGGATGAAATCATCGTGCTGAATGACGGCAGGATCGAGGAGCGCGGCAGCCACGCGGCGTTGTTGGCGCGCGATGGACTCTACGCCCGGCTGTGGGCGATGCAGGCGGACGAACCGACGCCGGTTCTCGCCTGAGGGGAAGCGGGTACTGGGTAGACCGGGCTCCGCCCCCCCCCCAAGGGTGCCGAGCGGGTGTCGAGCGGGTGTCGAGCGGGTGCCGAACCCGGGGAAAGTTCGGATGCCCGAGAAGATTGAGCGCGAACAAGTCGGTTATCGACCCAAACAGGAGTGCCAAACGCATGACATCCGGTCCCGAGCAGGAACCGCCCGCCGAACTGAGCCTCGCCGGTTCGGTGGTGGACAAGGCCATCGAGTACATGGTGGGACAGAACGTGCCGCCGGTGGCGATCGCCTCCGCCCTGCTTGGCGGCTCCATGGCGCTGCTCGCCCGAACATTGGGCGATGAAGCCATCGTTGGGATCCTGAACAACGCCATCGCCAGCGTGCGGTCGGGCGAGTTGCGCGGCCCAAAAAACGGCTGATTTTGGTTGCGCGTGACAAACGGACCGGTAGCAAAAGCGTTGCGCTCTCGTTTACACTGCGTCTGGCGGTCCAGGTGGGACTTTCCGCCCTGGCGGTCCGCCCAACGAAAGGGGAACGAGTTACATGAACCTGAGATTTTCTGTCGCCGGCCGATCCAGGCTGGTCAAAGTCGTGGGACTGGCCGCCCTCGTGGCTGGTGGCTACGTCGTCGGCTGTGCCACCGCCGCGCAGCCGCACATGATCAACGCACTGAACGCCCTGCAGACCGCGCGATCCGAGCTGGTCATGGCCGCGAACAACAAAGGCGGACACAAGGTCATCGCGATCCAACGGATCGACGAGGCAATCAATCAGGTCAGGCTCGGCATGGAGGCGGCGGGCGGCTGACCCCGTTCGTCACGTCTCGCTACATTCCCTCGGCGGCGGCCCCGGTTGGGTGACCCGCCCCAGGGAAGCTCTTTGGGACCACCGAACGGGCCCGCGCCCTGAGATGGCGGTGCGGGATTGGCCGCCGGAGTCACCCACCGCGATCGCACCTGGCAACCACTCTTCGGATTCTGTACGCTCCATGGCAACGAACATGCGCGCCCTGACCTTTGAGCAATATGGATCGCCATCGGTCCTTTCGTTGGCGGAACGCGACATCCCGTACCCGAAACCGGGCGAGGTCCTGGTCGAGGTCAAGGCCAGCGCGATCAACCCCAGCGACATTCGCATCGTTGAGGGCCTGTTCCATTCCCCGTTGCCGCGCGTTCCGGGGCGCGACTACGCCGGCGTGGTGGTCGCGGGCGATGCGCCAGCCGGACAGGAAGTGTGGGGGAGCGGTCCGCGTTTCGGCATCGACCGGGACGGCGCGCATGCCGAGTACGTCGTCGTGGGGGCGGATTGGGTGTCGCCAAAGCCCGCCGGATTGTCGATGGAGCAGGCCGCCACGGTCGGAGTACCGTTCGTCACGGCGTGGTCGGCTCTGGTCACCGAGGGGCAAATCCAGGCGGGCGAAACCATCCTGATCATCGGCGCGGCCGGAGCGGTGGGCCGCGCCGCGACGCAGATCGCGCATTGGAAGGGCGCGCGCGTCATTCCGGCGATTCGTGCCAAGGGGCCAGTGCCGACAGGCTCGATCGACACGCTGACGCAGGACATTCCGCGCGCCGTGCGCGACCTGACCGGGGGAACCGGCGCCGACCTGGTCCTCGACTGTGTCGGCGGCGCGCTGTTCGAGCCGGCGTTGACCTCGCTTCGCGTGGGCGGCCGCCATCTGGTGATCGTCAGCAAAGGCACGCGCCGGGTCAGCTTCAACCTGACCGATTTCTATCATCACAGGTTGCGTTTGCTGGGTGTCGATTCGCTTGGGCTGACCGGGCCGGAGATCGCCGCGATCATGGATGGGCTCCGCCCAGGATTCGAGGCGGGGGCATTGCGGCCGTTCGAGGTGACGGCGTGGCCGCTCGCGCGCGGCCCGGCGGCGTACGCGGCGGCCGACCGGGATGGCGCCCGCGCGAAGCACGTGCTGTTGCCATGGGCGGCGGCCGAGGATGCGGGTCGTTGACATCGTGACGGGTCCGCGCCCGCACTGGTCCAGCCGCTGACCTCGGGAAATCGGTATGAACAAGGAACGACTGACCGCGTTCAGTGACGGCGTGATCGCGATCATCATTACGATCATGGTGCTGGAACTGAAAGTTCCACATGGCGCGACGTTGGCCGCCCTGAGCGGCCTGGTGCCGACATTTCTGAGCTATGTCCTCAGCTTTGTGTTCGTGGCGATCTATTGGAACAACCACCACCATTTGCTGCATGCCGCGCGCCGCGTGAACGGCGCCATTCTCTGGGCCAACATGCATCTGCTGTTCTGGCTGTCGCTGATCCCGTTCACCACCGGCTGGATGGGGGAAAACGACTTCGCGGAGCTTCCCGCCGCGGTCTATGGCGTTTCGATGCTGATGCCCGCGGTCGTGTACTACGTTTTGCAGGGGTGCATCGTGCGGGCCAATGGCGCGGACCGAAGTCTCGCGGACGCGCTCGGCCGGGACGTGAAGGGGAAAATCTCCGTCGCGATTTGCATGGCCGGTATTGGGCTCGCGTTCGTGAACCATTGGCTGGCCTGCGCGGCGTATGTGGTGCTGGCCTCGCTCTGGCTGATACCGGACCGGCGGATCGAACGCACGATCGAGCGCGGCTGACGCCGGGCCGCGCGGTCGGGCGTGCTGCCGGCGCGTGGGCTTCTACATGTTGGACCTGGGCGCAACGAACCTGGGCGCAACGAACCTGGGCGCATCGAACCTGGGCGCAACGAACCTGGGCGCATCGGACCTGGGCGCGTGGGATCGCGTCCGCGCCACGCCGCTTCACCCACACGCGCCTCGCGCATTGGCCAGGAGCTTATTCAGCAAGGCCGTGATCGTCTTTCGTTCCGAATCAGTAAATATCGCGTTCAACCGGCGCTCGCGGTCCAGGGAGACGGCCATGATCCGGTCGCGTATCTTCCTGCCGGCGTCGGAGAAGATCATGATCCGGCGCCGGTTGTCGCGTGCGTCGACGACAACGCGCACCAGCCCGCGCCGGACCAGACTCGCGAGCGCCCGGCTTGTCGCGGCCTTGTCCACGCCCATGATGTCAGAGGCGCGCTGCACGGTCAGTTCGGGTTCGTGGCTCATCACCCACATCAGGCGCGCCTCGGCCAGACCCATCCCGAACGCCTCGCGATAGAGCCGTGCCGCGCCAGCCGCGAGTACATTCGAGGTCGCACCGATCAGATACGGAATTCGGTCGTGATATTCGGCAAGGTCGTGGCTTCGGTTTTTCATGCCGTGCTCGATACAGGTTGACGGAGAAAGGGGCCAGCCGATGGATCGTTGACCAGTCAACGATATTGTCCTACCGTCCGGTCCGAAACAAGGAGGGACGCCGATGTTTCTTCGGAACGCGTGGTACGTCGCCGGATGGTGCCATCAAATCCAGCCGGGCCAGATCACCGCCCGGCGGCTGCTTGGCGAGCCCGTCGCACTTTACCGGACGCGCGCGGGGGATGTCGTCGCACTGGAGGACCGCTGTTGCCATCGCTTCGCGCCGCTTTCGCGCGGCCGGCTGGAAGGCGACGACATCCGCTGCATGTATCACGGCATGAAATTCGCCTTGGATGGGAAGTGTGTGGAAATTCCGGCTCAGGATCGGATTCCGGACGGGGTGCGGGTGCGGGTTTATCCCGTGGTCGAAAAGGACCGTTGGGTCTGGGTTTGGATGGGCGATCCGGCGCGCGCGGACCGCTCCCTGATCTCCGACGCGCTGCATCATGAGGAATCCGACTGGCTGATCGGCACCGGCGAACTGGAGTACAAGGCCAATTATCAGCTGATTCACGATAATCTGCTCGATCTGACGCATCTCAGTTTCGTGCACGAAAAAACCTTGGGCCGCGGCAGTCCGGCATGGGGCACGGCGCGTCCGAACGTGACACCGATCGAACGCGGCGTGCGCGTGAGCCGTTGGTTGCGAGACCGTTCCACCACACCGTACGTACGAGCGCCCCAGCAGAAGTGGGACGGGTGGGCTTCCTATGACTTCGTCATCCCCGGGGTGTTTTTGTTGCGGACATCGTTTTTTCCGGTCGGAACCGCGGATCGGTTTCCGGACGGGCCGGATGCGAGCCTCGATCCTGGCTATGTCGTCGTGACGTCTCAGGCTGTCACGCCAATTTCGGACAAGGAGACGATTTACTATCACTCCGGTGGCCAAAAGCAGATTCAGGCCGACGAGGCTCTGATCGAATCGCAACTGCGGGCCTTTGGCGTGGCATTCCTCGAGGACCAGGGAATGATCGAGGCGCAGCAAAAAGTTCTGGACGCGACGCCGGATCGATCGATGATGACGCTGACATTCGATCGCTCCATCGCATTGTTCCGTCGGCTTATGGCGACGTCGATCGAGCGGGAAGCAAACGACCGTACGGGTGCCGGCCGCGTCGGGCTGGCCGCCGCGCAATAACAGGAGTGCCGCCAGGCGCGGCGACTGCTGAGCGCACGACCGTGAGCGATGAGTCCGAGATCATGATGGCCACGCCTGAACTGGTCCTGGAGCGAACGCGTCAACCATCAGGGATTCAGCGTTGAACCTGAGATGTTCGACACATTTTACCTGACCGTGATGGCGACGTTCACGAAATTTTTGGGTGCCGATTGGACCGCCGAGATCGAACACATCTGAACGAAGGCCATCGGTGAGCCAACCTGGGCAGACGCGCGACGCCAATCGTAGCGGTATCACGCCCGGCCAAACGGGAAAGCGCGCTGGGTGGACCGGATTTGTGCCTTGACCTTCCTGAACCGATCACGGTCGAACGCGCGCTACCCGACCCGGCGCTGATCGGTCTGTGTTGCCGGGAACGACGCTCGCTGCACCGCGAACCGCGCGCGCACCTGGTTCAATCGCGCCTGGACGATCGGCAAAGCCGGGTTGTCTCTCAGGTGGCGAAACGCCACCCAGGCTTCGTCGATGAGATCGCGGATCGCCGGCGGGCCAACAGTCACCGCGTTCGCCGCGGTGGTATGGTGGCGGAGCGAGCGGACCACGCCGCCGTCGTCGTTCGATGCGAAGGGGTCGATCGGTTTCGGCCACGTGAAACCGGCGATCGCCGCGGCACGCGCCATACAGCCGCGCCAGTCGTGCAACAGGTCGTCGTAGAGCACCATCGCGCGCGGCAGGTCGCGGGTCATCCGCTCGGCTTCCAGCATATGATGCAGCCAGACGACGACCGATGTCGCTTCGGGCAACATATCTCGATGGAACAACGACCGCGCGACTTCTTCGGGATGGCGGGCGACCAGGAGCACGGACACCGCCGCCCCGACCGCGCGCAAGGCGGGTAGCCACAGCGGCAATGTCAGGCACAGCAGTGGGTCCTTGACGACGAAGGCGGGCGCTTCGTCGAATTCCTGGCGCAACACCTCCGTGCATTTGTCGAACGCGGCGGCGCGCGCATCGGCGTCGAGCATATCGGGCGTCAGGGACAGGCAATTATACCAATTGCACCCGATCGCGCCAAGGAACAGATGGTTCAGATCGACGAGCGGAGCAGGCTCATGAAATCCGTTCGGGTTTTCCTCGGTCGGCGCGAGCGGCGTTCGCGGCGGCGCCATGCCGAGGCGAATCGCGGCGCCGGTGACGGCGGAGGTGCCGCTGCGGTGCATCCCAAGCACAATGACGGCAACGCGGTGTCCGTTTGCGTACATTGTTTTGTTCTTTGATAATAATGGTTTCCGAGGCCTGGCCCCGGCGCGAGAGAGCGACTGAAACATCACCCGGCGTTCGTACCAAGCCATTTATTGTAACAATGTTAAGTGGATCACAGTCAAATGTTTCGGAACGCGACGGCGGCGCGAGGTCGCATCTTTATTCGTGATAATCTGACAATTTATCGCGCGTATCTCGCGCGGCGGCCGGGCCGGAGGACACCGGAGCGGGTGATGGGGCGCGGGTGAGGGCGCGCGGGTGTGCGGCGCGGGGGCGTCGTGCAACCCGGCCGCCACGCGATGCGGGCGGCACTCGGCCCTCTCAGCCTGGCGCACGCCGTTTCGCGGGTCATCCCACCCGCGCAACCTCAGCTGCGTCACGCCAGCCCAGGCCGTGCGTCGTCCGTCGTCAACCTTGACGCGAAGGTATTCGGAGCCGCATGGTCCCCACCATGGCATCGCATGGGGCAACCCTGTATAGGCAGGCGCGAATTACCGGCCCGGCCGCTCGCTGAGCGCCGGGAGCCTTGACGCGACCTGACCGCGGCCCAATACGCCGCTCTCGTATGCCTGTGATGGATCAGCCATGAACGACGCTCCGTTGGATGACGCCCAGTCTGGGGCACCGCGCGACTACCGTGACACGGTCTTTTTGCCGCGGACCTCATTCCCGATGCGCGGGGATTTGCCGAAGAAGGAGCCCGGGATCCTCGCCCGCTGGGAGGCGATGGATCTGTGGGGCAAGCTGCGCGCGACCTCGAAGGGCCGGCCGATGTTCATTCTGCACGATGGCCCGCCGTACGCGAACGGGCATCTGCACATCGGCACCGCGCTGAACAAAATCCTCAAGGATGTGATCAACCGCACGCGTCAGATGGCCGGCTACGACGCCAACTACATCCCCGGCTGGGACTGCCACGGGCTGCCGATCGAGTGGAAGATCGAGGAAGAGTATCGCGCCAAAAAGAAGGACAAGGACGCCGTCCCGGTGCTGGATTTCCGCGCCGAGTGCCGCGCCTACGCCACGCATTGGATGGGCGTCCAGGCCCGCGAGTTCCGCCGATTGGGCGTCGAAGGCGCGTGGCGTGAGCGTTACGCGACCATGGATCTGCCATCCGAAGGCGCCATCGCGCACGAAATCCTGAAATTCCTGCTGAATGGCGCGCTGTATCGCGGGCTCCGTCCGGTGATGTGGTCGCCGGTGGAGAAGACCGCGCTGGCCGAGGCGGAGATCGAATACCACGACCACACCAGCACCACGATCTGGGTCCGCTTCCCGATCCTCCAGGCGCCGGTCAAGGAACTGGAGGGCGCCTCGGTGGTCATCTGGACCACCACGCCCTGGACCATGCCCGGCAACCGCGCCGTCGCCGCCGGGCCGGAGATCGACTACGCGCTGGTCCGGGTCGATGGCACCGAGGCCGGCTCGTTGGCCCGCCACCACGAGACGATGCTGATCGCGCTGCCGCTGCTGCCCCAGGTGCTGAAGGACGCCGGCATCACCACGCACCACATCCTGCACGTCTACAAAGGCGAGGCGCTGAAAGGCATCGTCTGCGCCCATCCATTGCGGGGTCATGGGTACGACCAGGACACCCCGCTGCTGCTGGCGGATTTCGTGACCGTCGACGCCGGCACCGGGTTCGTCCATATCGCCCCCAGCCATGGCGAGGACGACTTCCTGCTCGGCCGCGCCAACAACCTCGACATCCCCGAGACGGTCGGCGACGACGGCACGTTCAATCCGTGGGTGCCGCTGTTCGCCGGCCAGCACGTCTACAAGGTCGCCGACGCGGTGTGCGAAGCGCTGACCGCGGCCGGCGGGTTGCTCGCCCGCGGCAAGATCGTCCATTCCTACCCGCATTCCTGGCGGTCCAAGGCGCCCTTGATCTTCCGTGCGACGCCGCAATGGTTCATCCGCATGGACGGCCCGGAACACATCCGTGAGAAGGCCCTGCGCGCCATCGACGATACCCTGTTCGTGCCGGATCAGGGCCGCAACCGTATCGGCTCCATGGTCGCCGCGCGGCCCGATTGGTGCATCAGCCGGCAGCGTGCCTGGGGGGTGCCGATCCCGATCTTCGTTCACCGCGAAACCGGCGAACCGTTGCGCGATCCGGCGGTGGCGGAGCGCATCGTCGCCGCGTTCACCGCCGAGGGCGCCGACAGTCTGGTACAGTTCGCCCGCGTCGCGTTTCCTCGGCAACGATTACAACCCGGACGACTACGAGCAGGTGCGCGACATCGTCGATGTCTGGTTCGAGTCCGGCTCGACCCACGCGTTCGTGCTGGAGGGGCGGCATCTGCCCTGGCCCGCCGATCTGTATCTGGAAGGCTCCGACCAGCATCGCGGCTGGTTCCACACATCGTTGCTGGAGTCGATCGGCACCCGCGGCGTGGCGCCGTTCAAGGCGGTCCTCACGCACGGTTTCGTCAACGACGAGCACGGCCGCAAAATGTCGAAATCGCTCGGCAATGTGGTCGCGCCGGACGAGGTCGCCGACAAGTACGGCGCCGACATCCTGCGCCTGTGGGTGATGATGTCCGACACCACCGAGGATCTGCGGATCGGACCGGAAATCCTCAAGCAGCAGGCCGAACTGTATCGCCGGCTGCGCAACACGCTGCGCTGGGTGCTCGGCTCGCTGGCGGGGTATACCGACGCGGAGGCCGTGCCGGTCTCCACCATGCCGGAGCTGGAACGTTACATCCTGCACCGGATGACCGCGCTCGACGCGAAAATCCGCGCGGCGGTGGAAAGCTACGACTGGACCGGGGTGTATCCGGAGGTGCACAATTTCTGCGCCACCGATCTCTCGGCGTTTTATTTCGATATCCGCAAGGACGCGATTTACTGCGACCGGCCGGACAACCTCCGCCGTCGCGCCGCGCGCACCGTGCTGGATCAGTTGCATCGCTGCCTGTGCACCTGGCTGGCGCCGGTGCTGTGCTTCACCGCGGAAGAGGCCTGGAATGCCCGCTTCGGCGAACAGGACAGCGTGCACCTGCATCTGTTCCCGACGCTCCCGCACGACTGGCGCGACGACCGGTTGGGCGCGAAATGGGACCAGATTCGCGCCATCCGCCGCCGCATCACCGTGCCGCTGGAGGAAGCCCGCCGCGCCAACGTCATCGGCGCCTCGCTGCAGGCCGCCGTGACCCTGAAACTCGCGCCCGACGAGGCGGAGTTGCTGAACGCCGCCGGGTGGGCCGAACTCGCCATCGTCTCGGATGTCCGCACGGTCGCCGGAGAGGGCGATGACCCGGCGGAGATCGCCGTCGCGCCCGGCACGAAGTGCGATCGCTGCTGGCGCGTGCTGCCCGAAGTCGGCAGCAACAAGGCGCATCCGACCCTGTGCCTGCGCTGCACCGACGCGATCGAGGCGGCGTGACCCCGGGTGCCGCCACGCGTCTGGGCCTGATCGCCGCGTTGATCGTGCTGGCGGCGGATCAGGGCAGCAAATACTGGATCCTGCACGTGCTCGATCTGCCGGATCTGCGGCAGGTCGTGCTGCTGCCGGTGCTGAGCCTGACGTTCGTGCAGAACCACGGCGTGACGTTCGGTCTGTTGAATGGCCTCGGCTCGTGGAGCCATTTCGCGCTGGCGGGGGTCGCGCTGCTCGTCGTGGCGGCGCTGTGCGTATGGTTGCGGCGGGCGGAGAACGCTCTGGTCGCCGTGTCGATCGGCGCCATCGCCGGCGGCGCGGTGGGCAACGTCATCGACCGGTTGCGCTATGGCTGGGTGGTCGATTTCATCCACGCTCACATCGGCGACTGGTCGTGGTATGTATTCAACGTGGCCGACGCGGCGATCGTTTGCGGGGTCGCCGCGCTGATCGTGGAGAGCCAGTTTCTACGCCGCTCCCACATGTCTCATCAGGGTCAGGCCTGAGGGGAAAAGCCCGAGGGAGGGACAAGCCCGAGGGGAAAAACCGGAGCGGCGGAATTTGCGGCTTGAAGCGCCGCGTGTTGTCCTGTCTGATCTGCCCACGGTGCGCCTGTAGCTCAATTGGTCAGAGCCGGCGGCTCATAACCGCTTGGTTGTAGGTTCGAGTCCTACCGGGCGCACCAACCCGCTGCTTGCGACAGCGGCAAGTTTTGATGCAGCCTCGCCATCATGCGACCTCCCCATTATGCAACCTCCCTATGATGCACCCTAACGGGCGGCATGTTCGGGCGCTTCATGCGAAGATCGCTGATTCCATGAGCCCGCGTACGCTCGCCGTTGCCTCCGCCCCGACGAAACGCTGACGAGAGCCTTGATGAAACAGATGGCCGCACTTCCCGCTCCGGCACGCCAATCCCGGATGGATCCGCGTGTAGCGTTTGGCCTCGTGGCCGTGCTCCTGTTTTTTCTGATCAGCGGCGGGGTCGCCTACCTCAATATTCAGACCCTCAGGGACGACAATCAGCGGATCATTCATTCCCATCAGGTCATCACCACGCTCGATGGATTACTGTCCGCGGTCCAGGACGCGGAAACCGGACAGCGCGGTTTCCTGTTGACCGGCGATGAACACTACCTCGAACCCTATAACGCGGCCATGATGGAAGTAACGTCGCGCCTTGATGCGCTTGCCAGGCTGACGCGCGACAACCCGCGGCAGCAGGACAGCATCAGGTCGCTGAAGCTGCACATCGATGCCAAATTCGCGGAGCTCAAGGAAACCATAGATTTGCGCCGGACCCACGGCCCGGACGCCGCTCTCGCGGTCGTCGAGACCGATCGGGGCAAAGTCGAAATGGATACGATCCGAACCCAGCTCGCGGCGATGGATCGGGAAGAAGCGGCGCTGCGCGAAACCCGGCTCGGTGAGATGGCGGACGCGTACAAGACGGCGCTGGCCAGCGGCCTGATGTCGTGCCTGCTCGGCATCGTGCTGACCATGATCATTGGCTTCCTGATCCGCCGGGCGATCGTCGCCCGCCGGCGACAGGACTGGCTTCAGTCGGGCCAGGTCGGACTCGCGTCGGCGATGCTGGGTGATCAGCGCACGGAACAACTCGGCGATAATATTCTTCAGTTCCTGGCGCGATACCTCACCGCCCATGCCGGCGCGGTGTTTGTCGGCGGTGGCGACTCCTATCGGCGTGTGGCGACCTATGGCGTTCCCGCGGATGCCGATATTCCCGAGAGCTTCATGCCAAAAGAAGGGCTGCTTGGTCAGGCAGCCGTCGAAGGCCGGCCTTTCATCATCCGGGACGTACCCGACGGCTACCTCACCGTGGCGTCAGCGCTTGGCCAGGACAAACCAAGGCATTTGGTCATTTCGCCCGCGAGCGCCGACGGCGCGGTCAACACGGTCGTCGAGCTTGGTTTCATCAACCCGGTCAGCGAAGACTTCCTGACCCTGCTGGACCGGGCCTCCGAGACCATCGGCGTGGCGGTGCGTTCGGCGAAGTATCGCGCCGAACTGCAAAACCTGCTCGAAGAAACCCAGCGCCAATCCGAGGAGCTGCAGGTTCAAAGCGAGGAGTTGCGCGTCTCCAATGAGGAGCTCGAAGAGCAGAGCCGGGCGCTGAAAGAATCGCAGGCACGGCTGGAGCAGCAGCAAGCCGAACTGGAGCAGACCAACGCGCAGCTCGAAGCGCAGGCTGAGCAATTGGAAACGCAGCGAGACGATCTGGCGCGGACCACCGCGGCGGTGCAACTCAAAGCGCGGGAGCTGGAACAGGCGAGCCAGTACAAATCCGATTTTCTGGCCAACATGTCGCATGAACTGCGTACGCCGCTGAATTCGTCCCTCATCCTGGCGAAGTTGCTGGCGGACAATCCCGACGAAAACCTGACCGACGAGCAGGTCAAATTCGCCCGGACCATCCAGTCATCCGGCAACGATCTGCTGAACCTGATCAACGACATCCTCGATCTGTCGAAGATCGAAGCGGGCCATGTCGAAATCACGCCCGACACATTATCGCTTGAGCGACTGGGCAAGGATATGCAGCAGATCTTCCAGCCGATCGCGCGGGAGAAGAACCTGGCATTCGCGATCGACATCGCCGCGGGATGTCCCGAGACGATCGAAACCGATGTGCAACGGCTCGAGCAGGTGCTGAAGAATCTCTTGTCCAACGCATTCAAGTTCACCGAAACGGGGAAGGTCGAACTGGCGATCCAACGGTCGGGCGACGGCCAGATCGCGCTGTCCGTGAGCGACACGGGCATCGGCATATCGGAGGAGCAGCAGCAGAGTGTGTTCGAGGCTTTTCGCCAGGCCGATGGAACGATCAGCCGCAAATATGGCGGCACCGGCCTCGGTCTTTCGATTTCGCGCGAGCTTGTGCGCCTTCTCGGCGGCTCCATTCGGCTGCGCAGCCGTATGGGCGAAGGCAGCACGTTCACGATCGTCATTCCCGTATCGTACAATCCGGCGACGGTGTCGCCGCGCGAGCCTCGTATCAGCATCCCCGCCGATCCGGTCGTCCAACGGTCGAGGGCCACGCCGCCCGCGGTGCCGCGCGGGGTCGATGACGACCGCGATGTGCTGACCGACACCAAACGCGTCTTGCTGGTTGTCGAGGACGATGAGACCTTCGCCGGCATCCTGCGCGACCTGTCCCGCGAGATGGGGTTCCAATGCCTGGTCGCCCGCACCGCCGAGGAGGCGCTCACTCTCGCCAAACAGCATTTGCCGGGCGCGATCGTCCTCGATGTCGGTCTGCCGGATCAGTCGGGCCTCGCGGTTCTCGACCGGCTCAAACGCGACGTGCGAACCCGGCACATCCCGATCCACGTCGTGTCGGCGAGCGATCACGCGCAAACCGCGCTGTCGTTGGGCGCCGTCGGCTATATGCTCAAACCGGTGCGGCGCGAGGAACTGGCCGATGTGCTGAAGAAACTTGAAGCGAAACTGTCGCAGCGCATGCATCGGGTCCTGATCGTCGAGGATGATGCCGTCCAGCGCGCCGCGATCGCCAGGTTGCTCAGTTCGCACGACGTCGAGACGGTGGCCGCGGGAACGGCCGCCGAATGCCTCGAACTGCTCAAGCAGCAAACATTCGACTGCATGGTGCTCGATCTCTCGCTGCCCGATGCCTCGGGCTATTCCTTGTTGGAGACGCTGAGCCGGGAGGACGCTTATTCCTTCCCGCCGGTCATCGTCTACACCGGCCGCGATCTGTCGCCGGACGATGAACAGCGGCTGCGCCGCTACTCGAAATCGATTATCATCAAGGGCGCGAAATCGCCGGAACGGCTGCTCGACGAGGTGACCCTGTTCCTCCACCAGGTCGTCTCGGAATTGCCGGACGAACAGCAGAAGATGATCCGCAAGGCACGCAACAGGGACGCCATTCTCGAGGGGCGGCGTATTCTCGTCGTCGAGGACGACGTCCGCAATGTCTATGCGCTGACCAATATCCTCGAGCCCCGCGGCGCGCTCGTCGAGATCGCCCGCAACGGCCAGGAGGCGCTCGATATCCTGGAAAAATCCACGACGGGCCCCGGTCAGGCGATCGATCTGGTTCTGATGGATGTCATGATGCCGGTGATGGACGGGCTCACCGCCACGCGCGAAATCCGCAAGAAATCCAGAATGGAAAACGCTGCCGGTCATCACGCTGACGGCGAAAGCCATGCCCGACGATCAGAGAGCGCTGCATCGAGGCCGGGGCGAATGACTATATGGCGAAACCGTTGGACGTCGAAAAGCTTCTCTCCCTGGTGCGTGTCTGGATGCCGCGATGAGAGACCGGAATGCCTGAGAAGAAAATCGAGGACATCGAAATCCAACTGCTGCTGGAAGGGCTCTATCAGAGGTATCACTACGATTTCCGGCATTATGCCCAGGCGTCGATCAAACGGCGTTTGAAGCAGGCGCGCGAGCAGATGGGGTTTCGCAGTTTTTCCGCGCTGCAGGAAAGCCTGCTGCATGATCCCGCCATGCTGGCCCGCATTCTGGGTTATCTGACCGTACAGGTCAGTGAAATGTTTCGCGACCCGTCCTATTTCCTGGCGATCCGCGAGAAAGTCGTCCCCCACCTGCTCACCTATCCGTCGCTCAAGGTCTGGATCGCCGGCTGCAGCAGCGGTGAGGAACTGTATTCCTTCGTGATTCTTTTCCGCGAGGAAGGTCTCGAGCAACGCACGCTGTTCTACGCGACGGACATCAACCACGATGCGCTGCGCAAAGCCGAAGCCGGGATTTACGATCTCGACCGCATCCAACTCTTTACGGAAAATCATCGAAAGTCGGGCGGGAAATCGTCGCTCTCCGACTATTACAGCGCGGCTTACGGCAGAGCCTCATTCGACAAAAGCCTCCGCAAACAGGTGGTGTTCTCGGATCATAGCCTTGTGACCGACGCCGTGTTCGCCGAGGTGCACCTGATATCCTGTCGCAACGTTCTGATCTATTTCGACCGCGCCTTGCAGGACCGGGCGTTGGGCCTGTTCAGGGACTCGCTGGCGCGGAAGGGGTTTCTGGGGCTCGGTTCGAAGGAAAGCATGCGGTTCTCCGAGCACGCGGGATCGTTCCTGGACTGCGTACGGGAAGAGAAAATCTATCAAAGGCGGGCCGAGTGATGGGACTTTCGGCCAAGGCGGTCGTCATTGGCGCGTCCGCGGGCGCGTTGGAGGCATTGTCGGTCATCCTTCCGGCTCTGCCGGGCGATTACAGGTTCCCGGTGTTTGTCGTCGTCCATCTGCCGGCCGACAAAAAAAGCATCCTGGCTGAACTCCTGCGGGCCAAATGCGCCATCGAGGTCCACGAGGCCGAGGACAAAGAACCGATCAGCGGCGGTACCGGTCTATCTCGCGCCACCGGACTATCACCTGCTGGTGGAAATGGACAAACGCCTGTCCCTGTCCAACGATGATCCCGTTCTGTGGTCCCGCCCGTCGATCGACGTCCTGTTCGAGAGTGCCGCCGACGCTTATGGTGCGGGCCTGATCGCCATCGTTCTGACCGGCGCCAATCAGGATGGCGCGAAAGGTCTGAAGGCTGTCGCCGCGGCGGGCGGTACGGCCATCGCGCAAAATCCCGCGGGAGCCTACGCCGCGGCGATGCCCGAAGCGGCGATCGCCGAATGTCCGGACGCTCGCGTTATGTCTCTCAAAGAGATCGCGGTCTATCTACAAGACGTAGGAAAGGCATGACACCGATCATGAGCCCCGTTTACTTTTTGTCTGGTCGATGATCTGGAGGAGAATCTCCTGTCACTCGAGGCCTTGCTGCGCCGTGACGGGCTTGTGCTGCTGAAGGCGCGCTCGGGCGACGAAGCGCTCGAGTTGTTGCTTCAGAACGATATCGCGCTGGCGCTGGTCGATGTGCAGATGCCCGGCCTGAACGGCTTCGAGTTGGCTGAACTGATGCGCGGCAACGAACGCACGCGCCGGGTCCCGATCATATTCGTGACGGCGGGCAACGCCGATAGCCGCCGGCATTTTCTCGGCTATGAGGCGGGTGCCGTCGATTTCATTCATAAGCCGATTGAATCCGACATTCTGCGCAGCAAGGCGGATGTGTTTTTCGAGCTTTACCGTCAACGGCAACAGATCGCCATGCAGCGCGACGAACTCAAGGCACACTCCGACGCGCTGGAGGAAGCGGATCGCCGCAAGGATGAGTTCCTCGCCACCCTGGCGCACGAACTGCGCAATCCGCTCGCGCCAATTCGCCATGGGTTGGACATCCTTCGCAAAAGCCCCGACACCGCGAACGCGATGGAAATTCGCGACATGATGGACCGGCAACTCGTGCATCTGGTCCGTCTGATCGACGACCTGCTCGATGTTTCGCGTGTCAGCCAGGGCAAGATCGTGCTGCGCAAAGAGAGGATTCAGGCGGCGGACATTGTTCGTTCCGCAGTTGAATCGAGCCGACCGCTTATCGACGCCGCGCGGCATTCGCTGACGGTCGATGTGCCGCCCGAGCCGATCTGGCTCGATGCCGATCTGACACGTCTGGCGCAGGTCGTTGGCAACCTGCTGAACAACGCCGCGAAATACACACCGGAAGGCGGACGCATCGGTTTGTCGCTACGGACCGATGGCGATGAGGCGGTGATCGCGGTGTCCGACAACGGTCTCGGGATCCCCGCCGATATGCGGTCGAGGGTGTTTCAACTCTTTACCCAGGTCGAGAATCACACCGACCGCGCGAAAGGCGGGCTCGGGATTGGTCTGGCGCTCGTGAAGCAGCTCGTGGCCATGCATGATGGCTCGGTCAGCGCGGAAAGCTCGGGGCCCGGTCAGGGGAGTGTTTTCACCATCCGGATCCCGCTGGCGTCCGACACGGCGGAAACGCAACCGCGAAACGAATCGTCGGCGGCGCCCCCGGCTCCGGTCCAGCCGCTGAAGGTTCTCGTCATAGACGACAACGTTGAGGTTGCTCAGACAATCGGCTGGATGTTGGAGGAGATGGGACATCACTATTCGCTCGTTCATGACGGGCGGCTGGCGCTTCAGGCGGCGCGGGAATTCAGGCCGGACGCCATTCTTTTGGACATCGGTTTACCGGTGATGGATGGGTACGCCGTCTGCCGGGCATTTCGCCAGGACGAGTTGTTCAAGGACGCGCTGATCATCGCGCAGACGGGCTGGGGCCAGCAGAAGGACAAGTCGCTGGCGTCCGAGGCACGGTTCGATCATCATTTGGTCAAGCCCGTCGCGTATGAAGATCTGGAGCGCATTCTCGCGAAACTGTCGAAACCATAGCGGCGCTCAACGCTTTGTCGCTGGGATCCGGGCTTCACACGCCCAGGGATTGGCGGTTACGAAATTTGGGTGATACTCCGAAATTCCGCCATCTCGGAAACGTCGGCGGTTGTGTGCCCGGCGTATCCCGAGGCGCGCACGGCCGCACAGGTGATCCGACGCCTCACTTCGCAGGGAGAAACCAACATGCCGTTCTATGAAAAAGGCGACGTCCGCATCCATTACGAGGAGGCCGGCTCCGGCTTTCCACTGCTTGTCATCCCCGGCGGCGGACTGAACTCGACGATCGCGGGACTGGCGAGTTCGAGCCACCCGTTCAATCCGTTCGACGCGTTCAAGGACGAATTCCGCGTCATCGCCGCCGATCTGCGCAATGCCAAGGGCGGCGAGTCGACGGGCCCGCTTGAGACCGACCGGCCATGGGACGCCTACACCGACGACCAACTCGGCCTGATGGATCATCTGGGCATCCAAAAATTCCTGGTGCTCGGCTTCTGCATTGGCGGGCCGTTCATCTGGAACATGTTGCAGCGTGCGGGCGACCGCGTCATCGCGGCGGTGCCGGCGCAGCCCAGTGGCTGGCGTCCCGAGATGCCCACCCTCTCCTATGACAACAACATGAAAAATTGGGGACCGGAGCTGTGCGCCCGGCGGCCGGACATCACGATGCCGATGGTCGATACCTTTCTGACCAATATGTACCGTAAGCGCGGCGACTTCGTTTACACCGTTGGCCGCGATTTCGTGCGTGGCTGTCAGACCCCGATTCTGGTGTTGCCGGACGACGTGCCGGCGCACCCGTATGCCGTCGCCATGGAAGTCGTGCATCTGGCGCCGAACGCGCAGGTGAGCCTCTATCCGTGGAAGGACACTCCCGACAAGATTCCGCTGGCGGTGCGCCATATTCGCACGTTCCTGCGGGCGTATCGGCCGGTGGCGAGCGCGCGATCCATGGCGGCGGCCGCCCAGTAGCGCCGAATCCGGCCGCGCGACCGGTGACCGCCGGCTCGCGGCGGCGCGGGGGTCACGCGGCCGGAAACACCGGGCTTCCGTACGGGTAGAACGCCTTGAGGTCGACGTTCCGGTAGGGCAACGCGTCCAGCCGGACGGTGCCGAGGAACGGCTGCTCAGGTTCCACCAGCAGGATCGTCCTCGCAAAGCCGCTGTCGTCGAACCCGCGGCGGAAGTGCACGCGGGACTTGATGGCGAACACGTCGAAGTCCGCCACATCGATGCCGAGGCCGGTGAAGGTCGATGGCTCGATGATCTGGGCCAGATACGGGCTGACGATCAGGACGTTGCCGTTACCAAACCCGATATGGAACCAGGAGTGGCCCTTCACTCCCCGCGGTGCCTCGCTGATACCCACGACCCGGCCCTGGATCCGCACCGGCAGGCCAGCCGATTCATCGGCCAGGCCACCGACGAGAATATCGACCTCATCGCCGATCCTGGCGTTGTTCGTCACCAGGCTGGCGATCGCCTTGGCGTCCGCCACGGTTCCGATCAGCACCCGCGACAGACCTTGCTCGATCACCGCGCGCAGCAGCCAGGTGGCATAGCCGGAACGGTCGCTGTGGTCGGCGAGCACGACCGGCCCGGAGCCGTTCGCGACCGCCAACTTCGCCGCCGCCACGCCCGCGTCGATCGAATGGATCTTCGCCGTGTGCAACAGCGCCTCGCGCTGGCGCCACGCGCTGGCCGCCATGTCGTCGGCCACTTCGCGGGCCAGGGTCGGGTTGTCGTTGGTGAGAACCTGGAAGGTCATGCCGACATCGGGCACATCCGACCAAGGGAAGCCGAAGAAGAAGTTGACGAACAGGTCCGGCTCGCGCGCCTCCCACGTCAGGGCGCGCTGCACCAGGTCCATCCAGGGCGAGGCGCCGGTCCATTGGAAGACGGTGGGCGAAATGATCGGCACTCGCCGCGTCACGTGGGCCGGCGCGTAGTCGCCGCGAATGGCGCGTACCAGGCAGCGGGCCGCGCGCTCGCCCTGCAGGTAGCCGTCGTAGTGCGGAAAGTATTTCACCGCGAAGGCCATGTTGGCGTGGCGCAGGAATTCCTCGTCCTCGTTGCCGTGCGGATCGAACGTGCCGGCGATGAACGCGGCGGGACCGATCGCCGCGCGCACCCGCTTTGCCAGTTCCGCTTCCGGCCGCGGCACGCCTCGCACACCGGCGGCGCCATGGACACAAAGATAGCAGCCGTCGAACGGACCCTGTATGCGCAGTTCCTCGATCATTTTGCCCACGAACGTCTCGAACGCCTCCGTGGTGATCCAGCCGGACCCGGTCCCGGTTCGCGGCCAAAGCGGCGATTCGATGCCGACCAGTTCAACCTGGTCGAACTCGCGCGCCATCTTCACGAAGCCACCCATGTAGCCGCGCGGATCGAAGGTCAGCAGCGCCTCACCCGCGGCCGGCGAGCCTGGATAAACGAAGTCCGCCAGGGTGGTGTCGTTGGGCAGGAACGTCACCGTCTCGTGCGAGAAATGCAGGACGGCGATTCGAATCGGCGGCTTCATCGGTCGAGGTCCTTGCCAACGACGGGCGCGACAGGATGCTCTCCGCCTCTCGGTTCAGGCCTGGGCCGGGCTCACGCCGCGGCGCGACACACGCCGCCATCCGAGACCGACGACGGAAATGGCGAACAGACCGAGAATGGAAGGCTCCGGCACGGGATTGTATCCGATTGACTCCATCATGATGTATTCGGGGGACAGCGTCGAATAGACCGGCGCGTTGGTACTGGGCTCGTAAGCGTCCTGAATGGCCGGATTGGGCAGGGTAAAGTCACCGTAATCGGACCCGCCCCCGGATTGATTGAACTGCGCGAACGCTGTTTCACCGCCATCGAGCGAATAACAAGCGATGGTGGCGGAGTTGTCGTTCCAGGACAGCGTGTGGCTCAGCCCGGTCGCGGCGGTGCAGCCCCCCGTGGACGCGTAGCGATAGAGATCCGTGGGCCCGAGATATGAGGGGTTGCCGGACGATGTATCGGTCAAGGTCGTGCCGGCGCCGCCGCCGCCGAGGACTTCGTCCAGCTCATGCTCGACCGCCGAAACCGCCGTTGAATTCACTCCCGAGGATGTAGGGGTATAAAAGTTGCCGATACTCGATGGCGCGCTGACGGTTACGA